>NZ_JALGCN010000027.1:0-112078 GCF_038085055.1 Bradyrhizobium sp. ISRA442
CTGGTCGAAGCCATTCCTCAGATCGGGGAACACGACACGACTATCGTCATGCATAACGACGGCGTGGTGCAGGGCCTGTCCGAGGTCCCGTTCATGAAGGACGTGAAACGTTGGGGCGTGCTGACAATCGGCACGGGCCTCGGCAACGCCCGCTTCACCAACCGCAACGGTAAGGGCGAACGCTGAGCCTAACGTAGGCAGACATAGCAAGAATATCGGAGAGTGGAGGTACGTCGCGCCTCGCCGCCTGTTTGCTTCAATCATTGCGGAGTATAGGAGGAGCGTCTATGCCTACGCAGGTCGTTTTGGACCATAGCGGGGACACGCGGCGCGAATTTGACGCGGCAGATCTGAAAGCATTGGCCAAGGCGGAGCAGCGCTTCAAGAACTTGACCGGCAAGAGATTCACTGCGGCGACGCGGACGGGCCTGGCGAAGTTGCCGTAGTGCGGGCATTCGACCCGACAGCCCAAGAGACGCTATTCTACCCGCGCCTCGTCGGCGGCTAGGTGAGCGCTTGCCATGCTTCTGTTCGGAGCTCGACGTCGGGCGGGTTCGCGGCTGCAAACGCTCCGCGAGCTCTATGCCAGCATCATCTTAGAAAACTCGCCAGAGGCCCGCGGCCGCCACCTGCTGCGCGCGTGGCTGTCACCGGCCCAACTCGCGCAGTTCGATGAACATCGGTACTTCGATGTGGTCGGTTGCGATACTGCCAAGCGGTACCGCATCAACGATGGGACGGCTCCGAACGTCCACGAGCTCGACGGGGCCGGAACGCCGAGGGTGGGTTGGTGCTTTGCGCCTTCAGCGCGCCTGGTATCCGGCGACGTGATGCTCGCGCAGAAGATTGCTCTGGAAACCAACGAGAATGCCGTGCTCGCGGTGGCCAACGAGTTTCCGCCGCGGCTGCCGTTTAACCGACGATCGTACGATTATCCGCGCCCGCCTTATCCCAGCCAACAGCAACGGATGCCCGGCTCGACGTCGGCGATGAAGCCATGTCCAGACCATGGCGAGGAAAGCTACAAGGGATCGGGCCGTCTTGCAGGCAAAAAGGCCGTCATTACCGGAGGAGACAGCGGCATCGGACGAGCGGTGGCAATTGCATATGCCCGCGAGGGGCCGACGTGCTCATTTCTTGTCTCGACGAACATCAAGATGCCGAGGAGGTGAAGGCTCTCGTCGAGCAGGAAGGCCGCAAAGCTGTCCTGTTTCCCGGAGACCTGCGAAAGCCAGATTACTGCCGCGCCATCATTCAACGTGCCATCGATGAGCTCGGCGGGATCGATATCCTCGTCAACAATGCGGCCCATCAGGCCACGTTCAAGGATATCGCGGATATCAGTGATGACGAATGGTAGAGCACGTTCGAGGTCAACATCCATGCGATGTTCTATCTCGCCAAGGCGGCCGTCGCGCATATGAAGTCGGGATCCGCCATCATCAACACCGCTTCCGTGAATGCCGACACGCCAAACCCCATCCTACTGGCCTATGCGACTACCAAGGGTGCGATCCAGAACTTCACGGGCGGTCTTGCCCAGATGCTTGCCGAAAAGGGCATACGCGTCAACGCCGTCGCACCGGGCCCGATCTGGACGCCGCTGATCCCGTCAACCATGCCATTGGACACGGTAAAGAACTTCGGCAAGCAGGTGCCGATGAAACGAGCCGGGCAGCCGGCTGAGCTCGCAACCGCCTATGCTGGCCGATCCACTGTCGAGCTATACGTCGGGTGCAACGCTTGCTGTAACAGGTGGGAAACCTTTCATCTGATCGCGAGAGCGACGAGACGGAAGTTTGGTGTGACGTAGCGCCCGCCGCGCACACCATTGCTGATGGCTGCGATTCTCGTCTTGCTTGTTTATTCTTCTCGGGTTTGCCGGTCGCGGGCAACGAACCCAGTCATTGATACCAGCACCCCCTCACGGAAATCCGCTCTAGCTTCCCGGTGTTTATACCGACTCGCTACCAAATCCTACCCGGCATCGGCATCGTCTCCGATCATTTGCTGGCTAACGCCAGAACATGCAAGCAGCAGGATCACCGTAAGAGGAATACCCAGCAGCCACAATAAAGCGCCTCTGGCAAGTGTCATGGCCCGTTCCTCCTGTTGTTGTTTCTCGCAAAACCAAGTCCCTATGCCTACCCGGACTTCCCGCAACAGGAACGGACGAATTTAACCGCGCGTTGGAACCGGAACACAAGCTACTGGAGGAGTTCGCCATGGCTACACGCACCGTTCCCAATGTGTTTTTTGGCTGACATGGTCAGCCGTTTTAGCCGGCATGTTCACTTCGTTGGTTGTCCAGATCCTGCTGACCATGCTGGGTTCGGCATCGGTTTGCTCGCGATCGACATGCCCACTGCTTCATCGGCCCCCGCCGGTGCAGGCTGGGCCGCATTCGTGTGGTGGGCGGTCTCAGGGATCATCGCCGCATTTCTGGGTGGCGCCGTAGCGGCAGCCAATTCGCCGGATCAGACAGGACTCGGTCGGGCCGGGCATGCGATGGCCGCCTGGGCGGTCGCAACCGTCGTGGTGGTCGGTGCGGCGGCGATGTTGCCGGCTTCGGCGACCAGCATCGCCAGCAACCTCGTCGGCCCGTCATATTCCGCCAGCACGCGCGTCGCGTATTGGTCGAATACCACGGAGTGGGAAATCGTCGGCGACGACGAGAGCTGCAACGCCCGCTCAGATTGATGCAGCCCGGAAGCATTTCGCATATGCGATGTTTGCAAGCTTCTGCGCTCTTCTTCTGGGCGCTGGAGCGGCCTACGCCGGCGGAATGGCGACCACGACCCAGGCTGTAGAGGAAGCGACACGACCTATGACATGACTCTACATGGCCGAGGTTTGCTGCAGCGCTACGTGCACTGTTGATAACGTGAGCGGGTCGCAAGGGTCCGCCATGGGGGGCTGTGGTTTGGCGTCGGCGAAACGCCCAACCGATGTATCTCGAGTCTTTCCGTCCTACTTCGCGTACGAAACGTAGTACCAGTCATCAATCCCATCTGAGAGCCGACCGCAGCCACTGGAACCAATGAAGTGCATCCGGCATTTGGCCTGCACCAACAGGGAGGCCAGAAGGCAAGAGCATATGGCTGAACCGAACGAGGATGAGATACGAACCTACGCCCATCAGCTCTGGGAAAAGGCCGGGCGGCCTGAAGGCCGCGACAAGGAATTTTGGGAATTGGCCCAACAAGAGTTGCGGAATCAAAACAAATCTTCGCCGGTGCGCACCCCCGATAACCTCTAGATAATCTGCGCATCTGCTGGGTTTGTGAAAGCCATCCGCAAGTAGTTTGGACCCAAGACCCAATGAGCGTCTTAGCGACGCGAACGCCTCTTCGTTGCGCGCCGATTGTAGGGTGCACGGTTGATGGGCTTCAGGGAAATCCCTTCGCGCTGCGCCTTGCTGCGGATAGCCGCGACGGGACGTTGAAGTTTGACGCTCATGACTCCGGTCGGCGTGTTGCCTTTCGCGAGCTGCTTGAGCATTTTCACATCTGCGCTCGACCATGGGTCACGCGTACGATGCTTGTATGAGGGATTTGCCCTGCGCGGGCCCTTCTTGCCGATCGGCGAGCCGGGTCGCTTCCATGATGCTCTTGCCATTTAATTCCTCCTGTAAGTCGTTCTTGAACGAAGGAATCCGCAATTCGGTTCCGTTGAACAGGAACGGCAGGATCGGCGGGAAGTTCTTCGTTCAAGGGTCAACGGAGGTGTCAGTGCGCGTCCGAAGAGCATCGATATGTCTTGTGCTGTCCAGTGGACTGGCGATTGCACAACCTGCCAAGCCGGCGGACGACCTTGGCGCGCCGAGCGGGCGTTCGGCGCCCGAAGACAAAGGTCAGTTGCAGCCGCAGGGTTGGACAGGGCCTATCGACACCGGTTCAGGTGGTGCGCCTCCCGAAAGTCCCCAAGGGCAAAGCCCCCCACGGATGCAGCCGGCGCCGGAAGGATCGACAAAGACCACCGTCGAGCCTCCCAAGTAGCGGCTGCGACCTAATGTCCATTCCGGGTCAAAAGGTTCGGCGCGTCGCAAACATACTGCATTTCGCCCGTCCTGCGATCGCCGCAATTCTAGGGCGGCGGGCCTGCAAAGCCAATATGAGGCTCGCTCGCGTGCATAGCGCTGCACGATCAGAGGGGGGTAAGAGTTCTTGATTGGACGTTGAAGTTCTAGTGACCCCAAACAATACTAGATCGACCGGAATAAATCCTGTTCAAGGGGCGTCCCGATGCCTGACGTAAGAGAAAAGCAACGCGAAGCCCGCCGGAAGATCATTCGTCAATGGGCGAAGCTTCCGAAGCATAAACGACAGTCTATGGAGGGGATTTCTGAATTCGCCAGGACCGCCGCTCACCAGAACGAGAACGCATTCGTCCGCAGTCGTCGCGATCCGTAATCCGATCGAGGGTTGGTCGCGCGATACGACCTCCGACATCGCAGACGAGCTTGGGCAGCGCGTCGGCGAGCAGCGGCTGGACATTTCACCGGCACTGCAAGCGTTCATCGAAGCCAATGCGACGCGGCCCTTCGCGGTGCAGCTCGTCTTGCCGCTACCCGTAATGGTCTAAGTGATGAAATTCTGCGCCCGATGCGATAACAGTCGGTGGGTTTGCGAGGCACACCCGGACCGGCTCTTCCGGGGGAGCCAAACCCGCTCCTGTCCCTGCGGCGCACCTGGTGAGCCGTGCCCGGTCTGCAATCGGAGCTGGGCAATCCGGATGACGGGCCGGAGATGCCAAAGGGTGTCGAGGTCAAGATGAAGCGCAAGCTTTGATCGGAGTTTCGGGCTCGCAAAAATCTGGCAAATGCCTATCTGCCACCTTTGGCTTTGCCTTAGAAGTCACAGCTCACGCGCCATCGCGGGATGGCTCCGGTCCTTCACCTTGATCCAGTGCTCCTGCCGACCACCACGGTACGGCCGATCGCGATGTTTGGAAAGCAGACCCTCAAGGCCCATCCGGCAGGCGGCCCGGAATAGATCGGGACCAATCTCGCCGCGTTCAAATGGCGCCACGGTGATCCCGTCCGGCCGGCGTGCGAGTAGCAGCTCCAGGTTGGTTTTACGCATGTAGAGAGGCAGGGAGCGGCGCTTGAGCCGACAGCGGCGTAGCCCATTGCAAAGAGCCTACGCGGCCACGTCGAATGTTGCGATTAACGCCCGCATGTCCAACGCCAGATCCCGGTAGCGCTTGGCCAGCCGCTGGTATAGCTCCCGCTCACTTCCACCTGATCGATTGGCGATCAATTCGCATTCGGCTGCGAGGCTTTCAAAACGCTCCAGCTTGGCTTGGAAAGCAGACATTGGACCCCCGAACTCATTACTAAAGGGGCGGGGAGCCTAATTGACTAAATGGGCGGGGAGCCAAGTTGCACGTTTAGGTCAATACTAGCATTGTTATCAGCCATAACTAGTCTGTCGCGAGATGAGCTCCCCAAGCGGGGCGCGCCCATAACGCAGCGCTGGCGATCCGAATTCCGGAGGAACAAACGTGGCGATGCCAGGTTTTCCCGACGACCTTCCACAAAAGGCCGACACATATCACAGCCCCAGCTTCTTCCAGTTGCCCAGGAGCTGGGGACTAACTCCACAATAGGAACGTTCATTCGATCCCAGCGTTCAAGCGCAAGTCTTGGGTCTCCTCTAAGACGTGGTTGCAATGAGGTTCCCCGCTTGAGACCGGTGACCTTTCGCTTTAGGAACGGTCTTTCGGGTGAGTTGGCGTTCGGTCTTGCAAGTGCTTAATGGGTGCCTTGCCGGACTGTCACAAGAGGCCCCAGCTTCCCCCGGCTGGGGCCTTTTCATTGGAAGCCCCAAATCATCAATTGCTCCGCGCAGCAGCATCAATACAAGTGTGCTCAACCGAACAGAACGCTGCGTTCAAAGTCTTAGCATTGTTTCCGATAACTAATTTCCGTCATGACCCGCACCAGTCGCGTTTTGCCCAAGTTGCCCGATCTGTTGATCGCCAAGACTGAACTCATAAATGGAAGTCGGATAGTGGTCGTAGACGCCGCCGGCCCCAGGCTATCCGGTAAGCGAGGCATTATTGTCGGGCGCGGTGCGACTGCCAGCCAGTTCAGGGTCTTACTCGACGGCTCTAAGTACCCTATCACATTGCATTCTCGGTTCTTCGATATGCTCGAAGCTCCGGGGCCTTAAACGGCAGGGAGAAAACGCTGGTCTGTGCAAAAGTAAACATGACCGTCGTAGTGCCTTGATCTGGACATTGGCCCGCTTGGCGCGCCCATTACCGCCAAGCGACCTCCAATGACCCCCGGCAATAGGGTTATGCTGAGGCCGTTTCTCTCGGCTTTGATCAGTCGCACGTATGTTCCGCTTTAATGCAGCTCGAGCCAGCCGCGTTCGACGGCATGCTTGATGCCGGCGCCGAACTCCTCACCACTTGCCTTGAGCGTGTAGAGACAAGGAGCATTGATTTTCTCGATGTCGATGCGTCTTGAGCCGGCTCGATACCGGCAGTCAGCTCGATCAACTTGCGGGCCGCGGCTTCCGGGTTAGCGAAGGGATGTTCGGTCGTGAGTTTCATCGGTAACCCATAGCTGGCACTGTCGGCGTGTTCCAATCGAAGTCCGGCCGGACTTCGGCCCTCGTCTACCGCAAGCCTGACAGATGAACCGCGACTCAAGGTCCGATAGTCGCACGTCGTCGGACCATCGATTGGCGCTCAAGGCAACGCTATGGCCGCATCGATAGTCGGCGCAATAGACGAGGATGCCGCGCACGCCCATGCTGCGCATCTGGCCGAAGGTGATCTTGACCGGGCGGCCGTTGGCGTTGGCGGCCGTATGACGTCGGACAGAGCGAGGCATCCTCTATCAAAGCGGCAATACGATCATCTCGCAAATTGTCGATCTGTGGTAGCTCCGAGCCGCACTGAACCACTGCGTCTTGTGGGTGCGCAAAAGCCACGACGAACATCTATCTGATCTTCTATACCGCTGCCGGATTGATTGGTGCAGCCAGTGACATTGCCACGGGACGCCAGAACAATTTGGATTGGGCCGTGTGGGGGTCCCAACAGGGGGCGGCATCGCTGGCCGTATAGCAACACTTCATGGCCGACGGTAGCCTCGCGGGCGCCTGAGCGTTCGCACGCGCCGTAGATCGCCTCGCGTGACTTAGTGCACTGAAACATGAGCCGCACTCAGCGGGGTAGCGCGGCCATCCTTTTACTGAGTCAGATGTCTCAGGAAAGCCTCACACGCATTCTCAGCTTCGACGAAGGTATCGAACGGAGATCCAGCAATTTTGATCGCCGGCTTGTTCAGGTGGATGGGCCGCCATGAGGCAATGAAGCCAGGCTGCCCGTGGAGCCCGGGACCAGTGCGACTTTCATTTCTAATCACAAACGAAAACCCGCTGCTGCTCGCCATCCAGATTTCAAGCTCCCGCGGAGTATCCAAGCGAGTAAAGTGCAGGGCCATATCACCCTCCACACTCTTGCTCGTCAGAAAGTGCCACGCGTGCAGGCCGGACGCATTACCTGCGTCAATTCCGGACGGCCAATTAATCGCTGGGCACGGCACGTCGATTGACGTTTTCGGCTGTCTCAGTCGAAATAGGACGCTGCCGATCTCGTCAGGCAGCAGCTTTATCTTCCTTGTCGGCGCCTCGTGCGACGATCTTGAGTGCATCGTCCGGCAGCGGGCGCTGCAGGGCTTTCGCTTCGTCCCATGGCGCACGCATCCAGACGTCACGCTCTTCGTCGGTCATCAGGATCACCGGCATGGCTTTCGGATGGATAGGTTCGACTACCGCGTTCGGCGACGTCGTCAGAAAGCCGTAAACCAGATGCGGCCCTGGGATCGGCTTGGACTTGGTGCCGCGGTCGCCTTCGAACTCGGTCCAGATGCCGGCAAAGGCGCAGAGCGGCCGATGGTTGTTCAGCGCGAACCAGACCACGTCCTTCCTCTTCGTCTCGGGGTTCGGCTCGGGCGCGAACTCGGCGAAGCTGTTGAAGGGCACCAGGCAACGGTTCTCCGGCTTCAGCCATCCCCGCCAATGAGGCGAGGAAGTGTTTCGGGTGTTGGTAACCGGCGGGCCGCTGGTCTTTGGCGGCGGTGGCATACCCCAACGCATCGGCACCATCTCGCGCTCGTCGCCGGCATTTCGGATCACCGGTGCGGGATAGTCCGGGAAGACTCCCGGCATCGGCGGCAGGTTGCCGATATAGCGATTGATGACGCGAAAGAGGGCGCGGATCGCCTCCTGGTTCGTCGTAACTGAATAGAGGTTGCACATTAGGCGCGGAGACTACCGAGAATAGCCGCAAACGCCAAGACCGAGCCCGACTTGCAGAATGGTCTTACTTCTTGAGAATGCCAATATCGGTATTGCCCAAGTTCTTCATGGCGCGTTCAGCGGCGGGCGTATCCACCGCGTTGTCATGCGAGGTTGGAGCCTGGGTAACCGAGGAAGCATCCACGTCGCCGCCGGTCGCTGCGTGGCCGAGCGCGTTGCCTCCGTTCGGACTGGAGGAGCCCGCAGTGCCGCTTATGGTGTGCCCGGTCGATAGGGTGCCGTCCTCATAACCTGTGGATCCGGTCGCTGAAGTTCCGCTCGCCGCCGAGCCGCTACTCGATCCACCCGCAGTCTGGGCCAAGGCGAGCGAAGAGCCGCCAATGAGTAAGATCAAGATAACAGCTATGTGGTTCATAGGGCGGTTCTCGAAATGAATAACCGCTCAATGAGTTGCACGTCCGATAGTTCCGCATGGGCTACCGCTCCCTCGGCCACCACGTTGATGGCGGATCGCTCGCCGGACTCTTGGTTCGCCGTAGGGCGACGAGATGGGATCGCTTTGTACGGATAGCCGCGCACCTGCGAGCAGTCCTTTCAGCGCATATAGCGCTCCAGCTCATGGATTGGCGTCGCTTTCGGTCGGCGCACGATGTCGAGCGCGACGGTTTGATTGGTGTCGCAGCAGAGGCCGTAACCGGCATTGAGTGCATCGCCGAGCGTCGGCGAGGGCTGGGCTGGTCTCTTGAAGGCCAGCACACGCTTGTTCCAGGCTTCACAGCCGAGCCGATCGACCTGTTTGCGCGCGTCTGCCGCGCACTCGGCTGACGCGCGCACGGACGCGCAGTAAATCCCCTCGCTTGGTGCCCATAGTTCAAACATGTGTCGCGCCAAGGTCCAAGACAAGCCGCTAAACCTTGTAGTTTGGTGGAGCCGAGCAACCAGTGCTTCGTCAAGCTAGGCTCTTTGCGGATGCGCATCACGCTGGGTAAACCCGGCCGCTTGCGCGGCGGACCACATGGTGTTGGTCAATTATGCGTCGGTGGTGACGAGTCGTAGTTTCCCGGACTGCTTCGTTGTTTGGCTATTAAGCTGTACTGGCTACAGGATGGGGGATGCGCCAAGGTGTTGACCCGCGAACCGAAGCCGAGGAGGCGATGCGCCAAGCCGCAGCCGCGACCAGCGCGGTCGATCGTTTGAAGTGGTTGCGTGTTGCTCTGGCGTGGCAGGACCTTGCTCGGACAGAAGCCCAGCGCGTGGGGCAACAGCGAGCGTCGGCGGCATGAAACGACCGCCGAAGAACCATCCATCCGCCGACCCGCAGGCTTGGCAGCGCCTGCAAGTATCCCAGTTCCCCTCCGCGAGTACAAAGAGCAAGGCGCCACCCTGGGGCTGACCGGCTGGGGCCTTCCTGTTGAGGCAGGGCAATTTTGAAGTGGTCCGACTTGATGGTTTGATCGCTTAGCTCGGCAAAGCCGGCATTGCGCGAGCAGAAGGAAGCGGAACTGATCTCAGGGGCTTGTCTCGTATTATCCTATCAAGACGCCCATCCATCGCTCGCCATTTTACATTTGGCGGCCGGCAAAGAACGCACGTTTCGTGCGCAGCCACTTCGAGGGAAGAAGGTGCTTTTCTCGTCGTGCCCGATTGCGGCCAGCAGGACGATTTCTACATTTCCAGTCGCAACCCTTTCATCCCATCTCGGAATTCTGATGACCGACCTTTCTGTCGACGCAAGGCTGCTTGCACCCCATCACTCACAAACGTTAGAGCCGAATTCTGCCAACAGGATCGTGGTGATGGTCGGGCTGGCGGCTCTGGCGTCGGGCGCTATTGCTCTTGCAGAGGCGTACTCTTGGCGTCTGGGGGCACTGTTTGTGTTGGGTGGGTTCCTCGGACTTGTTCTCTATCACGCGCTGTTCGGATTTACCTCGGCGTGGCGTGTCTTCATCGCCGATGGACGGGGCGCGGGACTGCGCGCCCAGATGCTTATGCTCGCCGTCGCAGTCGTGCTGTTCTTTCCAGCGCTCGCGCACGGATCGCTCTTCGGACAGAGTGTCCATGGCGAATATGGTGCTCTCGGGGTATCGGTGCTCGTCGGGGCTTTCCTATTCGGTATAGGAATGCAGCTCGGCGGCGGTTGCGCATCCGGAACGCTTTACTCGGCGGGCGGCGGCAACACGCGGATGTTCGTCACGCTTTTCTTCTTTATCATTGGCTCCGCCGTCGGCGCGATGCACTTGCCCTGGTGGTCGGAGCAGCCAAACATCGGCTCCATTTCGCTCATCGAGACGCTTGGCTGGGGACCGGCGCTCGCGATCAGCCTGGCGGCTTTTGGCGGGATCTGGACCGCTACCATGGTGATCGAAAAGCGCCGGCACGGCACGCTGCTGGTCGGCGGTGTCCCAAAGCGTCGTGGTTGGCGACGCGCCCTACACGGTCCATGGCCACTCGTCGCAGGTGCTGTTGCGCTGGCGTTGGGCAACTTCGCGACTCTCTATCTCGCTGGAAGGCCTTGGGGAGTCACTTCCGCATTTGCGCTATGGGGCTCCAAAATATTCGAGCTGGCGGGAGCCGACGTCGCCTCGTGGGGTTATTGGCAGAACCCAGCCCGATCGGCGGCGCTGCATCAGAGCATATTCCGCGATGTGACGTCGGTGATGGACTTCGGGATTGTCTTGGGCGCGCTCACGGCGGCGGGCATCGCCGGCAAGTTCGCGCCCACTTGGCGTATCCCGGCTCGTTCACTCCTGGCCGCTGTTATCGGTGGTCTACTGCTCGGCTATGGCGCGCGCCTCGCGTACGGCTGCAATATCGGCGCTTACTTCAGCGGCATCGCCTCCGGAAGCCTACACGGCTGGCTGTGGTTAGCCGCAGCATTTGTCGGTAGCATTTTCGGGACACGATTGCGTCCGCTGTTCGGGTTGGCTGTTGAACGAAGTGGATAGGCAGCGAGAGCAATCCATTGAGGCGCCGGACGATCACCGTCTGTATCGGCGCAATTAACCGGCGTTTTGGCAACCCGCGCGTCTGCTGCGCCCAGTCGTGCCTTGAAGACACCGCACCGGCGCTCGCTGATCAGGCAAAAATCCGCGTGACGCGGGTCTGAGGAGTTCGGAGGCGACGCTCGCGAACCAATCCGAACTCGTCCAGCGGCGCGGCCCGGGACGGACCTCCTTGAGTTAACCGCTGTTGTCCGCCTGCCGGGTAAAGCAGACTTGTTGTGCTCATTGCTAGTTATTCCGAGTCTGACCCGGACCGGGCCAATGTGACTCGCCACGCTATCCCGCGCGGGATAGGATGCGTCTAATCCTCGGTGTGCGGGCTGCCAGACGCTGGTGTGTTCGGCACCCCAACGCCTCCGCCCTGGAGTGCTTTTCCGCGTGATGCCTTGCGGCAGCAAAGGTCACGTAAAGGGAGGATTGATCATGTTAATTTGTCAGTGCAACGCAATTCATCGACGCGATGTGGTATGCGGCGGCGGTGCTGCCTTATTCGGCGTCGTCGTGGCGACGCTGATCGGCAGCGGAAAGCCGGTACGCGCAGAATCGGTCGCCGGCAAAGTTCCGGAGATCGATCGTGTGGCAGTGCGCGTGGTCGTCGACAGCTACCAATTTGCTGTCGCGCCGAGCCGGAAGGTTTCCGATGTTGAGATTGAACACTTCGGCTGGGGCATCGGCGGTGGCAAGCCGCCGGGTAAAACGTTGATCAGTGAGTTCGGCCTGTCGATGCACGTCGAGTCGCGGCGCGGCGCCGAAACACGACGTGTCTTGGTCGATTTCGGCTTCACATCGGACGCGCTGGTCAACAACGCCAATCTCGTAGGCATCGATCCAGCCGCGCTTGATGCCCTTGTCTTGAGCCACGGTCACTACGATCATTTTGGCGGTCTCGCCGGCTTCCTGAAACAAAACAACGGCAAACTCAAAGCCAAGCTACCGATTTACATCGGCGGCGAGGAGGCATTCTGCTCCCGCGAATGGACGGCTCCGCCGGTGCGCGGCGACTTCGGAGCCTTGGATCGCAAAGAACTGGAGGACGCCAATGTTGCGGTGACCTATGCGGAAGGACCGGCACTGGTCGCCGATCACGGCTTCACCACAGGACACATCGGCCAGACGAGTTTTGAGAAGCTGCTGTCCCCTAGTGCCATGAAGATCGGCTTGGACCACGGCATTGGATGCTATGCCGACAAGCTTCCGGAGGACGAACGGACGAAGGATGTCATCCCGGACCAGTTCCGGCACGAGATCGCCACGGCGTTCAATCTAAGAGGCCGCGGGTTAATCGTATTGACCTCTTGCAGCCATCGCGGGGTAATCAACGCGATCAAACAAGCCCAAGCAGCTTCGGGCATCAACAAGATTCATGCGGTGATCGGCGGCTTCCACCTCGCGCCCTACAAGGAGGACTATGTGCGCGACACGATCACAACGCTGAAGGGTATCGACATCGACTACGTCATTCCACTGCACTGCACTGGTGAGCCGTTCTACGAGATGGCGAAGACCGAGATGCCGAACAAGCTCCTGCGCTCCTACACAGGCACGCGCTTCATCTTCGCTGCTTAGCAAGAAGGACACACGCAAACTCGCGCTCACGGCCGCGAACGGGGTGCAATTGCTGGCTGTAGCAGACGCTAGAGGGTCTAAATCGCATAGCCATGCCGAACGAGTAGTGCGGCGCCGACGGCGCTAACCGTCGTGCTAATAATGTCCGGATTTGGCCTGTCAGCGAAGTGGCGATGCCCCTACTTGAAGTCAGCTTGGTGGGGCATAGCCGACTAGATTTGCTCACGCTGAGTTCTTCGCATTTTGACCTGAAGGCGACATGCTGCCTTCACCGCGTTACACCACTATCAGGTCCTTGCCGACAATGATCTCGCCCTTGAAGTACTTCGCCACTGGGGCACGCCAGGTCTCATCGTCGATGCTGTCGCTGGCCGGCGTAAGGTGCGATAGCACGAGTGTTTTGACACCTGCGTCCTGGGCAATGCGGCCGACATCTTCAGAGGGTGTGTGGTCCGCCTTCATATGCGCCATGAATGCGTCGAACGTCACCGGCCAACCCTGAGCAATCCGTGCCCTTATGGCTGTCTCGACGGCTGGCACGTACATAGTTTCGTGAACCAGTACGTCGGCGCCTTTCGCCATTTTCGCCACGGCTTCGAGTGGTGCTGTATCGCCGGAAAATGCAATCGAGCGGTCCGTGAAGTCGAAGCGATAGCCCAGCGCTGGCTTCACTGGCGGGTGCTCCACAAGGATGGCCGACACCTTGACGTTGTCATCCTGGGTTACCGGACCAGCGGCGGAGACCTCCTGGACGTTGACTGACGTCAGCGGCTTTATCCGAAAATCCTCAGCCCAAAAATCGACGGTTTGCTTATAGGCGCGCATGAAATCCTCGGTCATTTGCTTCAGTGGTGAGGGACCAAAAGCGCGCACGTCGAGCGGCAATCCCTGTATCCAGCCGACGATCAGCAGCGGACCGTATTCAATGTTATGATCGGGGTGATGGTGCGTGATGAAGATCGATTTCAGCGCGTGAAAGGGAATCCCAGTACGGGCAAACTGGTTGGTAACACCCATCCCGCAATCGAGCACATAGGCCGTGCCGTTGCTCAGCATCACGTGTGAAGTCATTTCTCGCGAGCGGCCCGGCACTGGACCAGCGGCGGTGCCGAGTAGCACCAGCTTAGTGCCCTTTGCATCCTTCAGGGCGGCTTGCGCTTGTTTCGGGGCAATTGTTTGACGCCCGCTCTTGGCACAGCAGTCATTTCTCGTGCGTGCACAACTAGGTCGCTTTCAGGTCAAAACGGACATTGGATGGCGGGCAGGACTGGCTGGCTCAGTCGAGAATGACCCACCCCGGAAGTCGACAGCGACACCCATCAGAGGCCAGACTTTAGGATTGCCAGGAGTGCTCGGACCTCCTGCCCTCACGCAACCTGCCGGATTGGCATAGACGCGCGCCCGCAACTCTAGGTAAGCTTCGGAATGAAAGCCTCGCCGCGGGTCACACCCTCGGCGAGCGGCTGCATGCGCTGCGCAATGATTGAGGAATGCGTGATGATGACCACTCGTCGCTCGGTCTTGGTGACGGTTCGATGAATAGGGGTAAGATAGCGACGACGCGACCCGGGGCAGCGGGCCTGGAGCCGGTCCTTTCGAACATGATCTGGATTGCCGGCGGCACATTCCGCATGGGCTCGGATCAGCATTATCCAGAAGAAGCGCCTGTTCACCGCGTCAGCGTCGACGGCTTCTGGATTGATCGCACGCCAGTGACCAATCGCGAGTTCCGCAAGTTCGTCAATGCCACCGCTTACGTCACCTTCGCCGAGATTGCGCCCGACCCGAACGATTACCCGGGCGCGCTGTCCCATATGCTCAAGGCCGGCTCACTGGTGTTCACGCCACCCAAGCATGCGGTAGACACGCGCGACTGGGCCCAGTGGTGGAGTTTCAAATTCGGCGCCAATTGGCGTCGTCCGTACGGTCCGCGCAGCTCTATCAGCGGGCTTGACGATCATCCGGTCGTCCACGTCGCCTATCGCGACGCGCAGGCCTACGCGACGTGGGCCGGCAAGGAATTGCCAACGGAAGCGGAATGGGAATTTGCTGCCCGCGGCGGACTGGAGCAGGCCGAGTTCGCGTGGGGCGACGAGCTTGCCCCGGGCGGATGGGCGTTGGCGAACACCTGGCAAGGCATGTTCCCGCACGAAAATCTTGCCCTCGATGGCTATGAGCGCACCTCGCCAGTGACGGCATTTCCGCCCAATGGCTATGGCGTCCACGACATGATCGGCAATGTCTGGGAATGGACCACCGATTGGTGGTCGACCGGGCACGAAGCCGACGCTTCGAAGGCGTGCTGCATCCCGGAAAATCCGCGCGGCGGGCCAGAGACGGCGAGCTACGACCCTCACCAACCGAAAATCAGGATCCCGCGCAAGGTGCTCAAAGGCGGCTCGCACTTGTGCGCGCCGAATTATTGCCGCCGCTACCGCCCGGCTGCACGCCATGCCGAGCCGGTTGATACGTCAACGAGCCACGTCGGCTTCCGATGTGTCGTGAGAAAAGGAAGAGAAACATGACGATAAAGAAAAAGGACCGAGGCGAGCCGACCACCCTCAATCGGCGCAGCATTTTGCTCGGCAGCACCACATTGGCGGCGGCATCCGCCCTCGCCGCAAGTTCGCCGGTCAGGATGGCGCAGGCGCAAGCGCAGCAACCCGCACCTTCTGGGCGCAAGCCAAACATCCTTGTGATCTGGGGCGACGACATCGGCATCGCCAACATCAGCGCATACTCCAATGGCCTGATGGGCTACGAGACTCCAAATATCGACCGCATCGCTCGCGAGGGCATCAAGTTCCAGCACTACTACGGCGAGCAGTCATGCACGGCGGGGCGCTCGGCGTTCCTTACCGGCCAGCACATCATTCGAACCGGACTCAGCAAGGTAGGCTTCCCCGGCGCACCGATGGGCATGAGTCAACTGGATCCCTCCATTGGCGGTCTGCTCAAGAACCTCGGCTATGCCACGGGTCAGTTCGGCAAGAACCACGTCGGTGATCGCAACCCGTCGCTGCCGACCGTGAACGGCTTCGATGAGTTCTTTGGCAACCTCTACCACCTCAACGCCGAGGAAGAGCCGGAACTGCCCGACTACCCGAAAGACCCCGCCTATCGCGCCAAGTTCGGCCCGCGCGGTGTGTTAAGGTGCAAGGCGACTGAGGTAGACGACCCAACGGTCGATCCGCGTTTCGGCAAGATCGGCAAGCAGACCATCGAGGACACCGGCGCACTCACCAAGAAGCGAATGGAGACAATCGACGACGAGACCTCGGCCGCGGCCATCGATTTCATGAAGCGGCAGCAGACGGCGGGCAAGCCGTTCTTCGTCTGGTTCAACTCCACTCGCATGCATCTGCGCACGCACGTGCGCGCCGAACATCGCGGCCGTTACAAGCACGGCGACAGCGAATACATCGACGGCATGCAGGAGCATGACGATACGGTGGGCAGCTTGCTCAAGGCGCTCGATGACATGGGCGTCGCAGGCAACACCATCGTCGTCTACTCGAGCGACAACGGGCCGCACATGAACACCTGGCCGGACGGTGCCATGACCTGGTTCCGCAGCGAGAAGAACACCAACTGGG
This sequence comes from Bradyrhizobium sp. ISRA442, assembly GCF_038085055.1. Lineage (NCBI taxonomy): Bacteria > Pseudomonadati > Pseudomonadota > Alphaproteobacteria > Hyphomicrobiales > Nitrobacteraceae > Bradyrhizobium > Bradyrhizobium sp. ISRA442. Next base: position 16,444 of record NZ_JALGCN010000027.1, read on the forward strand.
AGGGCGCCTTCCGCGTGCCGTGTCTAGTGCGATGGCCGGGCGTAATCCGGCCCGGCACCGTCACAAACGAGCTGATGAGTCACAACGACTGGATTCCCACGCTGTGTTCAATCGCCGGCGAGCCGGACATCGTCAACAAGCTCAAGGCGGGCTACACGGCCAATGGCGTGAACTACAAGGTCCACCTCGACGGCTACGATCAATCCGCATTCTTACGGAACGTGAGCGGCAGCGCGGCGAACAATAACGGGACGAAAAGCGCCCGCAACAAGTTCTTCTACTCCGACGACGACGGCTTGCTTGTGGCCATGCGGCTGGACGATCTAAAGTACGTTTTCTCCGAGCAGCGCATGCAAGGCACAATGGGTCTGTGGGCCGAGCCCTTCACAACGCTCCGATTGCAAAAAATCTTCAACCTGATGCAGGACCCGTTTGAGCGTGCGGACATCACGTCCAACACCTTCTGGGATTGGCAGCTTAATCACGTCGGCGGTGCTTACGGGATGATGGACGAAGTCTTCCAGTTCGTGACGACGTTTAAGGACTTCCCGCCTCGCTCGTTCCCGCCGAGCTTCAACCCGGCGAACGTCATGGAGGGTATGATGGACGACCTCAAGACGAGGAAGATGCTGAAGGAGGGCTTGGACCCCGAACAGGTTCGCGGCGCCTTGAACAGGATCCTCAACCAGGGTCGTACCCAGTAACAATCGCCGAGGTCCCAAGTGCGCCGGCCCGCACCTCTTCGCGAGCCGGCGCACTTTCTCAACAACGTCCGGAATTGGCCCGACTCGGACCTCCCACAACGTCCGCTCTCGCGCCGCTGTCAGGGGTATAACAGACATCAAGCGCGCACTGCCCCACGTCGCTTGGCCCGCTCCGATCCAGCTCGACAAAGCGCAACGTGCGTTGTCACGTAGCAGCGATGAAACGTTTAAAGCGCATCAACAGATAAGCGAACGAGGCGAGCCGGTTCCCGCGCGGCTGGCGATCGGCCATGGCTGGCGCGGCTGGCAAGTCGAATGGGTTTGGTGAAGTCGTGGAATTGCCAACCGTGCTGGTCGCGGAAGACGAAAGCCTAATACAGGAAACGATCGAGGACGCTCTCAAGGAGGGTGGCTTTGCAACAGCGGTTGTCTCAAGCGCCGAGGAAGGGCTGACGCTGCTCGACGGAGGTGGCGACTACAAAGCGCTCGTTACCGACATCGATTTGCACGGCCGCATGACTGGTTGGGAGCTTGCGAAGCGAGCGAGGCAGATGCTTCCCGCGCTTGCCGTCGTTTGCATGATGGGCGCTGCTGCCCACGAATGGAGATCACAAGGGTGCCAGAAAGCGTTCTGCTCAAGAAGCCATTCGCCCCAACGCAAGCCGTCACCGCTGTCTCAACACTGCTCAACAAGCCGACAATTCCTTGAATGCCCGGTGAATTGATCCAGTCGGTATGTGAGCGGCGGTGTCCGCTCGGCGAGCAGCCGCGCGGCTGAGCCGGCAGGCCGTCGCTCGTATTGAGAAGCGAAGCTGCATGGCCAAAGCCTGTTGCCCGCATTGTCCCTCAGTACAATGTCCTTACGGACAGCTGGTGCTTACGGTGCCTCTTTACATCCTGTCCGTGTAGAAACTGAATTTGTCACTCCGCGCACGATTGTTCGACCGTTCAATTGTTGAAGGGTTGGCTCATGTTTCTGCGCATCACGAAGGGGCAGGCGTCCCAGCCTAATTCACTCCAGGACATCGGCATGACCAGCGATACCAATCCGCTCGTCAGCCTAATCGAATTTACGTACAAGGAACACAATGAGATTTACGGAGAGAAACAACCTGCCGAATACGTTTATCAGGTCAAGAAAGGTGCCGTGCAAACTTACAAAATTCTGGCGGATGGCCGCCGTCAGATTGGTGCCTTTCACCTCGTCGGCGACTTTTTTGGTCTGGAAAATGGCAGCACGCACCGCTTCACGGCGGAAGCGGTCGTCGAAACCACGGTTCGGCTGATCAAGCGCCAAAGCCTCGAAACCGTGGCCGAGAACGATGCAGTCGTGACCCGCAACCTGCTCAGCATGACCACGAAAAGCCTCCAGCACGCTGAAAATCACATGCTTCTTCTGGGCCGAAAAGATGCAATCGAGAGGGTTGCTGCGTTTCTGCTCGAAATGGATGATCGGCTTGCCGGCGCTGGCAACATGACACTCCCCATGTCACGGCGAGACATTGCCGACTACCTCGGTCTGACGCTCGAAACGGTATCTCGCGCATTGGCGCGATTGCGTCGGGCTGGAGCGCTCGACTTCGTTGGCAACACGCAACGGGAGGTCCGGCTGCTCGACCGGAAGCAACTGCTTGCCTTTGACCTGCAAAGTTAGCTCGGTTGAGGTCTGCGCGAGTCAGGCGAGCGACGTAGCTCCTCCAGAAGTCCTGAACCGCGTCGGCGATAGCCATTCCCGTCAATATCGCCGTATGGGAGGGGCATCATGGCAGCCGTCCCGCTGCGTTCGTATCGGCCAGCCTCTTAGCTGCCCTTGCCACGCTGGTGCGGCTGCACCCCACCATCTCCATTACCTCATTCCATGACTGCCCGGACGCCAGCAAGTGAGCGATACGTGCATTGCGCTCCGTATCCTCAGGGCGTCCTTTGTACTTGCCTTCCGCCTTGGCCTTTGCCTGTCCTTGGGCTTGACGGCGTCGGCGGTCCTCATAGTCCTTGCGAGCGACAGCAGCCAGCATGTCGAGGAGCATGTTGTTGATCGCATCGAACAGCCGCCCGGTGAACTCATCGCCGTTGCCCGTGGTCATCATCCATGACGTGGGCAAGTCCAAGGCAACGACACGCACCTTCCGAGCAGTCATTTCAGCCTTGAGCCGTTCCCAGTCGGCAGCGGTGAGGCGCGACAGCCGGTCAACCTGTTCCACCAAGAGAACGTCTCCAGGTGAGGCATCGGCCAGCAGCCGAAACAATTCGGGGCGGGAGAGAGAAGCACCGCTTTCATTCTCGACATACCAGCAGGCAATCGACAGACCGCGCTCCGCCGCAAACGCCTTGAGTTGGTCTTTGGCGCGGCTGGCGTCCTGCTCATCCGTGGAAGCGCGAAGGTAGGCTCTAACGAACATCTTGAACCCCATCAGTCCGATTTGAATGGTCTGATTGCGATTGGTCTGTTTTGAATTGTCAATCTGATTTATCAGACCACCTATGGTGTGGTCCGATTAGAGGACACCCAAAAGGAACCGAATCACTGGCAGCCGTATTGCTGACCTAATGTTAGGCGCAAAGGGAACTCGGCACAGTGAGGGCGGCAATGGGGAATTGAGCGTATGTACCCGCCGCAATACTGGCGGAAACGAGCCGAGCAGTTCCGCTCCAAAGCGGAGAATTGCGTGAACAATCAGACCAGAGACACGCTCCGCAAAGTCGCAAAGCATTACGACCAACTGGCCCGTCTCGCTGAGACAATCGAAAAGTTTGAAAGGCAGAAAAAGTAGGTTGCAGCGTCTGCGCCGTCTCCCGGCGTTCAATATCCGCGCCGAAACGGCCCCGACCACGGGGGCAAGGTCAGGGCCGCCATTCTGCACCGGACGACAATCAGCGGCAAGGCGTCCGGTGGATTGGAGCAAGTTCCGAGGAGAGAACTGGTTCCAAGCACATTGGATATAGGCCACTACTGCTCTGCCAGTGTCTGGCGGTTCGTTGGCCCTTTACCACAACACCAGCAGGCCCATGCAGACAACGACTGTCGCCATGCTAAGCGCAATTGTCACAAGGGCCTGCTCCATTCGTTTCGCTATGTTGCGGTCATCCATGAATCGAAGAACACCGCCCGCCATGTTTTGTTCATCGGCCATTCACAAATCTACGGCTGGCCAAGGTGTGGCTCGCCCCCGCCACGGGGAACTCGCGCTGCCAATGGTGACGCTCAACGAAAGGCTGGAAAAGGGGAACAGCCTCATGGGGATCGCGATGTCGCTTCCTCTGCCAATTTCAGCCATTCACTCTCAAGCCGTAACCAAGCTTATTCGCTGGGTGAACGCATGTGGTCGTCGTGCTTTGCGCCTCCGCAGAATCACTGCCTTGCCTGCCATCCGGCAGCGGCTCCGTTTGGAGCAATTTTCGAGGGATATCGAAGCTCATTTGCGGCGATCACGTTCAATCTGGTTTGCGGTCGCCAGCTTGGTTCTGATGAACTCCGTTAGGTCGCCCACTTCTTCCTCCATAGCGTCCTGCGTAATGCCTTGACCCTTCGCACCTTCGACGAGGCGTTCGACCAATACGCCTACGTCCTGCGAAGCGCCCGGTGTCCCATACTGCTCCGCAGCGTGAACGCTGTTCTCAATCCAGAAATCAATATACTCGCGAGCCGACGTTGGCATGTGTCCTGTCCCTACAAGGCAAGTTTACCCGGCTCAATAGCTGCTCGGCAATTGCGCTTGTCCAGGTCGAAGCAAGCAAGGCACTCGCTGATATGGCTCGGGATGCAGGTTCTGCGCCCGCTGACGCTGCTTTCCACAACATGGCGATAGAAGTTCGAGACCAATCGGGACCCGTGATGCGCGTCAAGCTCACGTTCGCGCTAGAGACGCTCAAGCATTGGCCCTCGCTTGTAGTCGGCGGTTTGCATAGGGGTCTATGAGGTCGCTCAAGCCGTTGCCCGCAAACGTGGGCATTTCGTTCGCTACTAACTGGCGGTGAGCGCCTTGTAGATCGCGCCTCGCGAGCATCCCAACCGTTTGGCGATAGCGGTCGCGCCGAGACCCTGCGAGCGTAGCGTCTTGATCTGGAGGTGATCGACGCTGATCGGCCTGCCCTTATAAACACCGTTGGCCTTGGCCTTGCCAGCCGCCTGCCGCTCTTTGATGAAGCCCAACTCCATCTCAGCGACCATGCCCAGCACAGTAACCACCATGCGCCTAAGCGGCCCCGCTGTGCTGACCTCGGGCTCAAGAATGCGGAGCGATACTCCCTTCTGATCCAATTCGTGGACGAGGTTCAGGGCATCGCGAGTGGATCGGCCAAGCCGGTCGAGCTTCACGACCACCAACGTGTCACCGGGCCTGATGAAGTCGAGGATGGTCGTTCGGCCCTCGGCTCCGGCCAGACGCCTTCTTCTGCCTAACGATGTCACAGCCCGCAGCCTTCAAGCGCTCAAGCTCCATGTCGTATCGCCGGACCTGCATCCGGATCGGTCGATACACAACTTGATCAATCGCGAAGCGCGATGCGCCCCAAGGGGGAATTGGGCACCCACGGAGAAGCGTCCAACCTGCCTGACTGCGACCCCATATTAGGCCCGTCTTGCTCCGAATGGACGCACTGCGATACCTCTCATTCAACGCCGGTTACGGCCTCTGGAGATGATCCAGAGCCATTGGTAGTGGTCGGCAGGGGGCGCCAGTCATTGCATCACCGCTGGCAACCCACTCTCTTCTCGTAGGAACAAGTGCGCTCTGTCGGAGTTGCTGCGCCTTATTGCCCTGCATGGGGAGGGCAAGTGACCGAGAAGGAAGACGAGTTGCCCCAGCAACAACAGACGCAGGACACGCGGCCCCGCTGTCCGGTATGCGCAGCGTTCCCGCGCCTTGCTCACCAGTTGCTCGACCCAAGAACAGGACGGAGCGTGAGGCTGTATCAGTGCCAGTGCGGCGAACGCATCTGGGATGACTGATGCGGCGAGTTGGCCTCGATGCCCTGTTCCCGGTTCCCAAAAAGAGGAAGTAGGATTTCTGGGACCCTACTGCCGGGGCCGGTACCGCTGAGCAGCAGCAAATCCTCTTAAAGGCCTTTGAACGCACCCTGCGCAAGCTCAGCTTGGTGGATCGGAACGATCCGATTTGCGACATGGTCGCGCGGAAGATCATTCAGATCGGGACGACTGACGTTACCGATCCGAACGCAATCTCCGAGGTCGCCCTACGGCAGCTTGGTCATTGAGACTGCGGGCGAGGAGACGCCCCTAGGTCTCATGCGGGCCTCCAGACTACCGACTTTCGGGGAGGTCTTTGGCGCGACTTGGCAAGTGAATTGTGGAGCCGCTTCAGGGCTTCGATGGCCATCGTTCTGCGCCAGCAGGCGATCAGATACGTGTAGGCGATAATCCGGATCGATGCCGATCAAATGCGCGTCGAACGCCGCGTGATGGGTTTTGGACAGCGGGATGCCATTGGAAACGACGGGTTGCCCGTAGCGCTCGTCCTTGTCGGCTACGATGTGTGCGGTATCGAGAAGAAGAGGTTCGGGCAGTCCAGACAATGCGCAACGACCGTTGTAGGCAGTGATGACGGCCATGCGGAATGATGCTTGGTGAAGCCGTTGCTTGACGGCACGAAGGGCATAACGGCGCTCAACCGCGTTCTCCGGCGGCTTAAGCGCGGCCTGATCGGGCAGACCAAACGTGATCTGCGAACGCGCAGGACCGCTGATCGAAACTTGGCAATGTCTCGCCCGAAAAACCGTGGCCCTATGTAGCGGAATCCTGGTCGAAACACGCGCCGGCGCCAGCCCCGGCGCAGTTGGTCATGCGAGACCCTCAGCTTCAAGGGCGCGGTAGACACTGCCTCGCCCAATGCCTACTTCCTTGGCTACGTGCACGACCTTCTTGCCATCTCGAAAGAGGCGCACAGCATCTTCTGCCTTCGCTCGCGCCGTGGGCTTCCGCCCCTTGTACTTGCCGTCCGCCTTTGCCTTGGCGATGCCCTCGCGCTGTCGTTCAAGCATGATCTCGCGCTCGAACTGTGCCATGGCAGCGAACATGTTCAGCATCAGCCTTCCCGTGGCACTTCGGGTATCCACGGCGTCGCCGCCAAAGTTCAAGATGCGGAGGCCGACGCGCTTGGTTTCCGGTGCATCCACCAGCTCTGAGAGGTGCCGCGCGCTTCTTGCGAGCCTATCCAGCTTCGTGACCACGAGGGTGTCGCCCTCGCGCGCATAGTCGAGCGCCGCGATCCCAGCCCAGCTTGATTCCGACTATGGGCGTCTCCGGAAAGCCGTCGATTTCGGCATCCAGCTTGCTCTTAATGGCTTCAAACACGGCGTCGTCCATCGGTATCTCCACTCTCCATCGTGCGGCTTTTCCGTTAGGCGCTGGATAACAGACGCCGAATCGAAACAACGACCGGTGAAAACCCATTGCGGGAAAAAAGGGACGGGAGTTGAGGAGCTGTCCCACTAGTCTCGAAACAGGACGCTGCCGGGCTCAAAATACATGTCCCGGCAGCGTTTCATTCTCAAACTGAGCGCTGAAATCCCAGTTGGCTTCGATTTAGCAAGGGGCATGCCACAGGCCTGGAACACGCCGGGCTGGCGGGCTTTTCTCGCCGTTTGTGAATTACTTCACAAATCGCAACGAGGGCCGTCTGCTATCGATGGTCCCCTGCGGCCAGCGGTGGAACGGACCGCCCGTCGCGACGGTTGATAATGCGCGGTCTCATCCCCTGGCCGCGCAGGGTCCCGTCGCCGCGCGGATCTCCCTCTCTACCCCCAGGCGGCGGGGCCTGAGAGTCGGGGCAATATGTAGGAGGCGACAATGCGCCTTCACCTCCATAACCCGACGATCGATTTAGTTGCCGTCGTGGCTGGCACCATTCTTGTGCTTGGACTTATGGTCGCCGTCGCAGTGCTAGTCCGCTGAGGCGACCATCGAAAAAATCTGACGGGCGGATGGGCGCGCGCGTCCTCGGAAACCTCCCGTCTCGACGGAGTTGACCTGAGCGCGCGGCCATCATGGCGAGGCCGCGCCCGCCGCCGCCGTCATCCCGTCCCCTGGACGGGGCGGCGGCGGTGTGGCCTCCGCGTGTCAAACGCCATCCGGAACTGCCCCCTTTGCGTCATGAAGAACTGCCCCCACCATCTGGGTTATGATCTCGGTTGAAAGGTTGTTTCCGCCGGTGACGGGCCGGAGGGAGGCGGAGCCGACCGGAGGGCCGTCACCGGCGGGCGGCGGCCGGATGAGGCCGCTCTTGCGCTTGGCGCGGAGCCGGTAACTGTCGCCGCGGATCGTCAGCACGTGGCTGTGGTGCAAGAGCCGGTCGAGGATCGCGGTGGCGACCACGGGATCGGCGAACACGGCGCCCAATTCGACCATCGCGAAGTTGCTGGCGTGGAAGAAACGGCTCGTGGCGCAACTTGAGAGTGATCCCGGGCCCAACGAGCGCGAGGAAATCGAACGGCTGCTCGCGCAGATCGAGACCGGATTGAGCCTGCTCCAACCGGAAGATGATCGATCTCATCAACGGGAAGCGCGCCGGCAAGCCGATCACACCGAAGGAGCGGCCCGCCGCGACCAATGTCGTCGATCTGATGGAGGCGCTCCGCCGATCCGTCGGCAAGGAGGCCGCGCCGGCGAAGGTGGCCAAGCCCACCAAGAAGCCGCGCAAGGCGTCGAGCGGCCAGAAGGAGATGCTGACGCCGATCGAGGGCAAGAAGCCGAAGGAAGCAGCGGCGAAAAAGCCGGCAGCCAGATCGCAGCGGAAGTCGGCTTAGGGCGTGTTGAAGGCGCAGGCCGCAGGGCCGATGGAGATGCGAGATGTCGCGCACGCTCATCATCTTCGGGCTTGTGCTGGTCGCCACTGGGCTGCTTTGGCCTGACCTTGGCAAGTTCGGGCTTGGCCGGCTACCCGGCGATATTTACGTCGAACGGCCGAATTTTGCCTTCTACCTTCCGCTGACGACCTCGCTCATCATCTCGGTGGTGCTAAGCGTGATCCTGTGGCTAGCAAACCGATAGGGCGCGTCCTTAATTGCGCCCGGCGCCAGTGACACGTCTCAACACGGAACCGGGCCCCCGCGCTTTGGGCGTGGTCTCATATTCGACCCGAGGCGGCACTTCCCCGAACACGGTGCGTGACGCCAGATCGTCCGCCAAGAGCGGCTGAATTCCAAGTCGCTGGGGTAGGGAAGGAGAATCAAATGGCGTTCATCTTCATCACCGGCAGCACCGACGGGCTCGGCCGCGCGGCGGCCCAGTCTCTTATTGGCGACGGTCATCGAGTGGTGCTGCATGCCCGATCGGCGGATCGCGCCGCGAGCATCGGCGAGCTCGCCTCGCGTGCCTCAGGAGTCGCGGTCGGCGATCTCCGCAGCGCGGCCGATGTCCGAAGCATCGCGGATCAGGTCAACGCAATCGGTCGCACGGATGCGATCATCCACAACGCGGGCATCTACACGGAAGGGAGCCGCGGCTCGACACCGGAAGGTCACGCCGGCGTCCTGGCGATAAACGCGCTTGCGCCGTATATCCTGGCGGCGCTGATCCAACGTCCCGATCGGCTGGTGTATCTCAGCAGCGGCCTGCATCGCAGCGGCGAAGGTTCGCTGGACGATCTTGACTGGAAGAAGCGGAGCTGGGGTCCAGCAAAGGCCTACGCTGAAAGCAAGCTGCACGTAGTCGCTCTCGCATTCGCGCTGGCGCGACGCTGGCCTCAAGTCTTGAGCAACGCGGTCGATTCCGGCTGGGCGCGCACGAAGATGGGCGGCCCAGGAGCGCCGGTGGATCTCGATACCGGACAGCGGACCCAGACCTGGCTGGCCGTAAGCGAGGAGCCGGCCGCGATGGTCAGCGGCCGCTACTGGCACCACCTCCGGCAAGAGCAGCCGGTGAGTGAGACCGCCGATCCGAAATTCCAGGACCGGCTCATCGTCAGGTTGGGCGAACTGACGGGTGTGGCACTTCCTTGAGGACTCGGCCGCGGCCAGCGTCAGCGCGTCGCCGTCCCCGGATTCCTACGGTCGCATCGACGCCGGATCGTTTACGATCTGCGGCTATATTTCTGTCCGATGGACATCGAGTACGACCCCGGGCGCGAAGCAATTGCGGCGATGAAAACCGCCTCCGAAGCCGATGGAGCCGAGCGGCAACGCTGGATTGGCGTGGCGACAGCGTGGCAGGAAATCGCTCGCATGCGGCAGTCCTCAATATCAGGTGTCGGCACCGAAGAGATGGCCTAGCCGGAATCCGGCGGGCACTCTGGGCAGGTGTCGCCAATCGAGTCGAGAACGTCGCGAATCTCGGCGACAGCTTCATCGGCGGAGATGCCAGCCGGCGGATCCCGACGGGCGATGGCGAAGGCGCGCTCCCGGGCATGCGGGTCAGCCCGGTCCTGCATCCAGCCGTGCTCATCGCACTCGCGAATGGCGCCAGCTTCCTGGAGCACGGAGATCGCCCAGCCTCGCAGCGTCCGCATTGCGGGCCGGCTTTCCCTGAACATCAGCATGAGATCGCTCCTGACCGGGGACGATTCCTTGCCGACCGCGCCCGTTCCGGGCTGCTAACACAGACCAGGGATTCAGAATTGCCGTAGCTCCGGCTTGTCCACCTGTTCCGCGGGCCTGTGCACAGCCTTAGGCGGCGAGCGCGGGGCCTTCCTTTTCGCCGGTTGCGACGATCTTGAGCGTGCCATCCGGAAGCGGGCGCTGCAGCGCCTCGGCCTCATCCCAGGGCGCGCGCATCTAGACATCGTGCTCCTCGGCATCGCCTTCGGGTGGACGCGCTTGACCTCTGCGTTCGGATCGCAGGTCTGCAAACGGCTGGGGAAGCATTTGGCGTCATTTCTTCAAGATGAATCCCATTTCTCGCGCCATCCGTCTTACTGAGCCAGTATGCCGGTGAAGAGCTGAGGCAATTTCCGCAGCACCGAACCGCCGGCGTATCATCGCCGAAAACTTGTTGCGTTCGATGTTCATTCCTTCGACTTCGATGATTTCATGCTAAAATCTTTCAAGCTGTCGGAGGCGGGCGATATTGCGAAATTTACGGCTGGCCATCCTGGTTCAGTCCCTAAAGGCAGGAAACCCAGTCGTGGGTCTTTAAAAGGAGGCATACTTCGGTCGCGCCCGGTGTATGCTTGTCCGCATGGCCGTGGTCCCGTTGCAAGCCAATCCGAAGCCCTTGCGGGCGTCCGCTGCCATAGCGGCAGCGGCGATCGTGCTCGGGGTCGCGCATTTCTGGATCTCGCCCAGCTCGCCGATCGCAATCTTCGCCATTGATGGCGACACGGTGCGACATCAGGGACGGATCTACCGGCTCGTAGGCTTCGATACAGCGACAGATACTGATGTTCGGACGAGCGGCACCGCGCTGAACCTGCGACAAATCACGCGCCACTAATCGCCGCCGGCGAATCCCGCTGCAGCGGGCCGCCTGCGTATTCAAGCGGTGAAGAGGGCGCCTCTCGTTGCAACTACGGCAGACTATGCGACTCGCTTGCTGTCGGCGGCCGTGACGTCGGTCAAATCCTGATCGGGCGAGGGGTTCGCGCGCTTACATCTCTAGCTGCACGCGCTGTCCGCCGCGGCAGCGGTGGTGCGGCTAGGCCAAAGTGTGTGGTGTGATGAGACCCGCTCCATCGCTGGGGCTGGGGGCTGAATAGCGATGGAGCGGGCGACGGAGCTTCGTTCGCACGAGCGCTGGAAATCGATCGAAGTCCCGACCCGCTGAATTTGCAATCGTGATTCGGGCCTGTTGGCGGCCGATGCATGGCGCCATTCGTTCAAGCCGATGCTGCTCGCCATAGTGCTTTTGAAATTCCGCAAGTGTTGCAGCCAAGCAATTTTCAAAACCGGATATTTGCCTCAGTCCGACAACAGCCGGTTGGTTCGACCAGCGAAAGACTGGCTAGGCTCGGCACACGTTTCGACGGGGGCAGTGTGCCCGAGCCGCCGACCGTCATAGCTCGCACCTATTGCGGGATGAGTCCGGTTTACTTGATCCAGTGCTTTGCCGACCACCACGGCAAATCGCGATGCTTGGAAACGAGGCTCAAGGCCCATCCACCAGGCTGCTCCGAGGGGCGGCACCGTCGAAGTGCGCCAGCACCCTTCGTTACCGCGTCAGATGTCTCAGGAAAGCCTCGCAGGCATTCTCGGCTTCGGTGAAGGTATTGAACGGGGATCCAGCGATTTTGATTGCCGGCTTGTTCAGGTGGATCGGCCGCCATGAAGCAATGAAGCCAGGCTGCCCGTGGAGCCCGGGACCAGTGCGGCTTTCATTGCTAATCACAAACGAAAACCCGCTGCTGCTTGCCATCCAGATTTCAAGCTCATCCAGCGGAGTATCCATGCGAGTAAAGTGCAGGGCCATATCACCCTCCACACTCTTGCTCGTCAGAAAGTGCCACGGGTGCAGGCCGGGCGCATTTACCTGCGTAGCGTTCGGACATCACAACCATCGATGAGGAAGGCCCGTCGGTTCACCGCTGGCTGTTCTACATGTCTCGAAATAGAACGCTGCCGGGCTCGAAATACATGTCCCGGCAGCGTTTTCTTCTCAAACTGAGCTCTGAAATCCCAGTTGGATTTAGCAAGGGTCATGCCACGGGTTTGTGACACGCCGGTTCACGCTGGCGGGCGCAGCAACCCCCAGCGCTCTGATCCGCAATGGGATTGGCAGCCGGGAGCATTGGGGCTAGAAGCGCTAGCCGTGCCACGTTCGCTCTTAAGTTCAATGGTAGAAGCTCGCACTCCGGTAGTTGTCCGGACTCCATTTTCGGAAAGGGGTGTTCTACTAAAAGAACACCGGCGAGATTTGAGCACCAATTTCTAATTTGTCCGGGATGGCCGCAGTGGGGGCTGGAACCACGCTGCGGCTTTTCCCATTTGCGCCGCCGCTCATATTGTATTTGCCCGTCGAATCCGCTGCTGGCTGCTCCCGCGTCATCAGAGTTCTTCCGGCGGTAGCTTCGCGAGCAAGGTGGGGCCAATTGCGTTCAACGATTCATGGATCCAGTCCGGCCCGTTGGGGACCTGCTTGCCGGAGGTCGCGAGGCAGAGCTCGTACGTCTTACGCATGGGCCCAAAAGATAGGCACTCGAACGGGATTTTACGAATCTACTGAAGTTCCTGTCCGGAACAGTGCTGAAGCGAACAGAACAACGCGATGAGTTGAGTAGCCTGTTTTCGCTTGGCCCTTGCTAGCCCGAGGACCAAGCTTCCTCCAGCGGGCCCCGGCCTTTCCGGTCCGACTCCCCTCAAAGGCCGGGGTTGTTTTTGCGGGCCATCGAAATCGATGAAGGAATCCCCCAATTGAAGAGCGGCTTACCTTTCGAGGCGCCTGCTCTCGTGCGCGGCCTTGATTTCGAGGCCACGATTGATCCGATTACGACGAAACCGATCGTCGTCAATATCAGAGGCATCTCAGTCGTGGTTCTGGTTCTCCCAAATCGTTTGAGAGGCGCTCAACGTCCTGTTCCTGCAAAAGTTGGGTTTGACGTGGCGAGCACCTTTCGGGGCCTCCATGGTGTCACGGCCGTCTCGGTCTAGCTGAGCTACCAGCTCCTCTTGCCGGCCAAGAAGCTGCCTGCTTTGCACAGCGTGACGCTCAGCGATGGCCAGGTGATGCCCCAGCATGGCGCGGTCCATGCCGCATTGTACAGTTTCTTGCCCGACGTGGGGTCGTTTGGTTAGGAACGAGGGCTCCCGCAGCCAGTTCAACGATCAGTCTTGCGGCCCATCCTTTCGCAAGACGTGTCGCCCACTAGGCCCCAGTCCCACCGGCTGGGGCCGATTTATCTACTCAGTGAGCAAATTTTGGCCCGGCGCCAGCAGCCGCACGTAGGTCCCGCTCTCGTGCATCTCGAGCCAGCCTTTTTCGAGGGCGTACTTGATGCCGGCGCCGAACTCCGGCCCGCTGGCCTTGAGAGTGTACAGGAATGGCGCGTTGATTTTCTCGATGTGAATGCGGCCGTCCTGGACGGCCTCGATGCCGGTGGCGATCTCGACCAGTTTGCGCGCTGCGGCTTCCGGGTTGGCAAATGGACGTTCGGCTGTGAGCTTCATGAGCGAGCCCCATCGCGATTCGGGCTGGGGACGGTGCTCATTCCCTGCGCTTCACGTCGGGAAGAAACCGCTCCGGCATCTCCGGGAGACGTCGACAGGATCGCCGGGATCGATCTGATTGCAAATGGGGCAAGCCATTCCCGCGTCGCCGCATATGCAGGCGGGCGGGCCCCTGTCCCTGTCCGGAAGACTACTGCCATGGCGCTCGTTGGGTGGGCTTGAAGCGCCGGCCGATCGGCAAAATCATTGAGGCTGGCCGCCAGATTGGGACGCTTGGCCGCCGCCGAAGCCGGAGGTATTGCCGCCGCCGCAACCGCAACCTCGGCAGCCAGCGCAGCCGCAACCTCGGCAGCCTCGGCAGCCGCAACCACGACAGCCGCATGGTCGCATCCTCCGTAAGTTCTTTTTGTGAAAAACGCTTGGCAAGCGTGCGCTCGGCTAAACCGGCGCGCATCGGCTCGCTGATCATGAGGGGCGTGACGCTTTACAAGGAGTGGCCGCAGTGAGGTTTGACGTGTCTCAGACCGCGGCGAAGCAGGATTTCCTTCAGCGAGAGCGGCACCTCATCGCGATCCGCAGAGCTGATGCAGCGTCTCTGCGATCTTGTCGCTGACATCGCGACCAGCGCTATCGCTGGTGTTGAAGGCGACGATTAGAAAGGGTTTTTGCTGCACTGGGCAGCGGCCGCCTCGCACCGATCTCTGTGAAGCTGGTAGATCAGTTCTTCAATGAATCAGTTAGCACTCACGACTAAGATTCTCAGATGCGGTGCCTCGCTTTATAGTCCACCTGGTCGCGCCTCCCAGTACGTAGGCGTGCCATAGTACTGGTGGGTGCGCGTTTCCCAGTCTCGATCCTGCCACGAGTCATCACTGAACTCAGGCGCGTCCCTCAGCTGTTGCTCGGTGATATTGGTTCGAAAACCGCGAAGCGACGTATCATAGGTCAGAGCCCCCCAGGGAATGGGGTAGTGGCTGTGGCCCAACCCAACAAATCCGCCAAAGCTCATAACGGCATAAGCCACGCGACCTGACACTTTGTCGATGATGAGGTGATCAATCTCACCGATGTTCTTTCCATCTGCTCCATAAACCTCGGTTCCTTGAATGTCTTCGCTTGAGATGCATTGATGATCCGGATGGGCTGTTGCACGGGCCATGGCTTCGTCTCCCCTCACAAGTGGATTTTGTCAGCTTAACTCGGCCGCTACGCGGGCGTTCCTGGCTTCGGAAAACATGTCGTGGCGCCAACCATAAGCCTATCGTTGCCGACATCGCTTCCGACAACGTCCGGTATGGCGAAGAACCTGCGCCAAGGTCACAATCCATTCAACCAGCTAGCCGAAGTTGTCCTTGAGACTCCGTTGGTCGAGATATGTTCGCCTTCTGGTAGAAGGCGAACGGGCAAAGACGATGATCAAGAGGAATAGGCCGCCAACTGAAGCCGCCTTATTTTAGGTGGACGATTTTAAGCCCGTGAACTCAGCCACTCGTGAATGTTGGCGCTGCTCGCGCGCGTCAGGAACGGAAGGCCCCTACTTTTGTTCAATCGTCCAGAGTCCATCTGAGGAGAAGGGCTATGATTACGAACAGACTTGTGATCTTGGGCGCGGTGCTCGCCTTCAGCGCCACCTCCGTGTATGCCGGTCCCTGCAACACGGCGAGCCGCGATGCAGGGTCAGGAAAGGTCCCGGGCTATACCGGACAAACTACTGGTTCCACAGCAACTGATTCCAAGGAGCATCCGCCGACATCTTCGATGAGCAAAGCCTCGGAGCATACCGCAACGTCGTCGGAAGACGCGCAGCGGCAGATGCAGAGCCAGCCCACCGCTGCCGAGCAATCAACGGCGGCCCAGCCCGCACCCTCCACGCAGCAACCGGATAGGACGGCAGGCACGGTCGAGCAGACCCGTCCCGCACCCACTGAACAATCAAAGAAGGCGACGGCCGGTGCGGCCGAGCCCGCACCGTCTGAGCAAAAGGTGACGGCGGCCGAGCAGGACTGCGAGTAAGTGCGGCGGTCAATGGTTTCGAGGGGCGCATATCGAGCGCTAGCTGAACGTCTGAGACTCGCGACCGGCCTCAATAGGAATCTCGAAGCCGGCGATGAAACGTTCCGCCACGGGTATCCTCGCTCGACCCGTATACCGGTGCCAGCGCCCCGCCCGACGGAGAGTCCGAGGAAGCACGACGAGGGAGGCTGGAACAGCACGAGATCGAAGCGCTCGACCTGCCTGATACCGGGATCGGCACGGTGATCTGGGCGTTAGGCGAAAGTTACGATTTCAGTCGGACGAGCTGCAGTGTCTTCGATGCGCGTGGCGCGCCGCTTCAGAAATTGCGGCGCGACAAGCGGGCCGGGACTCTACTTTCTCGGCCTGGCTGGGATGCACAAGGTAAAATCGTCGTTTCTTTGGGCGTTGGCGAAGACGCCGAGTTTCTCGCAAACCGTATCGAGTCGCGCTCCTGATCCTCTGCCTTGAGCATCTCGGGCGACGCTTCGCCGGTCGGCTTTGGGTTTAGGAGCAAAGAAGATATTAGCTTCGATGCGTCACGTCCCCGGGGTTTATGGCTATCTCGCGCTCGCACAGCAGGATCAGCGTCTCACGCGCCGACAGGTTTGCGCGCGCCGCCTCGTCGAGCAGGTTGCTCGAGCTGGTCGCGGATGCCAGAGAGCTGCAATCGCGCCAGCATGGCGTCGAGCCGATCGATTGGTGCTTCGGTAGCCTTCTTTGTGCGCGCCATCAGAAGCTCCCTCCGATCGCTGCTTCGTATTCGGCAAGAGGACGCAACAACGAGGGCAGTGGCGCCGGCACTGTCGGTGTCGCGGTTGCCGGTCGGCAGACCGTGCCATTGCGACCTGCAACGCCGTCGAGGTGGGCGGAATCGACGATCCGCAGCCGGCGACCTTCCGATTGCTTGTGGACTGCAACCTCGCGCATGCCGTGGCGGATGCGCACCTCGCCGGCCGCAACCGTCACCGCCACGCGCTCGCCGATCAGCCGCCACGGCACCGAGTAGCTGTTCGTGTCGATCTCGAGGCACAATCGTTGCCGAACGACGGTTGCCCGCCGAGCGGTCTCAACCGGTGTGCTTCGTCACGCGCAAAGCGGGCGATCGGCGCCTCGCCGGTCGTGCCGTGGATACGCACGTTTGCCACCTCACGCTCCCACTCGGCGAGATGCGCCTCAAATACCTCCCAGCTGGCGAAGGAATGCCCCGCGATCGCGTTCTTCTTCACGTAGCCGACGCCATTCTCCGTCTTGCCCTTCGTGCGCGCCCGATTCGGCGCGCAGGCGCGAGGACGGAAGCCCCAATGCTTCGCAAACGCGATCAGCTTGTCGCTGAACCGACCGGCTCACCGCGTCATGGCGCACGACGAACGCACGTGGATTGTCCGTCAGCACTTCCTCCGGCACGCCGCCGAAGGTCGTGAATGCACTCTCGAGCCCGGCGAACAGGCTTTGAGCAAGCTCGCAACCACTCGGCCTTGCCAGGGCCAAGCATCCACAAGCGGGCCCCGGCCTTCAACCCAGCTCCCCGCCCCACAGGCCGGAGCCGCCTCACTCGGGCGCTCGTCACGGGCCGCTCGATAGGTTGGTCAGCTGTTAGGGTTGTCGAAGCGATGGTCGTCCTTAGCATTCGCCTCTTGGGCCCGTCGCTTCGCGCGAAGAACTCGCTCCAAGGGAAAAGGTACACCACCTCGCGTGCTTTGTGCCGAACTGAATCTATCGAGCGCTTGAGCATCACGGACGTGCGGTACGGCGAAACACCTTTGTGAACCAAGCTCTGTAAGAGCTCGATTTGCTCGGGCGTCTATTTGCGAACTGTCGCGTGGCGCATACGGAAGAAATGAAGCACTCGTTTAGAAGTTCCAAATGACGGGGGCGAGCCTCGGTCCTTCGGCGCTCGTCTAGGTCTTCGACGGGACCTGCTTAGCGCGGCGCGCGAGATCATCGTAAGCCTCTGCCACCTTGCGCAGGCTCTACTTGGTCTGGCGACGCTCGCATTATCCGCCTTGGCACGGAATTCTTCGGCGCGCATCTGCTAGTATTCGCTGGGTGTCAGTTTCCTTGGGAGTCCTCCATGGCGGGCTGATTAAACAACCCGAATCCTATAGGGTTCGAGCGTAATAGGTCCTGTCCTAATTAGTTAGGCCGTAAACCCATAAAGACCGAGATTGGGGTAGCGGGCCTGTTTGCGATCGGAAGGGACAGGCCGCCGTCAGAGGGCGCTATTTCAGCGGCAAAAACAGTTCCGCGGCGGTCTCATGCTCCGGCACCTCGGGAAGAAGCTCAGCCGCGGCAATAGATCGGGAAGTCGCGTGCTTCCTCATCGTGATAGAGGTAGAGCGCGGCGGGCTCCAGATTGTCGGTGCTGCCAACGACGCGCAGCACCGCGCAGCGTCAGCCAGGGATCTCGTCGGCTTTGATCTCTTCGCCGTTCGCCTCGATCGTTTGGTCGTCCCGACACAAAGGTCCAAGCCAGACGCATAGTGCGCGGCCGGATGGAAGAGGGGATTGAGATCGCCGGTATCGTGTTGGCATTGGTCATCGATTTCCTCCCTTTACGCTCCTTTCCTCGGGACGATTTGCCGTGGGTTCGGGCGGCGGCGACCGCCGCCCGTGATGGTCTTTACTGCTTATTGATCGCGATGCGTTTGACGCCCGCTCGCGGCTTTTCAGCTTTCGGCAGCGAGATCGTCAGGACGCCGTTGTTGAACGACGCCTCGGCCTTGTCCTCCTCGACGTCTTCGAGCGCGATCTGCCGCTGGAACGAGCCGTAGTAGCGCTCGGTGAAGTATTTGCCTTCGTCGTTGCGCTCGCTCTTCTTCTCGCCGCAGATGGTCAGGACCCCATTCGCGATTTCGATCTCGACGTCCTTCTCCGTCAAACCGGGAAGTTCGGCCGAGATCGTCAGCATCTTGTCGGTCTCGCTGAGCTCGATCTTGGGCCAGCCGAATTGCCCTTCCGTGAACGGCGACAGGCCTGTGCCGCCGAAGCCGCGGAAGACGTGGTCGAACAGGCGGTTCATCTCGCGATGAAGCGTCATGAACGGATCGTAGTTGCCGCGCGTCGGCGCCAGGTCCTGATTGCGCGACCGGGGAATGAGATCTCGAATTGCCATGGTTGTTCTCCTGCATGCGGAAGGGAACGCGGCCGCGCTCGCGCGCGCCGCGTTCCCGCTCAGAAGCTCGACCAAGCGTCAGGCCGCCTTCTGCTCGATCTGTGCCGAGGCCGAGGCGCCGCCTCCGATCTGGATCCGGCGCGGCTTCATGGCCTCCGGCACCTCGCGGACGAGATCGATGATCAACAGTCCGTCGCGGAAGGCCGCCTCCTTCACCTGGACGTAGTCGGCGAGGTTGAACACGCGCCGGAACGGACGCGCGGCGATGCCCTGGTACAGGAACTCGCCGGCGGCTTTCTCGGGCTTCCTGCCCTCGATGGTGAGCGCGTTCTGCTCGGCCGTCACGGCGATGTCGTCGGCGCCGAAGCCGGCGACGGCGAGCGAGATCCGGTAATGGTCCTCGCTGGTGCGTTCGATGTTGTACGGGGGATAATGGTCTTCGCTCGCCTGGCGCAGCGTGCTGTCGACGAGATCGGCCAGGTGGTCGAAGCCGATGGTGGAGCGCCACAGGGGCGCGAAGTCAAACGTGGTCCTCATAACCAAGTTCTCCAAAGAGCAAGATGGATACGAAGGAGCGCAGGAGTGGGGTTTCAGAAGGGTCCGAAGACACCGATCCCGGCGCCCGGGCCGGACCCGCGAAGGCGCCCGGCACACCGCTCTCGCGGCGAAAAATGAGTTAGAAAAAAGGGAAGCCGGTTCAAGAGGGCGGTCGCAAAAAATTTTGCAACGATCCCAGCACCGCTCGTCGTCCCCCCAGCGCCGCCTTTCCGATGGATTCGGAGATGCGGCGAGAGGCGTCTTGACAGAGGATCGCCCACGAATATTTTTTTTCGCCGGGAAGTTCTCTTTCCCAGTTTTTCAACATCCAAAAGGACCGTGACGACCGTCAGGAGTGGCGACGATGCTCGACGAAGATCTGGCCCGCATTCGTGCGCACCGCAACAACATCCACCGCTATCGACGGCTGCTTCGAACGAAGCTGTCGGAGCTGGAACGTCAGTTTATCGAAAGACGCCTCGCCGAGGAGCAGACAGCGCTCCAGGCACTCGCCAGCGAAACCTTTCCGGTCGCATTCCCCCTTCCGAAAGCCGATCCCGCCAGCTTGGAGGCGAAGCCATGAGCGACGTTCGCGAGCTGCTCATCCGTGGCAGCGAGAAAGTCATCGGACACTACCGGCTCCTTCTCGCGAGCGCAAAACCGAACCTGAGCGCGAACTCTATCGAAAGCCGCATCGAGCGAGAGCAGCGGCTGCTGGACGGGCGGCTTCTCGGATCGGTTCGCGGCGTAAGGCCGGGCACGGGCTGCTCGGCGCTTCGCTGCCGCTTGCCGCCTCGTTCACTTCCCATGGTGGCGTCTGTCCCCCGGAGCAGCGTCCCCGGCAGTATCCTTCTGCAAAGCCCCTCGCGCCGATGCTGCTCGACACCGCCATCGCCCAGCTCCGCAACGTCGCCGCGCCGCCCGGGCCACAAGCGCCGTAGAGCCTCTATGGCCGCTGAGGCCGCGGCGGGTCCGTCCTGTCGAGCGGATGCGCTACCCAAGCGCTCGGCGTCTTCGAGAAGCACTGGAAACTTTCACCTGAAAAGGAGTTGCCGGCAGACGATGTTTCGGTGACCGGAGCTCGAGAAGTGGCCGATGAAGTCTCGCTAAAAAAGGCCGTAGACACCGCTTGGTCCGTGTACCGGGCGACCCATGATGGTGTCGATGCAGCGGACAGCCGTCGTTGCCTGCTCGAGCGCCATCTGCACGGGAGATGGCAGGCGCGTGAAGGTGATGTCGAAGAGCTGGCGAGCTTTGGACTAGCTTATCTCGCGCGACTTTCCGAGGACGAATGTTGAGGCGGATGGAAGGGTTGGTCGGACGGATCGCGGCCGAAAGCGCGCGGCCGGATTGGACGCTGCTTGCCGTTTCGTATCTCCTTTCCGGAGCGATCGTGCTGGTTCTTCGATCGGTTTTAGGGGCTTAGCGGGTAGGCTCCGATGCGCATCGCCCAACTCGCTCCCTTGGCCGAAAGCGTCCCCCTCCCAGGCTTTACGGCGGCACGGAGCGGGTGGTCGCCTGGCTGGTCGAGAACTCGTCGAGCTGGGGCATGACGTCACCCTCTTTGCGAGCGGGGATTCCCGGACGCGCGGCAAGCTTCATCCGGTGTGGCCTCACGCGCTGCGCCTCGAACGGAAACGCACCGATCCGAATGCGGCTTGCGCGCTGCTGCTGGAGGCGATTTCCAAACGGGCGAAGGAGTTCGACGTGATCCACGCGCACATCGACTGGCTGCATCTCCCGCTGCTCGGCCGGTTAGGCGTGCCCTTTCTCACGACCATACACGGGCGGCTCGATCTGCGGGGACTGCCCAGCGTGGTTCGGCAATTTCCTGACGCCAGCTTCGTATCGATTTCCGGCCACCAGCGCCTGCCGCTTCCTGACGCGAATTGGTGCGGCACGATCCAGCACAGGCTGCCCGTCGACCTGTTCGGCCGTCGTACGGACAAGGATCATACCTGACCTTTCTCGGGCGCCTTGCGGCGGAGAAAGGTCCGGAAGATGCCATCCGCATCGCGCGCGGCGCGGGAAAGCCGCTGCGCATCCCGCGCGCCGAGACCGCTTACTTCAAAAAGCGCCTGGAGCCTCACATCGACGGCGAGGGAGTGCAGCTCGTCGGTGAGGTCGACGAGGCGAGGAAGCAGCCCTTCCTCGCGCAGGCAGCAGCCCTACTGTTCCCGATCGACTGGCCGGAGCCGTTCGGTCTGTTGCTGATTGAGGCCATGGCGGCTCGGGCTCTGTGCCGGAGGTGATCGACGACGGGGTAACCGGTTTCATCGTTGACAGCGAGGAGAAGGCCGTCAGCGCCGTGCTGATCGCCGTGGGCACCGAGCGCGAGCAGGATCTGCAACCGTCGGTAACGTGAAAGGATTCGGGAGAACTGGGCGCGGCAAATAGAAACGGCCCGTCCGAGCAATCGGACGAGCCGTTTCAGAGCGAGCTTTTATTCGCTCAATGCATGTGAACTAATCAATAGCCGACGCCGCCGATGACGATCACCGCGGGAACGACCCACAACAGCAATACGGGCACCGTTAGTCCTCCTCCTCAAGTCGTCAGTCGTCACTCTTTCCTCAGGGTCGGCATCGGCCCGGACGAAATCCTTACTGTTCGGTGCAGACCTTGGTGGTCTTGACGGCGGATTCGGCTTCCGTCTTGGTCTTGTATGTGCGTCTGAAAAACCGGCGAGCGCTGGAAGATATGCGAGAACTTCGGCGGCAGTTGTTGGGTACGCTAAAATCCACATCTGGCATCGATCCGCGTCAATCGCGAGAGGTTGTTCTAGAGGATCTGCGAGTGATCGAAGACGACCCGAGCAGCTTCGGCCGCCATCCGGGACGGCACCCGAGAACGAGTGGCGTTGAACGGCTGGGCGAAATCAAAGCGCGGCAGTGGGCAAATTGGTTTGGCGACTTCCTCAGCGTCGACGTAAAAACGCCGCCCGCTTAAATGAAGCGCAGGCGGCGGCTTACCAGCCCCGAGAAGGAATGCAAATCCCGGTAAAGTTAGTCTGACGATCTAGGCAATGGTTCAGCCGGTGGGGCAGATTGGGATACGCCGAATTGAGTGCCTCTTTCGGGCAATCATCATTCTCAGTCGGGCGGCGTAGAGTCTGACGGCCTCCGGGCTCAAGCTCCCCAGCCCCGGTCCGGAGCGCAGGCGGCCTCGCCATGTGTAACGGCGTTGGCGGGGCCGCTGCCCCGCAGACATAAGAAGGCCGCCAACCGAGGAGGCCTTAATCGTCCCACATGAGTTCGCCACACTGGCATTGATAGAGGCGAACAGTCTTGCCCTTCCGGGTATCGAGTACGGATTGGGTTAGGCGGGGGAAGGCGGCACAGGCGGGGCAGCGCGGCTGTTGGTCCTGTGTCTGCTGCGCTGGCAGCTTTTCCTGGTGATGCGCAGTCATTTGCTCAAGCCTCTCAACGAGAGGGCTAAGCGCAAAGATGTACATTCGTTCCAAAGCGAACAGAACTACCCTTTTGGCGGCTCGGGATGGCAAACCTTGGGACGGGAGATTGAGGAGTTCTCGGGCGGATGCAAGCTAGCTACCGCTAACCAGATTGAAAAAGATCGCGGCAGATGAACTTCAAGAACTTGGTGTGAAAGAGCCGCCAACAAGGCGGCCTTACTTCCCATTATCCCTGATGTGGGCTGCGAGCTTATCAAGCTGGGTCGCCAGACCGACAAGACTTCTGGCAATATTCATCAGCATCGCCGCGCGTTCCTTGGAAACTTCAGCCTGTTGCGCCATGGATTTGTATTCGTCGGCGAGTGCTAGGCACTGTGAAGGGGTGAGCATTGCAAGATGCTCCGACAGGACATTGTATCAATTTAAAGCACCGCGCGGCGCCGTGCATGCCCTCACGTCTCCAATAACCAGTACCGGCCAACCACAGGATAAGACAAACCGAGAACACACGACGCCTTTGTTACCTACAAAGGTCTATGAACAGAGTTGGGCGTAGCGAACAGATCGCGGCGAAAGGGCGGCGCTACTCCAACGGGTCAAATTAGGCCACTCCGTTTAGGCCACTAGGGGTTAACCTAAGCCACTGCCCAAATGCCTGTAGGAACAAGGCAAGCACAAAGAACAAATAGCGGCCCCGGCATCCAGTCGGGCTGCTTTTGTTATTGTTCGCGTTTAGTCGCGGACTAAAGTCGAGCGAGTCGTACGCCGACAATCACGACTGTCAGCACTAGAGCACCGAGTGCAAGGATTTGCATTGCAAACGCCGCGTTGATGAACTTAGGCGCGTGGTTCTCGAATTCGCTCTTAAGGTGCGGTCTTGCCGACGAGGGGAGATAGAAGACTGAGAGGCAGGCATAGCCCAAGATCGCCGCCAGAAGACCCGCGCATGCGATCGCGATAACTGCGCCGATTCCGTGAGTCTGAGGAACGGCAGCATGTTCTCTCGGTGAAGCAGGCGACTAATGCCCCAGCATGGCCCACTAGAAGGAGATTCGCATTCTTGAAGTGCTGTTCGAAATGGATTTTCCAAATCTCGTCTAGCTGTTCGGAGTAGGTTTGTTTGTCGTTCGGCATAGTCGTCTCACTTTCCGCGGGCTTGTTCTGTTTGATTCCGGCCGGTACATACGCCCTCGGCGGCCACTTCCGAAACTGAACGCCCATTCCTGCACGATGTTCTCGATCGCCGAGAACACGCGCGACTGCGACTGCTCTAGGTCATTGGCACAGCAGATCGCCTCGGCGTTGCGGCCGCCGTAGAGGAGTGTTGCCGTCAACGTCAGGATGGCGGCGAATGCGGTCTTGCCGCTTTTCTTCGGCGCGCTGTAGGTCAATTCCGGATAGATCGCGCGGCCGGTCTCATCGAGGTTGAAGGCGTGCTCGAGGAAAGCGATTTCAGCAGGCAGCAGCTCAAAGTGTCGGCTGGTCGCCGGATCACCGGGCGCAGGATCGCGCAGCACCGCGTTGATGAAGGCGATCGGGTCGGGCTGGGTCATGTCCGCCTCGCGTGAAGCCCGAGCAAGTCGCGAAGCAGCGGTGCCTCAGTCGGATTCGGCATCCTCTTGAGCTTCAAGTCGCCGTTCCCGGCGACGTCCAAAACAGCGAGGCCGAGAAGTTAACGGACCAGGGCCGCGCTGGAGCGTTGCCGGAGGATGACTAGCAGTTCGCCGCGGTGAGGCCGGACCTCGCCGATTGAGCCGGGATCATGATGACGGCGCCGTCACGTTGGCGGGTATGATAGCTGTGAAGCATGAGGACGTCGGCCAGAGCCCCGAGTCTACGTGAAGGCGGAGCGCTCATGAGGCCTCTGGCGTGGCGAGTGCGCGCATCTCTGCCAGGAAGTCGTCACCACTGGGCTTCTGCGGCGTTGCCGGCGCCGGCCGCGCGCTCGGCCTGAAGGCCTGGTTGACCTGGCGCCGCAGTTCGGCGCTGTCCTCGCCGCGCGCCTCGGCCTGCTCCGCCAGAAACACCAGCGCGGCCGTATTGGTGGCGCAGATCCGATCGCGCATCGATGGAGATCGGCAAGCAACCCAGCGGCGATCTCTTGGCGACGCGCAGCATCGGCCTTGAGACGCCTCGCCAGTTTCGTGCGTCCATCGATCCTGGATAGCTCGGCCATCGGGTGTCCATCGGCAGGGTATGTTCCTGATATGTCCACCGTATCGGTGCTGATTTCAAAATGACTTGCCTCGTGAAAATACTTAATTAATATCAATAAGTTGCACCGGTTAGGCGCAACATGGCGCGCAAATGGAAAAGGCCCCAGTCCCGGGGCTGAGCGACTGGAGCCTTCTCTGGAGATTGCCCGATTCTTGGGCACAGCAACTTGCCACTTTTTCCCGAATATTCAAACGTCCCTATTGTCGCTGCTACCGCCAGGCGCGGGAGGAGCCCTGCGAGACGGGCCGCTCAGTGTCACAAACCGAACCGAGGAGAGACGGTGGAATCGACTAGCCTGCGGCTGCTGGGCGGCACAGGGGACGGCCGTTGCCATACGAGAGCTACGCACTCGCAGTTGACGGCATCGCGATCATCGCCTTCGCAGTGCTGATCGCCAGACAGCGACCCCGTCGCCGCGCCGAGGACATACGGCCGCGCTTGGCTAGGCGGTTGACGCCAGACGATCGCGAGCTCGGACAACCGTCATAGGCCGAGGCGCGGCAACGCGGGGGCAACGCGCGCTCGCGACTGCACAGAGATCAGCGGAAAATGGTTCCTAAATTGAAGGGCTGACGGACCCGCATGGCTCACGGGTTATGAGCACGTGCGCGTGCCGCCAATTTTTGACCACGTGCCCGTTCCAACATTCATGGTGCTTTTGGGCGTAGCCAATCAAGGCCATGATAATCAAAGCCGCTACGACTCCTCCGGCTACGATGTTCTTTACCATGGCTGCCACTCGCGGCCAAGGCTTGGATGGAACACCCAGTGATAGGAGCCGTCAATCGATTCAGGCGCCCGGCTTGAGAACTCTCTGCACGGTCGAGGTTCCGACACCGAGGGTCTTCCCGATCTTCAAGATGCCCATGCCCTTGGCGCGGAGGGCGCGGATGCGCGCCTCGATCTGCGGCTTGACTGGAGGCCGGCCGAGCCTCGTGTTCTCCTCACCTGCCTGCGCAAGCCCGGCATTGACGCACTCTCGGATCATGGAGCGCTCGAACTCGGCGAAGACGCCGCACATCTGGAACATTGGCGCGGCCGCTCGGCGTGGTCGTGTCGATCGCTTGCTGATGCAAGTAGAGATCACAGCCTAGCGCCTGCAGCTCATTCAGGAAGCCGACAAGATGCTGCACGCTACGGCCGAGCCGGTCGACGCTCCAGGCCGCGATCATATCGATCTCGCGCCTCGTCGCGGCTTTGAGGAGCCGATCGAATGCCGGCCGCTTGTCGCGACCCTTGGCGCCGCTGATACCAGCATCCTCATAGATGTCGACGACCTGCCAACCGGAGCGGGCGGCGACGGCCTCCAGCTCGCGACGCTGGCTCTCGGTGTTCTGGCCGTTCTTGGTGGAAACACGCAAGTAGATGCCAACTCGCTTCATGGTGGCCTCCTATGCTGGCGATCAGCATACGCCTATCTATACGTATGCTAATTTCAAGGAGGTGGCGATCCTTGCGAAATCGGGGTTTTTCGTCACCGACTACGGAGTGTTTTTCCGTATGGGCCGCGCGATCAGGAACGACAGGTCGTCGCGACCGTTGGATTCCTTCAGCGCGGGCCCCAACCGAAAGGCGGAGATTTCAGAATGAGATTTTTCGCAATCGTCCTCGCGACAGCGTTCGCGGTCAGTAGCAGCGCCGCGCTGGCGCGGCACCATCACCACCACTACGCCGGGTCGACCTTCGTATCGTCGACGTTGTACGACAGTCGCGCGGGCGGCGGTTGAGCGCGTCACCCAGTAGACCAGGGAAAATTTTCCTGCAGGCGCGGGTGTGTTCGGCGGGCCGGAACGGATCACCCATCGCGACCGTTGCCTATGTGCGGCCTCATCCCCTGGCCGCGGGGTCCCGTCGCCGCGGACCCCCTCTCTACCCCAAGGCGGCGGGGCCTGATGCGGGGCAATATGCAAGGAGGCGACAATGCGCCTTCACCACTTTGATCACAGCCCATCGATCGACTTCATCGCGCTCACGACCGGCAGCCTTCTGGTGGTCGGCTTCGTGGCCGCCGTCGCTGCCCTGCTGATGCGCTAGGAAAAAAATCCGAAGGCGCGGATGCGTGTAGGGCCGGCGGGGCAGCCTTTCGACCGGGAAAACTATGCAATTCTTATCACTGGATGTCCCGATTTAACGGTGAAGTCGCGTGTTCTGATAGGAACGGTAGATGAACAGGCGCGGGGATAACTATGCAATTCCGGCTCAACGATACGAACGGATGTCAAACGAGACATGAACATTGTGCAGCTTCGGCAGGTACGGTCGTTATGGACGGTTTTCCGGCTTCGAGCCGCAGGCGCCAATGTGGTGACGACTTCATAGACGAGGAGCATTTTCGATCAGTTTGACGCTCGAGCCAACTCGTCTCGCCAGGCGACGCATCGGCGGGCGGCTGTCCCACTAATCTCGAAATAGGACGCTGCCGGGCTCGAAATACATGTCCCGGCAGCGTTTTATTCTCAAACTGAGCGCTGAAATCCCAGTTGGTTGCAACTTTGCAATGGCCATGCCACAGGTTTGTGACACCGCCCGGCTGCGGGCCTCGCAATGAAATCCCGTTGCGCGACATCTCATGGTCAGCGGCCGGACATCCGGTGAAACGCTGAAACGAACAAACCCCCAATTCACCCGGCCGCGGCGGGCCGGCAGGTCACAGCATAGCGGACAGAGGGGAATGCTGCTCTGCTCGGGCTATGCCCTGGTTCAATCTCGCGTCGGCGAAACGTCCCCACGACGTCAATCGGCGGCTTGCAATTCGCGTCGAAGCGCAATTTTGGCACGGGTAATCCATTTTGAGCGTTAGGCAGCGCTCGCATAGCAGGCAGCCTGTCACCTTGACCGCCCGATTGGCAACCGGATCGACAACTATGGCAGCTTTCGCGCTAACATCCGCCTGGTAGGAAAATGCTTGCTGAGCCCCAATTAGACCGGCGAGTAGCTAAGGACCAAAGCGCTATCGCGATTTCCCTGGGCATAGCGGCCCCTCACTTGAACGGCCCTAGCTTATTCCCCTGGAGATCGCCGCTGACGAAGAGGCAACACAAAATCCTGACCCAGATCAATTTTGAGCGCTAGCTCCTCACGGCCGGCGCCGTCCTTCGAGTATGCGATCACTCGATGGGTGGGGTGTTGCGGCCGATTTAGGTTTCTACAGCTCGCGCCCCATCGCGGGATGGCTCCGGTTCTTCATCGATCCAGTGCTTCTGCCGGCCACCACGGTAAGGCCGGTCGCGATGCTTGGACACCAAACTTCTAGGCTCATCCGGCAGGCCGCGCGGAATAGATCGGGGCCGATCTCCCCGCGTTCAAACGGCGCCACGGTGATGCTGTCCGGTCGGCGGGCTAGGAGCCGCTCCAGGTTCGTCTTGCGCATGTGGAGGGGCAGGGACCGCAGATCGTCGTCACTCATGGCGAGCACCATGTCCCAAGTAATGACCGAGATAACCTCCCAGCCCTCCATCGCCCAGATGTTCTTGCATGCCGTCCTCCTTGACGGCCGCGATACAGCGCCTTGAGATTTAGCTCGCGTAAATCTCTGGCTCAAATGTTCGCGACAGCACTGGTTCGGAAACAACGAGCTGACGTTATCAGCACCCGCCGTGTGAGGTAATCGGCTCCCGTGATCCTCTTGAGGTGATCAGTGTCGGTGCTACCAGCGTGAGCAATTGCAAAAACGATATTGCTTGCTCTCGAGCGCCGACGCGACACGCTGCATTCATTGCAGATCGTTCATTTGAGACGGGCCGGAGTTTGCCGTGACCAATGATACTGCAGTTTTCGACGCTTTGCGTTTTGACTCGGGTAGCCGCGACAGAGTCGCCACAGTCTGATGGGCACTCGCGAAGCAATCGTTCGAGACGGGATCTTCATCGATCCTTTGTCGCTCGGCTATTGCCCACACGAATGGATCGATGGGAGCGGGTACGTCGATCCCGAGCTGGCGCAGAAGTTCTGCTATTCGCTTGCATTTTGAGGCCGCGGCCGTTGGCGCGAAACTCAAAACTTTCGCCGGTCTGCGCTCGAAGGCCAATCGGGATAAGGCCAATCGGGATGATGGTCATACTGTAAGCAACTTCCAAGCCGGAGAATGACGATGCGAACGCTCTTCCCGCTATGTGCCGCTCTCGCTTCCTTTTCTGCATCGATCATTCTGAGTACGTCCGACGCCCATGCGGTGTTCTGGGGCGTATCATCGCCGAAAGCTTTTTGCGTTCGATGTCGGTCCGTTCCTTCCGCTTCGATGATTTCATATTTTTGAAATCTTCCTGCTGTTCCGAGGCGCGCGACATTGGGAAATTTACGGGTGGCACTCCTGGTTCGGGGATCAGGAGCTTAAAACGAGGCATACTTCGGGTCGGGCCCGGTATATGATTGTCCGCGCATGTCCGTGGTCCCATTCCGAGCCAAGCCGAACGTTTGCGCTGGGCCTCCGTTGCCGTCGTGGTAGCGGCGATCCTGCTCGGGGTGGCGCATTTCTGGACCTCGCCCAGCTCGCCGATCGCGATCTTTGCCGTTGACGGCGACACAGTGAGACACCAGGGACAAGTCTATCGGCTCGTTGGCTTCGATGCGCCGGAGAGTGGCAATAGGGCCCGCTGTGAGGACGAGAGCCGACGGGCTGAGAAGGCGACTAGCAGGCTGCGTGAGCTTGTTGCTGGCGGCGAAGTTCGCCTCCAGCGGGTTGCCTGCGCGTGCCGGCCAGGCGAAGAGGGTACATCGCGCTGCAATTACGGCCGGTTGTGCGGCTCGCTTACCGTCGGCGGCCGTGACGTCGGGCAGATACTAATCGGCGAGGGCTTGGCGCGGCCGTATGTCTGCAGCGGCACGCGCTGTCCGCCGCGGCAGCGCTGGTGTTGAGGGATAGAGTTCGCTGGCGGGGGCGGTGCTCGAGGAAGTTTGCGAGAATATTCCTGTCAATGAGATCGGCGCCAGAACGCGCGTTGCGTCGAAGATCCTCGAAGCTGCGGCACAGGGGCAACTCTCTATAGACGCGTTGAAAGCGGTAGGTCACAAGGCCCTGAACTTACCCACGATGTGGCGCTAACATCTTCTACCGCGCGGGTACGCAGACCGAGCATTGACCATCCAGACACTGACCATCCAGGCGAAGAGCGCGGATTGAGACGGCGATATACTGGCCGCTCGCTCCAATATCGGAAATCGTACAGTCAGACGTCCATGATCAGGCTACGCTCCCACTTCGTGAAAGTCATTTTTTGATTCGGAGGCACTGCGTTGGCGATCGGTACAGTGAAGTGGTTTAACGCGACCAAAGGCTATGGCTTTATTCAGCCTGATGACGGCAGCTCAGACGTCTTCGTGCATGTCAGCGCCGTCGAGAAAGCCGGGTACACGGACTTGGCCGAGGGCGCGCGGATTAGCTACGAGCTGAAGGCGGGGCGCTCGGGCAAGATGTCCGCGGAAAATCTGCGGATTGGCTGACGGGCGCACCCGCAATCCATCATCAGTTTGCTGGCTCTGCCTTCAAGAGCCGGACATAAGTGCCGGACTCGTGCAACTCGAGCCAGCCGCTCTCGACCGCGTGCTTTATGCCGGCGCCGAAGTCTGGCCCGGTGGCCTTGAGGCTGTACAGGAACGGCGCGTTGATTTTCTCGATGTGGATACGACCGTCCTGAACGGCCGCGATGCTCGCGGCCAACTCGACCAGCTTGCGCGCTGCGGCTTCAGGAGTGGCAAAGGGACGTTGGCTAGTAAGCTTCATCGCTCGAATCGAAATTTATAATTCGATGTTAGATGACGCAGCCTGCCGGCTTACACAAGCGCTGCGCTCAGTCGCTCACGCGCAGCGTCAACCACTCTATAACTTTTGCGGGCGATCCTACGTGCACTGGTCTTAACCGCGATTGGACCGGTACCGGAATGAGGTCCCAGCGCCCCCCAGCCTGCGCTGGGGCCTTTCGTTGTTGACCGGTCGTGAGTTTCACCGGTATCCCATAGCTGCCACTGTCGGCATATTCCAATTGAAGTCAGGCCGGATATCGGCCCCCCGCCGGCCGCAAGCCTGGCAGATGAACCGCGACTCAAGGTCCGATAGCCGCACGTCTTCAGACCATCGATCGGCGCTCAGCGCAACGTGGTGGCCGCACGTACAGTCGGCGCAGTAGACGAGAACGCCGCGAACGCCCATGGCGCGCATCTGGCCAAGCGTGATCTTGACCGGGCGGCCGTCGGCATGGGTAGGCGTGTGGCGTCGGAAAGGGCTGGGCATGCCGCTATTGAAGTGACAACCTGCGTGCTTCGCAAATTATCGGTTCCTCTCGTGGGTAGTGGATCAGTTTGATTGTGGCAGGATAGCTGGCTTGAAGCCAGGTGCCATAGGCGCATACTCAAACGATGTTAGAACAGCGCCCAACCTTCGGAGTGCGCAAAAATCCTGGGCTTGGCTGGGGGGTAGATATTCTGTGGCCAGATGGCGAAACGGAAGTAATCAAGGGTTTTAATACGGAGGACGACGCAGTTAAATGGATTGCTGAGCACGAGTACGCAAAAACGGGGCGCGAAAACACGAATCCCCAAGCGCCCCCAACCAGCTCGCCAAATCGATTATAGAGATTACGACCGGGCGGAAGCCCCATCGCGACATCGCTTTGCGGGAGCGGCCGAGGGGACTCTCTAAGGTATTTCCTCCCCTGAGGACTTGGCCGCTCACACGGGCGGCCCGTTTTGTTTGCGCGTGCCAGTCTGGCTGGCGACGCTAAGCCGATCTCCAGGCTTCGTGCAGAAACCTTTATCGCCGCGGCCCTATCGCGCGCAGGCCGACGCATTGGAGATTGAAGCCGGAGCGAAGCGCCGACCGGCGGACGAGTACGATGCCGCGCAGGTGCGAGGAGAAGTTGCGGGCCCTTCTGACAGGCATTCTAGTTCTAGGTCCGAACTACATGTCGAGCACATGGCTCATTTGCTAATAGGTCAACGCCAATAGCCGTTGCACGATCGCGCCCAAGCAGACGAGCACGACCAGGAGCTTCAGCAAATTTGCTAGCCGACCGTCCAGCGCAAATCTGTCGATCGCCCAAAAACAGATTCCCCCGACAACCACGATAATCAATCAGAACTGAAATAGCGGCCATCCTGTCCTCCTTTCAACTCCGCGGCTTCTGTAGGCCCCACAAGTCATTTCTTGGCTTTTAGCCCTGCCTCAACGAGCCTGCGGATAGCTTCAGGGCGACCGGGCAGGTCTGGCTGCTCGCGTCGCCAATCATCGATGCGTGCGCCTGTCGCGCCGGCGCCGGCATGACTGAAAGCTTGTCGAGCGCGCAGGGCCTTTGCCAATCCTTCATCACCTTCGGCCAGATCGCCGGCGATCAGTTGGTCCAGCCGGTCCTTGCCAACGGCCTAAAGGTCGGTCTTGGCCTCCATGGGGTCGAACTTCCAGAGGCGGTCGATAGATCGCTTGAGCGGTTCGTCGACCATTGCCGACAGGTGACCGGTAAGCAGGCGTACTCCCGAGATTGGCAGGCCAGGGCTCGACTCTGGATCAGCGATGACGCTCGCCGGCGGACCGATCGGGCCATCGAAAAAGGCGAGAATCAACGCCACAGCTGACCGCGCCCTAGCTGAAATCCAACTGTCCAAGCCGTCAGAAGCCGAATTTCGCGACGTGCTGGCTGTCTACAAGAAGCTCTGCCGATGGACGCGGTATGTGACCCAGTTTGGTCCGGAGCCAGGGAAACAAGGCTGCATCGTACCTGATCATCTTTTGGCCGAGTACGGCATCACCAAGGAAGCCGCAGCATGACCACGAGGTGCGACATGAAACCATCGCGCAATCGTCACCAACCGCAACAGCTCGGCGGCATCGCAGCATCACGAGGATTCGCGATCGAACAGGCGAGGACGGGGACCGCTTCAGTGTGTCCTGGCATTCGCTCGGGGGCGACTTGCGTTGGCTGTCGCCGACCATGCCCGAGGAAGCTGCTGACGCGGCCGCGCAGGTCCTCGCCAGCTTTACCGGCGGGGTGCTGCGCAAATGAATGGCCACTCCGAAACGACCGCTGCAATTGAGCCGTCGCATGCGCTCTGTGCGGTCGACATCTCTGCCGAAGCTGACCGGTTGGCACGCTTGGCTGATCAGTGCACGGATCCGGCAGTCCGGGCTGCCTATCAGCGCGCGTGCCGGGCCTTCTTTCAGCAATCTCCCGGCCGGAAGGCAAAATACGAAGCGCTCGACCGATCGCTATCGCGTGAAGTCGACATTAGGCTTGCCGAAGGCAACGTGAAGTCTGAACGCGACGTCATCTTGAGCGTGGTACTGCGTGTCTCGAGCAACGATAGGGAGTTGAACCGACACTATCGGCGCATTGTCCGCTATCGCCTTAAGCAGGGCATCAGGCCCGTCCGGAAAAAGGTGTGACATAATAATTTTTGTCACGGGACGCATCATCTAGATTGCTTCTCATCAAATTCGATGGGTGAACGCCAGATGTCGATAGCCGCCTTGAAGTCCGCGAAGCCAAAAAAGTTCTCCGTTCCAACTCTCGCCGAGGCCTCGCCTAAGTACGCCGAAATGGTCGCGCGTCGGCAACGGTTGCTCAACGACGCGGCCGTAACCGACGCCGAGATTGCGCGGGGTGGAGGTCCAGGTACGTGGCGCTCCGCGGGAGCTTCGCCGCGCGAAGGTTGCCGAATTGGTTGGAGATCAGGTCCCGAATTCGCCGGAGGCGACTCCGGAGAGACTGCGCGAGCTTCAACAGCATGCGCGCGCGTTAAAGGATGCTGTGAAGGTGCTGGAAGATCGCCTCGGCCATGAGCGCACCGCCGCGTCAGTGATCGTCTGCAATCAAGTCCGCGAGGAACACAGCCGTCGCGCCCGCGAGACGTGCCTAAAGCTACTCGAGTTGCACGCGGCAATGTTGGCATACGCCGAGCTTGTCGATGCTCTCAATGCTGAGGATATCGCTTGGTCCTACCTCGGACCGGCTCAGCTACTCGCCTTAGGCAACCCGCGGGACAACAGTCTCGATTGGCGCTTTACCTCCGGCAAATGGTCGAGGCCGGACATGGACGTGACCGAACTTCCCCAAGCACTCCGGTAAGGGCAAGCTATGCTTACACGAACGATAGATACCTGCGTCATCCGACTGCGCGGCGGAGGGAAGCTGGAATTCAAGGGCGTGCCACCGGCGCATACGATCGCGCGCGTTCTGAGAGATCGCAACGCGCGGCGCGACAAGGTCGGCATCAAAGGTCGAATGCTCCGCGACCTTGCCATTCGTCACAGGGCTAGGTGAGGCGATGATAGGTCCGTTCGCTGTCTTCGCAGAGTTGGTGGCTCGTTCGGGATTGTCGCCCGATGAGGTGCGTAACCTTTTACCACATGAGCTCGCCGCCATGTCAAAGCTCGGGCACATCCGCTCCTACATGTCGCGGGCGCCCTGCCCGGGAGGGGGCCTCGAAAAGGTTAAGGGCCGGGACGCCGGGACCGGCCAGGGCCAAAAACGCGCAATCGTGCTGCCCCCGATCAAAAACTCGCCAACTAAGGAATGAAAGCGCCAAATGAGGGCGAAAACACCTAAAGCGCCGGCACATTTGACCGAACAAACCCGCATTTGGTGGCGGTCGGTGGTCCGTGACTATGCGCTCGAACCGCACCATCTGAGGCTTTTACAGGCGGCTTGCGAGGCCTGGGACCGTCTCCAGGAGGCTCGTGAGCTGCTTTTGCGCGACGGTCTAGTCGTTGAAGGCCGTGAAGGTGGGGTGCGCCCGCACCCGACGGTCGCGATCGAACGGGACAGCCGTATTGGTTTCGCGCGGCTGGTTCGTGAACTCGATCTCGACACGGAGCCGGCATCCAGCCTGAGGTCTGCACCGCCAGCCCTGCGGTCGAACAGGCGGGGTCTTTGATGCCGGTAAAACGCCGAGTTTCGAAGCGTCGCGCGTTCGCGCTTACGCCAGAGGTGTTCGCGGCGTTTGATGCAGGCGACGAGTACGCGCTCCGACGCTCTTTGGGGCTGCCTCCCTGGCACGCTTCGCCCCTACGCGACGATCTCGCTGGGCCGGCCCCATACAGTCCCGAAACGTGCTGGGCCATATCGCGCCCGGCGGCGCTGGAGATTCGCATGGATATCCTGGCGGCGATGCAGCAGCGAGGGCAGGTGCGATGAACGGGACACCATTGGCGCCGGCTGATCGGTCTGAGTGTCAAGCACTATGAGCGCGGTAATCATGCTCCGGCAGGGCGGGGACCTATCTGGGTGCTTTCGGCCGCGGCCGACTCCTGGTCCGGCAGGCCGGAGAATTAGATCCGACTGCCGCGCGCGACGCGGCGCTGGTGCAAACTCGGCTCGCGACCTTGGCTGGGTATATCATGGGCGATAATAAGAAGCGACAGCAATGCTAGCTGGCATCGCAGGCTGTATAGGCGCACTTGGTAATTCGGCGACTGGTGGCGGCGCCACCTGGACCACGACATTTTCGCAGGCGATTTCGAGTGCCTCCGGCGGATGGAATGGGAGCAATCTGCAGCAGGTGCTGAACAGCTCGCTGTTGTCGACCTCGGGAACGCAAGTCCGAGTGACGCTGAAATCGGCGCCAGCGCTCAACAATGGCTGGTCCATCGATAGTTGTTTCATCGGCCACCAGGCCGCGTCGGGCGATCCTTACGACTTCGACGGAGGGCAGGTCCGACTTACGGTCGTCGGATCCAATTCCTTTTCGCTCGCAAGCGGCTCGCTCACCCTGATCACGGATGCCGTCAGCTTTGCACCCGATCATACCAAGAACCTCATCATCGCGGCGCATTTTAACGATGCCTCTACGCTTCCTTTTGCTTCCCTGTCGGGCGCGACAAACTATTGCAAGGATGCTTCATCAGACGAGACTTCCGTATCCAACGTGAGCGGCATGGGTTCGAACGGGGCCGCCCTCGCCTTGGTCAATGATGGTGAGTATTCCAGTACTCTCTTTCCGGTTACCGCAGAGCTTTAGCGACGGTTCTCGCTGCAATGGGTCGTTTTCAGAGATCGGAATCGCCACCGGATATAGCGATGCGACTGCAGTCGCATCGCTTGAGTTCTGTCGGCGTCATAGGCTCGTAGGACGGAAACGAATGAGCACCAATATAAGGCCAAGCCCTAGCGGCCATCCGCGCGCGGCTCGAAGCGGACGATTCCGGCATCACCATTCCGCACCGGTGGGCATGGTGAACCAAGCGAGCCGCTACTGGATGATCCGGCGCCGTTCGGATTGATCGTCTGGAATTACGAGGGATCGGACAGCGCACCGGTCGCCTACGGAGGCGCTCGCATCGGGCGATCTGGCGGATGGATCACCGCGCCGCCAGAGCAAGCACGTATAGCGGCGAACTTTAACGACGTTGAAAAGGGGCCGCAGGACCACTACCACAAATCCTGCGGCCCTTATTTTCCCGGGAAAATTGAGTGTTTACGAAATGAACACTTCCAGCCCCGGTTGATTGGGATGATTCCAGAACTTGCCGTGCAGTTTGAGTCGCGAAAGGATGTTCCAGAACGGAACATGCTCACTGTTGCGGTAGCGCCACGGTTAACATCAGCGAGGCAAACAAGTTTGCTGGGGCGATCCTAAGTTAACCGCGACGGCACGGAATGAGGCCCTAGCGTTTGCAAGCTCCGCTGGGGCCTTTTCGTTAATGGTCCTGATTAGCACACCCGAGAATCCGAATTAGGACATTCAGAATTTAATAACCTTTTCCCGGTTGACGGGGATAGGGTTAGCAGGCCGACCGGACTCAGCCAGCCCCATCCTGTCCGGGAAGCAGGCGGCCCTACCGCGCGTCCCCCGCGAGGCGGGGCCGCTGCATGTGAGCAGAATTAGGGACGGTCTTTTGACGTTCCCTGATCGGAACGGTTGCGATGGTCCCGCCGCCTTCCGGCTCTGTCTGAAAGTGGACAGAACCAGATTGTCAAACCGTCCTAGACTTAGGACGCTCTGGCGATTCCCATTACCGCCAAGCAAACCTCCAACGGCCCCGGCATTTAGGGTTGTGCTGGGGCCGTTTCTTCGCTGCGACTGCGCAGCGTGAAAGCTGTCTTGTTGCGCGCGCTAATCATTCGTGAATTGCCCACACCTGACGCCGTAGAAATACTGATCCAGCTATGGTGGTGGGTTTGTTGATTACGGGCTGCATCGGCGTCTTGGCTGTAGGCGCCACATTCGCGGCGATCATCTATTACGATGCACGGGCTGAGCGCAGGCGCCGTTAGACGGCATAATGTTGGGCGTTGGTAGTGTGCCCCTGGCTAAGGGCGGCCCATGTTGAGGCCCTAATGCGCAAGAACCAGGGGCAGCGTCAGCAAGACAGAACGGCTTCTCTCGTTGCTGCAACGGGGAAATATCGGATGCCGACGCCCGTGCCGCGGATCATCCTTACGCCTTTTGGGAATTAGCTCGGCCTGCGCCCGGTGACGTCAACACGCGTTGCACTTGTTTCGGCTTGCTCCTTTGTCAGATTGGCCGCCAAGTCGATCCCAATCACTGCTGGGCCCGTGCGTTCTCGGTCGTAAACCATCCAGCCCGTGCTTCCTTGCCGAACAAGGAATCCGGCCGCATCTTGCGGCGCGATCGATGGCGAGCGACGCATACCAACCTCCGGTCCAGTCCCAACGGTCCGAGGCGGCTTCAGCTCTCCGGCAGTTCAAATTGCGGCGCAAAGAGCTGGAGCGCCGAGTGGTGCCGCGAAATACCGTCTGGCCTGACGCAGGGGCGCCGCCATCGTTCCTATATGTACTTTCCTAGTTTGCCGCGCAGTCTGTGCATCTTCACATATTCCCACCCTTTTGCAGATCGAGCCAACCGCGCTCGATCGCCAGCTTTATGCCGGCGCCAAATACTTGATGCCGGCGCCGAACATCGGCGGCTCCGCCTGCCGCAAGCCTGACAGACGAAGCGCGGCTCGACCGTCGGATAGCCGCACGTCTTCCGCGCAGCTACACGGTCACGCGGGAAAATGCAGAACCAACAAGACAGTCGAAACGGCGATTAAGGCGGTAAACGCCAGGACCACGAGATAGAAAGATCTCTTTTGCCGTTCGTTCTGCTCGGCACTTTTGCGCCAGTGCATGGAGGCAGTCTCGCTCAGATTTTCTGCGCAGCGCCGGCCCGGTCAAATACTGGCGTTTTTTCGATATCGCTGGAGCCACTCCCGGAATGCGTATCTTCGGTGGCGCGCCGCAGCGACTCGGTGCTGGCGTCGAGTCCGTCCACGGTTTCGTTTGCCTGACTTCCGGAGTCGTGCGGGTGAGCGGGAACGTGTCCGGCGCCGGAACTAGTAACGGCGTCCATTGCGCTCGACGGACGCGGCGTCCGATTTTTCTGTGTCATCGGAACCTCCTTGAGGATTCAATTTTTTCGCTCGCTGCAGGTTCCGATCGCGCCGATCGGAGCAGGTCGAGAAGCCGGGTGAGGGGGACGACCGCCCTGCGGCGGCGGGGCCGTTTTGTTGGACACTCGCAGAGGGAAATTAGGACACTACGGGTCGAAGATCCCAGCTTAGCGCTGGTGTCCTAAACCGATTCCAAGGCTGCGCGCCTTCTGCCTCAACGAGCCCTCGGATCGCTTCATCAGCTTCGAAAGCTTTGCCACTGGTGTGCGGGCTTTGGAATGTGCCTTGAGCAGCTTGACGTCGTCTTTGGTGTACTCTTTGCGCTTGCTCTTCGTCTTCTTTGCCACTTGATGTTCTCCAACGTGATCACGCGCGGGGTTAAAGTGATGATGCGAATGCGTTCTCGCCTCGCTCGAAGGGCGCCACGATGATCCGAGGTATTCTTTGCTGGTGTTGATACCGTTTTCAATGGAGCATCCTGCAGAGTTGTCATAGTGCTTTCCAATTCTCACCAATTTTGCTGGTCAAGAAACGAGAGCAAACAAGGAGCATTAGGGACACATTGTGGCCATCAAGAACATCGTCATTCCTTTGGAAGTTGAGTATCTACAGAAGGCAGCCAATGAACGCGGAGTCTCCCGCTCCAAGCTTGTGCGATTCGTGATGGAGAAGGTTGTGAACGACGAACTCGTTCCTGCGCTCCTAGGTAAAGACGACTTGTCGAACGTTGAATTGCCGTCGCAAAGGTATCGACGCTTTCGGAATCGATAGTGGCGGATCTTAATCTCGAAGCGAGGGACAGCCGATATGGTTGGCAACAATGTTACCGAGGCAATCGATCATGCGTTGCACGAGGTGCAGGCCGCGCGGCGTGACCTCACCATAACTGGCTTCTGCATGCGCGAGGCAGAAGCGCTTCGCAGAATAGATCGAGCCAAAGCCAACCTTGCTGATCTGGTGCAGTCCCGGAACCATTAAGTTGTTCCGGGAAGGAACAATTGCCAACGTGCTGAAGCGAACAGAACGGCGCCGTGAGTAAGCTCGCAGTCGCTTGGCTTCCCCAAGTTGTCCAAGCAACCTCCAAACGACCCCGGCCCACGATCCCTTAAAAGCCCCCACGGCTGGGGCCGTCTTTGCCCCGCTACCCCTAGCGGGGACCGGGCTTACCCATCACGCTTGGTGATATACCGCTCCATCGCTGGGGCTGTGGGCCAAGGTCTAGCGATGGAGCGGTAGCCAGAAGCATCGTTACCAGCGCAGCTTCCAACACCCCAAGAATGCGATCGAGATTCGGGCGCGTTGAGGACGAATGCTGGGCGCTTTATCTGCGGAATAGATTCCAGATTAGGGCAAACGCTAGTCCAGCGGGTTCACTTACTCCGACAACCCGGTCAGACGCGGCCAGCGCGAGCCAAGAATCTGCCAAATGACCAAGCACACCACGACCATGGCGTAGACGGTCCTGCGGCCGATCCTGGCGCGGCACGCGCCGTCCGCCGCGGCAGCGGTGGTGCTGATGGATCAAGGGGTCGCGGGCTCATAGCCGAATGTGGCTGGCCCGCAGACACTCCAAGGGAGTGCCTCTTTCGAGCAATCGTCAATCCCTGCAGCCGGACGTAAAATGCCGCGTCCCTTCGGACTCCGGCCCCCCTGCTTCAAAGCCCGAAGGAGCAGGCGGCCCCGCCATATGTTGCATGCGTTGGTGGGGCCGCTGCTGGGGACTTCAGAGCTCTCGGCTCAGCGCCGGATGAGCGAGGTTTTTAATCTTGATCCAGTGTTTCTGCCGGCCGCCACGATAAGGCCGATCGCGATGCTTTGAGACCAAGCCCTCGAGACCCATGCGGCATGCGGCGTGGAATAGATCGGGGCCAATCTCGCCGCGCTCGAAAGGCGCCACGGTGATGCCGTCCGGTCGGCGGGCTAGGAGGCGCTCCAGGTTCGTCTTGCGGAGTTGCAGCGGCAGCGCGCGAAGGTCATCGCCACCCATGGCGAGGATATCGAAGGCATAAAGCTGGACTTCGTGCTCGTGCTTGCGGGAATGGAGCGCGTTGAAATCGGATATCCCGTCGACCCCAAGCACCACGGCTTCACCATCGATGACGAAATACTTCTGCCGGTTCTTCAGCGCGGCCTCGGCGATGTTGCCTATTGATATCGTGCTGCCGCTGGAGCCAAACCGGCCGGTTCGGGTAAAGCGCAACTTCCGGGTAATTGATGGCGGGAAGGCTTAAAGGCCTTCTAGCTAGTCCCCGGGGGTGGGGACAAGGGACCCCCGCGAATGTCAGGTATCGAACAGACAGATCCGAACACCTGTACCAAACTGACATGCTCCGGGATTTTGCCGTCACCCTCCCGGGGCTGGACAGCGCCGCTTGCGATCATTTCAAGCGGGCGGCGTTATGTTGTTGGCGGTAATGAAAAGACCCCAGCCCGGGGCTGGACCGGCTGAGGCCTTCTGTTGAATTGCCCATTGATGCAGGGCGCACCTGATTGCCACTTTTTCCCGAAACAATCAAATGTCCTAATTTGCCTCTGCGAGTGTCCTAACTAGGACAGCACCCTCTCGTGCAACTCGAGCCAGCCATTGTCGACGGCGTACTTGAGGCCGGCGCCGAACTCCGGTCCGCTGGCCTTTAGCGTGTACAGGAACGGCGCATGGATCGATGCTCGCGGCCAACTCGACCAGCTTCTTGCCGTCGGCGATGTTCCATGCTTCATGCGCCCACTGTTGTAAGGGTAGCGTTCGGTCAGTGTGAGGATTTGAGCCACTGCCGCCCGCTCGATTGGAACTCCTTCCTCTCTCGCCGGATTGACGATGGCGTTCACAGCGTCTGATTCATCCAGCGCACCAATTTCGGTAAATTTGAAGAGCCTCTCGGCGTAAGACTTGGACGCCCCAGCTAGGCCGAGTATTTGTGGCAAACCAGCACCAACCAAGATCACCGGCAAAGAGTTCTGGTTGAGCTTGTGAATGGACAAAATCAGAGCGCTGAATTCGCTCTCTGAAAGATATTGCAGTTCGTCGATCAGAAGAGCGACTGGACGCTTCGCCGCCTTTGCTGCCTGACCAATGGCGAGCATCAAATCGGGAAGGTCGAATTCGATGTCGCCGCTGTCCGCTGTGCCACTTCTGGAGAAATGGTGAGACCTACTTCGACATCATTGATCTTTACCTTCACGGCATTCAGGAAGCTTCGAAACACTCGAAGCCCGCGCCTTCCGAATTCTTTTGAAGCCTCTACAACGCTGAGCGCCAGCAGCACTTTGCGCAGCCCCGGTGCCAGCAGTTCAGCGAGCGTTTTTCCTTCGTGAGCTTCGACCGAGATCGTATGGAATCCTTCCTTGTCCGCCAGCTCGTTGACCGTTTTCCCGACGCCGCGCAGGCCGACTAAGATGGGGCTTTGTGTCGGCCTTCCTAAACCGGTTCGCCGCAAGGCGACGATCGCGTCGTCGATCAGCTCCGACCTACCTGCCAGTTCCGGGGGTGGGATGCCGGCGCCGGGCGCGTAGGGGTTTCGAACGGGATCCATAAGCAATTTATCCATTTATAGTGGAAATGGGCTATAAACGCCTAACTTTGATTGATCTGTCAATGCGACCATACGACCATAGATAGATAAATCGGCTTCAAGCAACCATTGCTGTCGCGACTTAGCTCGTTGCCTTGAGCTAGATGGCGCCAATCTTCACGCAGATTGCGTGGGCGACCATGAAAATCGGGAGAGCAATGAGGAACCATAGAACTGCATCCGAGTCGCGATCCGGCGCAAACTCGCGGTTGGCGTCTGTCTCCCGGGCGTGTGGCACTACTGAAAGGGCCTGGCTAGGACGAGTGCGCTTGGCTGCGCGCCGTAAGAGTTGTTTGGCCGCGACTTCGTGCTCGATCTCGATTTTGTTCTTCATCACTTCCGACGTCCAAAGAGGAGACCGAGTGCTCCTATGATAACAAAAACGTTCCCTGCGACGATCAACCAGTGTGGTAGCTGCAGCCCAGAGAACATTTCTAACACCTCATTGCTTTTGCTTTGAACCCCGATCTCGACCGGCCGCCGCTGAACGCTCGCGCAACAAGCCAGTATGCGCAAGAGGGCGACCACAACAACAAACCGTGGATCGAGACGCCCGAGCCTTAGACTGGCCGCGACTCAGGATCGCGCTACCGCAGCGCAATTCTGCGCTTAGCGGAGGGTGCAATGGGACTGAAGGATCCGACCGCGTTTCATGGCTCGGCGAGAAGCCGGCTTTTCTCTAACGTCGGTGGTGACAGGCAAGTTTGCTCCAGATGGCGTGCGGCGCCGCGGCATCGGAAGCCGAGAGGCCTTCCTCGTTCACTGTCGCGAATTTCCAGAATGGGGGCAGAGGGCTATGGCGCTCGTGGCAAAGAATGCTCTTTCGGCGAGGAAGAACGTCAGCCGCCTACTCACTCGAACTCACTGCAAGCGCGGCCATTTACTCGCGGGAGACAACGTCGGGCACCGGATCGGATTCACCACTGATCGGCCAGAGCGGTACTGCAGGACTTGCCATCGTTGGCGAGAGACGTCAGCTCCTCCCGTGATGACGCCTCAGCAGGAGCGCCGCGTCGTCGAGGCCGTGAAGGCCGGTTTCAATCTGAACGATATCACTCGCGGCTCGCCGGATCTGCCGAGGATTTGCAGCTTCAATACGCTGAAGATGCGGCGGATAGCCAAGCCTGAGCTCGACCGCTTCATCATTGAGAACATCGCTAGCGCAAACTCACGAAGTAAGCTCGTACATTTCAAGATCGTCCCCGCGAACGCCAAACTCGTGATCGCCGCGTCTGCAGTCATTAAACCGGCTCGCAAGGACATCCCGCCCTTCCTATTTCGTGCTGGCGATCTCGAATGGGTTGCTTCCTTCGTGCCGAAGTGGATTTCGCCACTCGCGATGAGATCGTGCAGAATACGTTCGCGGAGCTTTGTGCAAGGACGATCGGTCGCGATGACGTTCCGCGCGCGGTGAAAAAATTAGTCGGCGAACAGGAGCGCGAATTTCCGACGAAGTTTCGCAAGTTTGGCGACAGCCTGCTCGTGTCGCTGGACGAACAACTCTTCGAGGACGGCACAGCTACTCGCGGCGATTCCGTTTCTCGTGGTCTTTGGGATGACTGAGGCGTAATCAGTTCGACGCAGTTCGCTGTTCGATGGTCTCAAGTTTAGGATCCACTATATTCCCCTTCGCCTTCAGCCCTATCTCGACAAGCCTTAATAGGTCAGCGCCAACAGCCGCTGCACGATCGCGCCCAAGCAGACG
The DNA here is from genome assembly GCF_038085055.1 of Bradyrhizobium sp. ISRA442. NCBI lineage: Bacteria > Pseudomonadati > Pseudomonadota > Alphaproteobacteria > Hyphomicrobiales > Nitrobacteraceae > Bradyrhizobium > Bradyrhizobium sp. ISRA442. The sequence continues at coordinate 60,084 of NZ_JALGCN010000027.1, forward strand.
AGCACGACCAGGAGCTTCAGCAATTGTGCCAGTCGACCGTCCGGCGCAAATCTGTCGATCGCCCAAAAACAGATCGCCCCGACAACCACGATAATCAACACGCCGATCAGAACTGAAATAGCGGCCATCCTGTCCTCCTCTCAACTCCGCGGCTTCTGTAAGCCCCCGGTCATTTCTTGGCCTTCAGCGCGATCTCAACCAATCTGCGGATTGCTTCAGGGCGGCTGGGTAGGTCCTCTTGAGCACGTCGCCAATCATCCAATGGTTTTGCCAGTTCCGGCTGCAGCCTCACCAATACCGCGGCACCGGCCTCGGTGGGTCTCTTCTTAGCTGATTTCGTGATATCGCGAGTTGATTTGCTCATATCTCATGATATCATGAAAGCAAGCCGGGGCAAGGCGGGCACCTTGCCGCCGGCTCTAACCCACAGCATGGAGTGAGCCATGAAGCAGGCTATTTCGACACCTACCACAAGGCGGACCTTCTCTAAATGGCTGGCGGCGGCCACGGCTGGCGCTGCGATGGCCATTCCCGCCACCGCGCTCGCCTCGCCGGATGACGACCGCGCGCTCCTACAGCTCGAGGAGGAGATTTTCCAGGCCTGGGAGGCGTCCCACGCCCACGACGACGAGATTTACGGGCCCAACGGGCTCAATGAGGTTCGTAACGCCGAATACGGTAGGCTCCTCGAGGCAGAAAAGGCGCAGGGCCGATTTATGAGCTCGAGAGAACATGGGGTAATTCCGGGCCAGAGCCACACTAAGGCTCTGGGAATCAGCTCTCCAAGAATCGATGAGGCCCACCTCGGCCCTGCAAACAGGAGAGCTGCAATGGAGCAATATGTCGGACTGGAAGCTAACAGCGATCTGCATTGTTGATCGAACGGGAAAGATTCAACGTGAAGGCGTGGTTCCTTCCGACCCGGAAGCGATTGCAGCATTCATCAAATCGAATGCGCCGCATGTCACGCGGATCGGACTCGAAACCGGAGCGACGTCGACATGGCTGTGGACCGAGTTGAAGAAGTTGGGGCTGCCCGTCATCTGCATCGACGCCAGGCACGTCAAGGCCGTTTTGAAAATGCAGATCAACAAGAGCGACCGCAACGATGCCGTAGGCATCGCCCGCATCATGCAATGTGGATGGTATAAGGAGGTGTGCGTCAAAGACCTCGACAGTCACGCGGTCAAGGCTCTCCCGGGCTCTGCTCGTCAAGATCAAGCGGGATCTCGAGAACCAAATCCGCGGGCTCTTAAAGAACCTCGGGCTGATTATTGGCCCAGCGAAGATGAACACATTCGCATTGCGTGCTGCGGAGCTCACCGAAGATCGGCCCGAACTCGCCGTTGCGGTAATGCCGCTACTCACTGCCCGGCCATCGAGCAGCAGATTGCGGATCTCGACCGCAAGGTCATGAAGCTCGCGCGCAACAATGCTCAAGTGCGACAGTTCATGACGGCGCCTGGCATCGGCCCTGTCACGGCTCTTTGCTTTCTGGCAACGATCGATGACCCTAGGCGCTTTAGAAGGTCAAGAAGCGTCGGAGAATATGTCGGATTAACGACCCGACGGTACGCTTCCGGCGAGATCGACTGGACGGGTCGAATCTCGAAGTGTGGCGACAAGATGTTGCGCAGCTATCTCTACGAAGCAGCCAACGTACTGCTCACCCGCGTAGCAAAATGGTCGGCGCTCAAAGCCTGGGGCATTCGGCTCGCGAAGCGAAGCGGACTGCGCAAAGCCAAGGTTGCCGTTGCCCGAAAACTCGCCGTCATTCTGCACCGGATGTGGGTTGAAGGTACCGACTTCAAATGGTCATCAAAGGAGACTGCCGACCAAACAGCGTAAGATTACCGAATCCCGTCGACCTGCGCCGGGAGCCAATGTCCCTGCCGGGACGCTGGCGTTGGTGCGATCGCCCCTGGCTTTGCGATGCCTCAAAAAAGCAAGCGCGCTTCACACATTGATCCGCCAGCGTCATCCTACGCCATCATGCGGAGGGCATGCCCCGACCGCGGAGAGAACCATGAACCCGGCAAGGATGTGTTTGGAGAGTCTTGACCGCAGGCCCGGAATTAGAGAACAGCCAGGGTCAGACGCGGAAGTCGTGGCCAATCCGAGCTATGTCCGGTTTACTCCTAGAAGCGGCGGAAAAGCGGACATGCCAATATCGACGCTCTGGGTCAGAAGCAGAAGTGTCTAGTTGGTTTCTTGACGTAGTTGCCTAGACGCCAAACGCGCATGCTCAATGAACACCTGAACCACAGAGCTCAGGGTACGGTGTTTGAGTGTAACGATCGAGACGTTTCGTCCTTTGATCCCAAGATCAATCGGGAGTGCCTTTAGCCCCCATCGCTTGGCATTAAACTGAAACATTGAATTGGGCATGATCGTGATAAAGCCGGCATTGGCAACCAACTGTGTTCGCAAGTGCATCGACAATGACGCTACTCTTTCCTGCGGGACCGGAACGCTTTGCTTCGCGAATGCCGCAGAGATCAAATCGCTAATGATGTTGTTCGGCGGCATGTGAATCCACTGTTCATTCGCCAAATCTCCCAAAGAGACTTTACGGGAGCGCGCCCAGGGGTTCTGAGCACCCACAACGACATAATACCGCTCTTCGTAGAGAGGCTCTGTAGTGAGATCATCGTGAGGGAACGGCTCGGAAATCCGTCCGATGACTAGGTCAACGTTGCGTTCTCGAAGCTCTCTGAATTCAGCCGTTGCGTGCTGCGCGTAGTCTGCATGAATCGTGATCTTCGGATACCGCTGCGTCAGCTTTTCGATAATTGCCGGCAACAACCCAGCCATGAACGATTCCGCGCATCCCACCCTGACATTGCCGCTAGTTGGGTCAGCCAAAAATTCGATGTCGCGGACGCCCTGCTTGAGTTCGTCAAATACGGTGGATGCGCGCTTGAGCAGCGCGTCAGCGTACTGCGTCGGCTCGATTCCGCGCGGGCTACGGTCTAACAGCCGGACACGCAACAAGAGTTCGAGATTGGCAATGGCATCCGAGACTGCCGGCTGGGTCATTGCGAGCTCACGAGCAGCCTTTGCCATGCCGCCGCATTTCACCACGCTCGAAAGGATGTAGAGGTCCCGCACCCGCAGGCGGCGCCCGAGACGGCTCTCCCATTCCATCGTCACGCCAGCCATAGCTGCCACCTATAAGGCTAGAGGCAGAAACCGGGTCCTCCTTATAGCCCACCGATGTACGATCGCAATGACGAATTCACTGGCGCAGTCGTACACCGAGGCCAATCGAACACGGGGTACCACAATGATTGCCCGTCGAGCGTTTCTCAGCCTGTCCGCGGCCGCTTTTATTGAGGCTGTGTCCGGACCTGGATGGTCGCAATCTTATCCAGCTCGCCCGGTTCGTATCATTGTGCCGTACGCGCCGGGAGGTCCGAACGACACTGTCGCCCGCATCATCGCCGCGAAGCTATCCGAACGTTGGGCGCAGGCGTTCTATGTCGAAAACATTCCCGCTGGTGCAGGCAATGTCGGCACTGCCGTGGCGGCACGCGCGCCAGCCGACGGTTACTCGGTCGTTATCGTAACATCGAGCTTCTGGCTCAACCCGAGCTTCTACGCCAGGCTTCAGTACGATCCAGTGAAGGATTTCGCGCCTGTCACCGTCATTGCAGCGGCGCCACATGTCTTGATCGTGCATCCGTCCTTCCCAGCGAACAATCTCAAGGAATTCGTCGCCCTCGTGCGGGCGAATCCAGGCAAATACAGCTATGCCTCGGCAGGTACCGGCCAGTCGTCACACCTCGCTGGCGAACTATTCAAACTTGCTGCCGGTCTTGATCTTGTGCACGTCCCTTTCAATGGCGCATCACCTGCCATGATGTCGGTGGTAGGCGGCCACGTTCCGATTGCCTTCATCTCTTTGCCGGCCGCAGTCACTTTTATCAAGGAAGGCGAGCTGCGCGGACTGGCAATCACCAGCAATGCGAGGTCGAAACTGCTTCCCGAGGTTCCGACGATGGCGGAGGCCGGATATGAGGATCAAGAGTCGATCTTCATGCAAGGCGTCCTGTTCCCCGCGGGCACATCACAGGACATCGTCGCTCGCTGGTATCGCGAAATAGCAGGCATCGTCGCATTGACCGAAGTCCGGGACCGGCTGACTTCATTGGGCCTCGAACCAGTCGTTAATACGCCGGCAAGTTTCGCCGCACAGATCAAATCGGAGGTAGCACGCTGGTCAAAAGTCATTCGCGACGCGCGCATCAAGCCTGTGGACTAATCCAGTTCGATAACCCGTCGATGGGCAATGAGCCTGCAAGGGAGACGCTGACATGCAGCAAGCAGTGAGCGATACCAGCCGAATCTACGAAGTCGAACGCCGATCCTATTACGCAGCGAGACCCGGATTCCGGATTGCCGAAATCCAGATCAGCCCAACACAATGCGTGCCTTGGCACCATCACAACGAAGTACAAGACACGTTCTATGTAATTAGTGGAAAAATCCACGTCACGACACGCGATCCGGACGAGGAGGTATGTCTTAGCGTTGGCCAAACCTACGCTGTACGTCCTGGCCGACCGCACCGGGTCACGAATGCTAGCGACAGCTCCGCTGTGTTTCTAGTGCTGCAGGGGCTCGGCGACTACGACTTTGTCGGACTTTCCTGATCAGCAGGACATAGCAGACCGCGGCACCGAGGTCCGAATCGGGTCAAAAGTGACGGTCGAGGATCACGAGATGGATGTCCGGTTTACCCCCTGACACCGGACCTGCGCCGCCTACTTGACGCTCTAGGAGTCCGGGTCGCGGAGCGGCACTGGTCGAGGTGTTTGGGTCAATCCCGCCGCCGGAGCCGAACAACCACCAGTCTCTAAGCGGAACGCAAACCTGCCTGCGCCGGAAACTCGATCGCCGACAGAGCTTCTCGACGAAACGAATGTGGGCCAAGAGGTGTGCGTGGGGGCAGTCGCAAGCTGTTCTATCTCGAGTGTTCGGCCGCCGCAGTTAGCACAGGATAGCGGGCATAGAGCGTGTCGACGCGGTCCCGCCACATCGCCACGAACGCACCCGAGGTGAGGCGATCGACCGACTTCCATTCGCGTTTGACGGCCGGCAGCGTGTTGCCCCAGATGGCGCGCTTGCACCATCGCTCGCCTTTTTCAGAGCCCTCCTGGGTTGCGCACATCGACTTCCAGGCAATCCGCTGCGGATGGCTGATGTGTTGTGCGGCTCCTTCCCAACCCTGCTGGTGGATCAGGTAGAGATCGGAAAAGGTCGGCTTCTTCTGCGTCATTATTTCGAATAGCGCGGCCTCGCTGAGGAACTTGTAGGCGGCACCCATGGCGTTGTCACGAGGATTGAGGATGTCGCCCGATCCGTATTTGTTGAACTCAAACTTGCTCAGCTGGAACAGACCAATATAGGAGCCGGTGCGTTGCTTGAGATTGAAATCGGATTCGATTTTGGCGACCGCCTTCATGAAATTGACATCGACACCGAACGCTTCGGCCGCGCGTTCGATCTCCTGGACTGGCGTTCCGAGCGGAACGCCGCTCAACGCCGACAAGGCGATCTTCGCGGGTTTCTCCGGCGGCGGAATTTCCGAGTAGACGTAGTACTTCAGATACGACGGTTTGCCTTCGCCCGGATTGGGCGAGGCCGCGGGCGGATGGTCCTGCTGTGGCATTGTCGAGTTCTCGGGCGGCGCCGCCTCGAGGCTGGCGACCTGCAACATTGGCCCTTGCGAACTGGCTACATCAGACGGCAGCACCGAGTCCGGCGCCGCGGCGCTGAATCCCGCCGCAACGATCGCATTAGCCGATAATCCTGTATCGAATTTCGTCTCGATGGCCGGGGCCGGAAACGCGGCGCCGGCATTTGTCAGGACCATCGTCACATTCAGCGGGATGCCGCTGAATGCATCAGCCACTCTTGCATTCGGCGTTGCGATGCTTTGGCGCGGTACCGCGATCTGACCAATCGCGGCAAGCGAAGTCGCTGTCAGCGCGCCGGCAATACAGCTTGCTTGCCAAATCTTCAATGTCGCCAGCCGCGCGGCCGCGGTCCCCCATTCATGCCCCGACTTGGCACGCAGATTAAGGAGGCGAGGGGGATGGCAATGGGGCGCACCTGTGGCGCAGGTGCGGCCAGTCTCGGCCGCGTCGCCAAGATTGCCTAAATTGGAAGTTGCGGTCGTGATGCGCCTCCTACCGAGGAACGGGACGGGCGCCATGTCGCGCAACTATCGCTAAACAAGGCATCTTCGTGCGTTAGCGCATCGAGACCGGCGCCCGCGCGCACGCCGCTCCCAAGCATCTCGAGGCCGCGACGTCGCAAGACCTCCGAGGACGGTTCGCTGGGATGGACAATCGCAATCCGCTTTATGACCGCTAGCGTCGGTCTCAGTGGAGCCGGTCCAGCCAAGCTCAGGTCTGCCGTGACCGTTGTCTCCGCTCGGGCCGGAGCGTTGCAGCCTACCACAGCGCTTGCTGCATTCTTGCACAACAGTAGACTGATGCGCGAATGTCTCAGTTGGGTCATGCGCGTCGATTTGGCTGTGCCGGGGCCCTGCAGACATGAAGACGAGCGCCAGGTTCGGTCGAAAAGCCAAAAGCCGGCTCCACAATTCGGTGACGAATTGGAGTGCTTGCTTAAATGTTCTGCTTGACAAGGCGGCCTTAGACGGCTTGCCCAGCGAGGGCCCCGTCGGTCGGTTATCGCGGGAACCTCCTCGATTTCGACCCGTATGGTGTTCCAATCAGCACGACGAAAGTTGAGTTAAATATGCGCTCGGGGGCTCCCATGATGGAGCGCCCTGCTAGCGTTGGTAATCAGCTCCTAGCTGCATTGCCGTCGGAAGACCTCGCATTACTCGCGCCGCATCTCCAGAAAGTATCCCTTGAACAGGATGTCGTGGTAGCGCGATCGGGAGATCGACGCGACCGTGTTTACTTTCCCCATAGCGGCGCCATCTCCTTCATGCTCGGCCTGCCGAACGGGGAAACGATTGCAACCGCCGTGATCGGGCGCGAGGGAGCCCTCGGTGCGCTCTCGGTGCTGGGTGGAGACCCCTCCCTGTCGTCCGTGACCGCGGTCGTGCGGGTGGGCGGCACCGCATCGCAAATCTCCGTAGAGCGTTTTCAAGCAGCCTACATGGGGAGCAGCGCCATCAGACATGTGGTCCAGACGCACACGAGGTCGATACTCATGCAGTTCCAGCACGTCGGAGCCTGCAATGGGCTGCACTCCGTCGAGGCCCGCATGGCCCGGTGGCTGCTTCACCTGCATGATCGGGCGGAACGCAACATTCTATCATTAACTCAGGAGACGCTTTCGCAGTTACTCGGGGTGCGACGAACGACCGTGACACTGGAGGTTGCCAAACTCCGCGCCTCGGGCGCTATCAGAGCAGATCGGCGGGGCTTGATCGAAATCGATAGGGGGCGTCTCGAGCAAGCGTCCTGTGAATGTTACGACATCATGCGCCGTCAAACCGATCAGATCATCCCGGGTAAGGCCGCGAGGCAGATGCAGGCCAGCTAACGCGCCGACCAAGATGTAACCCGAACGTCCCGCCCGAAATCGTTCGGCCGCGCGCGCCACTTTGGCAGACGATGGCAGGATCGAATTCGGCTCTGGGTCAAAATCGGTCCCACTTTGCTCGAATTGGACGCAAGTACGTCTTCAACGTCTGGAAGCGGACGTAAGATCGGCAGGGCTCCGGGCCAAAATGACCAGCCTCACGAGCTGAGGAGGTCAACATGACCGATATCCCGAGCACCACCCCTGCCGCCTCGAAACATACTCCTTGGAACAAGGGGAAGATCGTCGGCGCAAAGCCGCCGCTCCGTCTGAAGCACGTCTGGTCTATACGAACTAAGCTCCAGGTCGAAGGCCGGATCCGCGATCTGGCGTTGTTCAACATTGCCATCGACAGCAAGCTGCGCGGTTGCGACGTCGTAGCATTGAAAGTCGTTGACGTCGCGCCGAGCGGCTACGCCGTCGATAGAGCGACCGTTCGACAAAAGAAGACCGGCCGACCGGTCAAATTTGAACTAACGGAATCGACGCGCCAGGCGATCGATGACTACCTGCGGGTGACAGGCAGGAACTCAGGCGAATACCTGTTCACTGGCCTGCGACGGACTGGACACATGACGACCCGTCAGGACGCCCGCCTTCTATCTCACTGGATCGCGGACGTTGGACTAGACCCGCATCTGTTCGGGACGCATTCCCTTCGCCGGACCAACGCGACCTTGATCTACCACCGAACCGGCAACCTGCGAGCCGTGCAGCTCCTTCTGGGCCACACCAAAATCGAGAGTGCGGTCCGATATCTGGGCATCGAGGTCGACGACGCCCTCGCGATAGCGGAACAAGTTGACGTCTGACTCCGGGGGCAGAGCAGACGCACTCTGCGCTGCCCTCACAGACGGCTTCGGGCCAATGCGACATCGGATGAGGCAACCTGTGGGTTGCGAGGAGCCGGGGTCGTGGTCGAAATCCCAACTTTCTGCACCTACCATGCCGAAAGGTGCTAAGCTGGTGTTGCCCACGCTACCGCCCGGTGGTCTAGCGTGTCTCTGCTCTGCCGTTCGGGTGGGGGAGAATGGCCGTGCAGCAAATGCACCAGCAGCGCCGCCTCGCAGCCATCCTCGTAGGGGACGTGGTTGGCTATAGCCGACTGATGGGTCAAGACGAGCGCGGAACCCTTCGCCGGCTTAAGGTCATTCGGCGTGAGATCGTTGACCCCAACATCGCCGAGCATCATGGCCGCGTCGTCAAGACGACTGGCGACGGCATTCTCATCGAGTACCCCAGCGTTGTGGAGGCTGTAGCCTGCGCGGTGGCTATCCAGCGAACGATGGCCGGGCGCAACGCTGAGGTACCGGTGGACCAACGACTAGAGTTCCGGGTCGGTGTGCACGAGGGCGATGTCGTCGTCGACGATCAGGATATCTTCGGTGACGGGGTTAACGTGGCAGCGCGGCTTGAAGTCTTAAGCGAGCCTGGGGGAGTCTGTATCTCCAGTCGAGTTTACGAGGATCTGGCCGGCAGACTTGAGCTTCCGTTCGAGGACTGTGGCGAGCAGCGGCTGAAAAATATCGTGCGACCTGTTCGTATTCATAAACTGGGCCCTGAAGCTATTGCTGAGCTCACGACAATACAGAGCCTTCATGACGAGCCACATCCAACGGGCTTCCGATGGCTTGGAAAGGCTCCCCCAGTGTGGCCGCGAATGAGCTCAGCGCGCTTGGCTGCCATTTTGATTGCGGCGCTTTCGGTCACAGGCGTGGTCGTTTGGCAAGGTGTCAGTCGACACCGCGCCCCCAACCAAGTGAGCGTCAGCATCGCGGGCGCACCTTCAATCCAGCCCAGGGGGCCCACGCTTGCTGTTCTTCCGTTCGACAATTTATCCGGCGACCCTAATCAGGAATATTTCTCGGATGGCATCAGCGATGAGCTCATCACTGTCCTAAGCCGCTTCGATCAACTGCGGGTGTTGGCTCGCAACACAACCTTCGCCTACAAGAAGAAAGCCATGGAAATGCAAGAGCTGGGCCGGCAGCTTGAGGCCCAGTATGTGATCGAGGGCAGCTTCAGGCGCGTCCCCGATCAGATTAGCGTCACTGCGCAGCTCATAGATGCGCGCTCGGGGACCCACGTTTGGGCGCAGACTTTTGAGCGGCCGACGACGTCGACAAGCCTTCTCAGCATACAAAATGATATCGCCCATCATATAGGCGCTGCAGTCGGCGACATCCGGACTGGTGCAGTCGCAAAAGCAGAGCTAGAGCGGTCGCGTGCAAAGTCGGCTTCCGAGCTTTCGTCCTATGAGTGCGTTCTTCAGGGTTATCAGGCCAGTGCGGCACAGAGCGCCGCAGAGCCAATGCGACGGGCCCGTGCGTGTCTGGAGACCACTGTAAAGCGCGACCCCAATTATGCCGAGGCGTGGGCGATCTTTACGCGCGTTCTGCAGATTCAATATAGTTGGGGTACCGGGCTCGACGACAATGAGAAGGGTAGCGATCTCGTTCCCCGCATCCTTGAGGCGGGCAATCGCGCCGTAGAATTTGCACCCGAAGATGAAGCAGCGCATTTCGCACTCTTCAATGCCTATTTCGTAACCTGTCAGGCGGGGAGAATGCGGATTGAAGCTGACCGCGTTTTGGCCATCAACCCGAATGACGCCAACGCCCTCGGCTCAATGGGCAACCTTCTGGCTTATGCCGGAGACTGGGATTACGGGCGAAAGCTTGCAGAAAAGGGCCTGGCACTTGCAGGGACGGCGGCACCATCCTGGTGGTGGTGGGTGGTCGCAAAGGACCACTATCGGAAGGGTGAGTATGCCAAGGCTCTTGAGGTCTTCCAACGGTCCTACTCTGAGCAGAACTGGTTGGACCGTCTGCACCTCGTCTACACGCTCCCTCATCTCGGAAGAATTGACGAAGCTAAGGCCCAAATCCCGCCGTTGCTGAAACTCAGGCCCAACATCAGCGTGCGAGAAGCTGATCGCCTCTACGCTCTATGGTGCTTCGATGCCGACTTCCGGGGCAGGATGGTAAAGGCGCTTAGGCTTGCTGGCTTGCGGGAGGAGGCTGATGAAGATGGCCCGCGACGGGGCGACCTCACGGCAATCGGGTCGCAACGCTGAATAGCTGATGGCTTCGTTCGGCCAAAGCGCTTCGCGCCCAGCCGGCCGCTCGCTGACAGAACCGGATCGTTCCCCTACGTTGTTTGTCTTCGCGCGGCTTGCTGCCCCGTTACTCCAATCGAATTTTCTGGATCGCGCTAAAGCGCACCTGGTGCCGGGATCAGAGGATGGGGAGCAACACGGTGCGACGACCGCTAGACTGTATGTCCCCCCACAAAATGAGGCGACTCACCCTCGATGTTGCGACGAGGGTTGCCCGGATGGATCGGGCAGAGCCTCAAACAAGGAGGGCGAGTCGTGGGTCATCATACCGAGGTCTTTGTCGGAATCGATACGTCAAAATCGCGCAATGCTATAGCCATTGCCGATGGCGGCCGTGGCGGCGAGGTACGATATCTCGGGGAGTTTCCTGCCACGGAGGCAGCGATCCGAAAGCTGGTGGCAAAGCTTGCAGCGAGACGCTGTCATTTGACGTTTTGCTACGAAGCAGGGCCGACAGGATATGGTCTCTACAGACTGCTCAAGAGCCTCGGCCATGACTGCCTGGTGGTGGCCCCCTCGCTCGTTCCGAAGAAGGCCGGCGATCGAGTGAAGACGAACCGGCGCGATGCGGTAAGCCTCGCCAAGCTGTTGCGCGCAGACGAGCTCACGGCGGTGTGGGTGCCGGACGAGCGCCACGAGGCTATGCGCGATCTCTCGCGCGCCCGTCAGGCAGTGAAGAAGGACCTCCAGGGCAAGCGTCAACAGATCTCGTCATTGATGCTGCGGCTGGGACGCATCTATCCGGGTAAGACAACCTGGGGACCAGCCCACATGAGATGGCTGATGTCGCAGAAGCTCGAGCATCGCGAGCAGCGGATCGCATTCGAAGAGTTACTTGAGGGGATACGCCAGGAAAGTGAGCGGATGGAGCGTTTGGAAGATGCCATCCGCGAGGTAGTATCCGAGTGGTCGCTCGCCAAGGTTGTGTCGGCCCTGCAGGCGGTGCGTGGGATTGATCTCATTGCCGCTGTGGGGGTGCTGGCCGAGATCGGTGATCTCTCCCGCTTTCAAAATCCGCGCGAGCTGATGGGCTATCTGGGTCTGGTGCCCACAGAAAACTCGACTGGCGACCAGGTCAAGCGAGGCGGCATCACCAAAGCCGGTAATGGGCGGGCGCGACGTATTCTTGTGGAGGCGGCCTGGAGCTATCGATATCCGCCGCGCGTGAGCCGAGACAAGCAGCCAAAGGTGGAGGCCGCACCGAGAGTCGCGCGCGAGATTGCGTGGAAAGCGCAAACCAGATTGTGCGGACGCTTCCGCTCACTCGAGCAGGGAGAAGCGGCGGACCGTAATCGTCACGGCGATTGCCCGCGAGCTATCCGCCTTCATTTGGGCGATCAATCGCGAGCTCATCCCACCTCGAAGGCGTGGGGGCTGTGGACCGCTCGAGTCGTGAGGTGCGCTCGACCGGCCCACAGCCCCCCTTGTGCAATCAAGATCAGGGGGCAGTCGCAGACATTAATCGTGCAGAAGTGAAGGCGGGACCACGGCAGGGGAAATCCTGAAATCCATTCTGTGGCCGATCATCCGATCGACGCCCGACGCTAGACCAGGGACAGCCCCAGACGAAAAAACGGAAATGCGGTATCCAACCCGCGCATCAGAGCCTGTTCACCGACGTCTTTGAGTCCCGCCTTCTCCTCTGCACGATCCATCGGCACAAGAACTTCACGATGAGTCCTCGTGGAGATGAGAAACCGTGCGCTGTGTGCTTGACTGGGGACATCAGAATGGAATGGTCCGGCCGTGCTCCGGCCCCGCCAGTGCGAGAAGCTGGCAAGGGGCGCTCAGGTCAAGGAGCACGCCATGTCTCAGAACCTCAACACAGCGGTCGCCGTGATCGGCATCGATATCGGCAAGAATTCGTTCCACCTCGTGGGTCATGATCACCGCGGTGCCATCGTGCTGCGGCAGAAGTGGTCACGCAGTCAGGTGGAAACACGGCTTGCCAACTTGCCGCCGTGCGTGATCGGTATGGAGGCTTGCGTCGGCGCGCATCACCTCAGTCGCAAGCTCCAAATGCTTGGCCACGATGCGCGCTTGATGCCGGCGAAATACGTGCGCCCCTACTCGAAGGGACAGAAGAATGACTTCCGAGATGCGGAAGCCGTCGCTGAGGCTGTCCAACGCCCAACCATGTAATTCGTCGCGACCAAGACAGCCGATCAGCTCGACCTTCAGGCGCTGCACCGTGTCCGCGATCGATTGGTCGGTCAGCGTACCGGCGTCATCAATCAGATCCGTGCGTTCCTGCTGGAGCGGGGTATCGCCGTCCGGCAAGGCCTGCATTCCCTGCGGTCCGAGTTGCCGGGTATCCTCGCGACGCGCACCGATGTGCTCTCGCCTCGCATGTTACGCATCATCGAGGATCTGGCGGGCGACTGGCGCCGGCTGGGTGCGCGTATCGAGGGGCTGTCTAGCGAGATCGAAACGCTGGCTCGTCAAGATAGGGCCTGCGAGCGACTGATGACGGTGCCCGGCATTGGCCCGCTTATCTCAAGTGCAATGGCGGCCGCGATCGGCACTGGAGACGTGTTCTCGAAAGGCCGCGACTTCGGCGCCTGGCTTGGACTGGTGCCGAAGCAGATATCGACCGGCGACCGCACGATCCTCGGTATGATATCACGGCGCGGCAATCGCTACCTACGCGCGCTGTTCGTCCAAGCCGCATGGGTCGTGCTGGTCAGGGTCAAGTGCTGGGAGCGCTACGGCCTCAACTCTTGGATCGAAGCTGCCAAGAAGCGATTGCATCACAACGTGCTGGCGATTGCGCTTGCCAACAAGCTCGCCCGGATCGCTTGGGCGGTTCTCAACAAGGGACGCGCCTTCGAGTGCGTCAAGACTGAGGAGACGGCGTCCTGACCTGGCCGATCCTCGCGCCGTACTCGGGGCCGTCAAGGCGCAGCCTGGCCGCATAGAGCAAGACGTCAGGACAGCACGACGGCCGGCCTTGACGGCCCCTTGCGCGCGGCGCGTCTGCGCGCGCAGGCCGGGACGAAGGAACGAGCGCCGGGCAGGAACAAAGGAACAGCGCGAAGTGAAGAGCTATCGGGATGACGTAACCAACATCCCTTACCCGCCGAGGTCTGCGAGAGGATGAGACGACGATGGAAGATCGGTCTTCCCGGCGCATGCGAACACTGGTGACCCGAATGGCCCGTTCGAGGCCTGTCCGCTAATCAGCTCGAATGCGCGCTGATATCCATGATGGCCCGGAGCACAGCACGCTCCAATCAGAGGCCGGATACATTGATGCAATGCATCTGACAGGTTGCAACGTGCGGCCGGACCATACATCGGGTCCAAAGGCGAAGAACTCAATCTGAGCAAATCTCGGCCGCTGTACCCCGCTGAGCGCACCTCAGCGTGCCGCCACTTCGCCGATGGGCCATAAGCTGACCTTCCATGCTGGCCGCAGCCATAAGCGCCGTCATCACGCGAGCTCGTCGAGTAAGGTCTTGGCCTCCTTCAATTCCAACGTGTCGAAGCCCTCGGTGAACCAGCCGTAGACCGGGGCGAGGAGTTCGCGTGCTTTGCTGTGTTTGCCCTGGTCGCGCCAGAGCCGGGCGAGGCTGGAGGCGGCACGTAGCTCCAGCAGGCGCGCATTTTGGCCGCGTGCGATTTCGAGCGCGTGGCGGTAACTCCCTTCCGCCTCGGCAGCGTTCCGATCCGCTTGCGCCAGCAGCACGTTGCCGTAACACCAATGCACTTGGGCATCGAAAACGCGCTCCTCCGATCGATCGATGCACGCGAGAGCCTCCGTAACGGCCGCGAGCGCGGCGTTAGCCTGGCCCACTCTCAAACATGCCTCGGCCAGCACCACGAGATGCATGGGCATGAGCAGTGCCGCTTCGGCTGCTCGCCATCTGGCAATTCCGTCGCGCAGTTGTTCCAGCCCAGCTTCGACGTCGCCGCCCTCCACCTTCGACCAACCGGCATAAATGCCGCCGCCCGCGAGCCAAAACGCGAAACCTTGTTTCGCGCATTCGGCGGTCAGGGCCTCTGCGCGTTGGCGCAGCAGCCGTTCGTCGCGACGGAAGAAATGGCAATAGCACGCGTGCAGCAACGCAAATGCTGTACTCGGGCGATGCGACAGCGTTTCGGCATACGCGATCGCCTCGTCAATTCTCCTGAGTGCCTGATCGAGATAACCCATCTGCGTTAGCGTGAGCGAAGCCAGATAACCTTTGCACGCGACGAGCGGATCGTAAGCATATCTAAACGCGAGATCGCGGTGGGTGACAGGGTCATAGTGCCCGATCGCTTGTTCTAGATGCTCGCGCGCCGCGTCAAGCTTGCCGAGATGGATCAGACTGATGCCTACAGAACGGTGGCCGATCACCAGCGCGGCGGCATCGTGCGTGCGTCGCGCGGCGCCGAGCGCCCTCTGGGCCACCTCGTGGCTCGCTCCTAATTCGGCTCGAACGAGGTGAAACACGTATTGGCCATACAGCGCCGGGAGAAGCTGAGACGTATCCCCGAGCCGCTCGCAAAGCTCAAGAGCACGCGCGAAAGCCGATCCGGTCTCGGGCGCCGCCCAACCTCTGGTCGCGATCAGGGTACCGCCCAACGCGACTTGAAGATCGAGTTTCAACCGAGACCACTCCGGCGTCTCCGGCAGGATGCCGAGAAGCGACAAAGCGCGCGTCAATTGGGTCCGCGCCTCGACCATCGCCGAGCGCCGGATGGCCAATTGGGCGGCCTTGCCCCAGTACACCGCCGCCTCGTCGATTGCTCCCGCTTCGGCGCAGTGACGAGCGAGCAGTTCCGGCCACGCCTCGACCCTCTCCGGGAACTGCTCCACCAATGCTCTGGCAACGCGGGCATGGAGGTCCTGTCGCGGTTTTCGCAAAAGGGTGGCGTACGCCGTATCCTGCACCAGCGCGTGCTTGAAGAGATAGGTGGCCTGCGGCGGCGTCCCTCGCCGGACCACCAGCCCGGCATCGGCGAGTTGATCAAGCGCCGCACGCAGGTCTGCGTCGCTACAATTGGCCACTGCTGCGAGTAGTTCGTAGGAGAAATCCCGACCAATCGTGGCGCCGATCTGGGCGATCTCCTTGGCCCAGGTGCCGATCCGATCGAGCCGCGCCATCAGCGAGGCGTGCAGCGTCGCGGGGATAGCAAGCGCTGGGTGTGGCACTCTGGCTACGAAGCTCGCGCTATCGTCGTTCGCGCCGCTTTCGAGCGCCAACTTTGTCAGCTCCTCGACGAATAACGGGACGCCGTCGGTGCGTTCCACGATCTCTGCCACGATTTCATCCGGCAAGTCCTTGCTGCCCGCGATCCGCCGCACCAGAGCGACGCCCTCTGCTCGATCCAGCCGATTGAGCGTCAGTGTCGCGACGTACACTTGGCCAACCCACGGCGGCGCATATTCGAGGCGAAACGTGATAACTAGAAGAATAGCCAAGCCGCGAACCCGGTCGACGACGTGATCGAACAGCTCCCGGGAGCTCGGATCGCTCCAGTGCGCGTCCTCCAAGATCATCAGCACGGGATGCTGGCGGACCAAGCCCTCAAGTTGCCGGAGCAGCGCATCAAACGTCTTCTCTTTCTTTTCTTGCGGCGCAAGCGAGAGAGGCGGGAAGCGGCCTTCGGTCGGTAGTAACAGGAGTTCGGCCAGCAACGCCCCGTCTTCTGGCGGAGGCGCGGCAGGCGCAAGTAGCGCCGCCAACTTCTCAAGCTTCGCCTCGGGCGTGTCCTCACGCTCGAAGCCAGCAGCCCGTTCGAGCTGCGCGATGATGGGCTGCAAGGCGCTGTCCTGATGGTGCGCTGAGCAGAAATAACGCAACCGTGTGTGCGGCTCGACAGCAAGGCGTTCGATGACTGCTGCAGTGAGTCGTGACTTGCCAATGCCCGGTTCGCCGGAAAGCAACACCACTTGGCCCTGGCCGGTCTTTGCTTTCGACCAGCGCCGTAGCAGGAGTTCAAGTTCTTCTTGGCGCCCGATGAGTTCAGTCAGTGCATCTGCGTGTAGGGCCTCGAAGCGGCCCTCGACTGAAGAAGGTCGTAGCGCGACCCAAGCTCTGATGCTGCCCTGGATGCCTTTGACTTCCTGAGGTCCGAGGTCCTCTAGTTCAAACAAATTGCCGAGGAGCCTTCGCGTGCCCTCGGCAAGGATCACCGCGTTCGGCTCAGCCATGGCTTGTAGGCGCGCGGCAAGATTGGGGGTTTCTCCAATGATACCGCGCTCCTGTGCGTCCCCCGATCCGATCGCCAACAACCACCAGCCCGGTTGCGATACCGACGCGGGCTTGCAGCGGAACGGAAAATTTGAACGCGCGCACCGCAGCAATCGCTTCCAGTCCCGCGCGCACGGCCCGTTCGGCGTCGTCCTCGTGCGCCTGCGGATAACCAAAATAAATCAGTACGCCGTCGCCCATGTATTTCGCGACGAAGCCACCGAAGCGGCGCACAGCATCTGCGACGCACATCCGATAGGCCGAAATGACCTCCCGCAGGTCCTCGGGGTCCATACGTGCGGAGAGCGACGTCGAACCGACAAGGTCCGAGAACATCACGGTGACCTGGCGGCGCTCAGCGGTGTCCTTGGCGGCCTTGGGACTTTCCGGAGGAGCATCGGAAAGCGGCGCAAGTGCGCCCGCTTCGGCGCGCAAAGCCGTGATGGCGTCGAGCAGCTTACGGCGATGCCCAACAGACCCGACACCAAGCTCCTTCAAATCCTCCGTCGTCAATTTCGGAAGGATGATATGGTCGATGTTATTCTTGCGGAATGCCGCCTCATACTCTTCGAGGCCAAGCCCCTGCAGCCAACCTCCGACGTCCATGGGGGTGCCCCCGGGTTCGCCTCGCGCTGCATGATCCTCCAGCCGGAGGCGGCCTGTCTAGGGTAATGCGTCTCGAATGACCGCTGTGGGGCCAAAATCGGAAGAAGCCCGGTCGAACCCGGTTTGTCCGCCCCGCCTATCAAAGCAGACCTGCCAAAGACCCTACTCCTCTCAAGGTTGGGGTTCTTGGACGTTCTCGCTTGCCTCAGAGGACCTTCCGCGTTTGCGAGATTAGCCGGGGGAGCGAACGGGGAGCAGCTGTCTGCTCGGCGATTGATTTGGCTGCATGAGTATTGTCGATGCCGTCGTGCTGCAGCTCAGTATGCTCCTCACTGGTCCCGAGGTTGAACGAATAGTATTCTCCCCGATTTGCTCGCTGCCGCCTTTTTCCACGGCCAAGACCCTGAGCGGACGTGATGCAGACGATCGTTCTTGCGGCGCCGATGTGTCTCAGGGAACGATTCGCTCCGCGCGGAACTCGCGCATGAGCCGCACGAACATCTCTTCGCTATCGACCACATCGTGGAAGCCGAAGCGCCGGGATTTAGTAACGTCCGACATCACGTCCCAGTCGCAATTGAAGACGTAATCGGCAAAGGGCCAGGCCACGAGCTCATCATAGGCGTTGGTCTTCAGCAAATATTTCTCTGTCACGATGCGCCAGAGTGGTGCGTTGTCTATCATGTGTGCGGCAAGGCTTATCGTCTGCACCTCGCCGGCTGGCATATCGAAAGCGGCCGCGAGCTTCGGCCACAGATTCTTCCAACGGAAATAGTCACCGTTGGTGATGTTGAAAGCTTCGAGCCCGCAGCGAGGCGTGCTCGCCGCCCAGAGCGCCGCGTTGGCGAAGTGCGCGGATTCAGTGACCTGGTAGATCGATGTATAGGCGCCAGGCTTTCCCGGGAAACGCAGCGGCAACCCAAGCTCCTTGCTGATCGCGGCGTAGACCGCGATCGCCGGCGCCAGACTCATCGGCGTGCCCGGCGCAAAGCCGCATAAGGTCTGCGGCCGCAGCTCCACCCAGTCCCAGCGCTTGCCGCGTTGGAAGGCGGCGAGCCAGTCGATCTGCTCGAAATAATAGTTGGGACCCATGTGGCGCGGGTCACTCTCTCGTGCCGGTGTTTTGAATGGCCCGAGGTGCGAGCCATAATATTTTGTGCCGGTGACCAACACCACGCGGCGCAGCGCGGACGATGCGCTGTCGATCGCGGTCACGGCGTTAACCAGCATGTCGCGGTTTGGAGCGATGTTCGATGCATAGCCCGCGGCGGCGCCCGCCGCAGGCTGAAACGCCGCGTAGAAGACGTGCGTGGCTTCCGTCAGGTCGGCGAGCTTCGCCGCCACGTCCTCACGGTCTAGTAGATCGACACTGATGTGGCGGTAGCGGGGCACGGCGCCGGCCGTACGGCGCGACAGGCCGATGACGGACCAGTCGTCTTGCCTGAGCAGCCGCTCGACGATGTAGCGTCCGATCACTCCGAGCGCTCCGACGACTACGGCCTCTTTGTGCTCACCCATGTGTGCGCGATTCCTTTCCATTACGATGGTAGCGGTGTCCTAGGCTCTTGTCGCCTGCATTGGGGCGCTGCCTGAATATCCCGGACAACCTCCTCGGCGCTCGCCGACGAGGTGAGTGAGCGGGCTGATGTTCGAGTCTGGCCCGACGAAGACCTGCTACCGAGTCAGCTCGTTTGTCAGCTGCTCGGGGTAGACCGGACTGATTGTGCTCATCGCGAGCTACTCTGAACCTTCCCGTCACTTCATAGGTTCTAGAGCTTCAAGCCGTCGCCATACCGGCAAACAGGTTCTTCTTGATGATCGCGTGGATGCCCCAATTGCCATCGACCACTTGCGTGACGCCGAAGTCGACTCCGATGGACATGAGCGAAATCGCCTCGTCCTCGGTCAGTCCGTTGCTGGTCATCAGGAAGCTACGCATTTTGCGAAACGCATCCCTTAGCGCGAGGTCGATCGAGGATTTCTTGTAGATGTCCTGCTGCGCCGTAGGGCCGAGCTCCGCGAGATAATTGGGGAAGCTGAATCCGTGCAGAACCCATTCGTCCTGCGTCTCAAGCAGCGGGTAATTCAGCCCGGCGAGCGAACCGCTCAGTGAATTCTGCTTGTGCAGAATAAGCTGGAAGGTCCCGTTCAGCGACATTTCGATGGCGGTGCCGCACAATTCAGAATCGCCTTGCGCGGCGTGCGAGTCGCCGACCGAGAACAAGCCGCCTGGCACTGCGACCGGATAGTACAGGGTCGCGCCCTTGCCGATACGCCAATTATCGATGTTGCCGCCGAAATAGCTCGGCGGAATAGAATCGACGATGTCGGCTTCTTTTGGCGCCACGCCCATGACTCCGAAATGCGGTCGGATCGGGATGCGGACGTTTTTGAGGATGTTGTGGTTCTCTTGCACGATCGAATGGTCGACCGGCACGCCGGGATAGTCGATGATCTTGTGCACGACACCATACGGATCGGCCTGAGGCACCCAGCGGAAGTTATAGACCGCGTGTGCCCAGTTTTGCTGCCCGCTGGTGTCGATCTCGTAGATCGTGCACACCTCGCGCGGCTTCGGTTCAGTGAGCAGATCATTGTAATGAAAGCCCCACCAAGCCGCCGCGTTGCTGCCGAATGACTTGCCCGGGTACGCCGGATTGGCGCAAGGCCGGGGCTTTACATCCATGATGCGGACTTCGATGATATCGCCCGGCTCGGCGCCGCGAACAAAAACTGGACCGGTCAAGATATGCACGCCGAAGCCTTCGCCTGCGCCGCGCCCGAGCTGCTTGCCGTCGATCGGACCGGCACCACGGCGATTGACGCCCTTCTTATCCTTGGTCCAAAGATAAATGCTCTCAATACCCGGATCGCCTTTGACCATACGTTCGACGTCGTCGCCGGCGTGGTGGGTCACGGCCTCGATGGTGATGTAATCGCCCGAATCCACTTCGAGCTGAGGCTTTAATAGCTTGCTGAAATAGCCCCAGTGCACCGTGTCCGAGTTGGCCGGCAAGTAGTGGTAGGTCGGCTGGCCGGGCTTAGTCTGCGCCGATGCCGGAGTGGCCAGCGTGCCGCTAGCAGCCCACGCGGCCGCACCACCGCCCGCGACGAATGCGCTCTTGAGGAATGCGCGCCGCTCATCGTCGAGGTCCTCAAGCAGTTTCTGTCGATGCAGCTCAAATTGCGGGCACGTTTGATCATCGCCTGCGCACATGATGGTGACTCCTCTCGAATTAGCCGGGCAGGAGGTGGCTTGGTCACCCGCAAGAATTGCGCCCGCGCCAAACTAGCCTCGCTTGGCCCACCCGCGGAATTCAACGCTCAACCTTGCTTCACCGCAAGCGATGTGATCCGACAGCCACACTGTCCTAACGCCACATCACTCGTCTTACCACTCAAATGAAGTGCCTCTTCGCGCGGACCCCGAGGCGATCTGGGACTACGCCGAAGCGCACTGCCAGGTCGGCAATGTGCCGCTTGCGATCGGATCTTCGATTGGGCGCACGAGATCGCGGCAAGCCTGCTCCTGGGCCCTAAGGCAAAGAGGATCGAAACGCCTCACAGGTCCGGTGTCCCGGATAGACCGGACTTGAGCCGCCCGGTCCTCGATCGCAGCTTGTGATCCAGCTCCTCCTCCTTTTGGTAAGGCGCAGTCGAGCGTAACTTGAGCGGCCGACTTTCCTATCGAAGGAGACGACCATGTGGCAGCCGGACGGTTGGGGGCAAACACGCATTGGCGTTCTCACGCCTCATGCAGACGTAGTTCCAGAAACGGAATTTAACGCGCTCGCTCCTGACGGGATTTCGATCCACGCCGCGCGCGTCCCTTTTGGTGCCGGGCGGAACGATGGATCCGACCATTGCGGATAACTCGGTACCGGCCTTTGCGGACCCGCCTGCGGTGGATGACGCCGCGGAGATGCTCGCAATGGCCCCATTGCATGCAATTGTTTTTGGCTTCACCAGCAGCAGCTATGTCCGGGGCGCCGCCGATGACGCGGTGCTCAAATCCCGTCTAGAAGCCCGCACGCGAGGTATCCCGGTCATCATCCCGTGCGCGGCGGCGATCACCGCACTAGCTGCACTCGCTGTGACGCGGGTTGCACTAATCAGTCCGCCATGGTTCTCGGCTGAAATGGATCAGCAGGGCGTCCGCTATTTCCAGAGCCAGGGGTTCGAAATCGTTTACAGCGGACCTGCAGGTTTGCCATCAGACCAGCAATCTATTCAGCCAGAGGAGCTCTACAATTGGGTGCGCTCACCACTACCCCCGAATGCCGAAAGCGTTTTCATTGGTGGTAACGGCTTCCGTGCCATTGGCGTGATCAAGGCGCTAGAGGATATTCTAGATCGACCTGTTCTGACTGCGAACCAAGTCGCGTTTTGGTGTGCTCTGCGCCGATCCGGCACGCGAGCGCCAGTTACTAGCTACGGCCGGATCTTCGAGTTTGGCCTACCACCCTCATAGGGACAGTTCTTCGGGCTCGTTCCGATACTGATGCTGTGGACGGCTCCTCCACCGGCACGAGAGTGCCAAGGAATGGGCGCCGTTTTGATTATGGCCAGCGGTCATGCGTACCGCGTAAACAGGCCGAACACATGGCTGCTCCGACCAATGCTGCAAAGTGAAGATTCTTCTTGCCAACCCGGAGCCGTCCACACATGGCCCTATGTTGAAATGGCATGAGGGACGAGCAGCGTCCGTTTAAAAACCGGACGTCGCGCTCTGAGGATCAAACCAACGCATTATAGAATGGTCATTGAACGATCAGTGCCGAGAGCTCAACCTATGCAGGGTTGAGCTCTGGGGCGTAAGGCGCCATGACTGCTGGCAATTAGCGACAAAGTGCATGCCGAGGGGAGCTGTCGGGGAGCAAAGCTGTCGTCCTGATATCGGCCGCTAAGCTGCTATCGACTCGGCTGCGGTCGACTTCGCTCAAGCAGATTCAGGGGACGCCGTCTCCTCTCTTTCCTCCGATGCTGTAGAGCGGATCGAGAAAGAATTCGCGGTTGCCGAGATCGATCGCGACGATGATTGCTTGGACGTGCTGGTAGCACCAGCGCTCTCGCGGAGCCAAATGGCGAACCTCCGCAAGCGTTTTGATCCAGGGTGGGTTGTCGTCACTCGGGTCGTACCATCTCAGCTCTTGCATCGTCACCACCGTCGCCCGCCCAAGACCTTTCCCTTCGTCGTGCAGGCTGATTTTTCTTCAGTTCATCTCGCCGGGCACAAAGGTGATCGATCTTGGCAAGCATCCTCTCAAGCAGCGCTTCGGCTGACGCAGTGGCGATGCCCGCTCTTTGCAGCTGAAGGATCTCCTTCCTTTGGCGGGCTACCTGACCCCGCATGCGTTCCATCTCAGACCTGACGAATTCGATGTCGGGCATGTTTTGGTTCAGCGATTCAAAGGGAGAAGGCATGAGAACAGAAAGAGAACAAGGAGTCAAAGCCCGCGTGCGGGTCAGTTGCCGCCGGCCTAGTGTCGGAACCATGCTCGCCGGGATCGTCTTGAATCCAAGCCCGGCCAAACTCGGAGTTCTGCGTAAATGGCCCCGCGCGCCAATTGGAAAGGCTTCCTGCGTCTATCGCTCGTCACCTGTCCGGTCGCGCTCTATCCAGCCACCTCCGAGAGCGAGAAGATTTCGTTCAACCAGCTCAACCGGTAGACACCGCATCAGATATTTCAAAGTCGACGCCGACACCGGCGCCGAAGTCGCCAATGAGGACATCGTCAAGGGCTACGCGCTCGACAAGGACACGTTCATCGAGGTGACGAAGGAGGTGCTGGAGAACGTCGCGCTCGAATCCACGCGCACCATCGAGATCGACGAGTTCGTGGACCGCAGCGAGATTGACCCCCGCTATCTAATCCGCCCCTTTATCTGTGGCCCGACGGCAAGCTCGGCCATGAAGCCTTTGCCGTGATCCGGGAGACCGTTGGCGAGATGGACAAAGTCGCGATCGGCCGCGTGGTGCTGACGAACGCGAGCACATCATCGCGCTCGAACCTCTCGACAGGGGGCTCGTCGGCACGCTCCCGCGCTACCTCCATGAAGTCCGCTCCGAGGAGGAGTATTTCGACGAGATCCAGGACGTCAAAGTCACGAAGGACATGCTCGATCTCGCCAAGCACATCGTGAACCAAAAGTCCGGGAGCTTCTATCGGCAACGTCGTCGACCTGATGGAGGCGCTGCGCCGAAGCGTCGGCAAGAAAGCCGCGCCGGCGAAGGCCGCCAAGCCCGCCAAGAAGCCGCGGAAGGCCGCGAGCGGGCAGAAGGAAATGCTGATGCCGATCGAGGGCAATAAGGCCGCCAAGGAGACGGCACCGAAGAAGCCGGCGGCCGGGCCGCAACGAAAGTCAGCCTAACTGGCAGCCTCGTCTACTCGGAGACAGCTACTTGAAAGAATGGTTTCACCCATGACTGAACGTGTTCTGTACGAAAGCAGCAACGGCGACTCCTGGTCTCTGGCCCGCGACCCGGCCTCCAATATGCCGGTCGTGAAGCATCAGCCGAATCTTAGCTCCGGTGGACAGGTATCCTACACGCCTATAGGTAAATTCCTCCGGGATGGAGCCAATGGTCCAGAACAGCACGCGCTCCTGAGGCTTATCGGGACGTTGCTCGACGCTGATGGCTGACTGGCGAAGACCAGTCTCATATCGACGAACGATCAGGTTGACTGTTGTGTCTTCAACAAACGAGACCCTTGCGCCCATTTGGCGCCCAGATACATGGAACCAATGGGCTCGTCAGGCGTCGAATTCCTGCCTGCGGCACTACACCCCAAAAGTCTAAGCCGGGGAAAACCTACCCACTAAGTTGGCGGTCCTGATGCGCACTGCTTAAGCGCTGGGACCGTTCGCGCTTGAAGGAGGGAGCAGATGATCAATCATTTACCCCAGCCGAAGATTTCCACCGCTGCTCAACGCGAAGCTCAAAAAGCGTTCAAGACCGCAGACGCCAGGGTAGCGCTGTCGGAGCATGAGCGCGCCAAACAGGCAAGCTAGATCAGGATGAAATTGAGATTTTGACTCGTTTGTTCAAACACGCGCTGCGCTCGCTGAGCTTGGTTGATCGCCGCGACGACCTGCTGCCGAAATGGTCGCAAGAAGCGTAATCGAGATCGCTGCGACTGGCGTTCGCGATCCGGTGTACATTGCCAAGATCGCCATCAAACAGCTTGGAATTTCTCCTCAGTAAGGCTGCCTCGGTTGGCGGATGCCGCTGAGTCGCCGTGGCCCATCAAAAGGATCCTGCAAGAGTGCCAGCAACTTTTTAGCTGATAATCTCCTTGATCTTGATGCCGCGCAAGGCCTCGATGCAGTCAGCTACCAAATGCAAGAACTCTTGCCGCTTTATGCTTTTCACCTGACGACCTTCCATATTGATGAGAATGAATCTCGCCATCTCGTAGGCGACTTCGAACTGCGATTTTCCGGTAACCTCGAGATCGATTCTTTCAGCCATTTCGTTCCCCGGTTGTTGTGATTGGAAAGCAGCAGTCTTTGGGGAAACCTATGGGAAAGCGGGTGGCCAAGTCGAGTCTGTCCGGAGTAACCCTCTGACCGGTAAAACTCACCAGTGACGATTTACGGAAGCAAGACCGGAAATCGTTCGAGTCTAATATCCTCAAAGGGCGCTGTGCCGCATACCCGCATTGATTTTCGCGCTCTAGGGGAACCACCAAAAGCCTCGCCGCCTCTCGAAACATTTCTAACCTGGCTGAATTTAGCGGGGGGGGGCTTCGCAAGAGCGCGAGGCAGGCCATGTCCAATTGCCAAGATGCGTCATATGATTGTTAACTTCACAGGCGGGACGAAGATGACTGAACCTAAGTTGGAAGTTCCCGCCGAGCTGCGCGAGCTCGCATTCGTTCGAGACAATGACGTCGAGCAAGCGCTTCGCATCCTCAAGAGAAAAATGCAGCGGGAGGGCGTGTTCAGGGAGATGCGCCGCAGGCGCTTCTATGAGAAGCCCTCGGACAGGACGTCGAGAGAGAAAACGGAAGCCATCCGCCGGCTACGCAAGCTCGCGCGCAAGCAGGCCATTCGAGACGGACTGATCGCCGCTCCGGTGAGGAAGCTGCCGCCAGGGGCAAGAACGGGACGGGACCGCGTGCCAATGCCGCTAGATCGCGGCAAGGCTAGCGGATGCGAATGTGCGCTCAACAGCGACGTGCCGTAGGTCGCGAGGGTGACGGCGCTGATGCTCTCGATCATTGTGGCCATGCTCCGTTACGGTGCGCCACCGGGATCGTTATAAGCCGGATCCAGTCCCCTCGAGTTGAGAGAACCGGACGGTCAGAATCTCTTTCATCGTCATTCTACCGTTGGCGAGCTTCTCAGCCAGAATGAGCTGTTGCACATTGGGCAGGCCGGCCGGTATCACCATTTTCCCACCCGCTTTCAATTGGTGGATCAGCGGAGGCGGAATGAGATCGGGAGCAGCCGTCACGATCACCTTGTCAAAGGGGGCGTGCTCTGACCAACCGTGATAGCCATTGGCAATCTTGAGTTCGACATTGCTACAGCCCTGCTGTCGGAGCCGTCGCCTCGCCTCTTGGCCAAGCTCTTCGATGATTTCGACGGAGTATACCTTGCGGGCCAGCTGCGCCAGGATGGCGGCCTGATAGCCAAGACCGGTCCCGATTTCGAGAACGCTATCATCGGCCTTGATGTCGAGCAGATCGGTCATTAGGGCGACGATAAATGGCTGCGAGATCGTCTTTTCGAAACCGATTGGAAGCGGAATATTGGCATACGCGTAGGGCTGAAGTTCGACTGGCACGAACTCGTGCCGCGACACTTTGCGTATGGCCGTCATGACACGTTCGTCAAGGGCACTCTTGCCAATTGTGTCACGCAGCGCATAGGCGTTGGCGGCGATGACCGCGAGCATTTCTTCACGCAAGGCCTCAAGGTCTTCTGCTCGCATTGGCAACTTTCACGACGCATGGCGTTACGCCCGCGCACGCCTAGCCAGGCTACTGCACCAACTGGCCACCCGTCACGACCTCCCGCAGGCAATGCGGAGAGGTTCCTCAAGCGGAACTATGCCGCCCATGACACGCTGAAGACGTCGCAGGTCCATTGAGGACAGCGGGAGGCCTTCAAACGGGCGGGAAAGATTGTACAATCTCGACAGCTGTCCTTAAAGCGGGACATGCCGAAATCTTCGTGGCGGAGCGGCAGCGGCCGTGCCGTCGGCAGGCGTTTTACCAGCAATCCGGCGCCGTTCCTTTGCTCGCGCTGCTCGTGTCGCCTCCTCCTGCAGCGCGGAACGCTCTGATGAAGGCAGCGGAGGATCGCAATGAGCTGGTCCTATATCCCGAGATGGAAATTCACTGACAGCTGCGGCGCCTGTGCCCGGGGGATCCAGATTGGCTGCACCAATGACGGCAATATGCTGCCTGCACGCTTGATCTGATCACGAGGCTCACCGCCAACGAATTTGGCCAATCCTGCATTTCAATTTGCGTCATCCTCAACCCCAAGGAGATCGACATGGCCAAAGGTCAACAAAGAAGCAATCGGGAGGCCAAGAAACCCAAAAGGAAGAAGATCAAAGTCATTGCCGCAGCGCCAAGCCAAAAGGGTGTGGGATGGCAGCCGACCTTCGCTGAGGGCAAAAGGAAATAGAGATGGCTAGCTTCATCTGAGGCGTTGTCGGGAGATCGTATTCGTGGGCGATGAAGCGGCCGCTGATCAATGTCATGGCTTACTCCTTTACGTGATTGCTTCGATCGCGCCCTCAAACGATCGCCTGCGGTCGGCCGTCCGCATCCCGCTCGCTCCGAGCATGGCGCGTGATGAGGATGAGTGCGTCAACGAGGGCGCCCGTCAATCGTCTCAGCCCTCCGCGGCGAGCCGGGCGAAATCGTCGACCAGCGCTGCCACCAGCGCGCGGTGCCGCGTATCCTCGGCAGGCAGGCTCGCGGCATAGAGGTTGAACGGATGGCGCGCTGAGCTATCGCCGAAAGTTGGTGACGGAGGGAATCGGAAAGGCGGCATATCGTGGGAGTGCTTGACGCCTCCACTTCTCCACCGAAGGAGCGATATGCCGTGTCGAAAGATAACATCATCAAGCTGATTCAGCCAGGAAACGTCGCCGATCAACTCACAGAAGTCTTGCGCAACGGGGCACGTGCCCTTCTCGCCCAGGCGGTCGAGGCCGAGGTCGAGGACTTTCTCGGCAAGCATGCCGATTTGAAGACCGCGGACGGCCACCAGCGCGTCGTCCGCCACGGTCACCTGCCGGAGCGCGAGGTGATGACCGGTATCGGTCCGGTCGCCATCCGCCAGCCACGTAGCCATCCGCCAGCCACGTATGCGTGATCGCGAGGCGGACGCCACCGATCCCGGCCGCATCCGGTTCTCTCCGTCGATCCTGCCACCCTACATGCGCCGTTCGAAGTCGATCGAGACGCTGCTGCCGGTCCTTTACTTGAAGGGTATCTCGACTGGCGACTTCTCGGAGGCGCTGGCTGCGCTGCTCGGCAAGGATGCTGCCGGGTTGTCGGCATCCGCCATCGGTCGCCTGAAGGATGGCTGGCTCGACGAGCACACCGCGTGGCAGAAGCGCGATCTGTCGGCGAAGCGCTACGTTTACATCTGGGCCGATGGCATCCATCTGGAGGCGCGGCTCGAGGACGAAAAGGAGTGCATCCTCGTGCTGATCGGTGCGACGCCGGAAGGCCGCAAGGAACTGGTCGGCTTCACCGATGGTGCCCGCGAGAGCGCGCACGACTGGCGCGATCTGCTGCTTGATCTGAAGGGGCGCGGGCTCGGCGTGCCTCCGCGGCTCGTCATCGCCGATGGCGCGCTCGGCTTCTGGAAAGCCGCCGGCGAGGTCTGGCCGAAAACGCGCGAGCAGCGCTGCTGGGTGCACAAGACTGCAAACGTGCTCGCCAAGCTGCAAGAGCCTGCAGCCGAAAGCCAAGCGCGCTTGCAGGAAATCTGGATGGCTGAAACGAAGGTCGCCGCCGAGCTGGCGTTCGACGCCTTCATCGAGAGCTTCGCGCTGAAATACGAGAAGGCGGCCGACTGCCTGAGCAAGGATCGAGACACGCTGCTCGCGTTCTACGACTTCCCGGCCGAGCACTGGTAACACTTGCGGACGACCAACCCCGTCGAAAGCACCTTCGCCACCGTGCGCCACCGCACCATCCGATCGAAGGGGTGTCTGTCGAACGGGACCGCGCTCGCCATGGTCTTCAAACTGGTCGAGGGCGCACAGAAAAGCTGGCGCCGTCTCGATGGCCCCGACCAGTTGCCAAAACTCGTTCTTGGTGTGACATTCAACGACGGGATCGAGGTCATCGCCAAGCCGACCGACCGTCAGCCCATAACCGCCGCCGCCTGACCGGCCCAGCCGTCACCAAAATTTGGCGATAGCTCTGAAGATCCGGAGTCTCAGGCCCGGATCGCGGCGTTCGAGGAACGCCTCAACGAACTTGGGTGGACCGTAGGCCGCAATATTAGGATCGACTACCGCTGGTATGGGGGCCAAACCGAGCGCGCCCGGACCGCCGCAGCGGAGTTGCTCAAAATGTCGCCGGACGTGATGTTTGCGAATGCGAACCCGGCTACGCGAGTTTTGCAGGAGCTTACCCGCAACGTCCCCGTTGTGTTCACGACAGTCACTGACCCGGTGGGATCGGGTTTCGTCGCAAGTCTTGCGCGCCCCGGCGGAAATATTACCGGCTTTACCAATCAGCCGGTGGAAGGGGCGAAGTTCGTGGATCTGCTCAAGCAGATCGCGCCCGGCGTCAAGCGCGTGTCGGTGATGGTTGGAAACTCGTCGTCCAGCGATGCGATTTCTCTTTCGGCGGAGAAGGCGGCACCGAAGTTCTCCGTCGAAACCACCAAAGTCGTGGTGAGTGATCCCTCGATCATAGAGCCGGTTCTGACGGCTTTAGGGAACGACCCGAACGGCGGCCTGATCATTCCCGGAGACACTGTCACATCATCCAACAGGCAACTCATCGTCAAGTTAGCAGCTGCCCACCGAATACCTTCCGTCTACGGCTTCAAATTCTTCGCTACGGCGGGCGGCCTGCTCTCGTATGGCATCGACGTGACCAGCCAGTTCCTGGACGCGACAAGCTACATTAATCGCATTCTCAGAGGCGAAAAGCCTGCCGATCTTCGGGTACAGCAACCGTCGAAATTTTCACTTATCATCAACCTCAAAACCGCCAAGACGCTCGGCCTCACGGTGCCGCCAACGCTGCTCGCAGCCGCCGACGAGGTTATCGAATAGATGGGCTAATTCTTTGCGGCACACGAGTCCGTTATTAGCCCATCGGCGAAGTTGAACATTTTCTGCAAGAGGCCCCTCATTGAGCCAGAGCGGACCAGACCTGCTCAACCTGGGTTCTTCGCATTTTGACCCTGAGCCGACCATCGCTTTTCTCCGGCCCGCCAGATTTGATCCAGTGGGGTCCTGTGGACATTTCTACGGCACCTTGCGGTCCATCTCAGGTCTTAGGACGACACTTTCCTGTGCCGTCGCTTCGTTGCGTGAGCCAATGAACACGGCCGGTTGTGCGCCTCGGTTCACCGCAACGTGCAACATGTTTGCGGGGATGAAAATGTAATCCCCTGGACGCACAATGTCGCGATACTGAAGTTGGTCGCCGGTCCACAATTCCATTTCGTCGCCGCTGAGCATGTAGAGCGCAGTTTCGTGGTACTCGTGCACGTGTGCAAGCGTTCGCTTCCCGGCCGGAAGCGTTATCATCCCGAGCCAGAGCGATCGTGAGCCCACTGTTTCTGCGCTCACTCCGGGCTGGTAATCGCTGCCTTGTTCGGCGCGGTAGCCAGCGCCGTTCTTCACGACAGAGGCTTTATGCGCTGCAGCAATCGCGTTGCTCTTGCTCTGGGTGGCTTCAAGAACCGTCATCGAGCCCTCCTATGGTGATAGATCCACGCGCGTAAATTCTGCCATCAGCGCCCGAAAAGTCTTGAACGCGAAGCCGAAATATTCCGAAAGTTTGCAAAATCCGCTAGTGTCGCGGCATGTCTACAGATTTCGCCTTCGGCCCATTTGTCCTTGATAGGCGACGCGGAAGCCTT
The DNA here is from genome assembly GCF_038085055.1 of Bradyrhizobium sp. ISRA442. NCBI lineage: Bacteria > Pseudomonadati > Pseudomonadota > Alphaproteobacteria > Hyphomicrobiales > Nitrobacteraceae > Bradyrhizobium > Bradyrhizobium sp. ISRA442. The sequence continues at coordinate 90,642 of NZ_JALGCN010000027.1, forward strand.
CTTCGAGAGGGCCGGCCTGTAGCCATCAGTAGCAAGGGTTTTCGTTTGCTTGAGGCTCTGATTGGCTCACCGGGTCGAGTGCTGACAAAAGACGAATTAATGCAGGCGGCCTGGGGCGACACGGCAGTCGAAGAGAGCAACCTTTCGGTTCAGATCGCCGCGTTGAGAAAGCAACTCGGGCCTACTGCAGAAGGGGGAGATTGGATTACCACGGTTCCACGCGTCGGCTATCGATTCGTTGGGCCGGCAACAGCGCCGATTCAACGGACCACTGAGACGAAGACGTCCGTGGCTGAGGATCGACCGTCCATCGCCGTTCTGCCGTTCGTGAATTTGAGTGGCGAAAAGGAGCAAGAATATCTCGCCGATGGTATCACCGAGGATATCATTACCGCACTGACGCGGTTTCGCTGGCTTTTCGTCATCGCGCGCAACTCAAGCTTTGCCTACAAGCACAAATCGCTTGACGCAAAGCAGATCGCGCAGGAACTCGGCATTGAGTATTTGATCGAGGGAAGCGTCCGCAGGTCCGCTCAGAAGATCCGGATTTCTGCACAGCTGATAGAGGCCACATCAGCAAAGCATATCTGGGCTGAGCGCTATGACCTCGAATTGACCGAGGTGTTTGCAATTCAAGACGAAATTGCAGAACGCGTAGCGGGCGCTATTGAACCGGAGCTGCTCAAAACGGAAGGCGCGCAAGCAGCGGCTCGACACACCGGTAACATCACAGCTTGGGACTCGTACGGCGTGGGACCTGGCATTTTCATCAGGTGACCAACGAGAACCATCTGAAAGCCCGAGAGCTATTTCGTCAGGCCGCTAATCTCGATCCCGATCTTCCGGAAGGGCATCTCTGGCTCGGTCGGGTCAGCGCCGGCCTGGTTGCCTATGGCTGGTCGGACGATCGTGCGGCAGATTTGCATGAGGGCAAGGAAGCGGCTTTGAACGCCGTTCAGCTGGACGGACGAAACCCTTATGCACATTACTCGCTTGCGATCGTCAGTGCGTATGCAGGCGAGTTCGAGCAGGCAACTAGCGCCGCCAGAAAAGCGGTTGAAATCAGCCCCAGCTTTGCACTAGGTCATCTAGTCTTGGGAATGGCTCTCCTGTTCAGCGGACGCGCAGCGGACGCAATTGCGCCGCTTGAATGTGGGCTGCGACTGAGCCCTTACGATCCGCAAAATTTCGTCTGGTTCAACATTCTTGCGCTGGCACGGCTCTTCTCCGGACGCGCGGAAGCGGCTCTGGAGGCCGCAGCGCGCGCTTTACAGGTACGGCCGAGTTGGCGGACCAGCCAGGAAGTGCTCGTCTGCTGTTATGCGGCGCTTGGAAAGTGGGACGACGCTCGGCGCTGCGCGCAACAGATGCCCGGCATTGCAGGGCAGCCCGGCGGCGTACTGGAACCGCTCAAGGCCCACAATCCGGCGTGGGCAGAGCAGATGGCCAGCAGTGTCCAAAGGGCGCAGGCTTAGTAGGCCGACGTGGGGCGCTGATGTCGCGTTCTGGTCCCTCGCGATTGTTTGCGCCCGAAGTGTGGGGCAGACCGAAAGTCAACTGCTGAAACTCAAACCGACGCTGTTGACCCATAGCAGCCCTTGAGCCCGTGCCAGTGCTTAGACCGCTTGAACCTGGGTACCAGGGCTACGCCATCGAGGCGGTGAAAATCCCGCTGTCGGGATCGGTGGCAGGCTTCGCCGGCGACATCGCGCGGTGCTGACGACGCAAGATATTTCGACTATTCTTAAATGCAGACCATCAAGGCCGGCAGGACAGGGCCTACGAGAGGAAATCGATGAGCACAGTAAAAAGCGCTCTGGCCCAGAAGAGTGACGCCCTGATCCATGTTCGTTCCGGCGACATGGTTGTCGAAGCTTTGCGCCAGATGCGCGGACAACCGGGTCCGGTCGGCGCTGGTCATCGACGACGACGTGCTGGTCGGTATCGTGACCCAGGGTGACTGCGCCATCAAAGTGCTGCTGCCCGGGCTTGATGCGAAGCAGACGCCGGTGGGCCAAGTGATGACGGGCAACCCGGTGACGGTCAAGCCGGACGATCGGCTGGAGGACTGCATGGCAATGATGGCTCAGCGTAGCTTTCGCCATCTGCCAGTGCTGGACGCGGGTAATGATGGCTCAGCGTAGCTTTCGCCATCTGCCAGTGCTGGACGCGGGTAAGGTCGTGGGCGTGATCTCGATCGGAGACGTCGTCAAGAACATCATCCGGGATTTGGAGCACAACGTGGACGACCTGATGGGCTACATCATGAAGGACGGCCCCGGGGGCTGACGGACGAACCGCGCGGTGCCGTCGCCCTCGCGTATGTCTGCTTGTGACCCTCAAGCCGGACCATCCAATGGTCGGGGCGCGAGTTCAGCGATGCTCGCCGCCGTCGGCATAATGGTCTAGACTGTCGTCCCGGCTGGAGGGCGACCATGGAATGCCCGAGCTGCGGAAGCGCCAATCGTGATGATAACCGATTCTGTGGGCACTGCGGGGTCCCGCTCGGTCAGCGATGTCGCGCTTGCGGTCGCGAGAATCCGGCTGGCAACGGATTCTGCAGGGATTGTGGTGCCTCTCTGACTGACGGCGCCTTTTCACGGTCTTCCACGGGGGCGGTGACGTGCAGCCTGATGTCTGCGGGTGCAGAGCGCCGGCAGCTGACGGTCATGTTCTGCGACCTCGTCGGCTCAACCGCGCTTGCATCACGACTCGATCCCGAAGACCTGCGCGAGGTGATCGGAGAGTACCACAAAGACGTTGCGAGGGTAGTTGGCCGCTTCGATGGCTTCGTCGCCAAGTACATGGGCGATGGGGTGTTGGCCTACTTCGGCTACCCACGAGCGCATGAGGACGATACCGAGCGGGCTATCCGTGCCGGGTTGAAGATTGCGGCAATCCCGCGGCCGGTATCGGCTGCGCCGGGCGGGACTCTAAGGGTGCGCGTCGGCATCGCCACAGGCCTTGTGGTTGTAGGCGATCTTGTTGGCGCCGGCGAATCTTACGAGCGCGGTGTCGTGGGCGAGACACCGAATCTCGCGGCGCGGCTGCAAGCCTTGGCGGAGCCAGGCGATGTGGTAATCGACGCAAGGACGCACAGGTTGACGGGCGGAATCTTCGACTATGAGGGACTCGGCGAGCGCGAACTAAAGGGCTTCGCCGCGCCGGTGGCCGCGTGGCGCGTGCGGGGCGAAGGCGTGGTCGATAGCCGGTTCGAGGCTCTGCATTCCGCCGCCACTCTGACCTCGTTTGTCGGCCGTGAGGACGAGATCCAGTTGGTACTCCGGCGCTGGAAACAGGCCAAGGAAGGAAAAGGGCAGGTCGTCTTACTCACGGGCGAACCGGGTATTGGAAAGTCACGCTTGAGCGTTGCGTTCCAAGAACGGCTGGCCGATGAGCTTTACGTCCGATTGCGCTACTTCTGCTCACCACATCACCGGGACAGTGCTCTGTACCCGACCATCGTGCAGCTAGAACGAGCCGCCGGGTTTGAGCGCGACGACACGCCCGAGATCAAGTTCCACAAGCTGGAGACGCTGCCGGCACCGACATCATTGCCAATCGCGGATATGACTCTACTGGCCGAATTGCTGCAGATTCCTGCCGGCGATCTGTACACGCCAAGTGAACTCAATCCGCAGCGAAAGAAGGAGGAGACATTCGAGGCGCTGCTTCGCCAGCTCGCAGCCTTAACCCGGCACCAGCCTCTCTTGATGATCTACGAGGACGTGCACTGGATCGACGATCGTGTGGCGGGTCTACCAATGCTGCTACTGATCACCTTCCGACCTGAGTTTCAGCAGCCATGGGCGGGACGGTCGCACGTCACGTTCCTCGCTCTTCGCCGTCTGGCCCAGCACCAGGGCGCAATGCTCGTGCGGCGGGTTGCGGGCGACAAGACTTTGCCCGCAGATGCCGTGAAAGAGATCGTCGATCGCACCGATGGCGTGCCGCTCTTTGTCGAGGAGCTAACCAAAGCCGTATTGGAGGACTATGGGGATAGCCACGGCGCCGGGGGCAGATCCATTTCAGCGCTGGCTCAGCCCTCGACTCTGCAGGCGTCCCTCATGGCGCGGCTCGATCGGCTTGGTGCAGGTGCCAAGCAAGTGGCGCAGACCGGCGCCGCCATAGGCCGTGAGTTTTCCTATGAGTTGCTCAGTGCCATCGCCGGCGGAGCCGAGCGGGAGCTGCAGCACGAATTGGCTCGGCTCGTCACCTCTGAACTGGTGTTCCAACGCGGGACGCCGCCGGAGTCCGTTTACACATTCAAGCATGCTCTGGTGCAGGACGCCGCCTACAGCACGCTTCTGCGCAGCGATCGGCAACAGCTGCATGCGCGCATTGCCGAAGCAGTGGAGCGATGCTTTCCCGAGCGGGTTGCGCGCGAGCCGGAAGTTCTGGCTTTCCATTTCATGGAAGCACGCCGGATCGAGCACGCCATCGGCTATTGGCTGAAAGCCGGCGAGCGCGCCGCCCAACGTTCGGCCAATCTAGAAGCCATCCGGCATCTGAGCCGCGGGTTGGAGGCACTGCTAACGCTTCCGGACAGCCCCGAGCGGGACCGGCGGGAACTCGCGTATCAGATCGCACTCGGCACGCCTCTGATCGCCGTGCACGGCTATTCCGCGCCGCAAACGGGTTCCGCCTACAGCCGGGCACGTGTCCTCTGCGAGCGTCTCGGTGAGGCGGAGCCTCTGGTCGCAACCCTCAGCGGCGAGTTTGTCTATTACTTCGTGCGCGGCGACTATCCCATGATGCAGCGACTGAGCGACGAGGCACGACAGGTATCGGAGCGCCTGCCGAATCCGGTAGTTCGCTTTGCGAGCCACCGCTTGGCCGGGATCACGGCCATGCATTCCGGGGCGTTTTCCAAGGCGCGGTCCGAGTTCGAGACGATCCTGCGCCTGTATGACGCGCGTCAGCATCGATCGCAACCAGTGCATTATGTTCACGACCCGAAAGTCTCGGCCCTCACCTATCTTGCCCTGGTCCTCTGGATTCTCGGGTTTCCCGAACAAGCGCGTCATGCGAGTGCCGCGGCGTTCCGCTGCGCCGCGGAGTTGGATCAAGCAAACCTCACTGCGCACGTCCACAATTTCGCTGGCGCCGGCTTGGACGAGCTGCTCGGTGATGTCCCGGGCGTGCGAGCGCATGCCGATGTGATCGCTGAACTCGCCGATCGGCACAGCCTGGGCTATTGGCGCGTGAACGGTCTGATCCTTCGCGGCTGGGTCATGGTCCGGCAGGGTGCCGCAGAGGCAGGCATTGCGCTCATGTGCCAGAACGCCGCGGAACGCACCGCACTCGGCGTTAGTTGGTATCAAGCCCGGTATCTCTGCATGCTCGCGGCAGCCTATGCGCAGGCAGGTCAGGCCGAACGAGGGCTGCGCGTCGTTGCCGAGGCGAAGGACCTCGTCGCGAGAAATCAGGAACACATGTGGGAGGGGGAACTCACCCGCATCGAGGGAGAACTTTTGCGAGTCCAGGGCGCTTCGGCCCCTGAGATCGAAGCGTGCTTTGCGCAGGCTATAGCAACAACCCGCACGCAGGGCGCCAAGTCGCTGGAGCTTCGCGCAGCTCTAAGCTTCGCGCACCTGTGGTGCGATCAAGGGCGGCGCAGTGACGCCCGCGCGTTGCTCACTCCAACGTTCGGCTGGTTCACTGAGGGCTTCGAAACCGCCGACCTAAGAGCCGCAAAGGCATTGCTCGACGAACTGACGTAAATCGGCCAGCATGTCGCCTTGTGGCCTGTCGCGTCAAAGGCAATGCCTTAAGACTCAGGTCGGTTTTTGGGGAGCTGCGGGCGCGGCGCCCCGAGCGAAAGCGTGTTGGATAACCCACTGCGGTCACGCAGCAACTAGCTAATGATGCAGCCAACGGGCCAATTCGTGCCGGCCGCCAGCACCTGGCTTACTCAGTGATGGACCTGGTGATGATGTGACGATGACCCTGTGATCCTGCACGACACATCCCTCCAGTCGCCCTGGTCGCCTCGACGGTGTCGACGCATGTCTATCGCGGCGCGATGTTCTGTGCGCCGTGAAATAGGTTTCCCGAATCGAATTTGGCCTTGATCTCGGCGAGCCTCGCGTAGAGCCGATCACCATAGGCGGCGCGCACGCGGGCGTCGCCCTCGTCTTCGGTCATGAAATTGATGTAAGCGGTGCCGCTCGAAAACGGATGGATTGCCGCCCAGTATTCGCGCGCCCACTCGATATGACGGCTATCCTCCTGCGGATCCTCCCAGGCCGCCTGCACGTTCAACACATATTGGGCCGTCCGGAAGCCGACGGCGTTGAGCCCGCGATCGAGTTGGGCGGGAGCGCCGCCCATGTGCATGAAGAGAGCAGCGGAATGCTGTGAGGTAATACGTTCGGCGTGCTCGACCATCGCATCGATCAGGCGCTCGCTCATGTCGGCAAAGAAATCCGACTTCCAGTAATAGCGGCGGCCGAACGGCTGGCCGGAATCGAGCATGGTCTGATGCGCGATGAACGGCTTCATCGTGATCGTGTCGGCGGCCGGCTTGCCGAAGGTCTTGAGCGCACGCATCGCATCCTGTCCGGCGGACTGATCGCCGGTCCAGCATACGGCAATCGCCGCTATTGGAGTGCCGTGCAGTTCCTCGGGCAGGAATGGCGCGGGCGGGGCAATGCGCAGGATGAGCAAACAGCACAACTCGTCCGGCGCCGTGGCAGTGATCCGACGAAACTCATGCGCAACGTCGCGCGCTTGCGCCATCGGGTACACAACCATCCCGCATAGCGCCTGCGGTCCGTGTGGATGTGCCCGAAACTCGAAGGACGTGACCGCGCCAAAATTGCCGCCGCCGCCCCGCAGCGCCCAGAAAAGATCGGCGTTCTCGGTCTCGCTGGCATGGCGGCGCTCGCCGTCTGCGGTGACAATATCGACGGAAATGAGATTGTCCGCGGCATATGCGTACTTGCGGGAGGTCCAACCGAATCCGCCGCCCATCGTGAACCCGGCAACACCAGTCTTCGACACAATGCCGCCCGGAACCACCAAGCCGAAGGGCTGCGACTCGTGGTCGACATCCCCCCAGGTGGCGCCGCCCTCTGCGCGCACGATGCGTTTGCCGAGGTCGACGCGCACACCGCGCCGCACGCTCATGTCGATCATCAGCCCGCGGTTGCAGAGCGCGGTGCCAGCAATATTGTGCCCACCGCCTCGAATAGACAGCGGCAGTCCGTTCTCGCGGGCGAAGTTCACACAGGTGACAACGTCCGACGCGCCGCTTACCCGGGCGATGAGCGCCGGCTCTCTGGCGATCATGCCGTTCCAGATCGAGCGCGCTTCGCGGTATCCAGCGTCGGGGGGTTGCAGGAGGGCGCCGCGAAGCGCTGTACGAAGGTCCGCGACTGCCGCTTGACTCAGTCTGTACTCGGGCTGCTGGGCGAGAACATCGGCCATGACGACTCTCCAATTTCCACGCCATTGCGGAGGACACCGATATTTTGAGTTCTAATTTCTTATGCTCCTCGTCTCCTACCGGTCCAAAATCTATACTCATTGGATCGACTAAGGGAGCTTAAACTGGACCCCCAAAACTGCCGGGCCGCTCGGATCAAGTACGGTCGGCGGCAGCCGTATCGGGCGCCTAGCGTCCCTGATCTCGGCAAATCCGCTCCGCACAAGCCAGCTTTCGAACCGTTCCCACAGATCCTAAGAACCGTCGAGTTCGATGGCGCCGGAGCCGACGATGGTCTCCACCTGAACATCGCGCGTCATTGCTGCGATGCATGAGTCCGGAGGTGGCCCATCGCGGACGTTCGCCGCGTTTCGTCCTCCGACTGCTTCCGGCCCCAAAAGCGGACATAACGCCGGTTGTATTTCGTTGGAAAATGCCCCCTGCAAAGCGGTCCTTTCCTCGCGTAACGTGATCGCGAAAGGACAGGATCAGCAATGGGCATTTTTAAATCGACTCCCAAAAGACCATCCAGCGCGACATTGACGCCGCAACGGCCAACCGTGACCGGCTCACTACGAAGCTCGCCGAATGCGAACAAGCCATGGCTCGCCACGCGACAGGCCAAGGAAAGCGCCCTGAGCAGCGACGATGCCGGCCTTGATGCTGCGGAGGCTTCACTGCGCGCCGCCCAGGATCGTGCCGCGACCCTCAAGACTGCATTGACGGAGATGAACCAGCAGCTCGCCGATCTTGAACGCGCCAAGGAGGACGCCGCTGACAAGAAGCTGCGCGCAGAAACGGCTGCCGAAATCGATCGTCTGGTTGGCAAGCTGACGGACGTCGGGGCGGAGTTCAACAATTCGGCTGCGCGACTTTCCGAGCATGCCGCTCGCGCCGTCCCGCTCGTCTACGACGCTCTCGGGCTCGACAAGTTCGTCGCGACTTGTCTCGTAGGAGTGCTAGCGGCATTGGAGTTGGTAACCAAGCTGCTTTGCGCCCACGCGGATGCTGTGATCGCCGGCACGGCGCCCGGGACCCTGCCGCGCGGCGATGATCAGCACGTTCCGCCGCCGGCCCAGGCGCCCGCTGAACCGCATTTCAAGTACCCCCCGTGAAGCCTGAGCCGAGCTTCAAGGGCTTCGTTCGGTCCTAGAAAGGAGGATGACTTGAAGTTCTGTCCGCCTGGCGCCGAGCCTTTCCGCACGTTGCACAGAATCGAGGCTGGTTCGGCAGCCCCGAAGACGTGCCTGAAAGCGTCGCTCGACTGATCGTCAACGAAATGCCTTCCGGTATTCCACGCACTATCGCCGAGGCTACGCGGGCGCGAATGATCGCGCGTCAGTTGGAGTACGAGTTGTCCAGGAGGGTCATTGCCACGCGACGCAAGCGGTTTGGGCTCGAAACGCGGAATTCGAGCACAGTGATCACATCGATGTCGGTCCGACGACACGCTATGCAAGATCAGGTGCGGTAATTAGCGACATCTAGATCGTCAGGCACGGCGGATGTAACCGGCCCGAGGATCTTGAAGGGCCCCGAACGTGCAAATCGTCGGGGCCCTTATTCTTACGTAGTCATTTGCATTCGGACGTCAGCTCTTGAACGCAAAGCCGAAAGCGTATGCTCGACCGCCCCCTCCGGTTGTGACATTGCATAGTTTTTCCGGATATCTCTATCTCTCGTCGATGTTGGAGCTCGGGGGATAGCTGAACGTGCGGGAATACAAACGGCGATTTCCGCGCAGGCTTTTATTTCGGCCGTAGCAACAGCTAGGGTGTCGTTGCGCCGTGCCCGGCCAGAGGAACCCTCGGTGCTCTTGTCCGTTTCACCTCTCTGTCAAGCCCGAGGAGGACTTCCACATGATGAGGATCGCTCTTGCCCTAGCGGCAGCCTCAGCGGTGCTGGTTACTGCCCCAACCATCGCTCCGGCCACGGCCCAAGGCGTCAAGATTGCTCAAGGCGTCGATGTTCAGGTGGGACGTGACCGCGATAGGGACTATGATTGGAATCGTCGCGGGCGGCACGAGTCCGATACAACGGTTGGCGTGGGCCCTGGTGGTGTCACTGTAGGTCCACGGCAGCGCTGTCGCACGGTAACCACTACGGTTGAACGGGATGGCCGCATGATCCAGCAAAGAGAGCGGCGCTGCGACTGACCAAGCAAATGGCCGCTGATCGTACTATCAGCAGTCTCCACTGACGGACCCGCAATTGGCGCCCTGAGCGCTCCGCGGCACTTCGGGGGCCGGCCGCATAACGTTGGGCGCGAGCGGAGTGGCTGGATGAAATGCGAGAGCTCCAGTTGGTAATCCAAATTGTGGCATATGCGCTGCTATCATCGTCCGCGTTTGCCCAGGCCTGTTGCCCCGCCGGCTGTGCGCCAGAAAGTAATCGGTGCGTGACCACGGGTCCGCTGTGGACCAGATGCGTTCCCGTCGCCTGCGTTGAGAGTCCTCGAATACCGTCCGCCGGGTCCTCTCGCCCTAGCGGCAAGTTCCGAGAAAGCGCGGTGCTCGCCCACCCGCTGCGCACGCGTACTTACGTGCCCCCACGTCAGATCCCCCAGCATTGCTCATCGACAAATCCAACCCAAGCACAGCTCGATGAGGCGACCAATCAATGTGTGAAAGAGTTGACCCGGAGTGCGCAGTTGCGGGATTGCTTATTCGAGGACGATGCCAACAGGGCTGAAGACAAGAGAACTGGCCTGAGCTGCCCCGAGCGCCAAGTTGCGCTGGCTAAGCAGTGTCTAAGACGCTGCGCCAACTACGCATCAGATACAACGCATTTGGTGTGCTCCGGCAGCTATCCGAACACCGTCTGGCGTATCTCGTTTGGAGATATCTCGGACGTCACTGGCAATTCCGCGCGTGTAGACCTCTGTGGGCCTCCACTAAGAAGTATTTTCGCGAAAAGGCCGCCGCCGGGGTGAGAGTGATGTGGGAAGGCGCAGGGGCAACAATCTAGGTTCAGAGCGAACAGAAGCTTGGGTAAAGGTCAAAACCGTATACACCGGGAAAAGTCCCAGTGGTTGGGTTCATCAAGGACCCGACCGGTGTTGCCGCGCTCTATCTCGGCAAGCAGTAAGGCAAAGAGTTGGTCTAGATTGGCAAGGTTGGGACCGGTTGGTCCCGCACAGTATCCAGCCAAACCCGCAAGCAGCTCGATACCGTCGTTAGCCCGATATCCAAGTTGACGAAGCCGATCAGGAAGCCGAAGGCCACTTGGGTTGAGCCGAAGTTCTATGCCGACATCGAGTATCGGGATAATCACGGCAGAGGGTTTGCTAAGGGCTGGCTCGTTCAAAGGGCTTAGCAAAGGAACGCGTCGCTTCTAAGCGAGTTTTCTTGCTTGGTGACTGGAGTGCCGGCATGAAACCGGATCGCGTAAGGCAAGCCGTCAAAGAGGCTCAGGCTATTCTCGCAAGCTACGTCGAGCCCGGCCCGTGCGACTGCAACAAAACAATCAATGACCTGTTGGACGTTCTCGATGACGAACGGCTCATACAGGCCATGGAGGAGGAAGATGAGCGACAACCTCACGAAAAAGGACCAGCGAGACCGTAGCAAGATCAACATGCATGAGGACTTCGAGGTCAAGAACTGGACGAAGGAGCTGGGTGTTTCGAAGGAGGAGCTGCAGAGAGCCGTCGATAAGGTCGGCAATTCGGCCGCTGCGGTTCGGAAAGAGCTGTCGGCATAACCGGAGGCGCGCGGTATGCTTGCGGTCTTTGGAGCAAAGCCCGCGCGTTCTTTATATCGAGGGCTGACGTGAGGGACGCCGAGCGCGCGTCACTGCTCCTCCTGCTGGATCTCGCGACGGCACTTGCGCTGTCAGCCCTGATCGTCGAAGTTCTAAAGCTTGTCGCTAAGCTTGGCTGGGTTTGTGAGAACCACCCCAATCGCGCTTGGAGCGCAGAGTTCGGCTGTCAATGCGGAGCGGGCGAACCGTGCGCGTGCAACAGGACCGCCCCCTTCGACGAGCCCGACGTCGAGCGGATCATTGAAGAAGTTGAGGGCGAGCCGAAGATGACGCGCCACTGATGAGGGCCGGAGACCCACACCAACACTCTGAGTTCAAGCAGCGCCTCGGAAGGGCAGCGTTAGCTGAGCGTCAAACCGTCTCGTGGCATTGGCAGCGATGAAAGCTTGCAGCGAAGGCGAGACGTCAACATCCGCATCAGCGGCGCGTTGGGCAATCGCGTCGGCGAGTTCTGACGTTGCGTCACGCGACCACCCTTCGATCGCATTGAAGGCGATGATCCGCACCGGAAAGGCGTATTGGCCGGACAGAAGATGGCGGAGGATGGTTTCAAAGTCGGCGTCTTGTTCGTCGGTCTCGCGCCAAGCGCAGCCGGCACGGGCGCCAAAATCTTCCAGCACAAGATAGATATCACGATCGAGCGGTACGACCGAAGGTGACTGACGCATACGCAACTCCAGGATGACCGCGACGAAAACTCCGATCATGACCCAGTGTTCCGCCTTCTGAAAAGCGGAACTCTTGTCGATAGTTGCAAGTTACGACGATAGGAGATGCAGTGTCCCAATTGGACGCCGACAGGTTCAAGAGGCAAGCCTGAGGAATGCCTTCACCTAGCCGCCCAGTGCGCGAGCGAAACGGATAAGGAAGCTTGGCTGCGTCTCGCGGCCGAGTGGGACAGGCTCGCAGAACACGCGGACCGCAAGCGCGGTATCTTTGATCGATACGAATGAGATTGGCGGCGTTCGTTTCCGGCACATTGAAGCTTGCCGCTGAAGGCGAAACGGACCAAGTTTATAAGTATGCAGACCGGCGCGGGGTGCGGACCGAGTTGCGGAGCACCCCGCGGGAGGCTAGTTCAAACGGATCTCATAGCGAAGTTTCAGCCGGCCAGCCGTAGTCTTTGCGGCATACTGCACGCGCGCGAGATCGCAGTCCTCCTGCGCAATTACATGCAGTTTCCAGTTTATGCCGGGGCGGTCACCGGCCTCAAATTCGATCTCGACGGAGAGGACGTTTTCGGTGCCGGGAAAACTGCGTACCTCCTGCAGCGCAATACGCTCGAGATCGTCCTTCGAAACCAGAGATCTTGACACCGTCCCCTCCTGGGCAAAGCACGGATTTGGTGCCGTGCTTCTTCCCAATCGGGTCAACGATCCCGTCGTTCCTAATCACTGCTTGTGTAAGTCGATCCTGAAGCCGGCGCGCATGCAGTTGAAGGCAGTGAGGTAACTCGAAGTAGAATACTAGGATCGGAAACCGGGAAAAATGGCAAATTCCTGCTGCCATGAATTCGAAAGAGGGGCGCAGTACTGGGCTCGGGTCGCCAGCCCCCGACCAAGTCCTTCTTTACCGTCGAAACGTGGATGATCCCGCGCTGATCGTCCACTGATCGCGTAGTTCTGAATGACGCGACGGCGGCGGTCCTCTAAGTCCTGTTCGGTGCGGATTTTCTCGGCGCGCCGCGCAAGCTCTTCATAATTTTGAGCCGCCTTGTGCAGTGCTTCTCTGGCGTGCTCGACTTGGCTGCGGTCAGCCTTGCTGCGGAACTGCTCCGCTCGTTTCCACCAGTACTTGAACGGGTGTAGACGCTCGATGGCCCATGGCGGCCCCTCTACGCTACTACCTCCGGCTCTTCACAAAGGTAAGGAACATTTGCGCGTTTGCCAAGTTTTCCCGATGCCCTTCCCCCCAGGGCATTGGTCCCAGCTCATCCCCCCATTGCCCCTACGGAGCTGGGGCCTTTCTTTGCTCATCATTTTGCCAACAGGCGCACGAAGGTCCCGCTCACGTGCAGGTCAAGCCACCCACGTTCGACGGCGCACTTGATCTCGGCGCCGAACTCCTCGCCGCTGGCCTTCAGCATGCAGAGGAAGGGCGCATTGATCTTTTCGATGTGGATGCGGCGTCCTGCACGGGCTCGATGCCGGCGGCGATCTCGACCAGCTTGCGCGCGGCGGCTTCTGCGTCCGGGAAGGGACGTTCCTGAGTGTACTTCTTCATATCGTGGTTGACTTGTCTTCCTTGTCCGGCCCGCGCGCCAAGATCTTGAGCACATCATCCGCTAGTGGTCGCTGCAGCGCCTTCGCCTCATTCCACGACGCTCGCATCCAGACATCGCGTTCCTCATCCGTCATCAGGATGACGGGCATCGCCTTCGGATGGATCGGCGCGACCACTGAGTTCGGCGTTGTCGTCAGGAAGCCATAGACATTGTGCGGTCCCGGGATCGGTTTGGACTTTGTACCTCGGTCGCCCTTGAACTCGGTCCAGATGCCTGCGAACGCAAACAGCGGGCGATTCTCATTGAGCGCAAACCAGACCACGTCCTTTTTCTTGGTCTCCGGGTTCGGCTCTGGGGCGTACTCTGCAAAGCTGTTTGCAGGACCAAGCAGCGGTCCTCGGGCTTGAGCCAGCCGCGCCAGTGCGGCGATGACGTATTGCGGATGTTGGTGACCGGCGGGCCACCCGTGCGCGGCGGGGATCGCGGCTTGGTTGGTGGTGATGCTGTAGAGGTTGCACAACGCCGACCTAGATCAACGCGCAAGCTACGGACGTAATACCCTTGTCCCTGAACGGCCAACCTGATCTCGTCGCTGACTTTGGAAATGCTTTTTCTGCTCTTGCGCCACTTATGCCTAGAGCTGAGCGCTGGTATCGCAGAGCCTTTGCTTAGGACGAGCAAGTCGCATTTATCATTGCGATAGACATCAAACACTTTTTCGCCCCGCTGATCGTATCGAAGTAAATACGAAATATGTTTCAGTTGTCTCGATCGATCAGCTTACTATCTCGAATGGCTGCGCGGGTCCGTGGTACCTGGACGTTGCGGAAAACAGGCGCCCCGCCAGTCTGAAAGCTGACATATGTGTCAAAAACTAACTCATAATTTAAATTTAAGCTCCTCATAATTTAAAGTACGTTTGAGTTCACGCTCGCCGTTCGGCCATGTAGCGACGCAGCGCGGACCACAGCTTCGTATGCGACGATCTCCCACATACGGGAGGAGCGAACGTTAAGCCACAGCGTGGGGTTTGAAATCGTGACTGCGCGCTGTTGTCAATCTGAGAGCATAGTTCAGACCGGGAGGAAAACGGATGGGCGGCAATCACGATCTCAACCGTCGAGCGTACCCACCCTCTCAGGCGGTTTAGAGAACGATCTTTTAGGAGCGCCGTTCAATTCCGGTTCCCAGGGGCTCGTCCCCATCTCGAACCAACATCGTTGGAGCCGAGCCCAACACTCCCGCTACCCTCGCGCGGTCCTATAGCGCGGAAGCGGCGTGGCCAGTTGGACTTTGCTGGCTGACGATCTTCCTAAGCTGTTTCGCTCTCAGCTAGCGCGGGCGGTCTCTCGGCCGGGTCAACACGCTTTGGCCGGCTTGATCGGGCAGGAGCAGGAGCAATGGCCAGCATGCTCGAGGTGAGGGATCGCCATATCACGACGAAGCGGCCACCGGTTCTGCTGGCGGCAGGCCCCGTCTTGCTTCGGCCACTGGGAATGGCGGGCATTCCGGCGATCGTCGCCTCAAGCGAAGGCGATGATCCGACATTCGCCTCACGCTATTGCGGCGGCCGCTGCATTCTTCCGCCGCGCAGCGAACCAACTGCGCTGCTCGATGCGCTGCTTGACGCCGGCGAGCGACTATCGGGCCGTCTCGGCCGCCGTGTTCCTCTGATGTATGGCGAGGATTACTTCCTCGAGCTCATCTGCATGCATCGCGAGCGCTTGCAGGAGAAGTTTCTGCTGCTTCTGTGCGATCCGGACGTCGCGATCGGGCTGCTGACGAAGGATCGGTTTGACGAACTCGCGCGCGCCAGAGGAGTTCTCGTGCCCCGCAGCCTTGACTGGGATATGCTTTCCCAGATCGTCGGTCCGGTGCTCGCGAAGCCGCGCTCGAAGTCCGATTGGCACCATTCGCCACTGCAGGTTCGGCTGTTCGGCGACCACAGCAAGGCCCTCATTTTCGAGAACGGCGGAGCGGCGATGGCCCATCCTTCCATTGCGCCCCTTCGGGGGCAGCTCGTGTTCCAGGAATACATCCGGGGAGATGATCGCCAGCTATGGTCATTCCATGGCATCTCCGACGAGCAGGGCAAGGTTCTTGCTTCCTTCGTCGGCAGGAAGTTGCGGACCTCGCCGCCGCTCACGGGCGAGAGCTCGTTTATCGAGATGGTCGAGGACGAAGAACTCGCGGCGTTCGGACGGCGACTGGCCGAGCAGATACCTCTGAAAGGCCCCTTCAAAATAGACTTCAAGACCGATGCGCTATCCGGTCGGCACTTCGCTCTGGAGGTGAATGCGCGATTTAATCTCTGGCATTGTCTCGGCGCGGCGAACGGCCTCAACCTCATGGAGGTCGCCTATAATTACGTCGTGGCCGGAAGGCGGCCGCCACGCCTTTCCTACCGCACCGACACGCGCTGGCTCTACCTGCCGCTCGATTGGCACGCCTATCGCGCGCTTTCGCGGCAAGGGCAGTTGACCCTCGCGGACTGGGTTTCCTCGATCCTCTTCTCGCGAACCGTCTACAACGTGTTCGCGTGGAGCGATCCCGCGCCGTTTGCATTGGTGTTCGTGCGGGCGTTCGTGCGGAAGGTTCGCAAGTTGTTCAGACTGATGATGGCATGGTGGCGCCAATGGCTCTCTACGGCATCCTAGGCGACATCCACGGCAATCGCGAGGCCCTGATCGCGGCTCTTACGGCGCTCGACCTTTACGGTCCCGAACGGCTCCTTTGTATCGGCGACATCATTGGCTATAACGCAGACTCCGACGAATGCACTGCCATCTTGCGCGAGCGCGGGGTAGTCTCGATCGCGGGCAATCACGATCTCATCGGCATCGGCATTCTTGGTTTTGAGCGCTGCTCGAATAAGGCAATGTATGCTCTCAAGCGCACGCGCCGCTCGCTCCGGCCCGGCACCGTCGAGTACCTCCGTTCGCTGCCGCGAAGCCTTCCTGTCGAGGATCGTGCAGTTTTGGTTCATGGCGGCGTGCGCGACGTGCAGCAGTATATGACCGGCATCCACCATATCGCGGAGAACGTTGCTCACCTTCGCGCGGATCTTCCGGGTCGCAAGATTTGCTTCTACGGTCATGTGCACCAGCAAAGAATCTTCGAGATCGGGGAGGGTGGAGACATCCGCGAGCTTCCCGCGAACGGGGTCGTGAAATTGAATCCCGATCGCGAATATTTCATCAACCCGGGATCGCTGGACGCGTCGCGCAAGCCTCAACCGAAATTGGCGGAGTTTGCACTATTCGATAGCGTCCTGCTGACCATCGAGTTCCTGCGCGTGTCGTATGATGACGCTCTGACGGAAGCGAAAGCCGCCATGGCCGGATACCGTATCGGATTTTGGCGTGATCGGTACTACAGCTGGCGCCGCAAGCTCCTCGGCCGTTCGTGAGTGAACGGGGATAAGGGCTGCCGGACCGACCCACCGATCACACCTAAGCCGACTGCTCTGCAACAATTACCGGTCCATCGAAGCCGACTGCAGATCAAGTCATGGCTTCGTTCAAACGCGCGGCGACCCCCGTAGCGTCACCTCCGCGCGCCTGAGTTCCGACTTGATCCGGCGCTCCAGACCGTCGTGGCCCAGGGCTATCCACTTCAGGTCATGCTCCGGATTTGCCAGACGAGCGCCCGGCGAAACATGCCAAAGATCGCAGCCGTGCTCTCCGGGCAAGATGCGAGAGCCCCGAAACTATGCAACCGAGATCAGAAACTGGGGCAAATCCTGTCGGGGGGAACGTAAGTAGCGCTCCCCCGCTACTACAGGCCACGATATTGTCAAACGCCATCCGGAACTGCCCCCTTTGCGTCATGAAGAACTGCCCCCACTATCTGGGTTATGATCTCGGTTGAAGGTTGTTTCCGACGGTGACGGGCCGGAGGGAGGCGGAGCCGACCGGAGGGCCGTCACCGGCGGGCGGCGGCTGGATGAGGCCGCTCTTGCGCTTGGCGCGGAGCCGGTAACTGTCGCCGCGGATCGTCAGCACGTGGCTGTGGTGCAAGAGCCGGTCGAGGATCGCGGTGGCGACCACGGGATCGGCGAACACGGCGCCCCATTCGGCAACACTGCGGTTCGAGGTGATCAGCATGGCGCCAGTTTCGTAGCGCCGGCTGACCAGTTGGAAGAACAGATGTGCCGCGTCAGGTTCCAGCGGCAGGTAGCCGAGCTCGTCGACGATCAGTAGCTTTGGCTTCGAGAGCGCGAGAAGTTTCTCGTCCAGACGCCGTTCGCCATGCGCCTTGGCAAGGCCCGCGACCAGCGTCGTCGCGGTGGTGAACTGCACCGTGTACCCGGCCAGGATCGCCTCTCGCCCGAGCGCGATCGACAGATGCGTCTTACCGACGCCCGGCGGTCCGAGCAGCAGCACGTTCGCCGTTGGCGATCCAACGTGACGCGGCCAGGTCGCGGATCTGCTTTGGATCGATCGACGGCTGCGCCTCGAAGTCGAAGCCCGCCAGCTCCTTCACGGCCGGGAAGTGTGCGAGCTTCAGCGCCACTCGATGCGGCGATGATCCTTGCGCGCGATCTCGCGCTCGCACAGCAGGATCAGCGTCTCACGCGCCGACAGGTTCGCGCGCGCCGCCTCGTCGAGCAGGCTGTCGAGCTGATCGCGGATGCCGGAGAGCTGCAATCGCGCCAGCATGGCATCGAGCGGATCGGCCGTTGCTTCCATTATCTTCTTTGCCCGCGCCATCAGAAGCTTCCTCCGACCACGGCTTCGCATTCGGCAAGAGGGCGTAACAATGAGGGCGGTGGAGACGGCGCCAGCACCGCCGCGATCTCCGCTCGGCGGACCGCGCCATTGCAACCAGCAACACCATCGAGATGAGCGGAGTCGACGATCCGCAGCCGGCGCCCCTCCGATTGCTTGTGGACCGCAACCTGGTGCAATCCATGGCGGATCCGCACTTCGCCGGCCGCGATCGTCACCGCCACGCGCTCGCCGATCAGGCGCCACGGCACCGAGTAGCTGTTCGTGTCGATCTCGACGGCGCAATCATTGCCGACGACACGGGTCAGTTCACGCAAGGATCCGAACGACGGCTGCCCGCCGAGCGGCTTCAACCGATGTATCTCGTCACGCGCGAAGCGGATGATCGGCGCCTCTCCGGTCGTGCCGTGGATACGAACGTTCGCAACCTCACGCTCCCACCTGTCGAGATGCGCCTCGAATGCTTCCCAGCTTGGGAAGGAATGACCGGCGATCGCGTTCTTCTTCACGTAGCCGACGCCGTTCTCGGTCTTGCCCTTCGTGCGCGCCCGATATGGCGCGCAAGCGCGAGGACGGAAGCCCCAATGTTTTGCGAAGGCTATCAGCTTGTCGTTAAACTGAACCGACTGGCTCACCGCGTCGTGGCGCACGACAAGCGCCCGAGGATTGTCCATCAGCACTTCCTCCGGCACACCGCTGAAGGTCGTGAATGTGCTCTCGAGCCCGGCGAACCAATGCTCCTGCCTCTCGGCCCGGAACGCACGCACATGGAGCCGTCGCGAGTGGCCGAGCGTTGCCACGAACACGAATGCCTTGACTTTCGCCCCTCCGATCTCGACCAGGCGCTCCCCAAAGTCGATCTGCAGCTGCCGGCCCGGCGGCGTCTCAAACCGCGTCGTCGCCAGCGCCTCCGCCTTCAGCGCCTGGCGATAGGGCTGCGCGGCGCGTTGCAGCGTTCGCCGGCTGACGGTCACGCCTTTCTCGGCCAACAGGCCCTGGCGCACCACATCGGCATTGCCGCGATGCCGAATGAGCCTCTCGCGCAGCCAACCCTCAAGGCCGTCGAGACGCTTCGGCCGCTCAGGCGACTTCACCCCGCCCGCCGCCACGTAGTCCTTCACCGTGTGATGGCTGCAGCCCAGCTGCCGCGCAATCCGCTTCAGACCCCACCCGCACGCCCTCAGGCGCAACATCTCCGCCACGTCATCCGGCGTCTTCATCACCTGCCCCCGTGGATCACTCCACGGCGAGCCTTCCGTGATTCGTTCCTGCTTCATTCACTCTCTCCTCAGCTATCCGAGGAGGGGCAATTCCTCGTGACGCCGAGGGGGCAGTTTTCCATGGCGCGCGACACTCCGCGCTGCAGTCAAAGGAACATCGGCCCCCGCGGCGCATTCACTGGCGATGATCAAACTTTACTTCGGGCTCGCCGGGCTCGCTGGCGTGTTGTTCCTTTTCGAGATTTGGCTGGCTCAGCACGAGCGTCAGGCGGCCGTCGGCCGCCTCGAGCGATTCGAGATCCAGCGTACCCAACGCTAGGAAAAACTCCGAAAGCGCGGATGCGTGTAATGCCAACAAAAGAAGACCCCAGCTCGACAGGGGGAGATACGAGCTGGGGCCAATCGGGGTTGCCCTTGGCTAAGGGCATCGGGAAAACCTGGCAACGGCGCGAACGTTCCTATCCAAAATGAAGGACCGCTGCCCAGCCCGCAGCGGCCCGTTCAAAGATTGCCTCCAAAGTGGCGGAGTGGCCGCTCTTGTTAGGATAGCAGCCAACCGCCCAGGACAATCATTGCTTTGGTCAGAGCATAGAGCCAAGCCGCCGTCATTAGGGCTGCAGCGGCCAAGAACGCGATTTGAACCATCGGCCTCTCCTAATTCAAATAGCTATTCCTCCGGTCGGCCATCGGTTCCGGCGAGCACATATGTGAATCAACGGTGCCCTCAATTTTCGAGAAGAGCACCGCCGCGTCCCACGGCGCGCAATCCCTGACCGTCAGCGGACTGCCCTAATCTGCCTCCAGCGATCTAACAAAAAGGACCCCAGCTCTCTGAGGTCATCAGGGATGATGAGCTGGGGCCAAGACCCTTGGTGTACCGGGAAAACTCGGTAATCGCCCGAACGATCCTCTAGAAGCTGCCGGTTATCGCCCGAGTTGCTCCAGCCGGCATGGTACCGCAGGCCCCGCCGGCCCCAGACCGAGCTCGTACGCCATACGCATGAGCCGAAGATAGGAAATTGGGGCACATTTTACGAATCGATGTCGCCCGCGCTGACGTTGACGAACTGTGTTCCTCCTTCGTTCGAAAGCGAACAGAACGAATCGCAGTGTTTTCCTAGTCTCGCGGTGCTTGGCGCCCCCATTACCGCCAAGCAAACCTCCAACGGCCCCGGCATTTAGGGTTATGCTGGGGCCGTTTCTATTCGTGTGCGCCAGCTTTGGTCAGCCGCACGAATGTGCCGCTCTCGTGCATCTCGAGCCAGTGCCGGCGCTGAACTCCTCACCACTTGCCTTGACCGTGTAGAAAAAAGAAGCATTGATTTTCTTGATGTGGATGCGACCGTCTTGAGCCGGGCTCGATACCGCAGCCAACTCGATCAACCTGCGGGCTGCCGCTTCCGGTCAGCGAACGGATGTTCGGTCGTGAGTTTCAGGTAACCCATAGCTGGCACTGTCGGCGTATTCCAATCGAAGTCCGGCCGGATTCGGCGCCTCCTCTACCGCAAGCCTGACAAGAACCGCGACTCAAGATCCGATAGCCGCAGCACGTCGTCTGACTATCGATCAGCCCTCAGCGCAACGCCATGGCGGCACCGATAGTCGGCGCAATAGACGAGGATGCCACGCACGTCCATGCGCATCTCGTCGAAGGTGATCTTGACGGGGCGGCCGTTGGCGTGGGTGGGCGTATGACGTCGTACAGGGCGAGGCATACCTCTATCAAAGCGGCAACATGATCACCTCGCAAATTGTCGATCTGTGGTAGCTCCGAGCCGCGCTGAACCACTGCGTCTGCGGGTGTGCAAAAGTCATCACGAACATCTATTTGATCTTCTACACGGTGAGCGCCCGTGGGATGCATTGGTCTGCTCATGGGCCCGTGGCAGACATCCCACCGGAACTAGGAGCAAACAATGAAAAAGCTTTTCACGTGTATGGCGGCTGTGGGCTGCCTGGTGGCGTTCCTCTCCGTCGCGCAAGCCCGCTCTGCATTCGACGGTTCCTGGAGCCTCATTTTCGTGACGCAAAGAGGCGCTTGCGATGCGACCTATAATTTCACCGTCGACATT
>NZ_JALGCN010000028.1:0-109710 GCF_038085055.1 Bradyrhizobium sp. ISRA442
CAGCGCCGCATGAGGGGTTGCTTCCGCGAATTCTGATGCAAGAGGGGCGCGCGCGGAGAGAACCCCTCACCCGTCTCGCCGCTACGCGGCGAGCCACCCTCTCACACAAGGGGGGAGGGGGCAGCGCGTCGCATTTCATCCGATACCCAACGGAAGACTTCACTCCTTCGGCATCACTCCGACATACGACGAGCTCGGCCGGATCATCCGCCCGGTGCGCTGCTGCTCGCGGGCATGCGCGGTCCAGCCTGCGGCGCGGGCGACCGCGAAGATCGGCGTGAAGGCCTGGCGCGGGATGGCGAGCGCATCGAGTAGGATCGCGGTGAAGAACTCGACATTGGTCTCTAGCGGCCGGTCCGGATTCTTCTTGCGCAGCGCTTGCCGGATATAGGCCTCGACCTCGCCGGCGAAGGGCAGGCCGGCGCCGTCGGCTGAAAGCCGCTCGATCGCCGCCTTGAGCACGTCGGCGCGCGGATCGCGCACGCGGTAGACGCGATGGCCAAAGCCCATCAGCCGCTCGCCGCGCGCCAGCGCCGCATCGACCCAGGGCTTGATCCGTTCGCGCGATCCGATCGCATCGAGCATCTCCAGCACCGGCTCCGGCGCTCCGCCATGCAAGGGGCCGGTCAGCGCGCAATAGCCGGCGGTGACCGCGGCGAACAGGTCAGCCTGGGTCGAGGCCACCACGCGCGTGGTGAAGGTCGAGGCATTCATCCCGTGATCGCACACCGTGACGAGATAGGCATCCAGCGCCGCGACCTCGCGCGGCTCCGGCGAAGCGCCACGCAGCATCCGAAGCGTATCGGCGGCATGGCTTGCGTTCGGATCGGGTGCGACCGGATCGAGACCCTTGGCGCGCCGGACCAGCGCGCCTGATATCACCGGAAACGCGCCGACGATGGTCGCCTCGTGCGCGAGCCCGTTCTCGGCACGCAGGCCCGCGACCGCCGCGCGAAACCCGTCGATGATGCCCATGCCGCGTGTTGCGGGCAGCAGGTCCGGCAGGCGGGCGAAGGCGCGCTCGCGCGCCAGCCCGAGGCTTGCCCGCACATTGGCTTCGCTGAGCGTGCTGTTGCTGGCGCCGTTCCAGAGCCGGGCGGTGACGCCCTCAAAGCTCGATTTGGCGGCGAGAGTGCCGACATGCTCGCCGGCGATGATCAGCTCGCCGCGCTCGCCGTCGACATGGCTCAGCACGGTTTCGGCGGCCGGAACGCCGTCCAGTCCGATCTGGCTTTTGGTGAGGTGGATGTTCATGGCCCAATCTCCTTTCACGGAGGGAAAGATCGGGCCTCTCGACAGATTGATCAATCTTGATTACATAAATCAATATGAAAAATTCTCCGGAGCTGTACCTCTCGGCCCGGGAGGCCGCGGCCGAGCTCGCGGTCTCGCCGGCCACGCTCTACGCCTATGTCAGCCGCGGCCTGATCCGCTCCGAGCCGACGCCGGATTCGCGCAAGAATCGCTATCGCGCCGAGGATGTCCGCACCCTCAAGGAGCGTCGCGCCCCGTCGCCCGAGCCGCGCGGCTTGCGAAGCTTCGATGCCGATCTGCCGGTGATGGACTCGGAGATTTCGACCATCACCGAGGACGGCCCGATCTATCGCGGCGTGAACTGTGTCGACCTCGCCGAGAACGACACTCTGGAGCACGCGGCGACGCTGCTGTGGGACGTCTCCGGCGTTGATCCGTTTGCGCCCGAGAACTGCCCCGAGATTTCCGACGAGATGCGCATCATTGCGCAGGCCGCGCGCCGCGCCGCGCCGATCGATCGCGCCATCGCGGTGCTGGCGCTGGCAACGAGCGCCGACCCGCGCGCCTTCACCCGCGCCCCCGACGGCCGCGCCATGGTCGGCGCGCGCATCGTCCGGCTTTTGGTTGCGGCCATGCTCAATACCGAGCCCTCGGCCGAGCCGTTGCATCAGCAGATTGCGCGCGTGTGGGCGCCCGACAACAAGCATGCGCCCGATCTCATCCGCCGTACACTGGTGCTGCTCGCCGACCACGAGCTGAATGCATCGACCTTCACTGCGCGCTGCGCCGCGTCGACCGGCCTCAATCTCTACGACGCCGTTATCGCTGGTCTCGCCGCGCTGAAAGGGCCCAAGCACGGCGGCGCCGGCGTGCTGGCCTCGCAGCTCGTGAAGACGCTGGTCGACCGCGACGTCGAGCCGATGGTGCGCGAGCGCGTCGCGCTCGGCGAGCGTTTTCCGGGCTTCGGTCACGGCGTCTACAAGCGCGGCGATCCGCGGGCGCAGTCGCTGCTGAACGCCCTGGCGCGCGCCGGCGCGCCGCGCAAATTCACCCGCGAAGTACCGGAACGGATCGCGGAAGCGACCGGCGAGTTCGTCAATATCGACTATGTCCTCGCGGTGCTCGTGCATGCTCTTCGCCTGCCACCCGGCAGCGAACTCGCACTGTTCGCCATGGCGCGCAGCGTCGGCTGGATCGCGCATGCCAGCGAGCAATTGCAGTTCGGAAAGCTGATTCGTCCGCGGGCGCGTTATGTGGGTCCAGCGCCGGGGCGGAGGACGGGGGCTGCTGATGCGAAGAGCTGAGAGCACTCCTCACCTGATCGCTCCGCCGCGCCCATGATCTCCGTCGTCCTGGCGAAAGCCAGGACCCGTACCGCGGAATCTATCGATTGGGGACGCTAGGCGTACCGAACGCCAGGACGACGCCTATTGTGTGGCGGCCGCTTAACCCCGCGGCTTGGCCGCAGCGACGCCGTCGCCATGCCGGTGGCGGATGATCCAGAGCGCGAGGCCCACAATGATCGCGACGCCGACGACGCTGAGGATCCAGATGTGTTTGACGGGATGCCCGTGGTGCGGCAGGCCGGCATAGCTGTGCCAGGCCGAAATGGCCAGCACACCCGGCAGCACGTGCGCTGGCGCCCAGACCAGGATGGCGGGGATGTTGACGGAGTAGAAGCGTCCCGGCGCCATGCCCAGCGCGCCCGCGGTGACCGGGACGAAGGCGCGGATCGGCGGGACGAAACGGGCGAAGAACACGGCCCAGGTGCCGAAGCGGCGGAAGAAGCTCTCGCTCTCGGCGATCACGCGCGGATGGTTGGTCAGCGGCCAGGTGTCGAGGATCTCGCGTTGCCGCCTGTGCCCGATCCAGTAGGCCGAGCCGTCGCCCAGGATGGCGCCGAGGGCCGCCACCAGCAGCACCCATTGCAATTTGAGGTCCCCGCCCGGAACCAGGGCGCTCAGCGCCAGGATGATGGTCGAGCCGGGGACTACAGAGCCCGCCACCGGAACGGCTTCGAGGAGCGCTGCCAGGAACAGGGTCAGGTAGGCCAGCCAGGCGTGGGCCGAAACGAACGAAATGAATGGATCGAGGAAGGACGTCACGTCTTCTCTGTATTGGCCATGGGCTCGGGGGTTCAGATCCACATTAAGTGGGGCGAGGCGGCAAAAGTGCCATTCAAGCAGGGAGGGCGCCTCGCCAGTGCGAAATTCGAGCATGATTCGCAGGGCAGCCTTCCCAAAATCGCGTTCCTTGCCTATCTAAATGAAAAGACAATGGAACTTTGATTTGCGCGCGGGCTTCTGCCGGCTCATTGTCTCTGATAGGTTCGCAACCGCACCCAGCCGCAGCCAACGTGCAAATAACTGGTCTCGGGACCGCCCGGGGCCTCGGAGGATTGATGACGACCGCCGCCCTGTCCAAAATTGAGGAAATTTCCGGTCAGCCCGACATGAAGGTGTCGGTCCGCCAGGTGTTCGGGATCGACAGCGATCTCGAAGTGCCGGCCTATTCCGAAGTCGATCCTCATGTTCCGGAAGTTGACTCCGACTATCGCTTCGACCGCGCCACCACGCTCGCCATTCTCGCCGGCTTTGCCAAGAACCGCCGCGTGATGGTGACCGGCTATCACGGCACCGGCAAATCCACCCACATCGAGCAGGTCGCCGCGCGGCTGAACTGGCCCTGCGTGCGCGTCAACCTCGACAGCCACATCAGCCGTATCGACCTCGTCGGCAAGGACTCGATCGTGGTTAAAGACGGCAAGCAGGTCACCGAATTCCGCGACGGCATCCTGCCGTGGGCGCTGCAGAACAACGTCGCGCTGGTGTTCGACGAATACGACGCCGGCCGCCCGGACGTGATGTTCGTGATCCAGCGCGTGCTGGAGGTCTCCGGCCGCCTGACGCTGCTGGACCAGAACAAGGTGATCAAGCCGCATCCGGCGTTCCGGCTTTTTGCAACCGCGAATACCGTTGGGCTCGGCGACACCTCCGGCCTCTATCACGGCACCCAGCAGATCAACCAGGGCCAGATGGACCGCTGGTCGATCGTGACCACGCTGAATTATCTCGGCCATGACGAGGAAGTGGAGATCGTGCTCGCCAAGGCGAGGCACTATCGCACCCAGGAAGGCCGCGACATCGTCAACAAGATGGTCCGCCTCGCCGACCTCACCCGCAACGCGTTCGCCAATGGCGATTTGTCGACGGTGATGAGCCCGCGCACGGTGATCACCTGGGCGGAGAACTCCGACATCTTCGGCGATATCGGCTTCGCCTTCCGCGTCACCTTCCTCAACAAGTGCGACGAGCTCGAGCGTCCGCTGGTCGCCGAGTTCTATCAGCGCTGCTTCAACGCGGAGCTGCCGGAATCGGCAGTCAACGTGGCGCTTAGCTGATCCCTCTCGTGATGTCGTCCCGGCGAAAGCCGGGACCCATGCCGCGAGGTCCCTCGATGAAGCGACGCTGTGAGTTTTTCCCGACGTAACGACGGCAGGTGGTTATGGGCCTCGGCCTGCGCCGGGGGCGACGGATAAGGCGACATGAGCACCTCCAACAGCAAATTCCGGACCGGCAACAAGGAAGCCCCAACCGAGCCGTTCAAGCGTTCGGTGGCGGCCTGCCTGAAGGCGATCGCCAAGACGCCGGAGCTCGACATCAGCTTCGCCGCTGAGCGCCCGGGGCTCGCGCCCGGCAAGGCGCGGCTGCCCGAGCCTGCGCGCAAGATGACCAAGCGGGATGCGGCGGTGGTGCGCGGCCATGCCGACTCCATCGCGCTGAAGATCGCCTGTCACGACCCCAAACTGCATCGCAAGCTGATGCCGGGCAATCCGCAGGCGCGCGGCGTGTTCGAGGCGGTGGAGCAGGCGCGGGTCGAGGCGATCGGCGCGCGCCGCATGGCGGGCGTTGCGAAAAACCTCACCGCGATGCTCGATGACCATTTCCATCGCGGCAAGTTCGACGAGATCACCGACCGCGCCGACGCGCCGCTCGCCGATGCGTTGGCGATGCTGGTGCGCGAGCGGCTGACCGGCATGGCGCCGCCGGCGGCCGCCAAGAAGATGGTCGATCTCTGGCGGCCTATTCTCGAAGACAAGATCGGCCGGCGGCTCGACCGGCTCGACGGCTTGGTCGAGAACCAGACCAAGTTCGGCGACGCCGTGCACGACTTGTTGTCGGCGCTCGATCTCGGCGACGAGCGCAACGCCGACACCGACGACAACGACGACCAGGACGACAACCGCGACGGCGACAACGACCAGTCCGGCGCCGAGGGCTCGCCCGATTCCGATGCCGCCCAGGAGATGAGCGCCGACCAGGCACAGGCGACGACGGAGGAGCTGAGCGAGAGCGCGATGGAAAGCGCGCAGGCCTCGACGTCCGATACGTTCGACGATGGCGAGCTCGGCGATGACGAGACGCCGGGCGAGGCGACGCGGCCGAACTCACGTGGGCAGAACGAGCCGCGCGGCCCGGAATACCACGCCTTCGCGCCCAAGTTCGACGAGGTGATCTCGGCCGAAGACCTCTGCGACCATGACGAGCTGGAGCGCCTTCGCGCCTATCTCGACAAGCAGCTCGCGCATCTGCAGGGCATCGTCGCCCGGCTCGCCAACCGGCTGCAGCGCCGGCTGATGGCGCAGCAGAACCGAGCCTGGGAGTTCGACCTCGAAGAGGGCATCCTGGACCCGGCGCGGCTGTCGCGCGTGGTGACCGATCCCTATCATCCGCTGTCCTTCATGCGCGAGAAGGAGGCGACCTTCCGCGACACCGTGGTGACGCTGCTGCTCGACAATTCCGGCTCGATGCGGGGACGTCCGATCACGGTGGCGGCGACCTGCGCCGACATCCTTGCCCGCACGCTGGAGCGTTGCGGCGTCAAGGTCGAGATTCTGGGCTTCACCACCCGCGCCTGGAAGGGCGGCCAGTCCCGCGAGGCCTGGCTTGCCGCCGGCAAGCCGGCCAATCCCGGACGCCTCAACGACCTCCGCCACATCATTTACAAGTCGGCCGACGCCCCCTGGCGTCGTGCGCGGAAGAATCTCGGCCTGATGATGCGCGAGGGTCTCTTGAAGGAGAACATCGACGGCGAGGCGCTGGACTGGGCGCACAAGCGCCTGCTGGCGAGGGCCGAGCAGCGCAAGATCCTGATGATGATCTCGGACGGTGCGCCGGTCGACGATTCCACGCTGTCGGTCAATCCCGGCAACTATCTCGAGCGGCATCTGCGCCACATCATCGAGGAGATCGAGACGCGCTCCCCGGTGGAGCTGATCGCGATCGGCATCGGCCATGACGTGACCCGCTACTACCGCCGCGCGGTGACGATCGTGGACGCGGAAGAACTCGGCGGCGCCATCACCGAAAAGCTCGCCGAGCTCTTCAGCGAGACGCATGCCGCGCCGGCGCAGGCCGCGCCGAGCCGCCCGCGCCGCAAACTGCATTCGTGAGCACGCTTTCATCCCGCCGCCGCTTCCTCGGCCACGCGGCGGCGGGATTTTCCGCTCTCGCAATCCCCACGCTTGCACGGGCACAGCCCTTGACCGAGCCGCCGCCCAAGGCGGCGCAAATCCCGGGACAGGTCGAGCACGCCGTCAAAGAGCCGGTCGCGATCGAGGTCAACGCACGGCAAATCCCGGCGTTCGAGCCGCGCGACCGTTCGCGCGTGCGCTTCGGCGCGCTGGACTATCGCAGCGGCCTGGTGCTGACCTCGCCCTATCGCGGCTTCGGCGGATTGTCCGGCTTTCGCTTCCTCGACACGAAGGGCGAGCGCTTCGTCGCGATCTCCGATCAGGGCGCCTGGTTCACCGGCCGCATCCGCTACGAAGGCCGCAGCATGGTCGCGCTCGACGAGGTCGAGGCCGCGCCGATGCTGGGCGCGGACGGGCGGCCGATCACCGACAAGCGGCTCTGGTACGACACCGAGTCGATCGCGCTCGACGGCTCCTTCGTCTATGTCGGGCTGGAGCGCGTCAACCAGCTCATGCGCTTCGATTTCTCCAAGGGTTTTACCCGCGCCCGCGGCGAGGTGGTCCCCTTGCCCCCTGCCGCGCGCAAACTGCCGTACAACAAGGGGCTTGAGGCACTGGTCGTCGTGCCAAAGGGCCTGCCGATCGCGGGCACGCTGATCGCGCTGTCCGAGCGCGGGCTGGATGCCGACGGCAATCTGATCGCGTTCCTCGTCGGCGGTCCCACGCCCGGCCAGTTCAGCGTGCGTCGCACCGACAAGTTCGACATCAGCGATGCTGTGCTGCTGCCCTCCGGCGAGCTCCTGATTCTCGAGCGCAAATTCTCCTGGTTCAGCGGCGTCAACATCCGCATCCGCGCCATCCCGTTGAAGGCGATCGCGCCGGGCGCGCTGGTCGACGGGCCCGCGCTCTTCAACGCCGATCTCGGCCACGAGATCGACAACATGGAAGGCATCGACGCCCACGTCACCCCCGAAGGCGAGACGGTGCTGACGCTCGTTTCCGACGACAATTTTTCCCTGCTCCAGCGCACGCTGCTGCTGCAGTTCACGCTGGTGGAGTAACTGTCGTCCCGGCCGCGCAAACTTCATCGTCCTGGCGAAAGCCAGGACCTCCGCGCGAGCGCTTGCGCTCGTCGCGATTACCCCAGGGAGTGGTTTGGCGAAGACTCGTGGTGCGGTACCCGACCGTCCACCATCGATAGACCTCGCGGTATGGGTCCTGGCCTTCGCCAGGACGACGGCGGAGAGCGTGGCCGCAGCTTGCGACCATGTGAGAGCGCAATGCGCCCCGGCGCGGGCGGGCATTCCTGCCGCGCTGGTGGTAATCCGGGTTCCGCTCATTACACTTCTCTCAATTGCCCCTCCACCCCTCGGAACACCCCGCATGAGCGCCCTGTTTTCCCCGATCAAGTTGCGCGGCCTGACGCTGAAGAACCGTCTGGTGGTGTCGCCGATGTGCCAGTATTCGGCCGACGACGGCGTCGCCACCGACTGGCACTTCAGCCACATCAACAATCTGTCGCTGTCGGGCGCCGCGATGTTCTGCATCGAGGCGACCCATGTCGAGGCGATCGGCCGCATCACGCCGGGCTGCCTCGGGCTCTACAGCGATGCCTGCGAGGCGGCGCTCAAGCAAATCCTCGCCTCCGTGCGAAAACACTCCTCCATCGCGATCGGGATGCAGCTTGCCCATGCCGGCCGCAAAGCCTCCAGCGCGCGGCCCTGGGACGGCGGCCAGCTCATTCCGCAAGGCCAGGGCGGCTGGCAGCCGGTGGCGCCAAGCGCGGTGCCGCACAAGGAGGGCGAGGCCGCGCCGCTGGCGCTGGATAGCGCCGGCCTGAAGCGCATCCGCGAAGCCTTCGTCGACAGCGCCAAGCGCGCCGACCGGCTCGGCATCGACGCGATCGAGCTGCACGGCGCGCACGGCTATCTCCTGCACCAATTCCTCTCGCCGATTTCCAACCGCCGCACCGACGACTATGGCGGGTCCTTGCAGAACCGCATGCGCTTCCCGCTCGAGGTGTTCGACGCGGTGCGCGCGGCCTTCCCGTCTGACAAGCCGGTCGGCATGCGGGTGTCGTCGACCGACTGGGTCGACGGCGGCTGGGACCTCGCGCAGACCATCGAATTCGCCAAGGCTTTGAAGAGCCGCGGCATCGACTGGATCGACGCCTCCTCCGGCGGCGTCTCCCCGCTGCAGAAGATTCCGCTCGGCCCCGGCTACCAGGTGCAGTTCGCAGAAAGCATCCGCCGCGAGACCGGCGTTCCCACCATCGCCGTCGGCATGATCACCGAAGCCAAACAGGCCGAGGAGATCGTCGCATCCGGCAAGGCCGACATGGTCGCGCTCGCCCGCGCCATGCTCTACGACCCCCGCTTCGGCTGGCACGCCGCCGCCGAACTCGGCGGCGAAGTCGCAGCCCCGCCGCAATACTGGCGCTCGCAGCCGTCAACGCAAAAGGCGCTGTTCGGCAAGACCACGTTCGGAGCGAGGTAGCGGGCGCGGATTGCGTTGGAGGCGATAGCAGCGCCGCAATCTCAACTGTCGTCCTGGCGAAAGCCAGGACCCATACCGCGAGGTCCATCAACGGCGCGCGGTAGGAGTTGTCGTCGAACAACAACTAAACAACTAAGGGTCATCGCCAAACTTCCCCCTGGGGTAATCGTGACGAGCGCAAGCGCTCGCGCGGAGGTCCTGGCTTTCGCCGGGACGACAGCAAGGGTGTAGCGCGATCTCATCTCTCGCCACCTCATCGGGATTACCCCATTCGGCCGATGATCGCCGGCATCATCGCGCGTTCCGCCTCACCCCTCCGTGACACCCGTTACCTTCCGCCGTAGCCAAAATTGGCCTAACCTTGCCTCAGTCGCGCAAAGCGAGGCTCGCCATGCGTTTTCGTGCCCGGAAGGCTGCCCACGTCTTTGAGCGCGTGGGCCTTGCGATGGCAGGGGCCGCGTGCGGACTGTTCGTCGGCGCCTATGTGGGCTCGGCGATCTCGCACCTCACCACGCAAGGCTTCCTGCTGGTGATGATGCTGCTCGGCGTCATCGGCTTCTATATCGGCATCGACACGCCGCAGCTTCCCTTCGACGAGGAGCACAGCCAGATCGACGCCGCGGAATTGCTGAGCTCGGCCGGCACGCTCTGCGCCACCTTCGCCGCATTCGCCTCCGTCGCCGTCATCGTGCTGCGGCTCGACCCCCACGACGCCTTGACCTGGCTCGTCCTCATCGCCTGGGTCGCCGGCGTCGCCATGCAGATCGTCGCGGGAGCAAAGGCGCGGATGCGGTAGGTGAGGGCGGGGGAGGGGCGGATGGAGCGCACCCTGCATTCGAAGCAATCGAAGTGATGAACCGACAGAGTGCACCGGTGCGTTCCCTCCCCCCTTGCGGGGGAGGGCCAGGGAGGGGGGTGCCACACGGCACACTCTTTCATGTTGCGCTAGAATTCTGTTGCCGCGATCGCGGCACGCGGCCATCACTAATTGCTGGGCCACCCCCCTCCCCAACCCTCCCCCGCAAGGGGGGAGGGAGCAGGGCGGCGTTCGCGGCGCGCGCCGGCTAGCGCATGACCATCCCTCAAAACACCACGCCCACCCGCGTGCCGCGCTTCCAGGCGATGCGGCAGCGCTTCTTGGTGTTGACGTGCAAGAGCTCGAAGCGGTCGGGGATCGCGACCTGGCCGCCGAGATCGACGCAGGCGCCGCCGGGCGAATAGTCGATCAGCGTGCAGTTGATTACCGGCGCGCGCGGGCCGGTGATGATCTTGGCCTGGCGGGACACCAGCCCGCTCGGCTTCACACGGGCATATCGGCGCGGATGCACTGGCACGTCTCCTCCAATTCCGCTGGTCGTGGCGGTGTTGGCCGATCATGCAAGGGAGATGATGCGATAGGGCTAAGGTTGAGGTGAGAATTTTAAGGAAAAGTGGCGGCGAATTGGGGGCGGTAGCGGCCTTCGCCGGGACGGCGGCTTTGATGTGGCGCGAGCCTGCCTCCATCACCGTCATTGCGAGCGCAGCGAAGCAATCCAGAATCTTTCCGCGGTGACAGTCTGGATTGCTTCGCTGCGCTCGCAATGACGAGGTCGATGTACCCGTCCGCACCCCCTCACGCCTTCTCCATCTCCCCCGCCACCTCCGCATGCGGGGGCGTCGGCATCGGCACCGTCACAAAATCCTTCGGCAAGTTCACCGGCCGGTAGCCCGGCTCCGCCTGCATCCGCTTCACCACGCTCTCATGCACATGCGCGCCGTCGGGGATGACGCGCGGCTCGCAATCGGGGATGTAGAAGCCAGCTACGGCCTTCCGCTCCGGCCACTCCTTGTACGTTGCGCGCTTCGGCACATACTCCAGCACGCGCCAGGCCGCCGTCATCGAATTGTGCAGCATGCCCGCGGCATCGGGCGCGACGTAGGTGAACGGGCTGTTCTTGCGCTGGATGCCCCAGGCGAGCTGGTTCACGGTGCGCGGGTTGAAGTTGAGGCCGGCTTTGTGCGCCTCATCGATCATCCACAGCAGCGGATATTTCGAGGCGCTGCTCTCGGCTTCCGCATAGCCGCCGCCGACGTCGCAATGCACGCCTGAGAACCACACCTGCAAGCTGTCCTGCGGCACCTTCTTGTCGTCGGGCACGAAGCGGTTGCTCCAGTAGTCCTGCGGCTCCTTCCACTGCTTCAGGCGAAACATGCAGCGCCGCTCGTCGATCGCGATCGCCTGGCGGAAGATCTGCACGCTCGGGTTCCGCAGCGTGAACGCCAGCTCCTCCAGGCTCGGCCAATAGAGCCGGTCGGCGCGCGGCACGATCACGCTCGCCACCGTGTCCCACACCCCGATGAAGTGGATCGTGGGCCAGCGCGAGGAGGTGATGCGCGCGAACTGCGCGGCGAGATCGAACTTGTCCTTCGGCAGCGGCCCGTCCTCGTCGCTTCCTGCGTCCGTGAGGTCGGCGACATCGTTGCCGCGCCCGCTTCCGGAATATTGCTTGTAGGAGATGAGGCCGCTGCCGGCGAGGTTGGCCTGCTCCGGTGAGATCAGGCCGACTTTGTGGATCAGCCCCGCCAGCACCCGCACGGTATAGGCGCCGCGGGAGAAGCCGAACAAATAGATCCTGTCGCCGGGCGCATAATGCTCGACCAGGAAGCGGTAGGCCGACAGCACGTTGTCATCGAGCCCGTAGCCGGTGGCGAGCCCCAGCACCAGATTGATGTTGGCCTTCCAGCGGTGCCACGTGGTCGGCTCCGTCACCGTGCCGACGCCGGGATCGTAGAACACGAGCTGCCGCGGCTGCGTCTTGTCGGTCTTGCGCAGGCAGCGATAGAGCTTGAGGACATTGGAGATGTTCTCGCTGATCTCGTTGCCGGTGCCGTCACAGCAGATGACGATGTTTTTCGGCTCGGTCTTCGCGTGTTCCACGGTATGCCCCTCCCGGAAATGCGACCGGACCGAGTATAGCGGAAGGGCTGTTGAAATTAACCTCTTGTTAACCATGCGGTCGCCTAATGTGGACGATGGGGGATCACCATGTCGGCCCATGTGACGCGACCGAAGTTGATGCCTGTTTTGGCCGATCCAGCCGTTCGATCGGTTGCCAGGCTGGCGGTTCGCGCCAAGGCCGTCCTACAGACCAAAACGGCTGTCCTACGGAGCAAAGCCATGTTCGGAAAGGACGACTTAGTGGACAATCTCACCCGCGACCTCGATCGCGTGCGCGGACGACGCGATGCGCTTGCATCCGAAGCCACCACCCTGACGGCGCAGATCGCCGAAATCGAAGCCCGCCTTTCTGAGGAGAAGAAACGGCGCGAGCGTGATCGCGTCCTGGGCGAAATCGAAGCGATAAAAACGCGAATCAAACAGGCCTCCAGCGCGTTCACACCTGTCGTCGATGGCCTCTCCAAGGCGATCGAATCGGCCGCGGCCGTCGTGCCCGAGGCGCGCGATCTCAATAGTTTCCTGGTGTCGGTGGCGAGCGAAATCGACAGCGTGCTCGATCCCCTGTTGCGCGGACTGGATCAGCGCGCCGATGCGGTGCGGCTAGGCCAGGCTGCACTGGACCTGCCGAGTTCGGCCACGGAAGCGCCGCCCGTCGAATCGCCAAAAGAGAGCATCGACAGCCTGCTTCGTTTCCCGGCATGGCTGTCTCGCGACAAGCAGGCGGAAAAGCCGGAACCAGCGGAGAGCTCGCGCAGCACGGCAGCGTGAAGGATCGGCGCTACTGCGCAGCGTAAGAAGCTTGTCTTCCAGAGCTGACGTTCGGAATTCACCGATTCCGTAGGAGCGTTGCTCCAGCCACAACAAAGCCGTCGTCCCGGCCCCCCGTGCGCAATTGCGCACTAGGCCGGGACGACGGCGGAGTTTGTTGCTGCAGCGAGTCTCTTACAAGCAGACCGCTAGTTCGCGGTGCGGCGCAAGAAGGCTGGGATATCGAGAATGCCTTCGTCCGCCACATTGCGCGGCGAAGAGCGCCCGTAAGGATCGAGCGGCCGCGGCGCCGCCTGGCGCGCATAGTCCGGATTCGGCCTTGCCGGTTGCCCAACAGGGCGGCCGGCCTCGGGGCGAAGCGGCGGGCTTTCCACTTGCGGGAGGGGTGCACCGCGCTCGATGCGATCGGCGATGCGGCGGCTGTCGCTCCGCAGCCTGCCGGCGAGCTGCGTGAGTGCGGTTTCCGCCGGTTGCGCCTCAAGCGCCGGGTCGAGATTATCGATACCGGTCGCCACCACCGAGACGCGGACGATCCCTTCGAGGCTTTCATCGAAGGACGCGCCGACGATGATGTTGGCGTCCGGATCAGCCTCGTCGCGAATGCGGGTCGCGGCTTCGTCGACTTCGAACAGCATGAGATCCTTGCCGCCGGTGATGGAGATGATGAGGCCGCTGGCGCGCTTGATCGAGGGGTTCTCGATCAATGGATTGGAAATGGCCGCCACCGCGGCGGCGAGCACGCGCTTCTCGCCGGACGCCTCGCCCCGTCCCATCATCGCCTTGCCCTTCTCCTTCATCACGGAGAGGACGTCGGCAAAATCGAGATTGATCAGACCTTCCTTGACGATGAGGTCGCTGATGCAGGCGACGCCCGAATACAGCACCTGATCGGCCAGGGCGAAGGCATCGGCGAACGTGGTCTTCTCGCTGGCCACGCGGAACAGGTTCTGGTTCGGGATGATCAAGAGGGTGTCGACCGTCTTCAGCAGCTCCTCGATGCCGGCTTCGGCAAAGCGCATGCGGCGCTGGCCCTCGAAGTAGAATGGCTTAGTGACGACGCCGATGGTGAGAATGCCAAGCTCGCGCGCCGTCCTGGCGACGATGGGTGCGGCCCCGGTGCCGGTCCCGCCACCCATGCCGGCCGTGACGAACACCATGTGGGCGCCGGTCAAATGATCGCGGATCGTATCGATGGCCTCTTCGGCTGCGGCGCGTCCCAATTCGGGCTGCGAGCCGGCGCCAAGGCCTGCGGTGACCTGGGTGCCGAGCTGGATGAGGCGCTTGGCCTTCGACATCGCCAGCGCCTGCGCGTCGGTATTGGCGACGACGAACTCGACCCCTTGCAGCCCGGCCGTGATCATGTTGTTGACCGCGTTGCCGCCGGCGCCGCCGACCCCGAACACGACAATGCGGGCCTTCATTTCACGAATATCGGTAATGCCAGTCATTATTCCCTCGCGTTGCTCCGGCAAGCCGGGGATGGAGAAAGTATCAAAGTGCTACCTGCAAGCCGCGCGGTCTGCTTCCACGATGGAAGCAGCCAGATGTCCCAATCGAAGCCCGGCTTGTCCCGCGATCGCGCCGCCAGGGCGACGACCGGTCCGTAAGTCCGCCACTTCATCTTCCAATCGTGCCGCCCACGCATTGACGGCCCTCGTCTCGGCAGCCGCCTGCATCAGCTCGACAGCCAGACGATCGGCGCGCTCCCGCTCGCGCTCGAAATCCGCCCGGTAGCCGGCGGCCCTAGCTTCGAGCCGCGCGATCTCCGCCTTGAACGCCTCGATCTTGAATGCCTCGATCTTTGCCATGGAGGCGGCGATGGGGTCCGTCCGCCGACCAATTCGCGGGCGGGGCCTGTAGCGGAGTTCGGAAAAATCGACGCTCACCAACGCCTTGCCGTCAGCCGAACGCAAGCGCGGCAACCGGCGTCGTCTCGCCAGCGAACGCGCGGCCTCGCGCGAGATGTCGAGGCGGGCACTTAAGGCGGCATACGTCAACGACTCAACAGACATCGGCTCTCCTCCGGGAGCGAACCGGGCGGGCATTTCGGGCTGATGATGGCTGGACGATGACAGCAGGCTAGGCTGCGTTGGTTAATGGACGGTTAACGCATGCGGGGCTTGCTTGGCGGTGCCGTCACAGCAGATGACGAGGCCATTTCGGCTCAGACT
Organism: Bradyrhizobium sp. ISRA442; assembly: GCF_038085055.1. Taxonomy (NCBI): domain Bacteria; kingdom Pseudomonadati; phylum Pseudomonadota; class Alphaproteobacteria; order Hyphomicrobiales; family Nitrobacteraceae; genus Bradyrhizobium; species Bradyrhizobium sp. ISRA442. The sequence continues at coordinate 15,101 of NZ_JALGCN010000028.1, forward strand.
TGCGCTCGTGCTCGACGGTATGTCCCTCCGGGTGATGCTGCCGGGGCGCGAGCATGGCGGAAACTATGCACAATCGGAGACGCAATTGTCGCAGGAATGCCATCTTCCGACGGATGCGTGATCGATCAGATCACCGCTGGAAAACCTCAACCGTGCGTCCATCCGGATCTTTACAAGTGAACGATGGTCTATGCGCCTTTTATCTGCGCAAGAGCGTCGGTGATCACGCGCTCCCGCGCCGCACCCTTGATGATGCCATTGCGGCGCATCTTCCCTCGAAAATTCAAATAGCCCCGTGCAAACTTATGATAGTGCTCGACGGTGACGTTGGAGAGCTCTGATGCTGCTATTGTGCGGATATAGGAGCAAAGCGATTTATTATAAGTAAGAAGCAGGGTCGGGCCGTTTCCCGGTAGTTCGGGATCGGACAGATACGCTGCGCGAAGGATAGCCATTGTCGTCTTACCACTTCCTGCCGTGCCGAGAATTACTTGGTGGCCTTTGGCAGGTAGGCAGACGACTTCCCGCTGACGCTGGACAGGTATAGGAAGTGCCACCGAACCACTCGATCCAAATTTGTTGCATCAATCAGAAGTTTTTCTATCGATCGGCTACCTGTCTAGAGCGACCTTTGGTGGATTCGACAAAACAAAAACGGCCGGATCTTTCGATCCGGCCGTCACGCAAACTCTATTGGCTAAGACTTACGCCACGCGACGCAACTTAGCCCCCGCCCAAACTTTTAAAATTGCTTAGCTCGCCTGCTTCGCCGGCTCGCCGCCGACCTTCTTCTGGATCTGGCGCTTCAGCTCGAGCGCGCGCGGCGAGAGGTTGCCGGCGTTGGCCTTGAGCAGGAAGGCGTCGAGGCCGCCATTGTGGTCGACGCTCTTGATCGCGTTCGAGGAGACGCGCAGGCGCACGTTGCGGCCGAGTGCCTCGCTGATGAAGGTCACGTTGCACAGGTTCGGCAGGAAGCGGCGCTTGGTCTTGATGTTGGAGTGGCTGACCTTGTGGCCGACCTGGGGGCCCTTGGCCGTCAGTTCGCAGCGGCGAGACATGGCAAAAATCCTTATCCTTTCCCCCAAGCGTTGCGGCGGCCATTCGGGGCGCCACGGGGGTCGTAAATTCTCTGTCCTTGCAGGGAGCGGGCGGACGTATAGGGGGGAAGGGGCGGGTAGTCAAGGTTTTGGGGCGGGTTTTGGCCCACCCTCAGGTGTCATCGCCCGGCTTGACCGGGCGATCCAGTACACTGAGGCGCCTGCGGTTGAACAGAGGGGCCGCGGCGTACTGGATGCCCCGGTCAAGCCGGGGCATGACAGCGGAGGAAGCGGGCAGAGGGGTTGCCGCCCCTGAACACGCCCCGATCACAAAAACGGCAATGTTTAAAATGCCTTACCACCACATAAAGGGCGCATTCGCACCCGAATAGTCCGGTGAGTTCCCGGCTCGTCATTGCCTGCTGCGATTTTCCGCTTAAGTAACAGCCACTCGCATCCCGATTGGATCGCTTCGTGCCCATTTCCCCCCTTTTTCCGCACCGGCTGCGCATCGCCGGCAGGCTCGCTTTGGCCGCCCTTGGCGGGCTGGTGCTGGCGTGGGGGGCGGCGCCGGCAGCGGCGCAGGGCAAGCTCGAGGCGCAATATGAGGCCTCGCTGGCGGGCATTCCGGTCGGCCGGGGCGCTTGGAGCATCGACATTGGGGACGACGTGTTCTCCGCTGCGGCCTCGGGCGGCACCACGGGCATCCTGAAATCCTTTGCGGGCGGGTCCGGCACCGGCGCGAGCCAGGGGCGGGTGGTCAATGGCGCGCTGGTTGCGACCGGCTACCAGGCCTCCACCACCACCTCGAAGAAGAAAGAGGAGATCCGCATTGTCCTCGACAAGGGCAATGTGAAGGAGTTCGGCATCGTACCGGAGCCGCCGGTCGATCCCGACCGCATTCCGGTGACGGACGCGCATCGCCGCGGCGTCTGGGATCCGATGACGGCCTCGATGCTGCGCGTGCCCGGCACCGGCGATCCCTTGTCGCCGGACGCCTGCCACAACGGCGCGCCGGTGTTCGACGGCCGCATGCGCTACGATCTCAAGCTCGATTTCAAGCGCATCGAAACGGTCAAGGCCGAGAAGGGCTATCACGGCCCGGTCGTGGTCTGCGCGCTGTATTTCGTGCCGGTCGCCGGCTACATCCCCGATCGTCCCGTGATCAAATACCTCGCCGCCCAGCGCAACATCGAGATCGCCTTCGCCCCGGTCGCGGGAACGCGCATCCTAGTGCCGTTCTGGCTGAAAGTGCCGACGCCCTTGGGCCCGGCGATGCTGGAAGCGACCAGCTTCATCACGACGCCCCAGCCGCCGCGGGTTGCGAAGACGCAGTAAGCGTCGCGCGTGACGCCTAACCCTCCCCCACAACGGGAGGGTAAGAGCGCCCGGAATCCCATGCAAGAGCGTTTTGATCGCCGCTTCAACACGTTACGCGCCGTCACCCCGCCAACCGCTTCTGCTTTGCATGGGGTTGTTTTCGCGAAAATACGTTGAGGTAGCTCCGATGCTTTTCCCTCCCCCACAAGGGGGGAGGGAAAAGTGAGCCCGGAATCCATTTGACTCCGCCCCGATTCTGATTCGACTCCGCGCCGTCCCCAATTTTAAGGAACTCGCCCGCAACTGATCGCTTGTGCGCCAGGGCAAAACTCCATCTAGTGCGCACCCAAGAAGCGTCCCGCGACATGTTGCGTGAACGTAACAGGAAGCAAAGGGGAGTCAGCGATTCGGCCGCGATTCGTTCTAGAGTCGTTCCGAGGCTTAAGAAGAGCGGAAAAAGCGTCGCAAAGTGAGACAGTTGCGCGAAAGTTGGGGAGCATCACCGCCTTCTCCGCTGTCATGCCCCGGCTTGACCGGGGCATCCAGTACGCCGCGGCCTCTCGGCTTTAGCTGCGCCGCCTCTGGAATACTGGATCGCCCGGTCAAGCCGGGCGATGACAGTGATGCATGCGGTGAGCGCTTCGCGCCAGTACGACGGGTCCACCCTCAGCCGCCTCGCCGCCCCAAAACGGCACTGACATTCGCCCAAATCGCCACTACCTAATCTCCAGAATGGCCTTTCCTCCCTCTCCCTTTGCTTCCGAGCGCGCTCCCGGCGCTGGCGTCACTGCGGTGCTCGGGCCGACCAACACCGGCAAGACCCATCTCGCCATCGAGCGGATGCTCGCGCATTCCTCTGGCATGATCGGGCTGCCGCTGCGCCTGCTCGCGCGCGAGGTCTACAACAAGATCGCCGATCGCGCCGGCAGCGAGGCCGTCGCGCTTGTTACGGGCGAGGAGAAGATCAAGCCGAAGAACCCGCGCTACTGGGTCTCCACCGTCGAAGCGATGCCGAGGGATCTCGACGTGTCCTTCCTCGCCGTTGACGAGGTCCAGATCGGCGCCGATCTCGAGCGCGGCCACGTCTTCACCGACCGCATCCTCAACCGCCGCGGCCGTGACGAGACGCTGCTGCTTGGCGCCGCGACGATGCGCCCCATCATCGAGCGCCTTCTGCCCGGCGTCTCCATGATCACGCGGCCGCGGCTGTCGAGCCTGGAATTCGCCGGCGACCGCAAGATCACGCGCCAGCCGCGGCGCACCGCGATCGTCGCGTTCTCAGCCGACGAGGTCTACGCCATCGCCGAGCTGATCCGCCGCCAGCATGGCGGCGCGGCGGTGGTGCTCGGCTCGCTCTCGCCGCGGACCAGAAATGCGCAGGTGGCGATGTTCCAGAACGGCGACGTCGACTATCTCGTCGCCACCGACGCGATCGGCATGGGCCTCAACCTCGACGTCGACCACGTCGCCTTCGCCTCCGATCGCAAGTTCGACGGCTATCAGTTCCGCAGGCTGACGCCGGCCGAGTTCGCGCAGATCGCCGGTCGTGCCGGCCGCGCCACGCGGAACGGAACGTTCGGCACCACCGGCCGCTGCGCGCCGTTCGAGCCCGAGCTCGTCAATGCGCTGCAGAACCACACCTTCGACGCCGTGAAGATGCTGCAATGGCGCAACTCGAAGCTGGATTTCTCCTCGCTCGGGGCGCTGCAGGTGTCGCTCAACTTAGCCCCCGGCCACGAGGCGCTGACGCGCGCGCCGATCGCCGAGGACATGCGTGTGCTCGATCACGCCGCCCGCGACGCCGAGGTGCGCGATATCGCGCATGGCAAGGCCGCCGTGGAACGGCTGTGGGAGGCCTGCCAGGTCCCGGACTACCGAAAGCTGTCGCCGGCCGCCCATGCTGAGCTCGTGACCACGCTGTACGGCTTCCTGATGCAGAAAGGCCGCATTCCCGATGCCTGGTTCGCGGCCCAGGTCGACCAGGCCGACCGCATCGACGGCGACATCGACACGCTGTCGGCCCGGATCGCGCAGATCCGCACCTGGACCTTCGCCGCCAACCGGCCGGACTGGCTCGCGGACCCCGAACACTGGCAGGGGATCACGCGGGAGGTCGAAAATAAATTGTCGGATGCGCTCCATGAACGCTTGACTGAGCGTTTCGTTGATCGTCGGACCAGTGTATTGATGCGCCGCCTGCGGGAGAACACGAGCTTGAATACTGAAATCGGCAAGACCGGCGAAGTCATCGTCGAAGGCCACGTCATCGGCCGCCTCGATGGATTCACCTTTGCACCGGATGCGGCGGAAGCCGGCTCCGATGCGAAAGCCTTGCAGGCCGCAGCGCAAGCCGTGCTCGCCGGCGAGATCACGACGCGTGCGGAAAAGCTCTCCTCGGCGCCCGACGAGCAGTTCGTGCTGACCTCCGACGGGACCATCCGCTGGACCGGCGATGCCGTGGCGCGGCTCACTGCCGCAGATGAGGCGCTGCATCCGCGCCTGCGCATCATCTCCGACGAGCGGCTCACCGGCGCGCCCCGCGACAAGGTGCAGGCGCGGCTCGACCTCTGGCTCAAGACGCATATCGAAAAGCTGCTCGGGCCGATGTTCGAGCTGTCCAAGGCCGAGGACGTCACCGGCATTGCCCGCGGCATCGCCTATCAGCTCGTCGAGGCGCTCGGCGTGCTCGAACGTCCGAAGATCGCGAGTGAGCTGAAGGATCTCGACCAGCCCTCGCGTGCCACGTTGCGGAAATACGGCGTCCGCTTCGGCGCCTATCACATCTATTTCCCCGGCCTTTTGAAGCCTGCCGCGCGTGCGCTCGCCGCGCTGCTCTGGGCGCTGAAGCAGGACAATGTCGATCTCTCGGCGCTGTCCGGCGCGCAGCATCTGGCGAGCTCGGGCCGCACCTCGTTCCCGGTCGACAAGGCACTGCCGCGCGATGCCTATCGCGTGCTCGGCTACAAGCAGGCCGGCGAACGCGCCGTGCGCGTCGACATCCTGGAGCGGCTCGCCGACCTGATCCGTCCGGCGCTGGCCTGGCGCGAGAGCTCGCCCGGCGAAAAGCCCGCCGGCGCGTTCGACGGCCGCGGTTTTGTCGTGACGCAGGCGATGACCTCGCTCACCGGCTCGGCCGGCGAGGATTTCGCCTCGGTGCTGCGCGCGCTCGGCTATCGCATGGAGAAGCGTCCGCCGCTGCCGCCGAAGCCGCAGGTCGTCGAGACGGTCGCGGCGGAGACGCCGCCGGTCGAAGGCCGCGCGGAGACTTCGACTGAGACTGCGGCGGAGGCCGTCGCGGGTCTGCCGGAGGAACCGAGCACATCCACCGAGGCTGCACCCGAAGCGGCTGCCGAGCCGGTCACCGTCGAGGACGCGCCCGGGATGGAGCAGCATGACGAGGCGGTACACGAGGCCGCGCCCACGCTCGAGACTTCGGTTGACGCGCCCGTCACGCCGGAAGACGCTCCCGGCATCGCGCCGCCGGCGGAGGAAGCCGCTGCGCCCACCGAGGCTGCAGGCCTTGAAGCCGCTCCCGCCGAGACCGCTGCGACGGAAGCGGCCGTATCGGCCGATGCCGCTGCGCCCGTGGAGGCTGCGGCCACGCCCGCCGAGCCCGAGCTCGTCGAGGTCTGGCGGCCCGGTGGCCGGCACGAGGATCGCAAGCCGCGTCATGAGCGCCATCGCCACCAGCGTCATCAGCGCCCGCAGGCGGGCGCTCAAGCAGGCGCTGCGCCCGCGGAAGGCGAGGCGGCGCAGGCCGCCGATGGCGAGCAGCGCGGCGAGCGCCATCGTCATGGCGGTCGCAAGGATTTCCGCAAGGGACGCGAGCAGGGCGAGGGCGGCGATCGCCGCGAGCAGCGCGACGACAAGAACCGCCGCTTCGAGGGCAAGGATCGCGATCGAAGCAAGGGCAAGTTCGGCGACGGCGGCCGTGAGCATCGTGGCCGCGACCGCGACAAGGGCCGCGACCGCCGCGATCGCGAGTCCGGTCCCGCGCACCGCCCCTACGCCTCGAGCGCGAACCCGCGCGAGCGCGATCGTCCGATCGATCCGAACTCGCCCTTCGCCAAGCTCGCCGCGCTGAAAGAGCAGCTCGCCGGTCGGAAGGAGTAATCCCACGACGACCGAGCGCCAGCGTCTCGACAAATGGCTGTGGCATGCGCGGGTGGTGAAGGCGCGTACCTCGGCGGCCGAGCTCGTCGTCTCAGGCCACGTCCGCGTCAACGGCGTGCGCGAGACCTCGCCGGGGCACGCGATCAAGATCGGCGACGTCCTCACCATCGCGCTCGATCGCGCGGTGCGCGTGCTGAAGGTGACCGCGTTCAACGAGCGTCGCGGCGATGCGGCCTCGGCCCGCGTGCTCTACGAGGAGGTCGGCGATGCAAAGCGCAATTAATTGCGCATCGTATTCACTTCTTGGCCGATCAAGCGCGGAAAGCGGTCCTGATCGCCCCTGTCGATCTTGCAGCGCCGGGCCATCCGCGCTACGCAAGCCTCGACTTTTAAAAGAGCTTTTCGGAGCGTTGGATGACTTACGTCGTCACTGAGAACTGCATCAAGTGCAAGTACACCGACTGCGTCGAGGTCTGCCCTGTCGACTGCTTCTACGAGGGCGACAACATGCTCGTCATCCATCCTGACGAATGCATCGATTGTGGCGTGTGCGAGCCGGAATGCCCCGCCGACGCCATCAAGCCCGATACGGAACCGGGCTTGGAAAAGTGGCTCCAGGTCAACGCCGACTACGCCAAGAGCTGGCCGAACATCACGCAGAAGAAAGAATCACCCGCCGACGCGAAGGAATTCGACGGCATGGAGGGCAAGTTCGAGAAATATTTTTCTCCGAACCCCGGCTCCGGGGACTGATCCGCGCTCAAACTTAACCCTAATAGCGCCGAATACGCCGAAAACCAGCCCTAAAAGCCCCTAAATCATTGATTTTTGCGGGAAATGTGCTATATTGGGCACATTAAGCCGAACCCCGTCAGCCCCGATTGGCCCCTCTGGGTTCCCGTGAAACCAAATGTCGAACAGGGGCGTGGCAGTTTCCGCGCGCAGGCTGTGTCACAGAAAACGCGTAAAAAGAGTACTTCTGCGAGGGCTTCCCATAAGGAGGCCAAAAAAGTCGCCGCGGCCAGCCGTAGCGCATCCAAGGGCCGTGCCGCCACGAAGGCGTCGGCTGCAAAGTCCTCCAAGAACAAAAGAAGTGCAATGCCGAACAAGACTGCCAAAACTGCCGCGAAAGCGACCGTTTCGAAGCCTGCTGCCAAGCCTGCCAAGCCTGTTGCCGCCAAGCCTGCGCCGAAGACGCCCGTTGCTGCCGCCTCTGCCAAGGCCCCCGTCGCTGCCAAGCCGGCCGTGAAGCCCGCTGCTGCGCCGAAGGTCGAGGAGAAGAAGGTCGTGACCCAGCGCCAGGGCTTCAAGGCCAACGAATTCGTCGTCTATCCCGCTCACGGCGTCGGCCAGATCCTCGCCATTGAGGAGCAGGAGATCGCCGGTGCCAAGCTCGAGCTGTTCGTCATCAACTTCATCAAGGACAAGATGACGCTTCGCGTTCCGACCGCGAAGGTCGCCAACGTCGGCATGCGCAAGCTCTCCGAGCCCGCGCTGGTGAAGAAGGCGCTCGAGACCCTGAAGGGCCGCGCTCGCGTCAAGCGCACCATGTGGTCGCGCCGCGCCCAGGAGTACGAAGCGAAGATCAATTCGGGCGACATCGTCGCGATCGCGGAAGTCGTGCGCGATCTCTATCGCTCGGAGTCGCAGCCCGAGCAGTCCTACTCCGAACGCCAGCTCTACGAAGCGGCGCTCGATCGTTTGTCCCGCGAGATCGCGGTGGTGCAGCACTCGACCGAGACCGAAGCGGTCAAGGAGATCGAGGCCCAGCTCGCCAAGAGCCCGCGCCGCGCGTCCGCCAAGGCCGAAGCCGCCGACGGCGAAGCCGACACGGATGCCGAGGGCGACGCCGATGATGGCGATGGCGACGACACCACGGTCGCCGACGAGGCGGCGTAAGCTCTCACGTCGATCGCAACAGATCAAAAGCCCGGCCGTTCGGCCGGGCTTTTTGTGTCTGTAGCGAGAGTGGTGGTGCGAGGCTGATTCCACCAACCCGGTGTCGTCCCGGCGCAGGCCGGGGACCCATAACTCCAGGGAGGAGTTGTGGTGCACACTCGCAACCAAGAGTCTTCGTCAAACCCAATCCTGGGGTCATGGGTCCCGGGCTCGCGCTTTGCGCGCCCCCGGGACGACGAGCCTTACTTCACCGGCCGCTTCTCGAGCTTCCGCGCCAAGGTGCGCCGGTGCATGCCCAGCCGTCTTGCTGCTTCCGAGATATTGAAATCCGTCTCGATCAGCGTCTGATGGATGCGCTCCCATTCCAGCGTCTTGATCGAGGTCGGTCGCGTATCGAGCGCGACCTCGGCGTTGCCTTCGGCCTTGTGGAAGGCCGCCTCGATATCGTCGGTGTTGGAAGGCTTTGCCAGATAGTGACAGGCGCCCAGCTTGATGGCTTCGACCGCGGTGGCGATGCTGGCAAAGCCGGTCAGCACGACGATCAGCATCTCCGGATCGTGGCTGTGCAACAGCTCGACGCAGGCAAGGCCGGAGGCACCGCCGAGCTTGAGATCGACCACGGCGTAGCCGAAGGAGCGCTCCTCCAGAACCTTCCGGACCTCTTCGATCGATGCAGCCAGCACGACCTCATAGCCGCGCCGCTCGAAGGAGCGCTTGAGCGTGCGGGCAAAGCCGGCATCGTCCTCGACGACGATGAGCGAGCGGTCAGGCGTCAAAGCCGCCTCCGATTGCGAGCGTTGCAAGCGGCAGCGTGAGGCGGACGGTGGCACCGCGCTTCCTGTGGTTCTCGGCGGTCACGCTGCCTCCCAGCTTGCGCACGACGTTCACGACCAGGAACAGGCCGAGCCCGCCGCCGGCGCGCCCCTTGCTCGATTGGTAGGGCTTTCCGAGTTGCGCCAGCATTTCGGGCGCGAAGCCGGGGCCGCGGTCGCTGACCGACAGCACAAGCTTGTCGTCCTCGCGCTCGGCGAGCAGCTCGACCCAGTCGCGCGAGACCTCATAGGCGTTGTCTAGCACGTTGAAGATCACCTGCTTCAGCGCCACGTCGGAGACGATCGCGACGTCCTCGCCGAACGTGTTGACGAAATACAGCGTCCGCGCCGAGCGCGCATTGCGCCACTCCTCGACCATGTCGGTGAGGAACGCCGTCACCGTGGTCGGCGACGATCCTTCGCCGCGCGCCTCGCCTGCGGAGACCAGGATGCCGGTCACGATGGTCTTGCAGCGTTGCAGCGAGGTTTCCATCTCGGCGAGATCCTCGGCGAGCTCGCGATCGGCGGCGAGATCCGGCATGCGGCGCCAGTCGCTGAGGATGACCGAGAGCGAGGCGAGCGGCGTGCCGAGCTCGTGAGCGGCGCCGGAGGCGAGCAGGCCCATGCGGACGATGTGATCCTGCTCGGCCGCATGCTGGCGCAGCGCGGCCAGATGCGCGTCGCGCTCGCGCAGGTTCCTGTTGATGCGGGTCACGAACACGACCAGCAGCACGGCATTGAGGACGAAGCCGAGCAGCATGCCGGCAACAGTGAGGGTATAGGTCTCGCTGAGCGGATTGGGCGGCAGCTCGAGCGGCCGGTAGGCCACCGTCAGCCAGACGAAGCTCGCACAGGTCAGCGCGACCAGCGACCAGGTCGAGCGGGCATCGAGCAGCACCGCTCCCAGCGTCACCTGGAGCAGGAACAGCGAGGTGAAGGGATTGGTCGCGCCGCCGCTGAGGTAAAGCTGCGCGGTCAGCGCAGCGACGTCGAGCATAAGAGCAACCAGCAGCTCGTTGTTGGTAACCGCCGCGCGATGACGCACCCAGACAAGGCTCGAGACGTTGAGCAGGACCAGCGCACCGATCACCGCGCCCATCCGCTCCAGCGGCAAGGGAATGCCGAGCCCGAAATGCACGGCACCGATGGTCACGACCTGGCCGACCACCGCGGTCCAGCGGAGCTGGATCAGCAGCGCCATGTTCTTGCGGTTGGTCTCGTCGTCTGTCGGCGAGGCGCCGGTCAGCCCGCTGCGCGCGTCCGACTGCGGTTGCAGCGTGACGGCCAGCTCACCATGGGCAGGCGTCTGGGGAAGCGTCTTCCCGTCGTCAGGTTGGCTCGACGATCGTTCCAGCATCTGATCCCGTCCTGCGGGCGGAGGCATCAGGGCCGCCGGCCGGTTCGTGGACGAAGCGCGTGCGGCGGAACAGCCCGCCGCCGAATGTGACGTAAAATTTACCGGCCAGCATGAAGGCCAGGGCAAACCACGTCAGCGCGTAGATCAGGTGGTTATTGGGAAAGCGGATCACGGTCAATCCGCCGATTGGACCTCCGCCTGCGCGCGGCGCCGCATCAGCATCGATGAAGAAGGGGGCAACATCGTGCATGCCGCGAGCCGCTGCGATTGCAGCAACGTCCCGCGAATACCAGCGGTCGTGGACGGGATCGTTATTCCTCAGGAACCCGCCTTTCGGCTCCGTCATGCGTAACAAGCCGGTGATCTCGACGGTGCTTTCCGGATTGCCGTCCTGCCGCGTCGATGCGTCGCGCCGCTCGGCTGGCACGAAGCCGCGATTGATCAGGACCAGCGTGCCGTCCTCGCGCCGGAGCGGCGTGAGCACCCAATAGCCGGCGCCTTCCTCGGTGACGGCCTGAACCAGCGTTTCCCGGTCGTGCAGGAAGCGGCCTGTCACGGCGACGTGCCGGTATTCGTCATTTGCCGCGGAGACCGTGGGCCAGGCCGCAGGCGAAGGAATCGGCTGGGCCGCGGCGTGGACGCGCTGCTCGACGCGGTCGATCAGCGCCAGCTTCCAGGCGCGGCGCTCGATCTGCCAGACGCCGAGTGCGATCAGGAGCGCGAACGCGGCGAGCGCGGGGACCGTAAGCCACAAGGCGGGGCGCGCGGTCTTGCCGCGCGTCCCGTTTTCCATGTCGCTCACGGTCCCCGCCTTGCTCACTTCATCCCGCTCATCTCGTGGATCGGCATCATGTTGCTGTTGAGGTGGTTCATGACCCACAGCGAGCCGGACAGCGCGATCACGACCATGACGATGGTGAAGATCAGCGCCATCATGCTCCAGCCGTTCTCGGAGGTCGTGTTCATGTGCAGGAAGTAGATCATGTGCACGACGATCTGCACCACGGCGAAGGCCATGATGACCAGCGCGGTGATCTGCTTGCTGGGAAGCACGCCGCTCATCACCAGCCAGAACGGGATCGCGGTGAGCACGACCGAGAGCACGAAGCCGAGCAGATAGGTCGAGAGCGATCCGTGCGCGTGGTCGTCGTGGTGGTGATGGTCTGCAGCCGTGGCGTGGGTGTCGGTGGTCATCGCAGCACTCCCAGGAGATAGACGAAGGTGAAGACGCCGATCCAGACCACGTCGAGGAAGTGCCAGAACATCGACAGGCACATCAGGCGACGGCGGTTGGCCTCGATCAGGCCGAACTTCCAGACCTGCACCATCAAGGTCACCAGCCAGATCAGGCCGCAGGTGACGTGCAGGCCGTGGGTGCCGACCAGGGTGAAGAAGGCGGAGAGGAAGGCGCTGCGCTGGGGCGTCGCGCCCTCATGGATCATGTGGGCGAACTCGGTGAGCTCGATGCCGATGAAGGCGGCGCCGAACAGGCCGGTGATGGCGAGCCACATCTGCGTCTGGCCGATGCGGTTCTGCTGCATCGTCAGCATGGCAAAGCCATAGGTGATCGACGACAGCAGCAGCATCGAGGTGTTCACCGCGACCAGCGACAGGTCGAACAGGTCCTTCGGCGCCGGGCCGGCGGCGTAGTTGGCGCCGAGCACGCCGAAGGTGGCGAACAGGATCGCAAAGATGAGACAGTCGCTCATCAGATAGATCCAGAAGCCGAGCGCGGTGCTCCATCCTTCCGGATGCGGATGCTCGTCGGCGAGGTAGAACAGCGGCTCGCCCGTTTGGGTGGGTTTGACAGCGATCGTCATGACTTGGCTCCGGCGAGCAGTTGGGTGCGCGCGTCCTCGGTCCGGACGACCTCATCGGCCGGGATGTCGAAGTCGCGGTGATAGTTGAAGGTGTGACCGATGCCGACGGCGAGCATCGCGATGAAGCTCGCGGCGGCCAGCCACCACATGTACCAGATTAGACCGAATCCCATCGCAGTCGCAAAGCCGGCGAGGATGATGCCGGTGCCGGTGTTGCTCGGCATGTGGATCGGCTTGAAGCCGGTGAGCGGCCGCTGGTAGCCGCGCTTCTTCATGTCCCACCACGCGTCATTGTCGTGAACGACGGGCGTGAAGGCGAAGTTGTAGGCCGGCGGAGGCGAGGAGGTCGCCCATTCCAGCGTGCGCGCATCCCAGGGATCGCCGGTGACGTCCTTGAGCTGCTCTCGCCGGAGGAAGCTGACCGCGAACTGCACCAGCATGCAGATGATGCCGAGGAAGACGAGGCCGGCGCCGATCGCGGCGATGATGAACCAGATCTGCAGGGACGGATCGTCGAACACGCGCAGGCGCCGCGTCACGCCCATCAGGCCCAGCACGTAGAGCGGCATGAAGGCGAGGTAGAAGCCGGTGACCCAGAACCAGAACGACAGCTTGCCCCAGAACGGATCGAGCTTGAAGCCGAACGCCTTCGGGAACCAGTAGCCGATGCCGGCGAAGGCGCCGAACACCACGCCGCCGATGATCACGTTGTGGAAGTGCGCAATCAGGAACAGGCTGTTGTGCAGAACGAAGTCGGCCGGCGGCACTGCGAGCAGCACGCCGGTCATGCCGCCGATCACGAAGGTCAGCATGAAGGCGATCGTCCACATCATCGGCAGCTCGAAGCGGATGCGGCCGCGATACATCGTGAACAGCCAGTTGAACATCTTCGCTCCCGTCGGGATCGAGATGATCATCGTGGTGATGCCGAAGAAGGAGTTGACGCTGGCGCCCGACCCCATGGTGAAGAAGTGGTGCAGCCAGACCAGGTACGACAGGATGGTGATGACCACCGTGGCGTAGACCATCGAGGTGTAGCCGAACAGCCGCTTGCCCGAGAAGGTCGAGGTCACCTCGGAGAAGATACCGAACGCGGGGAGAACCAGGATGTAGACCTCGGGATGGCCCCAGATCCAGATCAGGTTCACGTACATCATCGGGCTGCCGCCGAAGTCGTTGGTGAAGAAGTTGGTGCCGACGTAGCGATCGAGCGAGAGCAGCGCGAGCACGACGGTCAGAACCGGGAACGAGGCGACGATCAGCACGTTCGTGCAGAGCGAGGTCCAGGTGAAGACAGGCATCCGCATCATGGTCATGCCCGGGGCCCGCAGCTTGACGATGGTGCAGATCAGGTTGATGCCGGATAAGGTCGTGCCGACGCCGGCGACCTGCAGCGCCCATATGTAGTAGTCGACGCCGACGTCAGGGCTGTAGCCGATGTTCGACAGCGGCGGATAAGCGAGCCAGCCGGTGCGGGCGAATTCGCCGATGAACAGCGAAGCCATCACCAGCACCGCGCCGCCGACCGTCATCCAGAAGCTGAAATTATTCAGGAACGGGAACGACACGTCGCGGGCGCCGATTTGCAGCGGGACGACGTAGTTCATCAGGCCGGTGACCAGCGGCATCGCCACGAAGAAGATCATGATCACGCCGTGGGCGGTGAAGACCTGGTCGTAATGGTGGGCGTTGAGATAGCCTTCCGAGCCGCCGAACGCGAGCGCCTGCTGGCCGCGCATCATGAGTGCGTCGGCAAAGCCGCGCAGCAGCATCACGATGCCGAGGATCATGTACATGATGCCGATGCGCTTGTGGTCGACGGTGGTGAACCACTCGCGCCAGAGATAGCCCCAGAGCCGGAAATAGGTGAGACCGCCGAGCAGCGTGATGCCGCCGAGCGCGACCACCACGAAGGTGCCGACGACGATCGGCTCGTGCAGCGGCAACGATTCGATGCTGAGCCGGCCGAAGATGAGCTTGATGAGATCAGGAGACATGCGAGCTCTCGTTAGGAGTCTGACTTCGGACGTTGTCCGAGGAAGAAGGACGAAGATTTGAGCGGCGTGAAGCTCGGGCGCTTCAGGCCGGCACCGAGCAGCGGCGTGGCGTCGCTCGGCGCCTTGATCGACGCGGTGGTCTGGCCCTGCGGCGCATCGGGCGTGCAGGTGCCGGCGACGAAGGTCGGCTCGCCGCCAAGCGCGGTGCCGCGGCGGGCGTATTTGTCGTAGGCGAGCGGCAGGGTGTTGTTCAGGCCCTCATGGCCGAGGCCGCCCTTGGCATCGATCGCCATCATCTCGCTCTGGCACATCTTGCCGGTCTCGACGCACATGTTGAGGATCAGGCGGTAGAGATCGGCATCGACACTGCCGTAACGCCGCACCGGCTCGTTCTGGCTCGGCTTCTCGAGCTGAAGATATTCCGCGCGACCGAGCGAACCGCCGGCCGACTTGGCGCTGGCGATCCAGGCGTCGAAGGCCTTGTCGTCGAGACCGTGGAAGGCGAAGTGCATGCCGGAAAAGCCGGCGCCGCTGTAGTTCGCCGAAAAGCCCTTATAGGTGCCGGCGTGGTTCACCACGGCGTGGAGCTTGGTCTCCATGCCTGGCATCGCGTAGATCTGGCCGGCGAGCGCGGGGATGTAGAACGAGTTCATCACCGAGGATGCAGTGATGCGGAAATTGATCGCGCGATCGACGGGAGCAGCCAGCTCGTTGACGGTGGCGACGCCGTAGTCCGGATAGATGAACAGCCATTTCCAGTCGAGCGCGACGACGTCGACCTCGAGCGGGGCCTTGGCCTGGTCCACGGCGCGCTCCGCGTTGATGCGGCCGAGCGTGCGATAGGGGTCGAGCAGGTGCGTGCCCATCCAGGTCAGCGCGCCGAGGCACACGATGATCAGAAGCGGCGCCGACCAGATCACTAGCTCGAGCTTGGTCGAGTGGTCCCAATCCGGCTCGTAGCGCGCCGACTTGTTGGACTGGCGGTAGCGCCAGGCGAACAGCACCGTCAGCGCCATGACGGGCAGAACGATCAGGAGCATCAGGACGGTGGAGATGATGACGAGGTCGCGCTGCTGGGCAGCGATATCGCCGGCTGGCGCCAGCACGATGTAGTTGCAGCCGCTGAGCGCAACTGCCAAAGGTAGTAGCGCCAGGATCTTGAGACGAGACACGGGCCGAGCCTTCTAGAATGAGTTTCCCTTGCGGGGCCAACGGGTAGCTGCGGCGCAACAATCCGGACATTGGACAATTTGTCCAATGTTGCGGTGCGGGAGGTTGGTTCAGAGAGGGGCAGGTTGCCCGGCGCCCGCCGGGTGGTCGGCTTTGATTTTCAGGACGTTAAGGGCGCACGATGGCGACGGCACACACCCCCGCAATGGCAGACCTCCACTCGGGCGAGCATGGCCACGACCAGGCCAGCCCCGGCGAGATCGCCATCGGCGTCATCATCGGCCGCACCTCGGAATTCTTCGACTTCTTCGTCTACGCGATCGCCTCGGTGATCGTGTTTCCCCGTCTGGTCTTCCCGTTCGCGAGCGAGCTGACCGGCACGCTTTATTCCTTCGCCATTTTCGCGCTCGCCTTCATGGCGCGGCCGCTCGGCACCGTCATATTCATGACGATCGACCGGCAATACGGCAAGACGGCCAAGCTGGTCACCGCGCTGTTCGTGCTCGGCACCGCCACCGTCGCGATCGCGTTCCTGCCCGGCTATCACGAGATCGGAGCCTCGGCGATCTGGCTCCTGGCGATGGCGCGCGCGGCCCAGGGTCTGGCGTGGGGTGGTGCGTGGGACGGCCTTGCCTCGCTGCTCGCGCTGAACGCGCCGGCATCGAAGCGCGGCTGGTACGCGATGGTGCCGCAGCTCGGGGCGCCGCTCGGGCTGATCGTGGCAAGCGCCCTGTTCGCCTATTTCGCCGGTAATCTGTCGGCGGACGATTTCTTCGACTGGGGCTGGCGCTATCCGTTCTTCGTCGCCTTCGCCATCAACGTCGTGGCGCTGTTCGCCCGCCTGCGCATGGTAGCGACGGAGGAGTATGCCTCGCTGTTCGAGACCCGCGAATTGCAGCCGGCCCGCATCTCCGACACCGTCGCGCGCGAAGGCCACAACATCATGCTCGGCGCATTCGCGCCGCTGGCGAGCTTCGCGCTGTTCCACATGGTCACGGTGTTTCCGCTGTCCTGGGTGTTTCTGTTCACGCGTGAAAGCCCGGTGCGCTTCTTGATCATCGAGATCGTCGCCGCCGTGTTCGGGGTCGCCGCGATCGTGGTCTCGGGCATCATCGCCGACCGGGTCGGCCGCAAGTCGCTGCTGATGGGTTCGGCGATCGCGATCGCGGTCTATAGCGGCTTCGCTCCGCAGCTTCTCGACGCCGGCGCCTTCGGCGAGACCATCTACATGGTGATCGGTTTCATCCTGCTCGGCCTGTCCTTCGGCCAGTCCTCGGGCGCGATCGCCTCGAATTTCAAGCAGATGTACCGCTACACGGCCTCGGCGCTCACCTCGGACATGGCTTGGCTGTTCGGCGCCGGCTTCGCCCCGCTCGCCGCCCTTCTGCTCGCCACCAATCTGGGCGTCATTGCTTCGGGCGCCTATCTGCTCTCGGGCGCGCTGTGGACCCTCGTCGCGCTGTGGCTCAGCGGCCAGCGCGAGGCGGGGGATATGGATGCGGGGCGCTAAGCAGTCTTTGGGCGGTTGGTTGGTGCGCAGGCGGCTGATCTTGCTCAGCCGTCGTTCCGACCTTCGCCGAGACGACGATTGAGTTTGTGGCGTCGTAGAGCGGGCAAAGGCGCGTAGCGCCGTGCCCACTATCTTCCCGTCATTGCGGTCAAAGTGGTGGGCACGCTTCGCTTCGCTCACCCTACGAGAAGCTGACGCGCGTCAATCCACCACGATCTTGACGCGGTCGCGCACCTTCACCTGCGCATGCGCATCGAGGCCGTTCAGCACGCGGAAGCGCTCGGTCGGGTGATCGACGCCCGCCATGCGATGAGAGAGCGATTCGACGGTGTCGCCAGGCTGCACGGTGATCACCTTGATGCGCAGGGGCCGCGCGGCCTGGATCTCCTCGAGCGTCAGGCGGCGGAATGAATTGACGGTCTCGCGCGCATTGCGCTCGCTCTCGGTCGTCTTCTGCCTTGTAGCGAAGATGAAGCGGTAGACGTCGCTGCCGAAGCGCAGTGCATAGACCTTGAACTGCCACTGGTCGCCCTTGGCGGTGGCGGACGCGGCCGGAAGGCCGTTGATGGTGATATCCTCGGTCGAGGCCTTCTCGACGCCTTCCATCCAGCCGGAGTTGAGATAATCGCCGAGCGACTGCTCGGCCGGAACGCGCACGACGTCGAAACGCATCGCCTGCGAGCCGCCTTCGCGCACGCCGATCACAGCCTGCGCAGTGTTGTCGAGCGTAAAATTGTCCGGCGCCTGGAAGGTGAAGCCGAGTTTTGGATGCAGGAAGCGGCGGCCGCGGACAAAGCCTTCGCTGGGATCCTCGCCATAGACGAGGTTGTCGATCGCGGCGAGGTAGCTCTCGCGGTCGCGCTCGCCGCCTTCGGGCGCGCCGTATTGCCGGGCGATCGTCTGCGCATTCTGCACCCGCTCCGGGGTGGCCGGATGCGACGAGGTGAAATCCTGCGCGCGCGGATCGAGCGAATTCTTGCCCGCCTTGAGCTCGGCATTGCGCTCCATCGCGGCGAGGAAGCGCGCCGCGCCATAGGGGTCGAAATGCGCGCGGGCGGAAATGCCCACCCCGATGCCGTCCGCCTCGATCTCCTGGTTGCGCGAGAAGCTCGCCATGGTGAGCTTGGTCTTGGCGAGCGCAAGCGCGGTGAGCTCGGGATCGTTGCTCATGTCGGTGACGACGCGGGTGACGATCGCGGCTTGGCGGGCCTGGTCCTCGCGCATCGCGGCGTGCTTCGACAGCACATGCGCCATCTCGTGGCTGAGCACAGAGGACAATTCAGAGGTGTCGCTGGCCAGCGCCAGCAGGCCGCGCGTGACGTAAAGCTGTCCGTTCGGCAAGGCGAACGCGTTCACCGCGCCGGAATTGAGGATGGTGACTTTGTAGCCCTGGTCGGGGCGATCGGAGGCCGCGACGAGCCGCTCGACGGTCTTGGTGACCAGCGACTCCAGCCGCGGATCGTCGTAGGTGCCGCCATAGCTCGCCAGGATGCGCTCGTGTTCCTTTTCGGTCGCCGGCGTTTGCGCGACGGCCGGCTTCGGCTTGGGCAACGCGACCGTCGGCGCCGGTGCGGCGGCCTGGAACCGCCCCATATCGCCGCAGCCGGCGAGGGTCGTGCCGAGCAAAAGGCATAGGGTAGCCGGCGCAGCCCGAAGGCGGCGGCCATCACCCTTTCCGTGCCGTTCTAGCACCCCATTCACGTCGCTTAACCCGTGCCTGGCCTTTACGGCCTTACCCCTGCCGGCGCGCTTGTGTCCAGCAACTCAACCTGTCCCACGAGGCGTACGTCAATCCGAGGCCCCGTATTCCCCTCGACCCAGCCTCGGACTCGAATCTGTCGATTCTCCAGAGACTTAAGAGCGATCCCGGCGCTCTCAAAGGCCGGTACGATCCGCCTTGAAATAGTCACGGCAAAGCCACGTGTCCAGTTCCGGGAGAAGTTGAGGTATGTCATTGCCCCAGCTTGCCGGACCGACCGGACTCTGCCCTCGACCACCATGAAGCGCCCAATCCCGGCCAAAATATCGTCCGGACTTTCCGCGTTTTTTATGGCCAACGGGGCAGCCCAGTTGCCCTTTTTTGGCGCCGCGCCTCGGTTTCGGCGGCCATCAGGGTGGCCGCGCAGTCCTTGTCCGCGATCTCGGCCGAGACGACCGCCTGGCCTTGGGCGAGCAGGAGAGCCTGTGCCGACGTTGCGCTATCCCGGATGAAGACAAGCGCGGGCTGCCGCCCGTAACGATCGGGCGTGTCGTCGCTGCCGTAAAGCGATACGTCGCGGCCGACGAGCAGCGCCGTCAGCGCCTGCTGCGTCGTGGCCGTCGGCTCGATGCCGGCGAGACGCACCTCGCGGCCATCATCGAGACGCAGGCTGCGTGCATCGGTGATCGCAGCGACGCGTCCCTCGCCTTGAGACTCGAATTGGCAAGCCGCCGCGAGCACGATGTCGTGCGATCCGATGAGGAGCGCTGCTGCGGCGATGAGAGTAAGCGGTCGCTTCACGTTGCCCGGAGAGGTTGCGTTGTATGTCTCTCTTAACTCAAAGCCGTAGGGAGGGCAAAGCGAAGCGTGCCCACCACTTTGCCGAGCGAAACGGACTGGTGGGCACGGCGTGCGAAGAGCGCACCTTTGCCCACGCTACAACTGTTGCGACTTTGCTCCGGCATCGCCTCATTCTCCGTCATTGCGAGCGAAGCGAAGCAATCCAGACTGTCTCCGCGGAAGGATTCTGGATTGCTTCGGTTCGCTCGCAATGACGAATGTGGAAACACATTCGCCGATCGCGCCATTCCGTTTTGCGGAAAACGCGCGTTGATCGCGTGGCTCGCATCGCGGCCCCGCTTGCTGCGCTCTCGCGCATGCGGCATGATTGCGGCAATACCGATAACCAAGAGCAATAACCAAGCCGCCGTCAGAGTAAGGCGATCAAGGGAGGATTTTGATGAAGCGAATTTTGTCCGGCATTTTTGCGGCCGCATTTGCCGTGAGCGCGAGCGCCGCGCAGGCCCAGGACAAGCCGCCGCTCAAGATCGGCGGCATCCTCGACATGTCAAGCCTGTATGCGGACATCACCGGTCCCGGCAGCGAGACCGCGGCCAAGATGGCGGTGGAAGATTTTGGCGGCGAGGTGCTGGGCCGCAAGATCCAGGTGCTGGCGGCCGACCATCTCAACAAGGCCGACCTTGCCGCCAACATCGCCCGCGACATGCTCGACAACCAGGGCGTCGAGATGATCTATGACGTCGCGGCCTCCGCAACCGCGCTCGCCGCCGGCGAGATCGCGAAAGCGCGCAACAAGATCATCATCTTCAACGGTCCCGGTTCGATCCGCCTTACCAACGAGGCCTGCGGCCCCTACACCGTGCATTATGTGTTCGACACGTACGCTCAGGCTAATGTGACGGGCCTCGCCGCCGTGAAATCGGGCCTCGATACGTGGTTCTTTCTCACCGCCGATTACGCCTTCGGCCAGGATCTGGAAAAGGACACCAGCAATGTCGTGACCAAGACCGGCGGCAAGGTGCTTGGCAATGTCCGCCATCCGCTCAACACGTCGGACTTCTCCTCCTTCCTGCTGCAGGCGCAGGCCTCCAAGGCCAAGGTGATCGGGCTGGCGAATGCCGGCGGCGATACGGTCAACGCCATCAAGCAGGCGGCCGAGTTCGGCATCACCAAGGGCGGTCAAAAGATCTCGCCGCTGCTCGCCTTCGTCACCGATATCGATTCCATCGGACTGGAGACGGCGCAGGGCCTGCTGCTGGCAGAGGCCTTCTATTGGGACCTCAACGACGACACGCGCGCGTTTTCGAAGCGCTTCCAGGAGCGTGTGAAGCGGCCGCCGACCTCGGCGCAGGCCGGCGTCTATTCGTCCGTCACGCATTACCTGAAAGCCGTGAAGGCGGCCGGCACGACGGACTCCGCGGCCGTCATGAAGGTGATGAAGGAGACGCCGATCAACGACTTCTTTGCCAAGAACGGCAAGATTCGCGAGGACGGCCGCATGACCCACGACATGTATCTGTTCGAGGTGAAGAAGCCGTCGGAATCCAAGGGCCGCTGGGACGACTACAAGCTGCTCGCTACCGTGCCCGGCAACGAGGCGTTCCAGTCGCTGGAGCAGTCGCGCTGCCCGCTGGTAAAGAAGTGACGCGAAGCATCATTCCGGGGCGCTCGCGCCAAGGGGCGCGCCCCGCAATGACGGAACCGGCACCGTCATTGCGAGGAGCGTAGCGACGAAGCAATCCAGAATCTTTCCGCGGATGCATATCTGGATTGCTTCGCCGCGCTCGCAATGACGGTGTGGACATGGTCCGATCAAACAACAACAAGGGAAACGTTCCATGAGCAACGACATGGTCCTGCAAAAGCTCGAAGGCGGACTGCTCACCATCACCATGAACCGCCCCGAGCGCAAAAACGCGCTCAACCCGGACATGGTGCGCGGCCTGGTCGAAGCCGCGCGGCGCGCGGCTGACGATCCGGAGGTGCGCGCGGTGCTGTTCAAGGGCGCCGGCGGCAGCTTCTGTGTCGGTGGCGACGTCAAGTCGATGGCGGAGGGACGCGCGCCGCTGCCGTTCGAGACCAAGCTCGCCAACCTGCGCCGCGGCATGGAAGTTTCGCGCATCCTGCATCAGATGCCAAAGCCCGTGGTGGCGCAGCTCGACGGTGCTGCGGCCGGCGCCGGTCTTTCGATGGCGCTGTCCTGCGATCTGCGCGTCGCCTCCGAGTCCTGCAAGATCACGACCGCCTTCGCCAAGGTCGGCTTCTCGGGCGACTACGGCGGCACCTATTTCCTGACCCAGCTTCTCGGCGGCGCGCGGGCCCGCGAGCTTTATCTGACGTCGCCGGTGCTGAGTGCCAGGGAGGCGCATGCGATCGGCCTGGTGACCAAGGTCGTGCCGGATGCCGAGATCGATGCCGCAGCGCACGAGCTCGCGCTGTCGCTGGCGCAGGGACCGTCGATCGCACTCGGCTACATCAAGCGCAATATCAACAATGCCGAGCATCTGGCGCTGGAGGATTGCTTCGACGGCGAGGCGATCCATCACACCCGCTGCGGCGACACTGAGGATCACAAGGAGGCCGCCAGGGCCTTCGTCGAGAAGCGCAAGCCTGCGTTCAAGGGCGCGTGACGATGGCGGCCTATATGCGGCTCCGGCAGATCTGCCTGGTCGCGCCGCAGCTCGGGCCGGTGATCTCCGATATCGCCGCGATCATGGGCCTCGCCGTCTGCTATCGCGATGGCAATGTCGCAAAATACGGCTTGGAGAATGCGTTGCTCCCGGTCGATACGATCCTGCTCGAGGTGGTGGCACCGTTCAGGGACGGCACCGCGGCCGGCCGCTTCATCGCGAAAACCGCCGGCCGCGGCGGCTACATGGCGATCTTCTGCTGCAACGATCCGGACGAGCGCGGCCGCAATGCGAATGCCATGGGCGTGCGCACGGCGAACGTGATCGATCACGCGCCCTATCATGGCGTGCAGCTCCACCCGCGCGACTGCCGCGCCGCCTTCATCGAGTTCAACCACACCGAAGGCAGCGACGACATCTTGGGTCCGTATCCGCCGGCGGGACCGGATTGGCAGAAGTTCATTCGCAAGGATGTGACGCGGGCGCTGACGGGCGTGGAGATGCAGAGCCCGGATCCGCAAAGTCTGGCCGAACATTGGGGCAAGATCGTCGGCGTCGCACCTGGCAAGGCTGAGGGGGGCGTAGATGAGTTGACGCTGCCCAATGCCAGCTTCCGTTTCGTGAGGGGCGCAGGCGAGATCATGAGCGCGCTGGAGTTTCGCGTCAGCGACGTCGCAAGCGTGCTTCATGCTGCCAAGACGAAGGGACACGCGGTGGCGGGCAATGAGTTTCTGCTGGGCGGGGTGACGTTCCGCGTCAGTTGATCCCTTGATCGTAACCCGTCACGCTGCGAGGATGCGAAACTTTGGCTGCCGCTTCAGACCTGAATTGAAAGAGCTACGTCGCGGCCTAAACTCCGTCATTGCGAGCGCAGCGTAGCAATCCAGACATGAATCCGCGGACAGATTCCTGGATTGCTTCGCTGCGCTCGCAATGACGATGTGGGAACGCGAGCCGCAAACAACTCGCATCTCAGGATGACGGATTGAGCTGAGTGCGGAAGGGCTCACAAAAACAAGAAGGGGAAATGCCACATGCCGCATCCGCTCGATAGCTTCTTCGCGCCGGCAAGCATCGCGCTGATCGGGGCTTCGCGCGATCATGAGAAGATACCGGGGCGGCTGCTCGCGATGCTGCGCAAGAACGAGTATCCCGGAAAGATCTATCCGGTGAACCCGAACTACGCCGAGATCGACGGGCTCGCCTGCTACAAATCGATCGCCGAGGTCGGTGCGCCGATCGATCTTGCAATCATCATCATTCCCGCCCGCGCAGTGCTCGCCGCGCTCGAGCAATGCGCTAGCGCCGGCGTGAAGAATGCGGTCATCATCTCCTCGGGCTTTGCCGAGGAGGGCGGCGACAGCGCCGCGATGCAGGACGCGATCGCGGCCTTGGCCAAGCGCACCGGCATGCGGATTTCCGGTCCGAACGCCGAGGGCTTTTTCAGCCAGGTGCAGCGGGTGGCGGCGACCTTCAGCCCGGCAGTCGACGTCAAGCCGGGCGTCGTTCCGCTCGTTGCCACGCAAAAGCGGATCGGCATCGTCGCACAGAGCGGCGGCGTCGGCTTTGCCTACTATCACCGCGCCAAGGCGCTCGGCGTTGCCGTAAGCTATGTCGTCAGCGCCGGCAACGAATCCGATCTCGGCGCCGGCGAGTTCCTGGACTACCTGGTGCAGGATGCCTCGACCGACGTGATCCTGCTGTTCATCGAGGGCATCCGCGACGTCGACAAATTCCTTGCCGCCGCGCGTCGCGCCGCGGAGATGAAAAAGCCGGTCATCGTCACCAAGGTCGGCCGCTCCGGCGCGGGGATGCGTGCGGCCGCCTCGCACACCGCCAGCATGGCCGGCTGGTCGGCGGCCTATGATGCGGTGTTCGCCAGATACGGTTTCATCGTCTCCAACGATCTCGACGAGGCCCTGACCATCGCGGCGGTGCTTGCAAGCAACCCGCTGCCGAAGGGCGATCGCGTCGCGGTCGTCACCGTCTCCGGCGGCGCCGGCATCTGGGGCGCGGATGCAGTGGCTTTGCACGGCTTGCAAGTGCCTGAGCTCTCCGAGTCCATCCAGGCCGGGATCAGGGCGCTGATGCCATCCTACGGCACTGCGCGCAACCCGATCGACGTCACCGCGCAGGGCGTGACTTCAGGCGGTCTTCAAAAGAGCGTCGATCTGCTCACGGCCTCAGCCGAGGTCGACGCGATCCTGGTCGTGCTGTCGCTGTCGAGCGAGGTGCGGATGCCGTTCAAGGAAGCTGAGCTGAAGCCCGTGCTAACCGCGCAGCACAAGCCGGTGGTGTTTTATTCATACACGCTGCCCTCGGACTTCGCCCGGCGCGAGCTTGCGAAATCCGGCGCGGTCGTGCTCTCCGGCCTCACCCATGTCGGGGTCGCGATGCGGCAACTCGTCGATCATGCCCGCTTCAGGCTGCCGAAGCCTGCGGATGAGATGCGGCTGCCGGCGCGCGATCTCTCCGTGCATTTGAAATCGCCGGTTCTGTCCGAAGCCGACAGCAAGGCGCTGCTCCGTGCCGCGGGAATTGAGCTGCCGGATGAGGTGCTGGTGAGCGACAAGGTTGCGCTCGACCAGGCGATCGCGCGCGTCGGCTTCCCGCTGGTGATGAAGATTCAGTCGCCTGATATCGCGCACAAGAGCGAGGTCGGCGGCGTGCGGGTCAACATCACGACCAAGGGCGAAGTATTCCTGGCGTTCGAGGCGCTGCTCGGCAATGCGCGCAAGCACCGACCCGAAGCCGAGATTCAGGGCGTGCTGGTCGGGCCGATGGCGAAGAAGGGTATCGAGATCATCGTCGGCACGATGACGGACAAGACGTTCGGTCCGATGGTGATGGTAGGGCTCGGCGGCATCACCACCGCGCTGTTCCGCGACATCGTCTATCGCCCGGCGCCGGTGAGCGCGGAGGAGGCCGGCGCGATGCTGGCGAGCCTGAAGGCCGCACCGCTCCTGAATGGCTTTCGCGGAGCGGCAAAGGCAGATGTCGCGGCACTGGCGCAGCTCATTGCCGACGTCTCCGTGCTCGCGGCGCGACATGCGAACGAGATAGCGGAGCTCGAGCTCAACCCGGTGCTCGTGCACGCCGAGGGGCAGGGCGTGACGATCGTCGATGCGCTGGTGGTGGGGTGGAAGTAGCTAGCCAAGCGCGTCGGGACGACACCGAATGTGACATCGGGGGCCCGCCTCACGCATTCCCGCGGTCCTCGCGGAACAGGTCGAGCTTTTGCTGCACGGGGCGGTCGGAGAAGCTGAACAGCACTGCGTCGGCGTCGGCCTCGTGCGTGACCCAGTGCCAGCTCGGCACGACGAACAGGTCGCGCGGGCCCCATTCGAACGTCGCCTCGCCGATGCGGGTGCGGCCGCGCCCTTCGATCGGACAGAACACGGTGGCATCGGTCGATCGGTAGCGCGCGGTCTTGAATCCCCTTGGCAGGAGCTGGATGAAGGTGCCGATGGTCGGCATCGCGAAATCGCCAGTCTCGGGATTGCTGAACTTCAGCTTCAGGCCGTGGCAGGCGTCCCACTCTTCGCGCGTCTTGGCCTTTTCCAGCGCGTCGCGAGTGTAGGCATAGGGATAGCTGAAGATCGGCGAGGTCTTCGAATTCCGCTTCAGGTCGACCGGCAGGAGATTGTGGCCATAGCGCGCAAAGCTGTCGCCGGCGGGTTTCGTGATCTTCTGCTGGTCTTCGTTCGAGCCTTCGGCAAAGGAGCAGTCGAAGAACTGCACCAGCGGGATGTCGAGGCCGTCGAGCCAGAACATCGGCTCGCTGGTCTCGTTGGAATGGTCGTGCCAGGTCATCGACGGCGTGATGATGAAGTCGCCGGGCTCCATCGCGGTGCGCTCTCCGTCGACTGCGGTGTGGGCGCCCTTGCCCTCGAGCACGAAGCGCAGCGCCGACTGGCTGTGGCGGTGGGCCGGCGCGACGTCGCCGGGCACCACCATCTGCACGCCGGCATAGAGCGACGTCGTGATCTTCGACTGGCCGCGCAGGCCGGGATTTTCCAGGACCAGCACGCGCCGCTCGGCTTCCTTCGCGGTGATCAGCTTGCCGGCCTCGGTCATGTAGTCGCGGATGACATCGAACTTCCAGAGGTGCGGCCGGCAGGCGCTCTTCGGCTCCGGCGTGATCAGGTCGCTCATCACAGTCCAGAGCGCGGTGAGATTTTCGCCGTCGATCTTCCGGTAAAACGCCTCGCGTTCCGGCGTCTTGGTCACGGCTTCCATGGCGCGCCTCCTGTCGTTCTTGTCTAGATTGACAGCATACTGACAATCTTTGTAGCGTCAATGGCGCCTATATAGCAGTGTCATTCCGGGTTCTCGCTTCGCGAGTCCCCGAATGATGAACGGGAAAATTCATGGGAGGGTTCCGATGAAGCTGCACGGCTATTTCCGCTCCAGCGCGGCCTATCGGGTGCGGATCGCGCTGAACCTGAAGGGGCTCGGAGCCGAGCATCTGCCGCATCATTTGCGCAAGGGCGAGCAATGCGCGCCCGCCTATCTCGCCGTCAACCCGCAGGGCCTGGTACCGGCGTTGGAGAACGATACGGGCGCGGTGCTGACCCAGTCGGTCGCCATCATCGAATGGCTAGAGGAGACCCATCCGAACCCGCCGCTGCTGCCGAAGGATCCGCTGCAACGCGCCAAGGTGCGGGCGTTCGCGCTGGCGATCGCCTGCGACACCCATCCGGTCCAGAACCTGAAGGTGCTGGTGCGGCTGCGCGAGCTCGGCCTGCCTGAGGAGAAGGTCCAGGAATGGGCCGCCTGGGTCAACCGCGAAGGGCTGTCGGCCTGCGAAACGCTGATCAAGGACGAGTCGGGTCCGTTCTGTTTCGGCAATGCGCCGACGCTCGCCGATCTCTGCCTCGTGCCGCAGCTCGGCAATGCGCGCCGCTTCGGCGTCGACGTCTCGGCCTATCCGCGCCTGCTCAAGGCGGAAGCCGCGGCGAAGGCGCTGCCGGCGTTCGCCAATGCCGCGCCGGAGAAGCAGCCCGATGCCGAGTAAGCCCGCCCCTCCGATCACGATGGACGCGGTCTATGCCGCGCCGGGCTATCTGTTCCGGCGCATGCAACAGATCGCGGTCTCGATATTCATGGAGGAGTGCCGAAGCTTTGACCTCACGCCGGTGCAATATGCGGCGCTGATCGCGATTCACACCCACCCCGGCATCGATGCGACGCGGCTGTCGGCGGTGATCGCCTTCGACCGCTCCACGCTCGGCAGCGTGATCGAGCGGCTTCAGGCCAAGGACTACATCGAGCGCAAGCCGGCGCCCGAGGACAAGCGGATCAAGCTGCTCTACCTGACCAAGCCCGGCGCCGCGATCCTGCGCGACATCATCCCCGCCGTCGAGCGCGCCCAGGCGCGCATGCTGGAGCCGCTGAAGCCCGCCGACCGCAAGGCGCTGATGGCGCTCCTGGTGCAGCTCGTCGATCTGAACAACGAGGCGTCACGCGTGCCGTTGCGGGCTGAGGATGCGCTTGAGCATTTGGGGAAGTCGGGGTGAGGGGACGCTGTCGCAACAATAATGGTCGTCATTCCCCGCGAAAGCGGGGAATCCAGTACGCCGCGGCTTTTCCGTATTCGTTACCGCCTCTGGAATACTGGATCGCCCGCCCCAGTGCGCAATTGCGCACAAGGCGGGCGATGACACTGAGAAAATTGATGAGGCCGCTACCTCACATCCTCAGCAACGCCTGCCGGTCGATCTTCCCCGTGCCCGTCTTCGGCAGTTCGTCGATGAAGATCACCTCGCGCGGATATTTGTACGGCAGCAGCTTGCCCTTGACGTAGTCCTGCAGCCTGCGTGTCGCCTCGCTCTGATCGGCGGCGCGGTTGTTCATCACCACCACCGCCTTCAGCGTCATGCGGCGGTCGGGCAGCTCAGTTGCGAACACCGCGCATTCGCGAATGTCGGGGTGATCGGCCAGGCACAGCTCGACCTCGAGCGGATAGACCCACTGGCCGGAGATCTTAACGAGGTCGTCGGCGCGGCCGCGGAAGAAGTGGAAGCCGTCGGAATCGCGCACGAAGCGGTCGCCGGTGTAGATCCAGCCGCCTTCGCGGATGGTCTCGGCGGATTTGTCCGGCCGGTTCCAGTACAGCGGCGTGTTGGAATCGCCGCGTACCCACAAGATGCCTTCCTCGTTGTCGCCGACGTCGTGGCCGTCCTTGTCCTTCAGCGCGACCTCGTAGCCGGGCACGCGCAAGCCCGCGGCGCCGAGCTTCTTCTGCCCCTCGCGGTTGGAGAGATAGATGTGCAGCACCTCGGTCGAGCCGAGCCCTTCGACGATCTCGAGGCCGGTGAGCTTCTTCCAGCCGTTGAAGACTTCGGCCGAGAGCACCTCGGCTGCGGAGAGCGCCATGCGCAGCGACGAAAAATTCGTTTTGTCTGCCTCCTCCGCCTTCGTCAGTGACGTGTAGAGCGTCGGCAGACCGAAAAATACCGTCGGCTTGTGTTGTTCGATCGCCGCGAAGATCGCCCCGGGCTTCGGCTGGCCGGGCAGGAGCAGCGTTGCCGCGCCGGCCGAGAACGGGAAGGTGATGGAGTTGCCGAAGCCGTAAGCGAAGAAGATCTTTGGTACCGAGAAGCAGATGTCGCCGGGCGTCAGTCTCAACACGTTCTGCGCAAAGGCGAGCTCGCTATAGGCCATGTCGTGCTGGAGATGCACGATGCCTTTGGGGCGACCGGTCGAACCGGACGAATACATCCAGAACGCCATCTCGTTGCGATGCGTTGCGGTTTCCGCGAGCTCGGCCGGGAACTGCGCGAGCCAGCCTGCAGCCGCGATTGCTTCCGGCGCGGCGTGGTCACGCACCTCGCCATTGACGACGATCAGCGTGCGCAGGGCGGTGTCCTTGCACGCCTCGGCGTTGAAGCGCGATGCGAATTCGGCGTCCGCCACCGCAATGCTCGCGCCGGAATCGGCGAGATAGAACTGCAGCAGGTCCGGCGGCGTCAGCGTGTTGATCAGCAGCGGCACGAAGCCGGCGCGCACCGCGCCGAAAAAGGCGGCCGGATAGGCCGGCGTGTCGTCGAGGAACATGAGCACGCGATCGCCGCGCTGCAGCCCCAGCGAGGCGAAGCCGTTGCCCCACTGGCCAGCTTCGGCACAGAGCTCGGCATAGGTGCGCGTGCCGGCCGGCCCGACCAGCGCGATGCTGTCGCCGCGTCCCTTGGCAAGATTATCGAACAACACGCGGCTCGCATTATAGGTTTGCGGAACGGCAAAGCCGATCTCGCGCGCGCCCGGACCGTCGGCGGGCACCTGGTCACGGATCTCGCTGCTCATGTCGCACCTCCGCCGTTCTTGGCGGCCTCATATTGCGTCATGAAGGCCGGCGACATCGCGCGAAGCCGGGCATCGTCGATGCGCCCGGACCGGGTGATGTAGCTGTAGGCAAAATCCATCAGGTCGAGATTCATATGGTCGGCGAAATGCTCGTACCAGCCGGCCGAGGTGCGGGCGGCATTGACCAGCTTCTGCACGACCGGCTTGCGTTCGGCCTGATAGCGATGCAGCGCGGTGGCCAGATGCGCATCCGATTCCAGCGCCTTCACCAGCGCAATGGCGTCCTCGATCGCGAGCCGCGTGCCGGAGCCGATCGAGAAATGCGCCGAGTGCAGGGCATCGCCGATCAGCACCATGTTCTTGAACGACCAGTGCTCGTTCCACACCCAGGGGAAATTGCGCCAGACCGACTTGTTGGAGACCAGGCAATGGCCGCCGAGCGTATCCGCAAAGACCTCCTCGCAGATCCCTTTGGATTGCTCGACATCCTTGTAGGCGAAACCGTAGGCCTGCCAAGTCGCATGGTCGCATTCGACCAGGAAAGTGCTCATGCTCGGCGAATAGCGATAGTGGTGGGCATTGAAGGCGCCGCGGTCGGTCTTCACGAAGGTCTGCGACAGCGTGTCGAAGCGCTTCGAGGTCCCGTACCAGACGAACTTGTTGGAGGAGTAGGACAGCGAGGTGCCGAAATCGCCCTCGAAGGCGCGACGCACCAGCGAGTTCAGGCCGTCGGCGGCCACGATCAGATCGTGGCCGTTGAGCTGGTCGATCGCATGAACTGGCGTGTCGAAGCGTGATGTAACGCCGACATCGAGCGCGCGCTGCTGCAGGAACTTCAACAGCTCGAGCCGCCCGATCGAGGAGAAGCCGACGCCGTCGATGGCGACGCTGTCGCCTTGCAGGTTCAGCGTGATGTTCTCCCAGCTCTCCATGTGCGGCGCGATTGCATCGACGGTCTCGGGGTCGTCGGCACGCAGGAATTCCAGCGCCTGTTCGGAGAACACGACGCCAAAGCCCCAGGTCGCGTCGGCCGGGTTCTGTTCGAACAGGTCGACCTGATCCTCGGGGTGACGCTTTTTCCAGAGATAGGCGAAGTAGAGCCCTCCGGGCCCTCCGCCGATCACGGCGATCCGCAACGTCTGCCTCCCTAATTGACAGTATACTTACTATCTCAGGGTAGACTAATGTGCTCCGGCCTCCCGCGCCAGAGGAATTATCGGCAAGGCATGGCGCCCGGAACACGATCCGGTCGCGCGTTTGACGCGATTTCCGAAACCGTCATCCGGCGAGCATAGCCAAACGGCGGTGGCTTGGCCACCCGGCCGTCAGACGCAGCGCTGCACCCGGATCCCTCACACGCCGCCAGATGTGGCTGCGCACGCTGTCCCGCGCGGTTCTATCGTGCCGCGAACGGCGCGAGCACCTCCTTGCACGCGGGCGACAGCCCTGCCGCATTGGATGCAAGGCACTGCGCGATGCGGCCGCCGCCCGGCGCGACGCCGGCACACAGCGTGCGGATGTCGCCGCCGCATGCCGACCGCACGATCAACAGCTCTTCGCGCGGCCGCAACGGCCGCAGCACGATCACGGTCGGCGCCGCGGCAGGCGTCGCCGCAGCGGCAGGAGCCGCCCCTGCCGACGCAGCCGCCGCGCCGCCGGATGCAGCGTTCATGGCCTTCGCGCAGGCCGGCGACACCTTGGCCTTGTTTTTCTCCAGGCATTCGAGCGCCGCCGCGCCGCCCGGCGGCACGCTGGCGCAGACCTTGGGATAGTCGGCACGGCAGGCGCTCTTGATTGCCGCGACCTGCGCACTGCTCGGTTGCGTTGGCGCGGCGGCTTTGGGAGCGGCTGCGGCGGCCGGCTTGGCCGCGGGTGCAGCGGGGGGCGCCGCCTCGGTCTTCGCTGGTTCGGACTTTGCCGGCTCAGATTTGGGCGGCGCAGCTTCGCTCTTGGGTTCAGTGTTCGGCGCGGCCGCGGGCTCGATCGCGCGCACCGCGCTCTGGCAGGCCGACGACAGGCT
The DNA here is from genome assembly GCF_038085055.1 of Bradyrhizobium sp. ISRA442. Lineage (NCBI taxonomy): Bacteria > Pseudomonadati > Pseudomonadota > Alphaproteobacteria > Hyphomicrobiales > Nitrobacteraceae > Bradyrhizobium > Bradyrhizobium sp. ISRA442. The sequence goes on from NZ_JALGCN010000028.1 coordinate 46,591, forward strand.
CGACATGTTCTTGCTGAGGCATTGCAGCGCTTCGGCGCCGCCCGGCGTGACGCTCGAGCAATGGGCCTGATAGTCGGCCCGGCATGCGGAGCGGATCGCGCTCTTCTGGGCATCCGTCGGCGCCTGCGCGAAGCTTGGTGCCGCAACTGCGAGGAGAGCCGTCGCCAGCAACGCACGGCGCGTTGCGAGATGCTTGCTTGTCTTGAACATCTGCAAAATCCTGCCCTGTCGGTGGAGCGCGCGGCGTTCTGCTCAAGGCTCCCAAAAATTAATGCGATCGCAATCGTCGCGAGTGATACCTCGCGAGCCGCATCATTGGCCGCTTTGACTTCTACCGCAAGTAGATTGTGCCCGCCGAAAGTGACGTGACGACGTCAGAGCTTGACCATGCGCTTGCCGCGGTTCTCACCCGCAAGCAATCCGATCAGCGCCATCGGCGTGTTCTCCAGCCCATCGATGATATCCTCCTGGACTTTCAGCCTGCCGGATTTGACCCAGGCCTGGAGATCGGCCAGCGCGCGGTCGCGCTGCTCCATGAAGTCCATCACGATGAAGCCTTGCATGACGAGCCGCTTCACCACGATCAACCCGGGCACGCCGCGCGGGCCGTGCGCGGAGGGCACGCCGTCATATTGCGAGATCGCTCCGCAGCAGGCGATGCGGCCGTAATTGTTCATCTGCGGCAGGCAGGCTTCGAGAATGTCGCCGCCGACATTGTCGAAATAGACGTCGATGCCTTTGGGGGCGGCGGCGCGCAGCGCCTTGAACACCGCGTCGTCCTTGTAGTCGACGGCGGCATCGAAGCCGAGCTCGGAGGTCAGCCAGTTGCACTTGTCGGTGCCGCCGGCGATGCCGATCACGCGGCAGCCCCTGATCTTGGCGATCTGGCCGACGATCGAGCCGACCGAGCCTGCAGCCGCCGAGACCACGATGGTCTCGCCTTCCTTTGGCTTGCCGATCTCGAGCAGGCCGAAATAGGCGGTGAGGCCGGCGATGCCGAACACACTGAGCAGATGCGTGAGCGGTTCGAGCTTCGGCATTTTCGTGAGATGCTTTGCCGGCACCGCAGCATAGTCCTGCCAGCCGGTGTCGCCGAACACGATGTCGCCCGGCGCGAGCCCCGGCGCCTTTGCACCCACGACCTCGGCGATGGCGCCGCCGGCCATGACGCTGTTCGCCTCGACCGCGGAGCGGTAGGTCGCGCCATGCATCCAGGCGCGGTTCGCGGCGTCGAGCGAGATGTATCGCACGCGCAGCAAGGCCTCGCCGTCCTTCGGCTCCGGCACCGCGCTCTCCACCATCTTGAAATGTTCGGGACCAAGCTTGCCGCTCGGCTTTTCCACCAGAAGTATCTGGCGATTGACGTTTGCGCTCATGGCGTTCCCTCTGTGATTGTCTGGCGATTATTGGTGCAGCCGCCGCAAAGAAAAGGTGCAGGCCGCATTCGTTGTGCGCTGCATGAAGGCTAGAGCGCGGACTTCCGTTTCGCAACGGGAACATTCATGCGCCGCGATGCACGCTAAGCGTGTTGCCTAGTTGTCGTATCTGCGACATCATGAAGCGCCGGTGTACGTAGGGGTAAGCAATGTCGAACAGGTTTACGCAATACATCCTGGCCGCGATGGTGCTGGGCATCGTGATGGGTTCGGCGATCTACAACTTCCTGCCCGATACGCGCGCCGATTGGGCCTCGTCGATCAACCTGATCGCCATGATGTTCCTGCGCCTGATCAAGATGATCATCGCGCCGCTGGTGTTCGCGACCCTGGTCGGCGGCATCGCCCATATGGGCTCAGGAGCCAAGCTCGGACGCATCTTCGCCAAGACCATGGGCTGGTTCGTCAGCGCCTCCTTCGTGTCGCTGATGCTGGGCCTCGTCATGGTCAACCTGCTCCAGCCGGGCGCGAACTTCCCCGGCACGCTGCCGGACAGGGCGCAGTCGACCGGTCTGCCGGTCTCGGCGTTCTCGATCGAGAAATTTCTGACCCATCTGATCCCGACCTCGATCGCTGACGCGATGGCGCAGAACGAGATTCTCCAGATCGTGATCTTCGCCGTGTTCTTCTCGGTGGCGATGGGTGCGATGCCCGAGCGCTCCAAGCCGATCCTCGCGCTGATCGACGATCTCGGCCACATCATGCTCAAGGTCACGAGCTACGTGATGCTGTTCGCGCCGCTCGCGGTCTGGGCTGCGATCACGGCGACGGTGGCCAAGAACGGCCTCCTGGTGCTCTGGAAGCTCGTCGTCTTCATGGGTGGCTTCTATCTCTCGTTGATGATCCTGTGGGCCATCCTGGTCATCGTGGGCTTCATCGTGATCGGGCCGCGCTACAGTCATCTGCTGAAGCTGATCCGCGAGCCGTTGATGATCGCCTTCTCGACCGCGAGCTCGGAAGCGGCTTACCCGAAGACGCTGGAAGGGCTCAACCGCTTCGGCGCTTCGTCGCGGATCTCGAGCTTCGTGTTGCCGCTCGGCTATTCCTTCAATCTCGACGGCACGATGATGTACTGCACCTTCGCCAGCATCTTCATCGCGCAGAGCTATCACATCGACATGCCGCTCGGCACGCAGCTCGCGATGCTGGCGACCTTGATGATCACCTCGAAGGGCGTAGCCGGCGTGCCGCGCGCTTCCCTCGTGGTGATCGCCTCGACGCTGGCGCAGTTCAACATCCCCGAGGCGGGCCTGTTGATGATCATGGGTATCGACACCTTCCTCGACATGGGCCGCAGCGCCACCAACGTGATCGGCAACACGCTCGCGACCTCGGTGGTGGCGAAGTGGGAGGGAGAACTCGGGCCCGAGCACGCGATGGAACCGGACGATGCCGTGCCGGGCGACATGGTGCCCGGCGAAGTGCCCGCGATGGCCGGCCATTGATGGGAGTGCGTCATGCGCCCTTCAATGGCGATTGCGGGTGGCGGTTTGTTGCTGGCGGCGTGTCTGCTGGCAACCGGCGCCTCGGGGCAGAGCGGCGGCAGCGAAGGGCTTAGCCCGACGCTGTCGGCCATCAAGAATGCGCATACCGTGCGGCTCGGCTACCGCGAGAGCTCGCCGCCGTTCTCCTTCCTCGACCAGGCCAACCGGCCGATCGGCTACAGCCTCGAGCTGTGCGAGGCCATCGTGGAGGAGATCGGCATCGAGGTCGACGATCCCAATCTCGGAATCGAGTACGTCAAGGTCACCTCCGACGACCGCATCGACGCCGTACTCCAGAACAAGATCGACCTGGAATGCGGCTCGACCACGGCCAATGCCGAGCGCGGCAGGCGCGTCGCCTTCTCGCCTTTGATGTTCGTCGCCGGCACCAAGCTGATGGTGCCGAAGGCCTCCAGCGTCGCCGCCGTCACCGACCTGAAGGGCAAGACCGTGGTGGTGACCAAGGGCACCACCAACGAGCAAGCCATGCATGCGGCCGACAAGAAGTTCTCGCTCGGGCTGAATATCATCACGGCAGACGATCACGAGCAGTCGTACCAGATGCTCGCCGAGGGCAAGGCGGACGCTTTCGCGACCGACGACATCCTGCTCTACGGCCTGATCGTGCGCCACAAGGCGCAGGACAAGTTCCGCGTCACCGGCGACTACCTGTCCTATGATCCCTACGGCATCATGTTTCGCAAGGGCGAGCCGCAGCTCTCCGCCGTGGTGGAGCGTACCTTCCGCAAGCTCGGCTCAAACCACGACCTGGTCCCGCTCTACAACAAATGGTTCACCGCACGGCTTCCCACCGGCGAGCGGCTGAACGTGCCGATCTCGCTGCAGCTCGAAGAGGCGTTCAAGGCGATGGACGACTCGCCGAGCGCGAATAATTAGCGGGATTTGCGCTGAGACGAACGGGCCGCAATCTCGCTGCTGTCCCTTCTCCCCTCACAAGGGGAGAGGGTGCAGCGCGCTTTGCTGCATCAATTCAATCACCGCTCTCCCCAAACACCCGATCCAGCGCCGCACCGTAGGTCGCCTGCACGAGGTCCGGATACAGCTTCGCCAGCGCTTCCATCATCACGCCGGAGTTGATCTCCAGCACCTGCCAGGCACCATCGGCGCGGACGACGTCGATCGATGCGAAGGCGATGCCGATGGCGCTTGCGGCGTCGATTGCGAGCTTCACGCAGGCTGAGCGAACGTCGCCGTCGCCGACCAGCACCGGCCGCGCGCCGATGTCGAGATTGTGCCGCCAGGTGAGGACGCGCCGCTCGCCCTGGGGCACGATCGCATCCAGCGCCTGTGCTTCGCGTTCGCCGAGACACCGGCCGTGTCCCGCCGCGTTCGCCAGTTCGCGCAATGTGTGCACGCCGTCGCCGACGACCGACGGACGCTCCTTGCGGTAGACGATCAGCGGCCTGTCATCGAGCAGGATGACGCGGACCTCCTCCTCGATTTCGACGTAGGGGGAGATCACGAGGCCGAGGCTGGACGAGAAGATCTCGCTGACGGCGCGATCGAGTTCGTCGGGGTTCGTTGCCTTGAACACGAGGCGTCCCGAGGTGCCCTCATTGGGCTTCACCACCACGCCTTGCGGGGTCTGCGCAAGCAGCGCGCGCATCGCCTCGCGCCAGGCGGCCCCGGCGACATGTTCGCCCATGCTGGGATTGAGGAAGAGGTGATGGGCAATGCAGGGCACGCTGCTAAGCGCCAGCACCTCAGCGGTCGCGGATTTGTCGTTGGCAAGGCGATGCGCGATGGCGCTGTTGAGGCCGATATCATAGCCGAAGGCGAAGTGGCGCCTCTCGCCTCGGCGCATCGCGATCAGCCATCCACCGGGGCGGACATCGACCGCGATGTCGTTAAGGGCGCAGTAGCGCCTGATCGCCTGGACGAAGATCCGCTCGCCGCCTGTCATGTCGCGTTCCACCTGCCGAACACCGCAAAAATGCGGGAAAGGGCGCCAAACGCGAGCGAAAATCAGAGCTATTCTTAATGAAATTCTCGCGAGCGAAATGGAAATTATCTGCTGCCCGGAAGGTCCTTTGAGCAAAGAAATTGCCGCAATGCACCTATCCAGAGGAAATCGTTAATTTTCCTGTCAAATCAACGGTCAATGCCGATTTGACCTGCGTCAATTGCAGCCGGAACGAGGTTGATTATTGGCCTCAATGGCGTAGATCACACACGCGAAATCCTCCGCCATGGCAAGTGGTGTTCGTCTCGTTGTCAGAGGCCGGGTAACGCTTTTGTCCAAAGCCGCAAATATTCGGAATATCGAAAAAATGAGCGCGTTTTACCGAGAGAAGGTTCTTTCCGTCCGCCACTGGACCGATACGCTGTTCAGCTTCCGTGCCACCCGCGATTCCGGCTTCCGCTTCCAGAACGGCCAGTTCGCGATGATCGGGCTTGAGGTCGATGGCCGCCCGCTGCTGCGCGCCTACAGCATGGCGAGCGCTAATCACGAAGAAGAGCTCGAGTTCTTCTCGATCAAGGTCCAGGACGGCCCGCTGACCTCGCGCCTGCAGAAGATCAAGGAAGGCGATACCATTCTGGTCGGCCGCAAGGCGACCGGCACGCTCGTTACCGACAACCTCATCCCCGGCAAGCGGCTCCTGCTGCTGTCGACCGGCACCGGGCTTGCGCCGTTCGCCAGCCTGATCAAGGACCCCGACGTTTACGACCAGTTCGAGACCATCGTGCTGGTGCATGGCTGCCGCCAGGTCTCCGAGCTGTCCTATGGCGAGCAGCTCGTCGCCAGCCTGCGTGACGACGAACTGTTCGGGCCGCTGCTCTCCGAGAAGCTCGTTTACTACCCGACCGTGACCCGCGAGCCGTTCCGCAATCGCGGCCGCATCACCGACCTCATCAACTCCGAGCAGCTCTTCAACGACATCGACCAGTCGCCGCTCGACATCGCCACCGACCGCATCATGATGTGCGGCAGCCCCGCGATGCTGGAGGAGCTGCGCAACATGTTCGAAGGCCGCAGCTTCGTCGAAGGCTCGGGCAGCGCGCCCGGTCATTTCGTGATCGAGAAGGCGTTCGTGGAGCGCTGATCGCCGCTGGCGATGATCTTCGATCCGTTGCAGTCGTCGATTTGAGGCGTTGCCACCCAAACGTCGTCGTCCCGGAAGCGCAGATCCGGGACCCATAGCCCCAGGGTGCAGTTTGGCGAAGACCAGTAACCACTAGTTTCGCGCCCCAACTTCTCCCTGGGGTTATGGGTCCCGGCCTTCGCCGGGAAGACGCTGGAGTCCGGGGACCGATTTCTCGGCGCATCTCGAGCACTCGCTTCACTCTCCGCCAATCTCCCGCACCCACCTCCATCCCTCGACTTTGTTTTTGGCGGCCTTCGCGCGGGCCTTGCTATAGGCTCGCTCCAAAGTCTGGAGGCGATGCCGCATGGTCGCTGACCTGTCGTCTGTTGCACCGCAAAAGACCCTGCCCATCGGATGGATTGATTTGCGCCGGCCACCGGCCGCGTCATATCCGTAGACGGGACAATGGCGTAGTGTGTCCCGCCATTCTGGATAAGAGGGTGTCGCCGTGCCCATCGATGACAAAATGCAGAGGTCGCCCAAGCCCGCGATGGACGAGGGGATTATGGAAACTCTGCTGCTTCCCTTCTCGCCGCGCTTCATCGTCCTGACGATCTGCGCGGTCGTCACCGCGCTCCTGATCGGCATCGGCCTCGCCGACCGCAAGATCTTCGACATCCTGCTGATACCAATCCTGATGTTCGGCGCGCTGACGCTGCTCGGCGTCCGCGATCTCATGCAGAAGAGCCACGCGGTCCTGCGCAACTATCCCATCTCGGCCCACATACGCTTCCTGCTCGAAGAGATACGTCCCGAGATGCGGCAGTATTTCTTCGAGAGCGAGAAGGATGGCATGCCGTTCTCGCGCGATACCCGTGCGGTGGTCTATCAGCGCGCCAAGATGGAGCTCGACAAGCGTCCGTTCGGTACCCAGGAGGACGTTTACCGCGAGGGCTATGAGTGGATGCATCACTCGGTCTCGCCGAAGGCGCGTGCGGAGGACAAATTCCGCATCACCATCGGCGGTCCCGATTGCAAGAAGCCCTATTCGGCGTCGGTCTTCAACATTTCCGCGATGAGCTTCGGCGCGCTCAGCCCGAACGCCGTACGTGCGCTGAACGCCGGCGCGAAGAAGGGCGGCTTCGCGCATGACACCGGGGAGGGCGGCTTCAGTCCCTATCACCGCGAGATGGGCGGCGACATCATCTGGGAGATCGGCTCGGGCTATTTCGGCTGCCGTCATTCCGACGGCAGCTTCGATCCGGAGGCGTTCGCGCGCGTGTCGAGCGAGGACCAGATCAAGATGGTCGAGCTCAAGATCAGCCAGGGCGCCAAGCCCGGCCATGGCGGTGTGCTGCCGGCGGCCAAGGTCTCGGAGGAGATTTCAAAGATCCGGGGCGTCAAGATGGGCGAGGACTGCATCTCGCCGGCCTCGCACCGCGCCTTCTCCACGCCGGTTGGCATGATGCAATTCATAGCGGAGATGCGCAGACTGTCCGGCGGCAAGCCGGCCGGCTTCAAGCTGTGCATCGGTCACCCCTGGGAGTTCCTGGCGATCTGCAAGGCGATGCTGGAGACCGGCATCTACCCCGACTTCATCGTCGTCGACGGCAATGAGGGCGGCACCGGTGCAGCGCCCCTGGAATTCATGGATCATCTCGGCATGCCGATGCGGGAGGGCGTCAATTTCGTCCACAACGCGCTGGTCGGCATCAATGCGCGCGACCGCATCAAGATCGGCGCGTCCGGCAAGATCGCCACCGCCTTCGACATGGCGCGAGCAATGGCGATCGGCGCCGACTGGTGCAATTCGGCGCGCGGCTTCATGTTCTCGCTCGGCTGCATCCAATCGCTGAGCTGCCATACCGACCGCTGCCCGACCGGCGTGGCGACGCAGGATCCGACGCGGGCGCGCGCGCTCTATGTGCCGCTCAAGATCGACCGCGTGCACAATTATCACCACGCGACGCTGCACTCGCTGGCCGAGCTGATCGCGGCCGCTGGTCTCGAGCATCCGCAGCAGCTCCGCCCGATCCACTTCACCCAGCGCAGCTCGACGACCGAGGTGAGGTCTTTCGCGCAGCTCTATCCGTCGCTGCGCCCGGGCGAACTGCTCGAAGGTACGGAAGATCCGCGCTTCCGCGACGCCTGGCGGATGGCACGGGCGGAGACCTTCCAACCGGTGCTATGAGGCGCCGGCCCACCGCAGGACAACGTGAGCTTTCGACCGGGTAAACTGGCCGCGAGCGGTGCGGAGGCTTAACGTTTAATTCAACTTTATATGTAGATTCGCCCCATGGACGAACGCCGCGACAAAACCAGGCATCGTGTGCTGAAGGCCGGAACGATCGAGTTCGGCGGCGGCGCGATCGACTGCACGGTGCGCAATCTGTCGGCGGCCGGCGCCGCGCTCGATGTCACGAGCCCGGTCGGCATCCCCGCGCATTTCACACTGGTCGTCCCGGCCGACGGCACGCACGTGCCCTGCCACGTCGTCTGGCGCAAGGAAAAGCGCATCGGCGTGAAGTTCGATTGAGGTTATTGGGATTTTGAGGGCTCGTCCCTCAAACTCAGTCGTCGTCCCGACGAAGGCCGGAACGACGAATGGAGAGTGAGGCAGCGCTTTACTCTACTCGTAGTGCGGACGGATCTCACCGCTCGCCACTCACGCCGCCGCCCGCGCGTCCCTCCGGCTCGCCAGAATCTTGTCGATCCTTCGGCCGTCGAGATCGACCACCTCGACATGCCAGTCGCCGAGGTCGAAGGCGTCGCCGACGTTCGGCAGCACGTTGAATTGTTGCAGCACGAGGCCTGCCACCGTGTTGTAGCGGTGCGGCGGCAGTTCGATGCCGAGGAGCTCCCCGAATTCGTCGACCGGCATCCAGCCGGAGATCAGGAGCGAGGAGTCCGGACGCTGGACGTAAGCCGGCTCCGGCGGGCCCTCCTCCGAATGAAAGGCGCCGACGATCGACTCCAGAATATCGGCTGCCGTCACCACGCCCTCGAAGGCACCGTACTCGTCATGCACGAGGCCGATATGCACCGGCGCCGCCTTCAGGATCGCGAGCACGTCGCGCGCGTCGGCGGAAGCCGGAATGATCGGCGTCTCGCGCACCAGCGCGCGCAAATCTGGCGTGCGCTCGCGCATATAGGCGACCAGCAAATCCTTGGCCTGGAGCACGCCGATCGGGTTGTCGCGGTCGCCGTCGGAGACGGGAAAGCGCGAATGCGGGCTTTTCGCGATGAACGCCTGGATCTCTTCCGGATCGTCGTTCAGATCGATCTCGTCGACCTCCGTGCGCGGCGTCATGACGGCGCCGACCGGCCGGTCGCCGAGCCGCATCACGCCGGCGATCATCTCCTTCTCGCCCGGCTCCAGCACGCCCGCGCTCTCGGCTTCGCTGACGAGGTGATGGATCTCGTCCTCCGATACCTTCTCCTCCGCCTTGCCGCCGCGGCCGAGCAGCGTGAGGATCAGCTTGCCGGAGAGATCGAGCAGGACGACAAGCGGCAGCGAGATCCTCGCCAACCAGTCCATGACGGGTGCGACCTTGACCGCGATGCTCTCGGGGTCGCGCAGCGCCACCTGTTTCGGCACAAGTTCGCCGACGATCAGGGTCGCATAGGTGATGAGGGTGACAACGATGCCGACGCCGACGATGTCGGCGATGCCGGGCGACAGGCCGAGCTCGACCAGCCATTGCGTCAGCCGCTGTCCGAGTGTTGCGCCCGAGAAGGCGCCGGACAGGACGCCCACCAGCGTGATGCCGATCTGCACCGTCGAGAGGAACTTGCCGGGATCGGCGGCCAGCGTCAGCGCCCGCTCGGCACCGCGCACGCCCTTGGCGGCTAGCAGCGAGAGCCGGGCAGGGCGGGACGAGACGACCGCCAACTCGGACATGGACAGCAGCCCGTTGATGACGATCAGGACGACGACGATGACGAGTTCGACAGAGAGCATAGTACGCAATGGGTTGGAATTCGGTCCGGCGCACGCCAGTCCGAACATCCAATATAGGCAATCACTGCGGGATTTGTCCGGTTCCGATCAAATTGCCGCACCCAGGCTATTGGACTGTTCCCGCCGATGCGGCCAGCGGCCGCTCAGAACTCCGCGTGCAGGCGGCCCGAGAAAATCGAGACCGGGCCACGGTCGGCGTTGTAGGCGGGATTGACGATGAGTTGGTAGTCGGCCGTCAGGGTGACGTTCTTGATCACCGAATAGGCGTAGTACGCTTCGAGGATGCGTTCGTGGCGGTAGTTGAGCTGTCCGTCGCCGATCAACAGACCCGTGCCGCCTGCGGCCAGGAAGTCGCGATGCGGGGCCGAGAGCCCATTGATGGCACCGCCGACGCCGACCGTGTCGTCCGGCCGTCCCCAGCGGCTGCCCTTGATCGAGACACCGCCGGAGAGGCTGCGATCGATGTCGGTGAAGGACAGGATCTGGTTCTGGCCGTCGTTCCAGCTTGCGCGGGCGAACAGTCCGACGTCCTTGACGATCTGCTGCTCGAGGTTGACGTAGAAGCCGTATTTGGGCCGGTTGCGCTGGGTCGCGGTGGCGATATCGTTGATGTCGAGCGCCGGATTGGCCGCGGCGAGGTCCAAAACTTCGCGATAGTTGGCGGTGTTGCCGCTGTTGGCAAAAACGCCGACGCGCAGCTTGCCGGGCTGTTCGAAGATCGCATGGCGCTCCTCGAACTCCACCACCGTGCCTCCCGTCTTGAAGGTGAGCACGTCGCTGTTGGGCGCGGCGGGCACCTGGAACAGGCCGGCGCGGATCGCCCAATCCTTGCGGTTGAGCTCGACCACGGCGCCGCGGGTATAACCGGGAAGATCGGCGGGGAAGTCATAGGCTCCCGACGCCCACATCGCCCAGTTCATGAAGTCGGCGCGAGGGTCCTTGGCGTATGAATTGCCGTCGAAGAAATCGCCGACGGCGAAGCGGCCGACGATCAGCGTGACGCGGTCGATGTCGCGCTTGCCCGCAAGCTGGTTCGGCGCGTCAGCGACCTCTTCCTGTTCGCCGCCGAGGCCGAAGGTCTGCTTCAAGTAGTAGCGTTGCGGCCGGATCTTCGGGAATGGCGCGCCAGCCTTCTGCGCTTCGCCGTTGGAGAAGCCGGCAAGGCCGAGCGTGCCGTTGAGGCCAAAACCCTGCGCCAGCTCTGGGTTGAAATAGAACTCGCCGCCGTCCCACAGCCGCGCGCCCAGGAAGGCCGTCGTCGTCCACGTCGCCTGCAATTGGCCGCTGCCGGGAAGGCTTTGCGGGCTGGCATAGGGTGAGTGGATCGGACCATAGCCCTGCGGCAGGAACGTCGTCTGCGCGTGGACATTCCAGACGCTGGATTCCGGCAGCTTCGTCTTGCCGTCGACGGATGGCATCCACGGCGTGTCGCCGAATTGATAGTTCAGGCCGAGCTTGAACAGGTGGATGCGCGGCTCGACGTTGAGGTTGCCGAAGCCGAAGCCACTCAGATCATAAGTACGACGAGACAAGTCGACATATTCGTACTCGGCCTTTGCGGTCCAGTTGCCGCTGACCGCGTATTCGAGACCAAGTCCGGCCGTCCACCCCGCCTGATAGTGTCCAGGGCGCGCGATGACGTTGCTGACAGGAGGATCGTTGATGTCGACATGGGTGTGTCCCCAGGCGAAGCCCCCGGTGACATAAGGCATCAAGCGGCCGAACGCGTAACCGATGCGGCCGCGCACAGTGCCGACATAGTCGATGGTGGTGTTAAAGGGTTGGGGGTCTCGCCCCTGCGCCGGCGTATCCAGCGGGCCGGGGAACGTGGCGTCCGCCTCGATGCCGAGAACGATATTATTGGCGAGTTGGCGGTTATAGCCGAGCTGATAGCCGCCGCTCAGTCCCATCGCGCTGTGCGGCAGGATCAGACCCTGCTCCGGCAGCGGGTGGGTGCCGGGTCCGAAGCTCGCATCGCCATAGCCGAAGTGGCCGCCGACATAGAAGCCGGTCCAGTCGTAGAGGGTTTTGGCTGCTCGCGCTTTCAGCGGCAGATCAGCCGCAACACCAGCGGCAGGCAGGATCAGCACGCTGGAGGCGATGGTCGCGGCCGTCCGCAAGACCCGGTGTCGGTGACCTCTCAACGTCAAACGCACGTCCCCCAGACGCAAATGTGCCCCAACCGACGCGATATCACTGCCGATTCGCAGCGGTCCTGTCATCAGGTCTTGGTTGCTCAGCCGGCGAGATGATCCCGCCTCGACGCGATTTCTTCCCAAGTCCCTGCGCTTGTTGCGGACCTTATTGCGAATAATTCTTAATAGCAACTAGCGCGGAATGCCGCAGACGATGGTTCGCATCCCTGTGTGACGGGACTGCAACAAGTTCGCGAGGTCGAAAAATGGAAGACCCGCCCGGGGGGACAGCCGGGCGGGTCGGGAGGACGACACGGGGTGGATGAGGCGCCCGCGTCGAACGCAGGATCCACGTGAGATCGGCCTCAAGCCCTCAAATCAGTAGCAGGTGCGAACGCGGCCGACGTACTGGCCGTAGGCGTTGTACTGGGCGACCCAGCCGCAGCGGCGATAGCCGTAGTAATAGGGGTCATTGCTGGCGGCGATCGCGGAGCCGACGATGGCGGCGGTGGCGATACCGGCGCCGACACCCCAGCCCCAGCCGAGCGGCTTGGCTTCGGCCTGCGAGGTGGTGGACACGATGCTGCCGGCCACAGTGAGAGCAGCGAGCGTGACAGCGGCAATCCTGGTCTTGATCGACATTTGAAATCCATCCGGGTTGAGGCGGTCCGTCGTGGCCCGCGTGCCCAATTGGACGGAGGCTCGCCGCGCCGGGTTCGAAGCTGGCGGACGCGACCGGTGAGCCCACTACTTTCGCGAATGATTCCAGAAGGATGAGAGCTAGCCGAGCGGCCCCTTGGCGAGCCTGTTCACGTCGAAGTTATCGACCTCGGACAAGAGTTCGCAGAAGGCGCGGGCGCCCTCGTCGATCAGCAGTTCGCCCTTCTCGCGTGAGGCCAGTGTCGCGTTGCCGACGGCGCCGCTCGCGTTGAGATCCTGCGCCTGCCAGGCAAACGGCGCGGGCCGCTGCGTCGACAGCCAGCGATACTGCGTCTCCATCGCGATGCTGCTCGCGGGAAAATCCGCGATCGCATCCATGCACACCTGATCGGGATAGCGCGCCAGCATGATCGAGGTCTCGACCGCGCCGCCATGGATGCCGTGACGCACTTCCTGCGCCGGGAACAATTTGTCCGCGCCTGATAGCCGCGACCACGATGTCGTCACCACGAACAGCTTCTGATGCGCGCGAAGATCCTGCGCGACCAGCATCATTGCCGCGCTGTTGCCGCCATGGCTGGTGATGATGACGAGCTTCTTCACGCCGCGCCGCGCGACATCTTCGCCAAGTCCGGTCCAGGCCTTGAGCGCGACGTCGGTCGCCAGCGTCAACGTGCCCGGATAGTCGATATGTTCGGTGGAGATTCCGACCGGTTGTACGGGAAGAAAAGTGGCCGGAAGGTTCGCGGGCAACAGCTCGCGCACGCGCGCCAGATAAGCGTCCGCGATCAGCACGTCGGTCGCAAACGGCAAATGCGGGCCGTGCTGCTCGGTCGCCGCCAGCGGCAGCACCGCGATCCAGCGCGCAACCTCCGCCGGGCCAGCGTCGGCCCAGCGGATGTCGGTCCAGTCGCGGGGAGGCGTCATTGAGGTTTCTTTGCGCGAATTTGTCACGTAATTTGTACTACTCAAGGGGACGCGGGTCCGACAGCCAGCGTCCCCGAACTTCTTGCGGTTTTATCGCGTTGGTCTCACATGGGCTAGTCACTTGGGCTGGACGCAATCTGGGCTAGACGCGATCGACGGAGTGCAATCATGAGCCCCTCTCATCTGCGGCGAACGTTAACGGCGGGCTTGATCGCCGCGCTCGCGTCGGTCGTCCCGGCGCGCGCCGAGACCCTGGACAAGGTCTCCTTCGGCACCAACTGGGTTGCCGAGGCCGAGCATGGCGGCTTCTTCCAGGCGGTCGCCGACGGCACCTACAAGCGCTACGGGCTCGACGTCACCATCGTCCCGGGCGGGCCCAACGAGAACAACCGGATGCTGCTGATCGCCGGCAAGATCGATTTCTTCATGGCCGCGAACACGCTGATGTCGTTCGATGCCGTGACCAACAATGTCCCCGTGGTCACGATCGCCGCGATCTTCCAGAAGGATCCGCAGGTGATGCTGACGCAGCCGGATGCCAAGGTCGCAAAAATCGAGGACCTCAAGCCGCTGACGCTGTTCGTCTCCAAGGAGGGCATGACCAGCTACTTCCAGTGGCTGAAATCCGAATACGGCTTCAGCGAGAAGAACGTCCGACCCTACAATTTCAATCCGCAGCCCTTCATCGCGAACCCCAAGAGCGCGATGCAGGGCTACGTGACGTCCGAGCCCTTCGCGGTGGAGAAGGCGGCCGGCTTCAAGCCCAACGTGCTGCTGCTCGCCGATTACGGCTTCAACACCTATTCGACCCTGATCGAGACCCGCCGCGACATGGTCGAGAAGAAGCCTGATCTGGTGCAGCGCTTCGTCGATGCCTCCGTCGTCGGCTGGTACAATTACATCTACGGCGACAATTCCGCCGGCAATGCCATGATCAAGAAGCTCAATCCGGAGATGACGGACGAGCTGCTCGCCTACTCCGTCGCCAAGATGAAGGAATACGGCATCGTCGATTCCGGCGAGTCCCTGAAGAACGGAATCGGCGCGATGAGCGACGAACGCTACACCTCGTTCTTCGACAAGATGGTCAAGGCCGGCGTCGTGAAGCGCGATATCGACTATCGCAAATCCTACACGCTGCGTTTCGTCAACAAGGGCGTCGGCGTCGAGCTGCGCCCGAACAAGCCGTAACGCCAGGCCGATGTCAGACGTCAGAGCTTCGTCCGGGGCCGAGGCCGGCCTGACGGCGCTGGCCGTCAGCCTGCGCGGCGTGACGAAGACCTACGACAACGGCGTCATGGCGCTCGGCCCGCTCGATCTCGCCGTGCGCAAGGGCGAGTTTGTCTCGCTGCTCGGGCCGTCCGGCTGCGGCAAGTCGACCGCGCTGCGCCTGATCGCGGGGTTAGGTGCGCCTTCGTCCGGCACGGTGCGTGTGTCGCGCCATGAGGGCGCGGCGCAGCCCGGCCACGGCATCGGCTTCGTTTTCCAGGAGCCGACCCTGATGCCCTGGACCAGCGTGCGCGAGAACGTGCGACTGCCCTTGAAGCTCGCGCGCCTGCCGAAGGCCGAGGCCCGCGCACGTGTCGATGATGCGCTGGCGAGCGTCGGCCTTGCCGAATTTGCCGACGCCTTTCCGCGCGAGCTCTCCGGCGGCATGAAGATGCGGGTGTCGCTGGCGCGCGCGCTCGTCACCGATCCCGACATCCTCTTGATGGACGAGCCCTTCGCCGCGCTCGACGAGATCACGCGCTTTCGCCTCAACAACGACCTGCTCGCGCTGTGGCGGGGCCTGCGCAAGACCATCATCTTCGTCACCCATTCCGTGTTCGAATCCGTGTACCTGTCGCAGCGGGTGGTGGTGATGACGGCGCGCCCCGGCCGGATCCAGGCCGACATCCGCATCGAGACGGTCGAGCCGCGCGGTGAGGAGTTCCGCACCTCGGCCGCCTACGCTGATTACTGCCGCAAGGTGTCCGGCGCGCTCGCGCCGTCCTATTCGGGACAGTCGATGCTATGAGCGCGCAATCCTCCGCTTCAGCAAAGCCGTCCGGGGCGCAGCGTGCGGTGCGCTTCGTGCTTCCTGTGATCGTCTTTGCCGCCGGTCTTGCCGCCTGGGAGCTCGTGGTTCGCGTCAGGGAGATCCCGCCTTACGTGCTGCCGGCGCCCTCGGCCATCTTCGTGACGCTGATCAACGACTGGGCGGTGCTGTCACAATCGCTCGCCACCACGCTGCTGACCACGCTCGAAGGCTTTGTGGCCGCGAGCATCGGCGGCATCGCGCTCGCGCTGCTGTTCAACCAGTCGAAATGGGTCGAGTATTCGCTGTTCCCCTACGCCGTCGTGCTCCAGGTCACGCCGGTGATCGCGATTGCGCCGCTGCTCCTGATCTATCTGGAGCAGCAGACTGCGGTCGTCGTCTGCGCCTTCATCGTCGCCTTTTTCCCGGTGCTGTCCAACACCACGCTCGGGCTGAATTCGGTCGACCGCAATCTCGCCGGCCTGTTCCAGCTCTATGACGCGTCTGGATCCCAGACCCTGCGCTTCCTGAAATTGCCATCGGCGCTGCCCTATATTCTCGGCGGCCTGCGCATCGCCGGTGGGTTGTCGCTGATCGGCGCGGTCGTGGCCGAGATCGCGGCGGGCACCGCCGGCGCAGGCTCCGGGCTCGCCTACCGGATCGCCGAATCCGGCTATCGTCTGAACATACCCCGCATGTTCGCGGCGCTGCTTTTGCTGTCGCTTGCCGGGATTGTCATCTATGGGGTGCTGGCGCTAGTTTCGCACCTCGTTTTGCGGCGCTGGCATGAGAGCGCGCTTGGAAAGGAAAGCTGATGACCACCGGTTCGATTTCGTCCGAAAAGACCGACCTTCTGATCTATGGGCCGGTGCGGCCGATCCTCGACAACGGCTTCTCCGATCATTTCGTCGTGCACAAGGCCGAGACGCGCGCCGACCTGGAGCGGCTGACGCCGGCGGTTCGGGAAAAGATCCGCGGGATCGCGGTGACCTATCACACCGTGCGCGCCGACAAGGACTCGCTGTCACTTTTCCCGAAACTCGAGATCGTGGCGAGCTTCGGCGTCGGCTATGATCACGTCGATGCCAAATACGCGCGCGAGCACGATGTCATCGTCACCAATACGCCCGACGTGCTGACGGAAGAAGTCGCCGATGTCGCGATGGGCCTTCTGCTCGCCACCTTGCGCGAATTCATCAAGGCCGACCGCTATGTGCGCTCCGGGCTCTGGCTCACGCAGAACTATCCGCTGAGCGTCGGCTCGCTGCGCGACCGCAAGGTCGGCATCGTCGGCATGGGGCGGATCGGCCAGGCCATTGCGCGCCGGCTCGAGGCCTCGCTGGTGCCGGTGGTCTATCATTCGCGCAACCCCGCCAAGGACGTCTCTTACAAGCACTATCCCGACCTGATCGAGATGGCCAAGGCCGTGGACACGCTGATGGTCATCGTGCCCGGCGGCGCCAGCACCAACAAGATGATCAATGCCGAGGTGCTGAAGGCGCTGGGGCCGCGTGGCGTGCTGATCAACGTCGCGCGCGGCTCCGTGGTCGACGAGCCGGCGCTGATCCAGGCGCTGAAGTCCGGCACCATCCTCGCCGCCGGCCTCGACGTGTTCGCCGCCGAGCCCAACGTGCCGGACGAGCTCAAGGCGATGCAGAACGTCGTGCTGCTGCCGCATATCGGCTCGGCCTCGGTGGTCACGCGCAACGCCATGGACCAGCTCGTGGTCGACAATCTCAAGAGCTGGTTCGCGGGCAAGGCGCCGTTGACGCCGGTGGCGGAAACTCCGGTGAAGGGGCGCTGATGAGGATTCTTCGGGGCTTCGCATTGGCGATCGCGGCATGCGTTGCCGCAGCGAGCCCTGCGCCGGCGCAGGATGCGACGACCCTGAAGAAAGAGATGGTCGGGCAGTGGGAGCTCTCGACCACCGAGCGCAGCAAGACCTGCGTCGTCACGCTCAGGGGTGATGCCGCAGGTCATGGCCTCAAGTTAGAGCTCGAGCCCGCCTGTAAGACCGCGCTGCCATTCACCAAGGACATCGTCGCTTGGAGCGTCAAGGGACTCGACATCGTTCGCTTGCAGGATGCGGCCGGCGAAGCCGTGATCGACTTCACCGAGGTCGAGGCCGGTATCTTCGAAGGCTTGCGGCAGGGCGAGGGCGTCTACATCCTGCAAGACCTCGCCGCCGCGCGTTCGATGGCCAAGTCGATGGACCAGATGATCGGCGACTGGTCCATGGTGCGCGGCAACGGCCAGCCGGTCTGCGGACTGACGCTGACCAACACCGAAGCGGGTCCGGACAATTTCCAGGTCTTCCTCAAGCCGAAATGCGATGCCGTCATTGCGCAGTTCAATCCGACGCAATGGCGGCTCGAGCGTGGCCAGATCATCCTGATGTCGAAGGCCGGCGAGACCTGGCAGTTCGAGGCCGATGACAACGCGCAATGGCGGCGCGTTCCCGACACTGCCGATCCCCTGATCATGCTGCGTCAATAGGCGCGCCGCCGCGCGCGATCCGCGCTCAAGACACCGGCTTAGGTGACCGGCTTGGGCGGCGGAGCGGTGCCCTGCGCCCATTTCTCCAGCTTGCCCAGCACGCCCCAGGCCGAGAGCGCCAGGAATATCGGCATGGCGAACTGGCCGAGACCCGGTACGGCCGACACGATCGTTCCGAACAGGCCCGCAAGACCTCCCGCATTGGGGCTCGCCGTCACCGCGGACAACAGCGCGGTGATGAGCGTGCCGCCGATGCCAAGCGCGGTCTTCCTGCCATCCAGCAGCTTGCCGATCGTCTCGCCGAGCGCGCCGTTGACCTGGCCGAGCACGGGCTTGCCGTTGCCGTTGAGCAATGTGCCGAGCACCTCCACGACCTGCTTCAACTGGTCGACCGGCGCGGCATTGGTCGGCGAGACTGTTCCGGGCATCGGGGCGGTCTTGTTGACGAGGGAGAAAAGACGTTCGAACACGCTGATCGGATCGTTGGTCACCGCTGTGGTGCCGCCCGGTGCCGTGCCTGCCGCCGGTGGCCGCATGACCTGCGCGAGGTCCTCCAGCCGCTTCAGGATCTGGGACAGGTCGACGGGCGGCGTCACCGTGATCGGTTGGGACGCCCGTGTGATGGCGGCAATGGTGGTTGCATCGAGCAGGCCCGAATCGTTGATGCCGTTCTGCTGCTGAAATCTCGAGACCGCTGCCTTGGTCTTCGGCCCGCTGATGCCGTCCTCGGCGAGCGGCGGATTGGCGCCGAGCCGGTTGAGCGCCTGCTGCATCAGAACAATCGTCGCCGCGGCCTCCTCGTCGGGCTCGGGATTGCCCGCGCCCGGCGGACTGCCGTCGAGGTTGATCGAGGAATCGAGCGTCATCATCGCATGCAGGATCACGGCCGTTCCGAGCTGCGAGTCCACGTGGCTCGGATCGAACACGTGGTCGCGGACGAACTTGCCGGCCCTCGCCTCGGGTGGACCGTAGAGCGTCGAGCCGCCGTAGAGATAGGGCGAGTTGACGCCCTTGGCGTGATAGCCGAAGCCGTTGAAGGCCTCGAGCCGGAATAAGGTTCGCGCGGCGCTCCAGTCCGTCGCGCCGACGAAGTCCTGGATTCTCAGCGCATCCACGGCGCCGTCGACGAACGAGCTGAACGGGCCGCGCCCCTTCGGTACGATGGTCGTCACGCGATTGAGCGACTGGCCGTTGCCGAGATAGGTGTCGAAATCGAAATTGGACTCGCGATAGTGGCAGAGGGCGACGAAATGCCAGGGCACACCGGTGCGTTGCTCGATCTGCTGATAGGTCTTCTTGCCGTTGATCGCCCGATGCGCCACCGCGTTCGCATCGTCAAGGCGTGAGGGCCGGATCTGGAGGTTGGCCCAATTCCTCTCATATTCGCTCTTCAGGCTCTGAAATGACACCATGTCCCGCTCCCGCGAAACTGTTAAAATTGTTCGGACTTTGTGCAAACTTGGTGAGAGCTCCGTGCCGTCCTCGCGGCAAGAGCTCTCGGCGTAATGGGCGCAATGTTGCAGGCTGCCGGCTCAGTCGCGTGTGAACTGGCTTACACGGCGGGTACGAAATCGCTGAGGTTGCCGCGGTCAAAGGCCGCAATCTTTCGCGCAGCCGGCGATACGACGACGCCGGAATCCCGGAACCCGCCGGACCCGTCATCCGTTAGCGACAGCGATGATCCCGCAGGAGGCCCCGCATGACCAAGCGCGTTCTTGCGATCGGCATCGAGCCGGGCAGCGTGGACTATAGTGCGCTGCCGCAGCTCACGCCTGAGCTCGTCCGTAACTACATCGAGGCGCAGCTCCTGCGGCTGCGCGGTCTCGGCTTCGAGGTCACGAGCTGCCTGATCGATCTCGACGTCACGGCGGAAGCCGCCGTTACGGCGGCGTTGCGCGACGAGAGCTTCGATTGCATCGTGATCGGCGCGGGCCTGCGAGAACCGAAGGAGCGCCTCCTGTTGTTCGAGAAGATCCTCAATCTCGTGCATCGTCTGGCGCCAAATGCCGCAATCTGCTTCAATACGACGCCGGCGGACACCACTGAGGCGGTGCAGCGTTGGCTGTCCCCATGACTCGAACGAGATTCGTTTAAAAATCGTCCCGGCGACTAGCGTCGGCCGATGATCGCGGATGCAAAGCGGCTCCGGCCTTCCGTTGTCTGATCTTCGCGCGGCGCGGCGGCGTCCACGCTGCGCCTGACCGCTGCAGTGAGCATCGCGTGGACGGGAAACAGCGCGATACAGGCGAGCCCGATGGCGATGTGGACCCAGCGGGCCGGCTCGCGGGTCTGTTCGCTCCCGTAGTAGAGAACGAGGCCTGTCACAGCCAGCAAGACGAGCGTGGCGAGCGTAGTGCCGCCGGTCCACCGCTTGCGCTGCCGTTTCCAGCCCGAACGCACATGTAGCGGTAGCAACGAGCCAATCACGATCAGCATCGCATAGGCCGAGATACCGTGCAGCGTCAGCAGCAGCCGCTCACTTTCACCGGGCTCGGCCTCGACAAGGTCGTGCAGGACGAACCAGGCGAGGCCGCTCAGTGCGACCACGCTGGTGGTAGTCCAGACAACGCTCTTCTGAACAAGGCCGAGGCGCATGGGTTCAGGCCGCGATCGATGGCAGGTTGCCGGCGGTGATGAAAGCCGTCGCGCCGAAGCGCGCGAAGCAGGGGTGCTGTGGCTCGCCGGTCTGAACCAGGATCTTGGTCAGCGCATCGGCGACGATGCAGCTCGGCGCGACCACCGAATAGGCTCGGCCGTCCGTTCCGGAGCTCGGCGACCGAGACGCCCCGTCTCGACCGATAGTAGCGGCGGCAGAGGAGGTTGCAACGGCACCGTTGCGTAAGTGTCCCGCCGGGATCAGGCCTACGTTCGGAACGTGCACGTGGATCGGCTGGTCGATCTCGCCCATCACGCGCAGATCGCCGCCGGCATTGACGGTCGCACTTCGGATGCCTGCCGACCGAAGCGAGGCGATGGCACGATCCACCGCATAGCCCTTGGCGATTCCGCCAAGATCGATTGCGACAGGTGTCGTCAGGCGCACGGATCGATCGGCCGAAAGGTGCACTGCGCCGAAGTCGCCCGCGGCAACATGATCGAGGTCGTCCGATGGCAGCAAGTCGCGTCGCATCAACTCGAAGCCGACTGCACAGTCGAACAGGCCGTTGCTTGCAGCATGAAGCGTCTGAGCATGACGCAGAACGCGTGCCGTCCAGGGGTGAATCGTCACAGGCAACCGGAACGCCTCCCGGTTGATGCGCCCGATGTCGCTCCTGCCATCGTGGAAACTCATCAAGCGCTGAACCAGCGATACCGCCTCGAAGGCGCCGGCAATCGCCTTTTCGGCGGCGGCCTGTGCGATGCCGTCGACCTCGATCTCCACGATCGTGCCCAGCAGCGGTCGCGCGCGCCTCATGGCCTACTGCCCCTTCAAACTCTGGAACTGCCCGACCAGGCGCCGCACGCCATCGGTGATATGCTTGGCCGACAGCGTCGCGCCGCTGATGTTCTTGATATCGACGTTTAGCTGCAGCGGCGAACTCGCGCTCTTGCCGACGAATTGCGACCGCCACGAGGCCTCCCGAACTTCATAGCCATAGGACTCGTTATATTCGAGGATCTCGATGCGCTT
This sequence comes from Bradyrhizobium sp. ISRA442, assembly GCF_038085055.1. NCBI lineage: Bacteria > Pseudomonadati > Pseudomonadota > Alphaproteobacteria > Hyphomicrobiales > Nitrobacteraceae > Bradyrhizobium > Bradyrhizobium sp. ISRA442. The sequence continues at coordinate 68,385 of NZ_JALGCN010000028.1, forward strand.
GACCGTGCCGGCGGCGGTGATGCCGACGGCGTATTTGATGTATTCGTGCTTGCCCAGCACGCGGTCGATGACGACGATCCCGCCCGAGGAGGCACGAAAAACGCCCGCCCTGCCGCCGGGCGAGAACGAGGCGCCGGGAAAGATCGCCTGCATCGCCTGCTGTTCGCTCATGTACACGTTGGCGCTTGCCGGCGCGATCACGACGATCGCCGCCGGCGCTGCGATGAGTGGTGTCCACTTCATCTTGCTGCCTCGAAATGCCGGAGTTCATTTCACGGCGAAAGGAACGCCGAGGCGGAACATCACCTCGTCGCGCGCATGCTCGTCGCCGTAGATGCGTCCGTGCTTCACGACCGACGCCTGATCCTCATTGTAGGTGATGACCATCGGAAGCTGATGGCGCCAGGCCAGCGTCCACCAGAATTCCTTCTGGCCATAGTGGATGACTGGTCCGGCAAAGAACGCCGAATGTTCGGGGTTATTAAACCAATAGCCAGTGAATTCGTTGTGAATGCGCGTCTCGAGGCCGATCATCCAGTTCGGCGCCACGAGGTAGGACGCACCGAACGTCACGTCGATCGGCGAAGCTCTTTCGATTGAACCGTCGGCATAGACCTCGCGCTCATGCTGGCCCATGATGTTGAGGGCGAGGATCAGGCGATCGTCGAGAAAATTCTTCTGCAGGATTACCCGCCATTCAAGCTCCTTCTCCTTCGGGCCGATCTCCGGCTCGATGTAAAGCGCAAGACCGATGGGATCGGTCACGGGGTTCAGAACCTGATAGATCGCCTCGAAGGAAACTGAGTCGAAACGCGTCTTCTCGTAACGCGAGTATTGATCGAAGGATGCGTCCAGGAATTGTGTTGCGCCCGGTCCGCCCGTTGTCCCATCGAATCCGTTGCGGTAGGCGTTAGCGTAACTCCAGTTGAAGTAGCCGGAAATCTGGAGCTGGTTGGTGAGGCCGTACTCGATCTCCTCCTTGTTCCGCATCAGGAAATACTGGCCCTGCGACTGGCCGGCTTGCATGAACGACTTGTGCTCGTATTCAAACGTGCCCTGCGGATGCAGATCGGCGGTGTAGATCCAGCCGAACGGCGATTCCCCTGCATTTGCCTGGCAAGCGGACAGCATCACAGTCGCCGCGCAGATCGGTCCCACTAAACGCTTCACTGTTGTCCCCTTCAGAGAAAGCCTCTGGCCCTCGGCTACAGTGACATACGAAGGCGTGACAATAGGTCTCAGTCCGGAATCGATCTAAGCGCGCACCGCACGTGGATCAGTTACGGCTCGACCTTGTCCTGCTAAGCGTCGGGAAAAATAGGCAAAAGGGCGATCAGTACGGCTTGCTGATCGTGCCGCATCGTCAATTCGGTTTTGAGAGATTCCAGTTTTGATTGATTCTAGACGCGGCGGTGGAGACCTCGCCGATCGCTTTGCGCCGTTCTCGACGGCTCATAGGGCGAAGTGAATATGTCGGCGCCGCCGGAAATGTAGACTTGCTTCCGATGGGCGTGTCCAGTCACGGTGTCTTCGTTCCGTCGCGGCCTCGCCGCGGACATCGAGAACAGTACCAATTCCCAGAAATCCGCGATTGCTGTGGCTGGAATTCGTAGCCCGCGCTATCACTTGCGGCATCAGATGGGGAGGATTGCGAAAATGCTTCGAGGTCTTGGAATTGCGGCATGTCTGACGGTTGCCATGGCGATGCCGGTTCATGAGGTGGCGGCGCAGGATGCCGTCGGTGGCGCCATCATCGGCGGCGTCGGCGGGGCGATCCTGGGAGGTGCGCTTGGTGGCGGCCGCGGAGCGGCAATCGGCGCCGTTGTCGGCGCCGGCACCGGTGCTGCGATCGCCTCCGAAGGCGAGCGGCGCCGCTCCGGCTATTATGCCTATCAGCGCGGCTGCTACATGCAGCGTCCGGACGGCTACTACGTGCGGATCGATTCGCGATATTGCTATTGAGAAGTTTTGCTTTGACCTGCCGCCGGCGTCACGCGCGTGATCGCCGGCGTAAGGCTTCGTCGCGCCGAGTTAGTCGAGGCGCGTTTCGACCCGTCTCTGCTGGCACGACGGCATGTCTATAGGAGCAGGCATCATCATTGGGCTCAATTTCTCGATCTGGTCGAGAAGCCAGTCGACCAGATAGCCCGGGCTCAGCAACGACAGGCCCGTGCTCCACATGCGCTCGATTATCTGATTCACCATCGATTCCCCTCCTTCGATGATGAATGAGTGTGACACACGTTCCCTGCGGCCCGAAGCGAAGAGTTAATAGTTGGTAAACGGGCGGCGGATGACCTAGATCAACCGCATCCCGCGCAGGCTCGCATGCCCGCTTCTACCGACGATGATGTGGTCGTGCACGGCGATGCCGAGCGGTTTGGCGATATCGATGATGGCCTTGGTCATCTGGATGTCGGCCTGGGAGGGCGAGGGATCGCCTGAGGGGTGGTTGTGCACGAGGATCAGGGCAGTTGCCGATAGTTCAAGCGCGCGCTTGACCACCTCGCGCGGATAGACCGGCGTGTGATCGACAGTACCGGTCTGCTGCACCTCGTCCGCGATGAGCTGGTTGCGCTTGTCGAGAAAGAGCAGTCGGAATTGCTCCTTGTCGGCAAACGCCATGCTGGAGCGGCAATAGTCGATCACCTCGTTCCAGGATGACAGCGCGTTGCGGCTGTTGACCTCGCCCTTGGTCACGCGGCTTGCGGCGGCCGCGATCAATTTGAGCTGGTTGACGACTGACTCGCCCACGCCGTCGACCTCGCGCAGCCGCGCGACGGGCGCATGAACGACCTCGGCAAACGAGCCAAAGGTCTTGATCAGCGTCTTCGCGAGCGGCTTGGTGTCGCGACGCGGCAGCGCCGGAAACAACGCCATCTCCAGCAGCTCGTAGTCGCTGAGCGCATCCGGACCGGCGCTATAGAAGCGCTCGCGCAGCCGCTCGCGATGGCCGTGATAGTGCGGCGTGTCCTCAGACTTGCTGTTGCCGGAGTCGGGTTTGGCGGGCATCGCGCGCCAGCATCGCCGCGGGTCACGTCTTTTGCAACCGTCAATTGCGCTGGCGCCGCTCTAGCGCCCCGGCTTCAATCCCGGCACCAGCGCCGCGAGCCGGTCCTTGATCGGGCGGCCGAACATCGATCCGCCCATGCCTGACGGCGATGGACCCGGCGGAGGTCCGCGGCGCCCGGCGGTCGCATCGGCGCGGCGGTCGACGCCGAGCGTCAGCGTCGCAACGTAGCGGTCGCGCTCCTCCTTCACCGCGCAGAAGGCGCGATGCTCGGGGTCGGAGCGTCCGATCACATAGTCATTGGCGTTGATGATCGTGCGCTGCCGGGCGCGGTCCTTGTAGGCGGGAACGTTGACGTAGATGAACTCGTTCAGTGCGTCGGGCAGGAAAGTCTGCCCGGTCAGCACCGTGCGGTCGTCCAAAAACACCTTGAAATGGATGTGCGTGGCACGGCCGTCATACCAGCCGGGATAGATGGTGTTGAACGCAACCCAGCCGGCCTCGTCGGTGACTTGCGTGCCGCGCAAAAACGTCTTGCTGGTCGCGTCGACGTTGTGGCCGTCACCCTGGCCGGGAAAGGCCGAATAGAGGCCTTTTGCATCGCAATGCCAGATGTCGACCCGGGCGTCCTTGATTGCCGTGCAGGGCCCGGCTTCGATCACGCGCAGCCTCAGTGTCAGCGGCACGCCGGGCCTGCCCTCCGTAATGTCGGACCGAACGAGTTTCGGGTCGGCATAGAACGGCCCTTCCTCCGCCTGGGGCGTCAGGATGCAGGCCGGCTCGATGTCGGCGGTGGCTGGAGCTGCTTGGGCACGGGTCTGCAGCAGGCCGGCGACGCTGGCGGACACGAATCCAAGGAAACCGCGACGCGTTGACTTGGCCAATCATCTCTCCTGTTAGCCCCGAGGAGAGATCGTCATCGGCAGGGGGGATGGCAAGATCAAGCTGCGACAATGGCGGCAATCAGATCGATTGTTTCTCGCTGTGTCGCTTCCGTGGAGGCACCGTGACAGCCACCACCCCGGCCACAATGAGCAGCATTCCGGCCAGACCAGACCAGGTAAAGCGCTCGCCAAGCAGGGCGATGCCGAGTGCCACCGCGAATCCCGCGCGCAGGTAGCTCCCGCTGGTCGTGCCGAGTGGGCCGAGCGTGTGGATCAGCCGGAAATAGATCACCATCGCAAGCGCGGTGCAGACGGCCGCAAGGGTGACGACCGCCGTGATCGCCTGTGCCGTCAGCGCCAGCCTCCATGGCTGCTCGAGGACGGCGGCCGCGGGCAGCATCAGGATCGCGGCGCAGCTCATGGCACCGGCGGCCGTGACGATTGCGGGAAGGTTCGAGAACCGCTGTCCCCATATCGGCGCGAGCGCGTAGCAAAGGCTCGCGCCGAGCACGGCCGCTTGCGCCAGCGGTGCCGCCGTGCCGATCCCGGAGAGCGCATCGATGCCCATTGTCACGGCCACGCCTGCGAGGCCAAGACCGACACCGATGACCTTTTGGCTGCTTATGGTCCGGCGCCCGCGTCCGGTGATCATCGCGATCGCGAGCACGAACATCGGCGGGGTTGCATTGAGCACGCCGGCCAGCCCGCTCGCGATATGCATCTCGCCCCAACTGATCAGGGTGAATGGCAGCGCGCTCTGCAGCAGCCCTTGCACGAAGAAAGCGAGCCAGACCGACCCTTGGCGGGGAAGGAAGTGTCCTTGCGCGGTGGCGATCAGGGTCAGGAGAATGGCTGCGATCGTCACGCGTACGGCAACCATTGTGAACGGCGGAATCGTCGGGATCGCCACCTTGATCAGCGTGAATGAGCTGCCCCAGATCAGCGAAAGGAGCAGTAACAGCCCGATCTCGCGCGCGAGTGTGGTTTGCCCTGACCTTGCCTGTGGCGCCTGCGTGCTCATGGGATCTGCTCCGGAACTTGTCGCCACCATGATCCCGAACGGCGGCGCAGGCTGGCCGAATTCGGACCTCATCGCCCGATCGAGTCCGGTTTCGGCTACTCGGCGGGATGGGTTGAGACTACCTTTCCGTCATGGCGAGAATTCCAGCCCATCGGCAAGTGCTGCCGCCGCATCTCGATTGGGAGACCTGCGATCGGGCGCGGCTGGCGCGTGCCCGCGCGTTCGACGGCCTGTTCTTCTCCGGCGTTCGCTCGACGCGGATCTATTGCCGGCCGGTCTGCCCGGTTCGCCCGGCGCGCTCCGAGAACGTCACCTTCTATGCGACCGCGGCCGCCGCCGAGCGGGCCGGTTTTCGCCCGTGCCTGCGCTGCCGGCCGGAAGCAGCGCCGGGGTCACCGGCGTGGATGGGGACAGCCACTACCGTTGCGCGCGGGATGCGCCTGATCAATGACGGTTTTCTGGATCGGGGGTCGATGGCGGAGCTCGCCGAAATCCTTGGAGTCGGGCCGCGCCATCTGCTGCGCCTGTTCATGCGCCACGCCGGCGCAAGCCCCAGCGAGATTGCCGCGACGCGGCGCGTGCAGGAAGCCAAGCGCCTGATCGATCAGACCGATATGACATTGGCGGAGATCGCCTTCGCGGCCGGATTCGGCAGCGTTCGTCGGTTTAACGATGCCTTTGCCGCAACCTACAAGCGGCCACCATCGTCATTCCGGCGCCGGCGATAGACGTCGCGATGGTGTGAGCGAGCCGCGCTAAAAAAATCAGCCGATCTGCTTCTCGCCGTGCCGTTCCGACAGCGTGAAGATCTCGACGCCCGTGGCGGTCACGCCGACGGAGTGCTCGAACTGCGCCGACAGCGAGCGGTCGCGGGTCACGGCGGTCCAGCCGTCGGAAAGGATCTTCACATGCGGCTTGCCGAGATTGATCATCGGCTCGATGGTGAAGAACATGCCGGGCTTGAGCTGGACGCCCTCGCCGGGTCGGCCGATATGGATGATGTTGGGCTCATCGTGGAACATGCGCCCGAGACCATGGCCGCAGAAATCACGCACCACGCTCATGCCCTGCGGTTCGACGAAGCTCTGGATGGCGTGGCCGATGTCGCCGGTGGTGGCGCCCGGCTTCACTGCGGCGATACCGCGCATCATCGCCTCGTAAGTCACCTCGATCAGCCGCTCGGCCTTGCGCGCGATCGGGCCGATCGCATACATCCGGCTGGAATCGCCATACCAGCCGTCGACGATGAAGGTGACGTCGATGTTGACGATGTCGCCTTCCTTCAGCGGCCGATCGCCGGGCATGCCGTGGCAGACCACGTGGTTGAGCGAGGTGCAGGTCGAATAGCGATAGCCACGATACATCAGCGTCGCCGGATAGGCGCCGTGGCCAAAGGCGAACTCGCGGACGAACTCGTCGATGCGCGAGGTCGGCACGCCCGGGCCGACGATGTCGGTGAGTTCGTCGAGACACTTGGCCACCAGCGCTCCCGCCTTCCGCATGCCGGCAAAGGCGCTCGGGCCATGCAGCTTGATCTGTCCGGTCTTGCGGAGCGAGGTATCGGTGGCTTCGACGTAGCTCATCTGGTTGCGATCTTTACGGGCTCGAGGCTGGTCGCGATGTCGGCGGAAGGGCTTGATTTCACGCCCTAATCTAATGATCGCCGGCCTTCATGCAAGCCAAGCTTGGCCGTCCTGCGTCTGAAAGGCGACTCAATTCGGGACTTCTACGGTGGTTTCCACCGGCAGAGCGCCGCCGCGGATGCGGATTTCGCGAACGGGGTAGGGAACCCGGATACCTTCGCGCTTGAAGGCCTCCCACAGCGCCAGCATGACGTCGCTCTTGACGTTGTCCATGCCGTCGGGATCGGCGAGCCAGAGGGTCAGCGAGAATTTCATCCCTGCCTCGGCAAACTCGGTCAGGATGCAGTTCGGCGGCTTGCCCTTCTGCGCGCGCGGGTGGGCGGCGGCGGTCTCGATCGCGAGCTTGCAGACGAGCCTCGGATCGGCGTCGTAGTTGGTGCCGAAGGTGATCTTCACCAGCGTGTTCTTGTCCGTATAGGTCCAGTTGACGACCTTCTGCGTCACCAAGTCCTCGTTCGGCACCAGGAATTCGCGGCCGTCGCCGGCGGCAACGGAAATATAGCGCGTCTTCATCGCGCTGATGCGGCCGGTATTGTCGCCGATGGTGACGAGATCGCCCGGCTTCACCGACTTGTCGGCGAGCAGGATGATCCCCGAGATGAAGTTGGCGACGATCTTCTGCAGGCCGATACCGATGCCGACGCCGACCGCGCCGGAAAACACCGCGAGTGCAGACAGATCGATGCCGACCGCGCCGAGCGCGATCACGATGGCGACGGTGAGAAGGCCGATCCGGATGATCTTGACCAGCAGCACCTGCACCGACGGCGTCAGGTCGGTCGTTGAGTTGATCCGGCTCTCGGCGAAATTGCTCGCGACGTTGGTGAGCCAGAGCGCGATGATCAGGAGCGCGCCCGCCTTGATCAGCAGCAGCGGCGTCAGCCGCAGGCCGCCGAGCACGATCGCGAAGGAGTCGAGCATCTCCACCGTCGCATCGAGCTGGCCGATGATGGAGAGGGCCGCGACGAACCACGCCGTGATCGACACCAGCTTGACGATGAAGGCGTTGCGCAGCACCGAGGTCACGAGCCGAATCGCGAGCCAGGCCAGCCCCAGCTTCGCGGCGACCATCAGCAGGTAGCTCCGGCTCGGCCAGGTCGCATGATACATCACCACGCGGGAGATGATCACGAGCAGGGTGAACACCGCCGTGGAGGCGCTGGAGACCATCACGCGGGCGAAGTGGCGAAGTGGCAGCGGCCAGCGGATCGCCAGGTTCGTCATGTCCACGCGGTTGCGAATGCCCGCTTCCGCCGCATAGGCGATGCCGGCCGCGGTCAGGATGAGACCGAACTGGAGGTAGAACCACGGCGACGAGATCTCGGCGCCGACGCTGCGCGCGGTCGTCTGCACGAACTCCGTGAGGTCTTTGAGGTCCATGTCCATTCGGGCGGTCTCGTCGGTGATCAGGGCGGGACGGATGATTCGAGGGCGCCGCAGAATCCCACAAAGGGAGCGGCCGAACCATCGATACACCGCCATGTGATGCGAGTTAAGGCCGCAAAATACGGGCAGATTGCCGCGAGCGGGAGAAAATGGGTTGGCGCGGGAATGCGACGACGATAAGGATCATGAGCACATGTTTTCGAGCTGGGCAAATCTGTCGGTCGTGGCACACCTCACCTCTCCCCGCTTGCGGGGAGAGGTCGAAATTCGAGCGCAGCTTGAATTTCGGGTGAGGGGGACTCTCCGCGAGTCTCTCAGTCACCGTCCCTGTGGAGACTCGCCCTCACGCCACCCTCTCAGGGCGAACTCTGCTCGTCCCGACCCCGCAAGCGGGCGAGGGAGTGGCCCGGCCAGTGCCCGTCTGAACTGAATCCCGTCGATCTTGGAGTAACCCGCAGCACCACATGGCTTCTCTCGACTCGGTCAGCATCGCCATTCTGCTCGGCGCCGTCCTGGTGATGGCCGGCATCCTCTCGAGCCTGCTCGCGCTACGCTTCGGCGCGCCGCTGCTGCTGGTCTTCCTTGCGATCGGCATGCTGGCGGGCGATTCCGGCCCCGGGCAGCTCCAGTTCGACGATGTGCGCACGACCTATCTGGTCGGCTCGGTGGCGCTCGCACTGATCCTGTTCGACGGCGGCTTGCGGACGCGGTTTGCGAGCATCCGGACCGTGCTCGCGCCGTCGGTGGTGCTTGCGACCGCCGGTGTGCTCCTCACCGCGCTGATCACTGCCCCCTTCGCCAAATTCGCGCTCGACCTGAACTGGTCCGAGGCGCTCCTGGTCGGCGCGGTCGTCGCCTCGACCGACGCCGCTGCGGTATTCCTCCTGGTGCACACCCAGGGCCTGCGCTTGCGTCCGCGCGTCGGTGCGACGCTGGAGGCGGAGTCAGGCACCAACGATCCCTTCGCGATCTTCCTCACGCTGATGCTGGTGGAATACATCTCGCTGGGGTCGGGCACGGCGGGCCATGTGCTGATCGAATTCATCCAGGAGGCGGTGCTGGGCGCCGTCATCGGCGTGATCGGCGGACGCCTGGTCGTCGTGGCGCTCAACAAGGTGGCGCTGCCGCAGGGCCTGCATGCGCCGTTCGTCACCACCGCGGCGCTCGTCATCTTCGGCGGCTCGCAGATCGTGCACGCCTCCGGCTTCCTCGCGGTCTATCTTGCCGGCATCATTATCGGCAACCGTCCGACGCGCGCCCACAATTCGGTGGTGACATTTCTCGACGCGGCGACCTGGCTCGCGCAAATCGTGATGTTCGTGCTGCTCGGCCTTCTGGTCTCCCCGCAGCGGCTCGGCGCCAGCGCATTGCCGGCCGTCGAAGTCGCCTTTGTGCTGATGCTGATCGCAAGACCGCTGGCGGTGTTCGTGTGCCTCGCCCCTTTCCGCTTCAACTGGCGCGAGAAGATCTTCATCGCCTGGACGGGCTTACGCGGTGCGGTCGCGATCTTCCTTGCATCTATCCCGATGCTGGTCGGATTGACGAAGGCTTATCTCTATTTCGACGTCGCCTTCGTCGTCGTCATCATCTCGCTTTTGCTGCAGGGCTGGACGCTGGCGCCCGCTGCGCGGAAGCTGCACGTGGCGCTGCCGCGCGCCGAGCGCGGGCCGCGCCGCGTCGAGCTGGACCTGCCCGGCCAGCTCGAGCAGCAGCTCGTCGGCTATTCCGTCCGTCCCAAGAGCCTGTATTTCCGCCGCGGTCTGATCCCGTCATGGTCCAAGCCGACGCTGGTGATCCGCAACGAGAGCATCCTGACGCCCAACGAGGCCGATCCGATCGCGCCGGGCGACTACATCTATCTGCTCGCTCCGCCGGAAAAGGCCGAGTCGCTCGACCGCTTCTTCGTCGACATGCAGCCGAGCTCGGCGCCCGATCCGCATCTGCTCGGCGACTTCATGGTCTCCGGCGAGCACACCCTCGCCGAGCTCGCCGAGATCTATGGCGTGAAGGTGAGCGAGGACGAGGGCAGGCTGACCCTGGCCGATTATTTCGACGTTCACCTCGATCGCGCACCGAAGGAGGGTGCGGAGCTCGCGCTCGGCGAGATCGTGCTGGTGGCCCGCTCGATCTCCGGTGGCCGCGTCAACGTCGTCGGCCTGCGCCTGCCGGAGGACGAGGAGAAGCCGGAGCCCGTGACGCGCGCGCAGGCCCTGCGGCGCAAGCTCGCCGATCTCTGGACCTCGGTGGCGGGGATTTAGGTGCCGCGCGTTCCGTATCGAGTTTGGCAGGACGGAACCAGCCCCACTCTCGTCATTGCGAGCGCAGCGAAGCAATCCAGAATCTTTCCGCGGTGAGAGTCTGGATTGCTTCGCTGCGCTCGCAATGACGGAGTTTGTTGAAGCGCCATACCATAAAACGGCGTCCTGAAGTTCGGGAGAGAGTGGCGCCCATTTCGTAGGGAACCTGCCACCAAAACGCCGCAAGCGCCGAAAGTTTCCGCTGTTCCCTTAGGGTTGCGGCCGGAACGCATGCCCGTTCTGCTCGTTCCTAGCGGCGTAACGGTCAACGTCTTTGACAGGAGCAGTCCATGCGAAAACTCATCTTGCCGGCCATCGTCGCGATCGGCTTAGGGGCGGCCGCGCCGGCGATGGCCTTCGATACGGGCGATCAGATCTCGATGCAGGCGGCGCTCGATGTCGCGACCGACATCGGCGTCATGACCGTCTCCCACACCCAGTTCCTCGGCGACGAATGGCGGATCGAGGGCCGCGATCGTACCGGCCGCTGGATGCAGGTCTTTGTCGACGCCAGCACCGGCGACGTGCGCAACGTCGAGCGTGGGTGGTAGGCCGGCGCGATCTGAAGATGACGCGATGAAATAGCGTCATCTTCACCGTCGTCCCGGGGCGCGCATAGCGCGAGCCCGGGACCCATAACCACAGGATCGAGTTTGGCGAAGACTCGTGGGTTGCCAGTCTCGCGCCACAACTCCTCCCTGCCAACGCCTCACGACAACACCTTCACCCCGCCGAACGACGTCACCCGGCCTTGCTTCAGCATCACGATTTGCGTGGCGAGCTGGCGCAACTCGGCGACGTCGTGGCTGACATAGACCATCGGCACATTGGCGTCGTCGCGCAGCCGCATCAAATAGGGCAGGATCTCCAGCTTGCGGCCTTCGTCCAGCGCGCCGAGCGGCTCGTCGAGCAGCAGCAGGCGCGGCTTGGACAGGAGCGCGCGTCCGAGCGCGACGCGCTGGCGTTCGCCGCCGGAGAGTTTCCCGGGGCGACGGTCGAGCAGCGCGCCGATGTCGAGCAGGTCGATGATACGCTTGTGCTGCACGGGATCGGGCGCGAGGCGATTCATCCGCCGGCCGTAATCGAGATTCTGCGCGACGTTGAGATGCGGAAACAGCCGCGCGTCCTGGAAAACGTAGCCGATGCGGCGGCGATAGGTCGGTACGTGGATGCCGGCCGCGGTGTCGTCGACGACATCGCCGTCAATCGCGATGGTTCCGTGGTCGGGACGCAAGAGGCCCGCGATCATGTTGACGAGCGAGCTCTTGCCGGCGCCCGACGCGCCGAACAGGCCGGTGACGCGGCCCTCGCTGGTGAAGGAGGCGTGCAGCGAGAACTCACCGAGTTGTTTTTCGACCTCGACATGCAGCATGTCAGTTTCCATGCAATCGCGCGGTCGCGCGGCGAGCGAACCACTCGGCGACGATCAGCGCGCCGAGCGCGAGCACGATCGAGATGATGACGAGCCGGCCCGCGGCAGCGTCGCCATCGGGCGTCTGGATCAGCGAATAGATCGCCGAGGAGATCGTCTGGGTCTCGCCGGGAATGTTGGAGACGAAAGTGATCGTCGCACCGAACTCGCCGATTGCCTTGGCAAAGCCGAGCACCATGCCAGCGAGCACGCCGGGCAGCGCCAGCGGCAGTGTCACCGTGAAGAAGATTTTCCAGGGCGCCGCGCCCAACGTCTCGGCGGCCTGCTCGAGCCGACGATCAATCGCCTCGATTGACAGCCGCATCGGCCGCACCAGAAGCGGAAACGACATCACGCCGCAGGCGAGTGCCGCGCCGGTCCAGCGGAAGGCGAAGACGATGCCGAGATGATCGGCGAGAAAGCCGCCGACGAGGCCGCGGCGGCCGAAGCTGAGAAGCAGGAGATAGCCGGTGACGACAGGCGGCAGCACCAAGGGCAGGTGCACCAGCGCGTCGACGAGCGACTTGCCCCAGAAGTCGCGGCGGGCGAGCAGCCATGCCAGGGCAACGCCGAACGGCGTCGCCACCAGCGTTGCGATGACGGCGACCCTGAGCGAGAGCAGGATCGCCGTCCATTCCGCAGGCGTGATCTCGGACATCAAATCGCAAACATCAAGTCGCAAAAATCAAGTTGTCGGGCTGATCAGGAACTTGAAGCCGTACTTCTCCAAAATCTGCTTGGCCACCGATGAGCGCAGGAAGGCGAGATAGCCGCTGGTCTCCGGCTTCGCTGCCGTGGTCGCCGCGACCGGATAGATGATCGCGGGATGCGAATCCGCCGGGAAGGTGCCGACGATCTTGACGCCGGGCTCGACCTTGGCGTCGGTCGAATAGACGATGCCGAGCGCAGCCTCGCCGCGGGCCACCAGCGTCAGCGCCGCGCGCACGCTCTCGGCCATGGCGAATTTCGCCTCCGCCGCCTGCCAAGCGTCGAGCTTCTCCAGCGCCGCCTTGGCATATTTGCCGACCGGTACCGCCTTCACGTCGCCGGTCGCGATCTTGCCGTCGCCGGCGAGCTTTGCGAGATCGAAGCCCTGGGCGATCGTCACGTGATCGATTTTGGAATCCTTCGGCGCGATCAGCACGATGTTGTTGCCGAGCAGGTTGACACGGGTCTGTTCGTTGATGGTCTTCTTAGCCGTCGCGTAGTCCATCCAGTCGGTATCGGCGGAGACGAACACGTCGGCCGGCGCGCCCTGCTCGATCTGCCTCGCGAGCACTGAGCTCGCGGCATAGCTGACGCTGAACTTGATGCCGGTCTTGGCGGTGTAGGCGGCGTCGATCTCGTCGAGCGCGTTCTTCATCGAGGCCGCGGCGAACACGGTGATGGTCTTGTCCTCGGCGGCGGCGGGCGAGAGGCTCGCGCCCGCGAGGATCACGAAGGCGGTGAAAAGTCCGGCAATGCGAAACATGGATAGCGCTCCGTGCAAGCTCGCGCGTGCAGGCGCACGCGCAAATCTGGCGTTGGTGGGTCAGGCACGATGGGCGGAAGCGCTGTTCCGCGGGGCCCCGTAGCGGCTTACGGCCGACGGGGATATCGCTGCTCGCGAAGATAGCAGGCTGAGGCTTCAGGTCAAAGGCGACGGTTTGTCTGGAGGCGGGTCTATTGCGCCGGCAGGATCGCGATCGAGACAGCGTTGTCCTTGGCGCCGCTGACCTGGAGCACCAAGGGCTGTGCGGCAAGCTCGTATTTCATGGTCTTGCGGATGCCGTCGCAAGCGGTCGCGCCGCTGAAGGCGACGGGCTTGAGCACGTGCCCGTCCTGTATCACGTCGACCCAGGCGCCGGCCGAGAGGCTGACGGTGTAGAGCCCAGCCTTGGGCGCGGCCTTGAAGCTCGCGAAGCCGGCAAAGGTACCCTCCTTAGGCGTGCGTTCGGGGGGCGTCGGCAGCTTGGCGTCCGCGGGCGTCACCAGTCCCAGCGTAATGGCCGATGACGGCAAGGTCGCCTGTTCGCTCCCCGTTGCGAGCTTCGCACGGTCCGGCGTCGTGAGCGCGGCGCGCTCGCGCGCGATCGGCCATTTGAACTTGTCGCAGCCGCTCGGCTCTTCGGCCGCGAGAACGGGGCCGGCACCGAGCAGCAGCAGCGCGAGGATCAGAGACGTGCGCATGTCAGTCGACCGCGATCATGACGTCGGAGGCCTTGATCACGACGAAGACCTGGCCCTGCACCTTGATGCCGAGATCGTCGACCGCCTCGTTGGTGATCGCGGAGGTCACGATCGTGCCGTTGCCGATGTCGACACGGACGTGGGAGGTCGTTGCTCCCTTCGTGACCTCGACGACGGTGCCCTTGATCTGGTTGCGTGCACTGATGCGCATGGAGCTCTCGCGACGCTGGCGCGCGCGACAATGCCGCGCGTGGGAGATGAATCGGATCGGTGAGGGCGGGATACGCATCCCGGTAAAGCCGCCCGCTTACGGCCAAGGCGACGCCGCATCCTAGCGCATTCGCGCGGTGCAAGCCAGCTAGTGACTTGTCATCCGGCATAAGCGCATCGGTGCGATCTCGTCGTCGTTCCGGCTATCGCCAGGACGACGGCGGTGAGCGCTACGGCTTCGCATCCGGCGCATGCAGCACGGCTTTGCAGGCGGCCGGCATCTGCGCCAGTGTCATCGGCGGCTTGGGCTTGGGCGGGATCAGTGGCGGCTTCGGGTGCAGCACCGCATCGCTGAACCAGTAGGCGAGGTCGGAGGGCTTGCAGCCTTCGTCCTCGGACTGCGACTTCTGGCTCTCGCATTCACTGGCGCCCGGCGGGCAGCGCATGCGGATGTGGAAGTGATAGTCGTGGCCCCACCAGGGGCGGATCTTCGACAGCCAGGAGCGGTCGCCCTTGGCCTCGCGGCACAGCGCCTTCTTGATCGCGGCATTGACGAAGATGCGCTGCACCGCCGGCTCCTGCGCGGCGTCGCGCAGCACCAGCACGTGACCTGACGTGAACACTCTCGGATCGATATCGAGCCGGTCCTCGCGCACCATCATCACTGCCGACATCTCCTCGCGCTCCTCGCGCGAAAGACGATGGTCGGGCATCGGCGTCAGCCAGATGTCGGCGTCCAATCCGATCTGATGGCTGGCATGGCCCGACAATGCGGGGCCGCCGCGCGGCTGGCCGATGTCGCCCACCAGGATGCCCGGCCAGCCGGCGTCCTTGTGCGCCTTGGCCGCGAGCCGCTTGATCAGCGCGATCATGTCGGGGTGGCCCCAATTGCGATTGCGCGACAGCCGCATCACCTGCCAATTGTCGCCGTTGAGCGGCATCTGCGCGGCGCCGCCGATGCAGCCCTTGACGTAAGAGCCGATGACATGCGCCGGCCCCTTCGAGGGCAGGACTTGTCGCGCGAACAGCTCCTTGGCGCCGATCTTGGGATCGTTGGGATTGGCGAGCGGCGGCAGCGGATTTGGATTCACGCTGCCCTTGTCCTGGGCCAGCGCAGCGCCGGCGAGCAGGAGAGCCAACAGGAGCAGGAGAGGGGTGATGCGGCGGGGACTCATGCAGACGTTGTTATAGCCCAACACAACGTCAGGGTTAAGATTTAGGTCATGCCTGCCTCCGGCGGCCTCTTTATTAACGCAGCGATAACCGTGTGTCGGATTGACCAAAATTCGCGCGAAGCAATCCGGAATGGGCCTGCCCTGTGTGCAAATGGACACGTCGCCGGACTTGATTCATGAAGAGCGCGCGTTTTTTTGCGCCATTCCACTCTTCGATCGAGACTGTATGCCTCGGCTGCCGCGCCAGCTTGGACGGCGGCGCCTCGCAAACAGGCACAAAACTAAGATTCGCAACCTGTCGCAGCGGACGGCGCTGCAGGTCACGGCCCGAGATTACTGTTTTTTCAGACACTTGCCCGAAGACTTGCGGCCACTGGGTGCGAGTGGGACGTGTGACGTTGAGTTTGGGGTCTCGAAAAGCAAGAAAGCGAAAGCGGTTGGCCTGGAGCCGCGGGCGCTTGCGCATGCCTGGCTCTGCGGCCGCAGCTCCGCAAAGTTCGTCTGTCGAGATCGACGAACTCATGCGCAGCCGCGCCGAGGCGGAGGCTGCGATCGCGGACGCGCGCAAGTCGCATGAACGCCTTCGCCAGGCCATCGACATCCTGCCGCAGGGCATCGTCTTTCTCGATGCCGAAGGCCGCTATGTCCTCTGGAACAGGAAATACGCCGAGATCTATCGCAAGACCGCCGATCTGTTCGCGGAAGGCGCGCGCCTCGAAGATACCTTGCGCGTCGGCGTCGCGCGCGGCGACTATCCGGAGGCGATCGGCCACGAGGACGAGTGGATCTCCGAGCGGCTGCAGAAACTCTATCAACCGGGCGCACGCCATGAGCAGAAGCTAGCCGACGGCCGCGTCATCCTGATCGAGGAGCGGCTGACCGATGATGGCGGCGTCGTCGGCCTGCGCGTCGACATCACCGAATTGAAGCAGCGTGAGGCCTCGTTCCGCCTGCTGTTCGACGGCAATCCCGTCCCCATGATCGTGTGCGCGCTCGATGACGAATGCATTCTCGGCGTCAACGATGCCGCCATCGCTCACTACGGCTATAGCCGTACCGAGTTCGAGAAGCTGACGATCCGGTCGCTGCAGGCGTTCGACAGCGAACCGCCCTGGACCACCGACCGCTCCAGCGAGGAGCAGGCCGCGCGCACCTGGAAGCACGTCAAGGCCGATGGCGCCCTGATCGATCTTGCGATCTACTCCCGCGAGCTGACCTATGCCGGCCGGCCGGCGGTGCTGCTCGCGCTGATGGACATCACCGAACGCAAGCGCGCCGAGGCGCGGCTCGCCTTCATGGCCCAGCATGACGGGCTCACGGGCCTTCCGAACCGCAACCTGCTGCGCCAGCAGATGGACGAGATGCTTCTGCACACGCGCCGCAGCGCCGAGAAGGTCGCGGTGCTGATGCTCGGGCTCGACAATTTCAAGGCGGTCAACGACACGCTGGGACACGCGGTCGGCGACAAGCTGCTGCGCGGCGTAGCCAAGCGGCTGCGCTCGACCTTGCGCGAGGAGGATGCGCTGGCGCGGCTGAACTCGGACGAGTTCGCCATCGTGCAGAGCGGGCTCGCACGCCCCGAGGACGCGGTGATGCTGGCCAAGCGCCCCCTCGAAGCCGTCGCCGATCCCTATCTGCTTGACGGTCATTCCGTGGTGATCGGCGCCTCCATCGGTATCGCAATGGCGCCCGCCGACGGCGAGGATTCGGAGAAGCTGCTCAAGAGCGCCGACATGGCGCTGTCGCGCGCCAAGATCGATGCCCGCGGCACCTTCGCGTTCTTCGAGGCTGCCCTCGATGCCAGGGCCCAAAGCCGCCGCAAGATCGAGGTCGAGCTGCGCGACGCGATCCAGAACGACGTGCTGCGGCCCTATTACCAGCCATTGGTCGATCTCTCCAGCGGGCGCATCACCGGCTTCGAGGCGCTGGTGCGCTGGCCGCATCCCGAACGCGGCATGGTCTCGCCGGCCGAGTTCATTCCGGTCGCGGAGGAAACCGGCTTGATCAATCCGCTCGGCGGCTTGATGCTGCGCCGCGCCTGCCTCGATGCTGCGACCTGGCCGGATGACGTCCGCGTCGCCGTCAACCTGTCGCCGCTCCAGTTCCGCAGCGGCAATCTGCTTTCGATCGTGACCGACGCCCTGAAGCAGTCCGGCCTGCTGCCGCGCCGCCTCGAGCTCGAGATCACCGAGACGCTGCTGCTCGAGAAGAGCGCGCAGGTGCTGGCGACGCTGCACGCGCTGCGCGCGCTCGGCGTGCGCATCTCGATGGACGATTTCGGCACCGGCTATTCCAGCCTCAGTTATTTGCGCAGCTTTCCGTTCGACAAGATCAAGGTCGACCAGTCCTTCGTGCGCGACTTAGGGGCCAATCGCGAGGCGCAGGCGATCATTCGCTCGATCGTCAGCCTCGGCAAAGGTTTAGGGGTCACCATCACCGCCGAGGGCGTCGAGACCGAAGCCGAGTTGAGCTGCCTCAGGGCGGAAGGCTGTGACGAGGGTCAGGGCTTTCTGTTCAGCAAGGCCCGGCCCAATGCCGAGATCATCAGCCTGTTGGCCGCGCAGCGCGGAATCGATGCCGCTGGTGACGAGGACGCCGCGCTTGTGGCGTGACGGCGCACCGCACTCCGTCATTGCGAGCCAACGGGTCCGCGCGACGCGCGGCCCCGTTGGCTCGCAATGACGATGCGGAACGAGACAATCTCCCGCCGATAGCGGCATCTCGAAGGATGGCCTCAACGGGGCTGCCTGCGCTTGCGCTCTCGGCATGCACGGATTCAATCAAGACTCATCGCCTCATGACCCGGCGCCCGCGAGGATCACCTTGCCGACATCCTCGTAATGCGTGTCGCGGGCCTGGAGCTGCTGGGCGATCGCGTGCATGTCGCGAAACCGCCGCTCGAACGGATTGCTGCGGAATACGGCGGTCGCGCCCGCCATGTGATAGGCGGTGTCGACCACTTTTGCCGCCTGATGGATGGTCCAGGTCGCGGCCAGCCGGACCGCGGTGCGGTGCGCACTGCCGAACTCGCCGGTCGCGGCCAGGTCACGCCACATCGCGCTTGCCGTCGCGTAGAGATAGGCGCGGGCGGCGCGAAGATCGCCTTCGGTGCGGCCGATCAGGCCCTGGACAGCCTGGTTGTCGCGCATCGCGCTTGTGGCGAGCGACTGGTGTTTGCCGCGCGCCAGCGCAATTGCGGCATCCAGCGTGGCGCGCGCGACCCCGAGCGAGACCGCGGCGAAGCCGAGGCTGAAGGCCGAACCGGTCCCGAGCCTGTAGAGCGGGCCCGGCTCGCGCAGGGCCTGCGGTACATCACGAAACGTCGCGAAGCGCTCGGGGATGAAGAGGTCACGCACCTCGTACGAATCGGTGCCGGTGCCGGCGAGCCCGATCGCATTCCAGACGTCGTGGAGCGTCGCGCTCGCAACGGGAAACAGGATGGTGCGCACCTCCGGCGAGCCATCGGCATTCTTGCGCGGCGTGCCGTCGGCACCGAGGATGCGGACATGCGCGCCCAGCCAGCTCGCCTGCCGCGAGCCCGAGGCAAAATCCCAGCGCGCACTGACGCGATAGCCGCCCTCGACCGCGCGCGCCTCATGTGCGATCGCGCCCCAGGCGAGGATGCCGGGCGGTGTGTTGAAGATCTCGTGCGCGGTGTCATGGTCGAGGGACGCTGCAATCATCGCGCAGACGCTGCACTGGCCGAGGCACCAGGCTGTGGAGGCATCCGCCTTCGCGATCTCCTCCAGCATCTGCATGAAGGCTTCCGGCGCGGCTTCAGTGCCGCCGAGCTTCTGCGGCAGCAGCGCGCGATAGAGCCCGTTTTCGATCAGCGCGTCAGTGACGGCGGGCGTCAGCCGCCGCGTCCGCTCGATCTCGTCCGCCTCGCCCGCAATCAGCGGCGCGATCGCCCGCGCGCGCTCGACCAGACCAACCCCGTTCATTTCCGTGTTTCCTCGCCCATTCTATCGTGAGCGGTAGATGCGCGATGGTGGTCTATTTGACGGAGAGGATCAAGGCGGTGCCGCCGTCATTCCCCATTGCGCAAGTGCGCAATGGGGGCCCGCGACTTGTGCGCCGAGCCCGGAATCTGGTGCCGCGATCTCCTTGGCGTGGACTCGGCCATGCGCGACTGTCGCTTGCCCGCCGCTGCCACCGTTGCTAGGCGGCGCGAACGTAGCCGTAGCGCAGGTTCGACGGTTGCTTCGAGGCTTGTGTGTACTCGCTCTTGAGCGCCGCGAGGCGGTCCTCGGAAAAGGCCGGCATCCTGGTATTCTCGGCCGCCTTCAGCTTGATTTTGTAGAACCTGGTTGCGTTGCCCGCGAAGATCATCTGCTTGGTAGCGCTATTGGCGTCGCCAAGCGCCGCAAAACCGTGCTTCCTCTGCATATCCTCGGGGATTTCGAGCCGGCGCAGCGCCTCGATCTGCCACTGTGGCGAACCGTACCAGACCGAGTCGGTGCCCCACATGACGTGGTCGACACCCATCCCCTTGATCAGCGTGCCGACCAGCGCAGCGCAGAACTTCGGATGCGCCACGGCCGAGTTGGCAAAGGATGTGCCGAGCTCGGCATAGACGTTGGTGACGCCGAACTTCTGCGGGATTTCCGCGAGATCGGTGGCCCATTGGATACGGCCGGTCTGCTCGAAATCCGCCCAGGCCTGATCGGGTAGTTCGAGGAAAGGCCGCAGCGCCGAGTGATAGATCACGAAGTTCATCTGCGGCCAATCCTTCGCGGCCTTTCCGATGTCCCACGCCGTTGCATATTCCCATACGCCGGCGAACGACTTCTCATAATCGGGCGGCAGCAGCCCCTTGTGGATACACAGCGTGTTGATGCCGGCCTTCACTGCTTTCTCATAGAACGGATACATCACCTGCTCGTCGTCGAGCCGCCATGGGAACTTCGAGGGCGCCAGCGGATCGCCAATCGTGTAGGACTTCCAGGAATCCGGCTTGTAGACCTCGATCGCCTTGTCCACCTCATCCATCCAGCCGGGTTGCTTGGGCGTGATGACGCTGTGCGCGAGCAGGCGGCGCGAACCGGCGAAGTCGTTGATCAGTTCTCTTGCCTTGACGATCTGCTCGTTGGAGAGAAGCCACCAGCTCGGGTCGTCGAACGGCGCGCCGCTCAAGAGCGCCATGTTGGTGTCGCTGTCGTAATAGATCTCCTTCACGTAATTCTGGAACTTGTAGCGGGCGAGCGAGGAAACGCCTTCCTCTTTCATCTTGGGGTTCCAGTGCTGGCTCGCAAAGTCCGCCAGCCCCAGAAGCTCCTTGTGGTCGAAGTCGTCGCGCACGAAATGGGTCTGGACGTCAAAGATGAACTGGTCGGCGAGGCGTTGCGTCCGGGCCAGCATCAATTCGGGCTCACGGGCCTCGGCGGGTGCGACCTGGAAAACATTGCCGTAGATGTCGTTCATGGCGAGGAACGCCGCGGCCATGCCGCAGCTCGTGTGCAAGAACTGCCTGCGGCTCAAGCCGAGGTGCTTGCCGTTCACGTCGGCGAGCTCGTTGATCCGCGCCTCGACCCGTCTCTGGACCGCGCTCTGCGGGGGCGGGAGATACTCGCCGTTGGAGACAATCTGGGTCGGAATCGGCATTGCCGACGATGCTGCCTCCGCGCCCGCGACGAGACGCTGTTCTCGCTCACTAAGCCAGGTGCTCATTGTTCTCCTCCCGTTTGTTGGCCATCGACCGTGCTGGGCGGTGCTCGCATGAGGCTACGCGTTTGGCCAACTCCCAATCGGTTAGCTAGACCGACCAGGCGTACCTCTCCGGTTCACCACGCATGAAGCCATCACGCACGTCCCACTCCCAGGCGAATCTCTTCATCGCTTCATCTGCGAGAGCGGTAGGCATACTCGAAAACTACCTGAGCATTGGCGCGCCGTTGCTGATTCAAGGCTCAAACTTTTGTTGGCGCAAGCGATGTAATCCGACAGTCCCGCTGTCCCAACACGGCATCTTTCTTTCAGCTTATCGTTCTCAGGGCCGAAGTGTGAAAGGCTCGTTGTTCCAATGGACGGCCTGGGCTGGCGGCAGCGGGCATTCCGTTGACGGGACAACTCAGCAGGAGTTTGCTGACGGCGCGAACCCCTAGCATCAGCTCTATTTGCGAGGGTCATCATGTCAGAGCTCGAGCGCGCACACCAACACACACACGATCACCATCACGCCTGCGCCGACCTCTTCGGCTGCGGCGACGAGAAGGGAACGGGTATCATCCGCGAGGATATCAAGGACGCGGCCTTTGACAGTCGCGCCTCCGATCGCCTCCTCAATATGAACCACGTTGATCAGTGTACATTTGATGGCTATTTGTCAGCCCGTGGCCGCTGGCGCCGGAAGTTCTTGCAGGCGAGCAGCTTTATGGGTGTGCTGGCGGCTGTTGAGCCGTGGTTCACCAGTCTTGCGCAGGCGCAGCAGGAGCCCGGCGCTGGGCCTGTGCGCCGTTCCCAGCCTGAGGGTCGCGTGCACGTGATTCCTTCGACCAGGGAAACGGTTCGGCTCGGGGTCTTCGATGCCACCCTGCCGCCCATTCTCACCATCGAGTCGGGCGACATCATCAGCTTCCCCGATACTTGGTCGCACTTCCTGAATGAAATGCAGCCAGGAGTGTCGATTGATACCCTGGCGCAGATGCGCGCAAGTAATCCCGGCCGGGGGCCACATTCCATCATCGGACCGATTGCTGTGAACCGCGCCGAACCGGGCGACGTGCTGGAAATCCGGTACCAATCGATCCGTCCCTACGAATGGGGCGCGGTGTTCAATAACCCGGGATCGCTCGGCTCCGGGCTGCTGCCGCAGGACTATGCGCAGGGGCAGGTCAAGTACGTTGATCTCGACCTTGGCGCCATGAAGGGCAAGTTTTTGCCTAACATCAGCATTCCATTGAAGCCGTTCCAGGGCACCCTGGGCGTCGCGCCACCCGACGGCTATTTTCCACCCTTGAGTCCCGGCGTGACCAGCTCGGTGCCTCCAGGCCCGCACGCCGGCAATCTCGATCTCAGCGAGCTGTCCGAAGGCTCGACGCTCTACATCCCGGTGTGGAAGCCGGGAGCCCTCATCTACACGGGCGATAGCCACGCTGTGCAGGGGGACGGCGAGATTTCGCTCACTGCGCTGGAGACTCGGATGAAGGAGTTGCGCATCCAAATCATCCTCCACAAGCAGAAGAACCTGGCCTGGCCGGTGGCGGAGACGGACACACATTGGATCGTCATCGGGCTTGACAAGGACCTGAACGCAGCGATGACGCTTGCTGCGCGCAATGCGATCAAGTTTCTGGCGACGCGCGCGAAGATCAGTGAGCTGGACGCGTACGCCCTGTGCAGCATCGCCGCGAGCTTCCGCGTGACGCAGGTGGTCGACATCGTGCGCGGCGTTCACGCCCTGATCCCCAAGGCCATCTTCGCTCCCGATCTCAGGCGCGAAATGACGGTGGTATGAGTGGCTCACTCTACGGCGCAGCAACGGACCAACGGGGTCTGGCGCATAGCGCATGTTTATCCCGGAAAATACGACAGCGCTTCGGCATTCGCCGATGTATGACGCGTTTGCCGCGTTCCGGAAATTGGAACGCCCTATGGTGTTACCCATACGCATTTTGCAATGGTGCCGCGTAACGCCTGAATCTAAGTCCTCAATGATCCTGCGAGACAAAAAGTCGCCTCGATCGCCCGTGTTTGGAGTTTATTTTTGAGATTGAGAGCTTCCGTGGCTGAACTGGATTTCGGAGCGCGTAGCGTCGGCGGATTTAAACAAAGTTTGAACCTGCCGCCCTATGCCATTCGAAATGCGCTGCGGCGGATGGTTCGCGGCGGGCCACAGTGACGCTTCCCAGCGGAGTTGGTAACCGACTTCTGGCTGCACTCCCGGCGGCCGACCTCGATCTGCTGGCACCCGAGCTGGAGATGGTCCCGCTCGATCGCGATGCGGTCGTCTCGCGCGCGGGTGACCAGACCGAGCACGTCTTCTTCCCTCATAGCGGCGCCATTTCGGTGATGGTCGACATGGCGAACGGGCAGACGGTCGCCAGCGCTGCAATAGGGCGCGAGGGAGCGGTCGGCACTCTGTCCGTGCTGGGGCCGTCCCACACGGCCGTTACCGCCGTCGTTCGTGCTGCGGGCACCGCTTCGCGGATTCCGGCATCGCGATTCCACACGGCCTTCAGCCGGAGCCCCGCGATCCGCCACGCAGTCCAGATTCACTTCAAGGCGATGCTGATACAGTTTCAAGTCGGCGGGGCCTGCAATGCGCTGCATCCGGTGCAAGCCCGCATGGCACGCTGGCTGCTCCAGCTTCGCGACTGCATCGACGACGACGTCCTCCCGCTTACCCAGGAGGCACTTTCGCAGATACTGGGTGTGCGACGAACGACGGTGACGCTCCTGATGCGCAATCTGCGCGCTTCCGGAGCGATCAGATCTGAACGGCGCGGCGAAATCGAGATCGACCCGTCGCGGCTCGCAGCGGCGGCGTGCGAATGCCGCGATACCATGCGTCTCGAAATCGAAGAGATATTCTCGATGAATGCAGCCGGATCTCGCGCTTTGGTTCTGCCGACGCAGTAAATGAATCGGGCGATGCTGGCCGTTTCGGCGCGCGATTTTGCTCCGGGCGCCGATCGAGGGCCAAGGCGTTCGGCCAGCCCTCGATATGCTCCCTCCGTCAAACCATTATCCTCGCGCTTACTCGCAGTCCTGCTCGGCCGCCGTCACCTTTTTCTCGGACGGTGCGGGCTCGGCCGCACCGGCCGTCGCCTTCTTTGATTGTTCGGTGGGCGCTGGACGGGTCTGCTCCGTCGTGCCTGCCGTCCGATCCGGCGCCTGCGCGGAGGGTGCAGGCTTGGCCGCCGTTGATTGCTCGGCAGCGGTGGGCTGGCTCTGCATCTGCCGCTGCGCGTCTTCCGACGACGTTGCGGTGTTCTCCGAGGCTTTGCTCATCGAAGATGTCGGCGGTTGCTGCTTGGAATCAGTTGCTGTGGAACCGGTGGTTTGTCCCGTGTAGCCCGGGACCTTCCCCGATCCTGCATCGCGGCTCGCCGTGTTGCAGGGACCGGCATAAACGGAGGTGGCGCTGAAGGCGAGCACCGCGCCCAAGATCATAAGTCTGTTAGCGATCATATCCCTTCTCCTTTGAGCTCTCAGGACGATTGAACAAAAGTAGGGGCCTTCTGTTCCGGGCGCGCGAAAGCAGCGCCAACACTGACGAGTGGCTGAGTTCAGCGAGGCTCAAGATCTCCACCAAGAGGCCGCCTCAGTCGGCGGCCTCTCCCTCTTCGTCATCATCCGTGCCCTTTTCGCCTTCCACCACAAGGCGAACGTCTTGGGCAAACTGCGGCCGGCTAAGTTGAATGGACACTGCGACTTTGATTGCTGCGACTTTGATTCAGGTCTTTCGCCATGGGCCATCTGAGCTGGAGGTCGTTAGGATCAATGTCCGCGGCGATAGAACGGTGACTAGCGCTGCGACATGTTCTCCTAAGCCAGGAACGCCCCTCGAGCGGCCGAGTTAAGCCGACAAAACTCCAAGGAGCGGGCCGGGTGGAATCGTTACGACAGGCCCAATTTGCGGCCCTTGATCTCATGCGTCGAGTACAGGGCCATGCCCTGGGAGCTATCGGATTTGATCCTGCCGAACTGAAGCATCGGATACTTGCCAGTGGAGATCATTGGCGGCTGCGCGACTATGGCGGCCGAGAGCCACCGCTGCTCATTGTCGCTGCTCCAATCAAGCGGCCCTATATTTGGGATCTCGGGCCAAACCTCAGCGTCATCCGGAACTGTTTGAACCATGACCTGCGCATATACCTCCTCGAATGGATTGCACCGACAGCATCAGGAGGACATGTCGGGCTCGATGAATGCGCAAGAGCCATATCCGAATGTGTGGCGAGGATCGCAACCGAGCCGAAATCGACAAAGCCCTTCCTGATCGGCCATTCGCTTGGCGGGACGTTAGCGGCAGTCTTCTGTGCATGCGAACCGCGAGCCGTGCGCGGTCTATTGCTTCTCGGTGCGCCGCTTTGCTTTCAACCGGCGACGAACAGATTTCGCGATGCGCTTGTTTCAATGATCCCGCCCGACCTGAGTGAAACGGACATCATCCCGGGCTCGCTGTTGTCGCATGCAAGCGCATTCGCCTCCCCCGATACGTTCGTATGGCATCGGTTGACGGATGCAGCAATGAGCCTTGGCGACTTGCGTGCGCTGGATGTCCATGCGCGGGTTGAGCGCTGGGCTCTGGACGAGACTCCGCTTCCGGGCAAGCTGGTCCATCAGATTGCTGAATGGCTGTATCGGGAAAACCGGTTCTGCCGCGGCGACCTCACCGTGCTGGGTCACACGATTGGTCCATCATGTCTCGATATCCCGATGCTCGCGGTGGTCAACACGGCAGACGACGTTGCACCGCTCGCCTCGATTGAACCTTTCCTCGATGCGTTGCCTGCCAAGGATGTCGCGCTCATCAAATACCCCGGCGAAATCGGCATTGCATTGCAGCACCTCGGAATTCTTTTGGGGCGGGAAGCTTACGCGCGTATCTGGCCGAAGATCATTGGTTGGCTGGCGTCTCATCGCTGATAGGCCGGTTCTGCGGCAAAGCTCGCTGCAAAGCAGGACGGATGACCCGAAGTTCAATGCAGCCTCACCCCCTCCATCCGGCCTTACGCAGACCGTCGATGAGATGTGCGTGGTCCTCTGGCCGAAACCACGGAGCCCTGTTGCGGACATACATGTCGAATGCCCCCGGTGCACGCGACACGGCCTTTTCCAGCTCTTCCCTCGCTTCCGCCGTGCGGCCAAGCTGGCCCAGCGCCGCCGCGAACCAGCGGTAGATCATCGGAAAATCGGGATACGACCGGATCAGACGTTTTGCGGCCTCGATCGAAGCCGCGTATTCGCCGCAGAAATATAAGCCGCACGCAATGTGCAACAAGCGGACTGCCAGATAGGGGTCGCGGGGATCGAGCCTGATGCACGCCTTGAGAGCCGTGACCCCCTCCTCGGGCCGTTCAGCAAAGATCAGCGTCGCGCCTCGATGGCCATGCGCGATCGCCAGATTTGGACTCATGGAGAGAGCCCGCTCGATCTCCGCCAACGCATCGTCAGCCTCGCCGCGTGCTTGCAAGGCCCAGCCAAGGCACGAACGGGCTTCCGCATCGGCGCCATCGAGCGCGACCGCCCGGCGGGCCAAGGCCTCCGCCGAGCGTTGCGCGTCTCGCAGGCCTATCTTCTGGTAGAGCGCGGCCGCTTGCAGTTGATAGAGCGCGAGCGCGCTGTAGCTGCCGCCGAAGGTCGGGTCGAGATCGATCGCCTGTCTGAAGAATTGCTCTGCGATCTCATCGTCGTCTGCGGTCGCTTTGCTCAGATGCCACAGGCCGCGCTGATAGGCTGCCCAGGCATCAAGGCTCCCCGGCGGCCTGCGCATGGCGCGTCGGAGCTCGGCGTCTGCAATGGCGGGGGCGAGCGCAGTCGTCAGCGCCTCGGTAAGCTCATCCTGCACGGCGAAAACATCCGCGAGATCGCGGTCGTAGCGCTCGGCCCACACATGATTGCTGGTCGCCGCCTCTATGAGCTGCGCGGTCACGCGGATCCGACCGCCGGCCTTGCGCACGCTGCCTTCAAGCACGTAGCGGACGCCGAGCTCGCGCCCGACCTGTCTCACATCAACCGCTCGCCCCTTGTAGGTGAACGACGAGTTCCGAGCGATGACGAACAGTGAGGGATAGCGCGATAGCGCCGTGATCACATCTTCGGCTATACCGTCGGACACGAATTCCTGCTCGGGGTCGCCGCTCATATTGGTCAGCGGCAGCACGGCGACGGACGGTTTGTCAGGCAACGCGAGCGCGGGAATCTCGCGTTTGGGCGTCGCAGTCCGCGGGGCGGGGTCGATGATGATGCGGTAAACGTGGACAGGCCGGGCGATGTTTTTCAGAGTTTGCTCGCCCGCTTCCTCGACGTCGAAAGGTACCTTATCGCGCGCGTGATTGAAGACAGTCTGAGAGATACAGATGCCGCCGGGTTCGGCGATGCTCTCGAGCCGCGCCGCAATGTTGACGCCGTCTCCAAAGATGTCATGGGCTTCGACGATGATGTCGCCGATATTGAGCCCCACACGGAAGAGAATGCGCCTGTCTTCCGCATCGTCGCTGGTAAGCTCGTTGATGCGGGACTGGAACTGCATGGCAGCCCGCACCGCTTCGACCGCGCTTGGAAACTCCGCCAAAAACCCGTCGCCGGTGTTCTTCACGATGCGGCCGCCGTGCTGCGCAATCGCGGGCTCGACACCTCCGGCGAGGAGTGCCGTCAGCTTGGCGTGGGTCGCCTCTTCGTCATTGTGCATGAGCCGAGAATAGCCAGCCACGTCGGCGGCCAAGATCGCCGATAATCTACGCTCGACTCGAACCCGCTCTTGCACCATGGCCCGCACATGGCCCACCAACCCACCAATATTCTACGATGGATCGGACTGCGGCGCCAAACGGGCTCTCACGGTCATTGCAGCTAAGTTGAAACGCGTCAGCCGCACTGACCGAGGTTTGTCTGGGATATGGAAAGAGCGCCAGTGCGCACCGCCGTATATGCCTGCAGCATAATTTGGCGCGGCAAGGAGAGCCCCTTTGCGGAATGTCGCTCTTGCCGACTGCGCCGTTTCGGCGGGTTCGCAAAGCCCACCGGGCCCACGAGCCGCGAGGATGGGCATCCTGCCGGTGTTTTGCCCGACGTGTCAAATGGGGTTTCGCAAAATCGAAAAAACGTAATGCCGACAAGTCGCCGGCTACTGTGCATGGGGTTGTTTTCGAGATTCTTGCAGTCCGGTCGCGAAAATCTCGGACCGGACCTGATTCCGTCGCGCTTCAGGTGGCTTTCAGTCTTCGCCTCAGCTATCCACCTTCAGCGCGGCAATGAAGGCTTCCTGCGGGATGTCGACCTTGCCGAACTGCCGCATCTTCTTCTTGCCTTCCTTCTGCTTTTCCAGAAGCTTGCGCTTACGCGTGATGTCGCCGCCGTAGCACTTTGCGGTGACGTCCTTGCGCAGCGCGCGCACGGTCTCGCGGGCGATCACCTTGCCGCCGATCGCCGCCTGGATCGGGATCTGGAACATGTGCGGCGGGATCAGCTCCTTCATCTTCTCGACCATGGCGCGGCCGCGGCCTTCCGCGCGGGTGCGATGCACCAGCATGGAGAGCGCATCGACCGGCTCGCCGTTGACCAGGATCTGCATCTTGACGAGATCGGCCGGCTTGTAGTCGGTGAGATGATAGTCGAACGAGGCGTAGCCCTTGGAGACCGATTTCAGGCGGTCGTAGAAGTCGAACACGACCTCGTTGAGCGGCAAGTCGTATTTCACCATTGCGCGGGAGCCGACGTAAGTGAGCTCCTTCTGCGAGCCGCGGCGGTCCTGACACAGCTTCAGCACGCTGCCGAGATACTCGTCCGGGGTGAGGATCGTGGCCTCGATCCAGGGTTCGTCGATCTCCGCGATCTTGACCACGTCGGGCATGTCGACGGGATTGTGGATCTCGATCTCGGTGCCGTCGGTCAGCTTCATCTTGTAGATGACGCTCGGCGCGGTCGCGATCAGATTGAGATCGAACTCGCGCGACAGCCGCTCCTGGATGATCTCCAGATGCAGCAGCCCGAGGAAGCCGCAGCGGAAGCCGAAGCCCAGCGCGGCCGAGGTCTCCATCTCGAAGGAGAAGCTGGCGTCGTTGAGCCTGAGCTTGCCCATCGCGGCGCGCAGCGTCTCGAAGTCGTCAGCATCGACCGGGAACAGGCCGCAGAACACCACCGGGATCGCCGGCTTGAAGCCGGGCAGCATGTCGGCAACGGGCTTCCTGTCGTCCGTGATGGTGTCGCCGACGCGGGTGTCGGCGACCTCCTTGATCGCGGCGGTGATGAAGCCGATCTCGCCGGGGCCGAGCTCCTCGACCTGCTGCATCTTCGGCGTGAAGAAGCCGACGCGCTCGACGTCATAGGCCGCGCCGGTGCCCATCATGCGGACGCGCTGGCCCTTCTTCATCACGCCGTCGACGATGCGCACGAGCACGACGACGCCGAGATAGACGTCGTACCAGCTATCCACCAGCAGCGCCTTCAGCGTCGCGTCGCGGTCGCCCTTCGGCGGCGGCAGGCGGGTGACGATGGCTTCCAGCACATCAGGCACCCCGAGGCCGGTCTTGGCCGAGATCATCACCGCGTCGGACGCATCGATGCCGATGACGTCCTCGATCTGCTGCTTGATCTTCTCAGGCTCGGCGGCGGGCAGGTCGACCTTGTTCAGGACCGGAACGATCTCGTGGTTGTTGTCGAGCGCCTGGTAGACATTGGCGAGCGTCTGCGCCTCGACGCCCTGGCTGGCGTCGACCACCAGCAGGGAACCCTCGCAGGCCGCCAGCGACCGCGAGACCTCATAGGCGAAGTCGACATGGCCGGGCGTGTCCATCAGGTTGAAGATGTAATCCTTGCCGTCCTTGGCGCGGTACGAGAGCCGAACGGTCTGCGCCTTGATGGTGATGCCGCGTTCGCGCTCGATATCCATGGAATCGAGCACCTGCTCCTTGCCCGCCATTTCGCGGTCGGACAGGCCACCGGTCATCTGGATCAGGCGGTCGGCCAGCGTCGATTTGCCATGGTCGATATGGGCGACGATGGAGAAATTGCGGATGTTGGAAATGGGGACGGTCGTCATGGGCGCGGGATACCACTCACATCCCCGTGCGGCAACCATATTGCTGTATTTTCAGGGCCTTTCTTCACGCCAAGCTGATTCCACGAGGGCTCAAAACGCGCTACGCAACGGCCCATGTCGACGACCTCGATCCCATCTGCCAGAGCGCGCGCGAAGACCCGGGTGAGCTTTGGCCGCTTCAAAGCCTGGCTGGTTGCCTGCGCGACCCGCCCCGAGGCCAGCCTGTGGCTGGTGATCCAGCTTGCCATCCTGCATGCGGTGCTCTGGACCTTCATCCTGATCAATCTCAAGGCGGCACAGGACGTTCATATGGACGTCGCAGAAGCCTATGCCTGGGGCCAGAAATTCCTGTTCGGCTACGGCAAGCACCCGCCGCTGTCGGGCTGGATCGCCGGCCTCTGGTTCAAGGCGTTCCCGGCGACGGACTGGGCGACCTACGCGCTCGCGATGGCGACCGTCAGCGTCGGCATGGTGATCTGCTGGCTCGTCGCACTGCGCGTGGTGGACGCCAGGCGCGCGTTCCTGGTCGTGGTGATGGTCGCGCTCTACCCGATCTTCAATTTCAAGGGGTTCAAGTACAACGCGGACCTGCTGCAACTCGTCACCCTGCCGCTCGTCGTGCTCGCCTATCTCAACGCGTTCGAGAAGCGGAGCTGGCAGTCCGGATTCTTTCTCGGGCTTGCCGGTGCGCTGGCGCTGATGACCAAGTATTGGGTGCTGACCATGATCGGCGCCATCGGGCTTGCGGCGCTGCTCCATCCGGAGCGGCTGAAGTTCCTGCGTTCGCCGGCGCCCTGGGTTGCGATCGCGACGCTTCTCGTCGCGATGATCCCGCACATCATCTGGCTGGCGGAAGCGCATTTCGTCCCGCTGACCTATGCGGGGGATACCTATAGTCTCGAAGGACACGAGAGCTACGTGCGGCAGCTCGTGTTCGGCTACGTCCTGCACAACGTCGCGCTGCTGGCCTTGCCGGTCGCGCTGGCTGCGCTCGCCATCGCGCTGGTGCCGCCGTGGTTCACGCTGCTCCTGCGCGCGCCCTTGCGCATTGTCACACGGGCCTGGGCGCGCGGCGCCAATTCCGGCGTCGACCGTTCGCAGGCGCTGAATGTCTGGATCATCCAGATCATCGTCGCGCTCGGCCCGCCGCTCGGCGCGCTCGCCTTCAGCGTCTACCTGAAGACCGATTGGGGCATATCGCTGTTTTTCCTGGTGCCGCTGGCGCTGGTCGCCATCCCTGCGCTGCGGGTGCAGGGCGCAAGCCTGTTCAACATCGCCGCGATCTGGCTCGTGCTCAGCGTCGCGACGCTCGCCGCCTCGCCATGGATTGCAACGCGCGAGATGGCCGCCAATGCCGGCAACACGGCGACCTATGGCGCGCGCTCGGAGCTTGCGCGCGAATTGACGCACGCCTGGCATACCCGTTTCGCCTCGCGCTGGCCGGTGGTCGCCGGCACCATGGAAACCATCCAGCCGATGGTGTTCTACAGCCAGGATCATCCGAGCCCGTTCACGCCGAACGAAGCCTGGAGCTCGGGGCTGACCTCGCTGGAGGACGTCAAGAAGGAGGGCTTCATCGGCGTGTTCGATACGACCGATCCTCGCCTGCCTGCGTTCGAGAAATGGATGTCGGAAACCGCGCCGAATGCCGAGCGCATGGTGATGACGACACGGCGCTTCACCCACGGCAAGGCCGGCCCGGCAATGACCTGGAACGTCTACATCGCGCCGCCGGCGAAGTGACGCCTTCACCTCTCCCCGCAAGCGGGGCGAGGGCGCGCAGCCCAGCACGGGCTACGTCCCTTCCTCGTTGAACTTGCTCTCGACGAGTTCGGTAATCGCTGCGAGTGCAGCTTCAGCGTCGGTGCCGGCGGCCGCCACGGTGATGGTGGTGCCGGGGCCGGCAGCGAGCATCATCAGGCCCATGATCGAGGTGCCGCCGACGGTCTCGCCGCCGCGCGTCACCCACACCTGCGCGTCGAAGCGCTCGACGGTCTGAACGAATTTTGCGGAGGCGCGGGCGTGCAGGCCGCGCTTGTTGATGATCAGAAGCTCTTTGGAGATCGCTCCCGCGGGCACGCCTGTCCCGGCCTGGTTTCCGAGCGGCGCGTCGTCGCTCATTTGCCGGCGAGCACGCGGCTGGCGATGGTGACGTATTTGCGGCCCGCTTCCTGGGCCATCGCGATCGCGTCCGGCAACGAACGCTCCTCGCGAACCTTCGCGAGCTTCACCAGCATGGGAAGGTTGATGCCCGCGAGCACTTCGACCTTGGGCCGGCTCATGCAGGATATTGCCAAGTTGGAGGGCGTGCCGCCGAACATGTCGGTGAGGATCGCAACGCCGTCGCCGGAATCGACGCGGTTAACCGCCTCGATGATGTCGCTTCGACAGAGATCGGAATCATCCTCGGCGCCGATCGTGATCGCTTCGATTTGCTTTTGCGGACCCATGACATGTTCAAGCGCCGCCTTGAATTCGTCGGCAAGGCGCCCGTGGGTCACAAGTACTAGACCAATCATCGGAAAACTCCTCGCGGGCGCTCTTGGTGCGCCGCACGAACGCGCCACTTTGACCATCCAGAGCCCCTGCGCAAGAGGGGATGTTGCGTATCTCCCTGAATCTAGACGGATGGATGAGGGGAGCTGCGCCGGTCTATTCGGTCGCGATAGTGGGGTTCATATGGTTACCATTTCCCTTCAAACAATCGCCCGAAGGGTTAACGGAAGATGAACTTTTGGTAGTGGTCAAGGCTGCGACAACCAAAGGCAGCGGCGAATGGTCGCTGCCGACCGGGATTCGCGGTATTTCAACACCAAAAATGCGCGTTTTGAGCGCCTCGGGCGGTGGCAGGCGTTCGGCGTCCGGAGCGGCGAGATCGACCACGAGACCGACCGTCGCACGCTCCACGAAGTCGCAGCGGCGAATTCCGAGGCCACGGATCTCGATCAGGCCGGCCAACATGCGGGCAGGGCGGACCTCAATTTCGTTGCCGACTGTCGCCAGATGGACACGGTCATCGCCGACCAGAACGGCCGTTTCGACCACCCCGCTGCGCCCTGTCATGATCAAATCAAAGGCAAGCCGCGACTTGCCGGAGCCCGAAGGCCCGCGGATCAGCACCGCCAAATTTCCCACTTTGACCGCGGAGGCGTGAACGCTCGGGCCGTCTTCGCTCATAGCGCCGGCAACCTCACCACGAAGCGTGCGCCGGCAACCGTCGGGGCGCCGTCGGCGTCTGGCGGGCCTGCGCGGTTCTCCGCCCAGATGCGTCCGCCATGTGCATCGATGATCTGCTTGGAGATCGAAAGTCCGAGACCGGAGTTCTGGCCGAAGCCCTGATGCGGCCGGTCGGTGTAGAAGCGCTCGAAGATGCGCTCCAGCGCGTCCTCGCGGATGCCGGGGCCGTCGTCGTCGATCACGATCTCGATCTCGGCGCGCACGCGGCGGCAGGTGAGGCGCACCTTGCTGCCGCGCTCGGAGAAGGATTGCGCGTTGGAGAGCAGGTTGGAGACCACCTGTCCCAGCCGTGAATCATGACCGGGCACTGAAAAGTTGTCGGTCGGGCCACGGCCCTCGAAGCGCGCCTCGACCGCGACGTCGTGGCCGAGCTTGGTCTCGTTGGCGACCGAAACCAGCGTGCTCAAGAGGCGCCTGAGATCAACCGGAATCGCATCCTGCCGCTGCAGCTCGGCATCGAGCCGGCTTGCATCGGAAATGTCCGAGATCAGCCGGTCCAGCCGCTTGACGTCATGCTCGATCACCTCGAGCAGGCGTCCGCGGCTGTTCTCGTTGCGCGCCAGCGGCAGCGTCTCCACCGCGGAGCGCAGTGAGGTCAGCGGATTCTTCAGCTCATGGGCCACGTCGGCGGCGAACATCTCGATCGCCTCGATGCGGCTGTAGAGCGCATTCGTCATGTCGCGGAGCGCGCCGGAGAGATGGCCGATCTCGTCGCGGCGGCGGGTGAAGTCGGGAATCTCGACGCGGGTCTTGATGCGGCGGCGGACGCGCTCGGCGCTGTCGGCGAGCCGGCGCACGGGACCAGCGATCGTGCTTGCGAGCAGCAGCGACAGCATGATCATGACTGCGGCCGCGACGCCACCCACCTTCAGGATCGCGAGGCGTTCGGCGGTCACCATCTGGTCGATGTCGTCGCCCTGTGTCGACAGCATCAGCGCGCCGTGGATGGCGCGTGAGCGCAGCACGGGGACTGCGACCGAGACGATCACCTCGCCGCGCGAATTGACCCGCACCATCGAGCGCTTCTGGCCTTGGAGCGCATCGGCCACCTCCGAATAGCCATTGCCGTTCTCCGGCCCGAGCTCGCGGTAGAGCGGCAGGTCGCCGCGGTTCAGCCAGGTGCGCACCGCGACCATGCCGCGCTCGACGATGTTCGGCTTCTCGGCGGAGGGCGGCGGCAAATCGAGGCGCAGCACGTTCTCGAGGTTGCGGCTGTCGAGCAGCAGGCTGCCGTTCGGATCGTAGATGCGGGCGCGGGTCTTGGTCGGCGAGATCAGCGTGCGCAGCACCGGCGCCACGCGCTCCGGATTGATCGGGAAATCCAGCGGCGAATACTCGTCCGACCCACCATAGGTCTCGCCTGGCTTGAGGTCGAGCAGCCGGTCGGGATCGATGGTGATGGCGTTGGTCTGCACGGTGGCGGAGGCCGCGATTGCACCGGCGATGATTTCGGCCTGCACCAGGAGGCTCTGCGCGCGGGCGTCGATCAGGCCGGCGCGGAATTGCGAGAGATACAGGATGCTCGCGACCAGCGCGACGAGGCCCGCGAGGTTGAGCGAGACGATGCGGCGGGTCAGGCTCGAGAACGACAGAGCAAAGAAGAACTGCCCGGCGCGCTTGAGCCAGTTCAGCGGCCGCCAGCCTTGCGCGGGCGGCTTGTCCTCGACCGCACGATCCGGCACGCCGTGGATGGCGTCCTCGGCATTCACGCTCGAATGAGGCTGCGTTCGGTCAAGCAATGCTTACGCCCGCGTTAGGTCAGCTCGTGCGATTGGGGGCCCCGCATCCTAGAACCATATCGGTCCTGATGGAATCAGAACCGATACGGGCCCTGCAGCATTCATGAAGGCGTGCGCGCCTTTAGGCTTCCTTGAAACGGTAACCGACGCCGTACAGCGTCTCGATCATCTCGAACTCGTTGTCGACCACCTTGAACTTCTTGCGCAGCCGCTTGATGTGGCTGTCGATGGTGCGGTCGTCGACATAGACTTGATCGTCATAGGCGGCGTCCATCAGCGCGTTGCGGCTCTTCACCACGCCGGGCCGCGTTGCCAGGGCCTGGAGGATGAGGAATTCGGTCACCGTCAGCGTCACCGGCTCGTTCTTCCAGGTGCAGGTATGCCGCTCGGGATCCATGCGCAGCAGGCCGCGATCGAGTGCCTTGGCGTCGTTCTCCTTCGGCACGGCGGCCGGATCCTTCGGCGCTGAGCGGCGCAGCACCGCCTTGACGCGCTCGACCAGAAGCCGCTGCGAGAACGGTTTGCGGATGAAATCATCGGCGCCCATCTTGAGGCCGAACAACTCGTCGATCTCTTCATCCTTGGAGGTGAGGAAAATCACCGGCAGGTCGGACTTCTGCCGCAGCCGCCGCAGCGTCTCCATGCCGTCCATGCGCGGCATCTTGATGTCGAGGATGGCAAGATCCGGTTGAGTGGTGCGGAAACCATCGAGCGCGGAGGCACCGTCGGTGTAAGTCATGATGCGGTAGCCTTCGGCTTCCAGCGCGATCGAGACGGATGTGAGAATGTTGCGGTCGTCGTCGACCAAAGCGATTGTGGGCATGAGCCTCTGCTTTCTGCTTTCCGTTTTGGGTCGTGGCTTGAAACGGCGAGCAATCCAGTGATGCGCCGCATACATGGGTCCCGAACTCGGGGTTCGACAAGGTCAACGAGCAATGCAAGCTGGGCTGAAGTGTGACCAAGTTCCACGAAACACGGCAAATTTGCCGTGTTTCGACCCATAACCGGACCCTCGTTTACCCGAAAAAAGGCCTCCCTTGCAACCACCCGAGCCGAGAAAGCCGATGCAACCGACCCCCGATTTCGACCCCGCAAAGCTCGCCAAATCGCTGCTGCGGCGTTCCCGTCAGGGCGCCCTGGCAACGCTGATGGCCGGCAGCGGTGATCCCTATTGCTCGCTGGTCAATCTGGCGAGCCATCCTGATGGTGCTCCGATCCTGCTGATCTCGCGCCTCGCCGTTCACACCAGGAACATCCTCGCCGACGCCAGGGTCTCCCTGATGCTGGACGAGCGCGCCCCCGGCGATCCCCTGGAGGGGGCCCGGATCATGCTCTCGGGCCGAGCCGAACAGGTCGATGCCGAAAGGGAATTGCTGCAGCGGCGCTATCTCAATGCTCATCCGTCGGCGGAGGCCTTTGTTTCTTTTAACGATTTCTCCTTCTTTCGGATTCGACCCACGGGAACCCATCTGGTAGCGGGCTTCGGCCGTATCATCGATCTCAAGCCGGAGCAGTTCCTTACGGATCTCGCCGGGGCCGAGGACCTGCTGGACGCGGAAGAGGCGGCCGTCGCGCACATGAATGCCGATCACCGCGACACCATGAATCTCTACGCGACAAAGCTTCTCAATAGTGCCGCGGGAAACTGGCGCTGCAGCGGCTGCGATCCCGAAGGGCTCGATATGCAGACAGCGCAGACCGTGCTGCGGCTGGAGTTCCCGGAGCGTGTCACCAGCGGCGCCGCATTGCGCAAGATGCTGGTCAGGCTTGCGGGCGAAGCGCGGGCGAAGGCGGAGTAGCTGCGACAAATTGAACGCCCCGGCGCATCGCTGCGACCCAACACGGTGTCGGCCGGACGTGGCCGGCGGTCGCCAGCCGAGAGGTTTCATGACAGGTCGCCGTTTGACGCTGGTCGCCGGCTTGGCGCTCGCGCTCGCCGCATCGCTGGCAACGCCCGGCCTTGCCCAGAAGGGTGATCTCTCTGCTCAGAGCGCGCGGATCAACGCGCTCAGGAGCGCCGGCAAATATCCCGAGGCGCTGCCGCTGGCGCAGGCGATGGTGGCGAACCTCGAGAAGACAAATAACAGCCGCGACCTCGCGGCGGCGCTCAACAATCTCGCGCAGATATATGCAGACCAGGGCCGCGACGATCAGGCGGAGCCGCTCTACAAGCGCGCCATCGCGCTGATGGAGAAGGGCGCCGGTCTCGACAGCGTCGAGATCGCGCCAGTGCTCAACAACCTCGCCGCGCTTGACCAGCGGCAGAGCCGCTTTGTCGAGGCCGAACCGTTGTTCAAGCGCGCGCTCGCCATTCGCGAAAAGTCGCTGTCGCGCGAGCACCCTGATGTCGGCCAGTCCCTCAACAATCTCGCCACGTTCTATGTGAAGCAGGAGCGCCATGCGGACGCCGAGCCACTGTTCCGGCAGGCACTCGCGATCTACCAGAAGGTCGGCGGCCCCGAGCATCCGGCGGTCGCGACGCTCCTCAACAATCTCGGCCAGCTCGATCGCGACCTGAATCGCTATGCGGACGCCGAGGCGCCGATCAAGCGCTCGCTCGCGATTCGCGAAAAGGTGCTGGGGCCGGATCACCCCGACGTCGCGCGCTCCCTGAACAATCTTCGGACTCTACGAGCATCAGCGCCGCTACACTGAGGCCGAGCCGCTCTATCGGCGCGCGCTGGCGATCCGCGAGCGTGCGCTTGGGCCCGATCATCCTGACGTCGCGACCTCGACCGGAAATCTCGCCTATTTCCTGTACGTGTCCGGGAACACCGCCGACGCTTTGCCGTTCGCGGAAAAGACGCTTCGCAACAATCGCGCGCAGTTACGCGTCGTGCTGCCGATCCTGTTCGCCGCGCGAGAGCAATCTCTGTTGCCCGCGGACAAGTCCCTGGACGATGCGCTCGCCGCGATCCAGCGCGGCACGCAATCTTCCGCAGCCTTCGCCGTCAACAAGCTCGCGGTGCGCCTGCCGCCGGCAGCGATCGGCTCGCCGAACTCGTGCGCAGCGATCAGGATCTTGCGGCTGAGGCCGAGACGCTCGACAAGGCCATCGTTGCCGCGGTGTCGAAACCCTCCACCCAGCGCGACGTCGCCGCCGAGCAGCGCAGCCGCGCGCGGCTCGTGGGAATCGCGAACGAGCGTTCAGGCTTGCAGAAGACGCTCGCCGTCGAATTCCCCGACTACGCCTCGCTCTCCAATCCGCTGCCGCTGACGGCGAAGGATATTCAGGCATTGCTATCAGCCGACGAGGCGATGGTGCTCTATTCCGTCGTCGACGAGCGGAGCTATGTCATCGCGATCACGCGCGAGGACGTCGACTGGAAGGAAATTTCGCTCGGTGCCGATTCGCTGGCGCTGAAATTGTCCGCCTTCCGCCGAGGGCTCGATGTCGGCAAGGCACGCGATGCATCGGGCAAGTCGGGATTGTTCGACCTTGCGCTCGCCAACGAGCTCTATGTCGCACTGCTCGGTCCGGTCGAGGCGTTGACGAAGGACAAGCGCAGCCTGCTGGTGGTGCCCTCCGGCGCGTTGACCGCATTGCCGTTTCATTTGCTTGTCACGGAGAAGCCGCAAGCTGCCATTCCCGATAAGCTCGAAGGTTATCGCAGCGCCGCCTGGCTGTTGCGGCGTCAGGCGGTTTCTGTCCTGCCGTCGGTGGTCAGCCTAAAATCGCTGCGCGCCTTTGCACGCAACAATCAGGGTGCCAAGCCGATGACCGGCTTTGGCGATCCTGTGTTCAACCCTGCCGAAGCCGGGACGGCCGACCGTCGCGCAAGCGGAAAGGTTGCGGCGCGCAGTCTGGCGGCTGTCGCCTATACCGACTTCTGGCGCGGTGCGGGCGTCGATCGTGCACGGCTTTCGCAAGCGCTGCCGCGGCTTCCCGACACCGCGGACGAGCTCAATGCCGTGGCGAAGGATGTCGGTGCGACTGAAGCCGATATCCATCTCGGGCGCGATGCCAGCGAGACGACGCTCAAGCGCGCAGCGCTTGCTCAATACAGCATCATCTATTTTGCAACCCATGGCCTCGTCGCCGGCGACGTCAAGGGACTGGGCGAGCCTTCGCTCGCGCTCTCCATCCCCGACCAGCCTCCGAGCTCGACGACGGTCTGCTCACCGCGAGCGAAGTAGCTTCGCTCAAGCTCAATGCGGATTGGGTGGTGCTGTCGGCGTGCAATACGATTGCCGGCGACAGGCCGGGCGCCGAGGCGCTGTCGGGATTGGCGCGCTCGTTCTTCTACGCCGGGGCCCGCGCACTGCTGGTCTCGCATTGGGCGGTCGACTCGGAAGCTGCCACACGCTTGACCACGTCGACTTTCGATTTGCTCAAGAGCGAACCGGGAATGGGGCGCGCTGAAGCCTTGCGGCGCGCGATGCTGGCCTATCTCGACGACGGATCGTCACCGCGCAATGCATATCCCGCTATCTGGGCACCGTTCGCACTCATCGGCGAAGGTGCAGTACAGTAGATTGCCCCCATGATTGTGCGTCGCAAAAACACCGGATAACGCTGAATCGCGCGTTTGGTTGCGCGATCATCCGCGAATTTTTGATGCGCCTGCTCAGAGCTGACATGCGCGACGTTTGGCGCGGTCCTTGAATAAACCAATTCCTGCGGGATCAGCTTGGCAACGCCAGCGTTCATCATTATTAGGTCGCCCAGCCGAGGCCGGATGGCCTATTATTCACGGTGACCGCGATGGCGCCAAACTTGGTCGCGCTGAGTGTCGCGGGTTCTAGGAGGATTCTTCGTGCAAGAGACGGGCGTGCGCAACGGTGCCTTCGGCGCCGACAAATTCGGCTTAAAGAAGCTCAAGCAGGTGCATTGGAATCTTGGCGCGCCGCAGCTTTATCAATATTCGCTAGCTGCGGGCGAAGCGGTTCTGTCTGCAGACGGTGCGCTGTGCGCCGACACCGGCGAGTTCACCGGCCGCAGCCCGAAGGACAAGTTCACGGTGCGTGATGCCACCACCGACCAGAAGATGTGGTGGGCCGGCAATCAGTCGATCACCGCGGAGCAGTTCGAGGCGCTCTACCAGGACTTCCTGAAGCACGCCGAAGGCAAGACGCTGTTCGCGCAAGACCTCTATGGTGGCGCCGACCCGGCCTACCGCATCAAGACCCGCGTCTTCACCGAGCTCGCCTGGCACTCGCTGTTCATCCGCACGCTGCTGATCCGCCCCGAAGCCGTCGAGCTGTCGAGCTTCGTGCCCGAGCTCACCATCATCGACATGCCGAGCTTCCGCGCCGATCCGAAACGTCACGGCGTGCGTTCGGAGAACGTCGTCGCGATCGATTTCGCCCGCAAGATCGTGCTGATCGGCGGCTCCTACTATGCCGGCGAGATGAAGAAGTCGGTCTTCACCACGCTGAACTATTACCTGCCCGAGCGCGGCGTGATGCCGATGCACTGCTCGGCCAATGTCGGCGCCAATGGCGATGCCGCGATCTTCTTCGGCCTGTCCGGCACCGGCAAGACCACCCTGTCGGCCGATCCCAACCGCACGCTGATCGGCGACGACGAGCACGGCTGGGGCCCGAACGGCGTCTTCAACTTCGAGGGCGGCTGCTACGCCAAGTGCATCAAGCTGTCCAAGGAAGCCGAGCCTCAGATCTATGCCGCCTCGACGCGCTTCGGCGCGGTGCTTGAGAACTGCGTGCTCGACGAGGACACCCGCGTGGTGGATTTCGACGATGGCTCCAAGACCGAGAACACGCGCTCGGCCTATCCGCTCGACTTCATCCCGAACGCCTCGCGTACCGGCCGTGCGCCGCAGCCAAAGAACGTGGTGATGCTCGCCGCCGACGCCTTCGGCGTGCTGCCGCCGATCGCCAAGCTCTCGCCGGCGCAGGCGATGTACCACTTCCTCTCCGGCTACACCGCCAAGGTTGCCGGCACCGAGCGCGGTCTCGGCAACGAGCCGCAGCCGGAATTCTCGACCTGCTTCGGCTCGCCATTCCTGCCGCTCGACCCAAGCGTCTACGGCAACATGCTGCGCGGCCTGATCGCCCAGCACAATGTCGACTGCTGGCTGGTCAACACGGGGTGGACCGGCGGCAAGTATGGCGTCGGCTCGCGCATGCCGATCAAGGTGACGCGGGCGCTGCTGACCGCGGCGCTCGACGGTTCGTTGCGCAACGTCGAATTCCGCACCGACAAGTATTTCGGCTTCGCGGTCCCAACGGCGCTGCCGGGCGTGCCGAGCGAGATTCTCAATCCGGTCAACACCTGGAAGGACAAGGACGAGTTCGACAAGACCGCCCGCGCACTGGTCGGCATGTTCCAGAAGAACTTCGCCAAGTTCGAAGCCCAGGTCGACGCCGAGATCCGTGCGGCAGCTCCGGACGTGAAGCTCGCGGCGGAGTAACTTTGTTCAACGGAAATGCAAAGGGCGGCCGAGAGGCCGCCCTTTTTGTTTGGGCGACTGCTG
>NZ_JALGCN010000029.1:0-101473 GCF_038085055.1 Bradyrhizobium sp. ISRA442
ACATATTGCGCTGCCGCACGAAGTCGGTCGCTATAGGGGCAAAGCAGACATTGCTTTAGTCACATCACGCCGCCGGGTTTATGGGTACACGGCCTAGTCACTGGGACTGACGATCGAGCTGGACCCGACTTGGTACGGTGCTCCTGAAAAGCCGCTCTGAGTTCAGCTAGTTCGTCGTTTGTTGCTCCTGTTCTGCGTCGGCCCGATTTGTAGGCAAGTCCATGTAGGCGATTGGCTGATCGAACTGGCTCGCCGTGAAGTCAAACCTCCGGCCTCCGATCCGATTGTAAAAATGGTCGCCGGCCGGTAGAGGCGTCTTCAGTAAGTCACCGCCAAAGAGTTCATGAATCAGCAGCGAAGTGACATTGCATTGCCCTGCTGCGGGATTGTTCGGAGTCCATTTGCTGGCAGTGGACAATGACCATGCCTTGCTCAGCGCGCTTTGAACTTCATCAGGATCGAAGCTCATCGTCACTCCAAAGATCGGCGAGGCGCAAATTCGGATTATACGATAATCGCTTTTCTGACACTGTTTTGCCCGACGTGTCAAACGGCTTCGCAGATCGCGGGATCCGTGGAGCGAAGCCCGTCACCTTCGCCAGCGCGCGCTGATGGCGGCGGTCGCCGCGAATGCGCAGCGCCGGGCGGGAGCCCAACTCCACCCACTCGTCATTGCGAGCGTGGCGAAGCACTCCAGGATCTTTGCGCAGAGGGACTCTGGATTGCTTCGCTCCGCTCGCAATGACGGTGTGGGAGCACACCCGCGTAAA
This sequence comes from Bradyrhizobium sp. ISRA442, assembly GCF_038085055.1. Taxonomy (NCBI): domain Bacteria; kingdom Pseudomonadati; phylum Pseudomonadota; class Alphaproteobacteria; order Hyphomicrobiales; family Nitrobacteraceae; genus Bradyrhizobium; species Bradyrhizobium sp. ISRA442. The sequence continues at coordinate 771 of NZ_JALGCN010000029.1, forward strand.
ATGACGATGTCATTCCGGATGCGCGCCGTCAGGCGAATGACCTGCACCGGCCTCGGCTGCGCGGTGATTGCCTCGTTCTGCCGATTTGGTCCGACGTGTCAAACCGTTGGCAGCATCCACAGGGCATCGTGCCCTCACCCCTCGTCTACTTTGCATGGGGTTGTTTTCCATATTTTGGTTGGGCGCCCTCCAACACGCTGCGGCGGCAACGCCCCGGAGCCTTCGCTCCGGGGCCCTGCATTCGATATGCGCGCGACCGCCGCAAAAAAGCCCGGCCTCGCGAGCGAGGCCGGGCTCTGTTGTCGAGCGATCGTTCAGGATCAGCCGCGGGTGCGCGAGCGGATCATGAAGCTGTCGTAGGTGTATTCGGCGACCTGCCACCACAGATACTCGTCGGAGCGGTAGGCCTGCATGGCGTCGATCACCTTCTTGAAGTCGGGGTTCTTGGCCGAAATCTCCGCCCACAGCTCATTGGTTGCCTTGAGGCAGGCCTCGAGCACCTCGTTGGTGAACGGACGGAGCTGCGTGCCGCCGGCGACGAGGCGCTTCAAAGCCGCCGGGTTCTGCAGGTCGTATCGCGCTGCCATCCAGGAGTTGGTGTTGGCGGCCGCATTGGTGAGGATCGCCTGGTAGGCCTTCGGAAGCTCGTTCCACTTGTCGAGGTTCGCGAATGCGTGGACGGTCGGGCCGCCTTCCCAGAAGCCCGGGTAGTAGTAGTACTTCGCAACCTTTGCGAAGCCGAGCTTCTCGTCGTCATAGGGACCGACCCATTCGGCGGCGTCGATGGTGCCCTTCTCCAGGGACGGATAGATGTCACCGCCGGCGAGCTGCTGCGGCACGACTCCAACTTTCTGCAATACCTGACCGGCGATGCCGCCGATTCGGAATTTCAGGCCCGAGAGATCGGCAACCGTCTTGATCTCCTTGCGGAACCAGCCGCCCATCTGCGTGCCGGTGTTGCCGCAGGGGAATGCGATGGCGTTCGCCGACTTCTTGAAGAACTCGTTGGCGAGTTCGTTGCCGCCGCCCTGATAGAGCCAGGAATTCTGCTGACGCGCATTCAGCCCGAACGGCACCGAGGCGAAGATCGCGTAGGTCGGGTCCTTGCCGACATAGTAGTAGGAGACGGTGTGACACATCTCGACCGTGCCCTTCTGGGTCGCGTCGAGCGCCTGCAGACCCGGAACGATCTCACCCGCTTGGAAGACCTGGATCTGAAACTTGTTGTCGGTCATCTCGGCGACCTGCTTGGCGAGATACTCCGCACCGCCATAGATCGTATCCAGCGACTTCGGAAAGCTCGAAGTCAGGCGCCACTTCACTTCCGGCGAGGACTGCGCAATCGCCGGCGAGGCCACTGCGGTCGCCGCCGCGCCTGCTGCCGACACCTTCAAAAAATCACGACGCTTCATCTTCAGGTCTCTCCTTGCTGGGGCGTTTCCCCTCAACTTCTCTTTTGCCGCCGCTCATCTCGGCGATGCGTTCATTAGAAATCGCGTCGAACCGATGGCGCTAGACTGCCGTGGGCCTTTAACACGGAAGCCCCGGTTGCGGAACGCGACATTGGCATGACGGACCTCTACGAAAGTCGCATGTCCACTGCGAACCAGCTCAGGCCGCTGCAATGACGCCCTTGAGCTGGTCCCGCACCTTCTCTGCGACGGCGCGGTAGATCGCCGCATGGGGTCCGTCGGGCTCGCTGTCGACCACCGGGCTGCCGGCATCCGACGTAGCGCGAATCGCCATGTGCAGAGGGACCTCGCCTAGGAACGGAACTCCAAGCTTCTCGGCCTCATGCCGGGCACCACCATGGCCGAAGATGTCCGACTTCGTGCCGCAATGCGGGCACTGGAAATAGCTCATGTTCTCGACGATGCCGAGCACCGGCACGTTCACTTTCCTGAACATGGCAAGACCCCGCCGTGCATCGATCAAGGACAGGTCCTGCGGGGTCGAGATGATGACGGCGCCCTTCAGCGGCACGTTCTGCGCCAGCGTGAGCTGGGCATCGCCCGTGCCCGGCGGCATGTCGACCACCAGCACGTCGAGCGTGCCCCATTCGACGTCGCGCAGCATCTGCGTCACCGCCGACATCACCATCGGGCCGCGCCAGATCATCGCGGTCTCTTCCTCCACCAGGAAGCCGATCGACATGATCGCGAGCCCGAAACGCCTGAGCGGAATCATCTTGCGTTCGCCGTTCAGCTCCGGCTTGTCGCGCAGGCCCGTCAGCCGCGGCATCGAGGGACCGTAGATGTCGGCATCGAGGAGCCCAACCTTCAACCCGAGGTCGCGCAGCCCCAGCGCCAGGTTGAGCGCGGTGGTCGACTTGCCGACACCGCCCTTGCCGGACGCCACAGCAATCACGGCGGCAACGCCCGGGATCTCGGATTGCCGCGACATCGGCGAGGCGGCGCCCTGCGGCGGCCGATGGGCATGGGCCGGCTGCACTCCCGGCGCGCCGCGGCTCGGTGCCGGTGGCGGCGTGCTGCCCGGCTTGCGCTCGGCGGTCAGCGCCACCAAGACCGTGGTGACACCCGGAATGGCGCGCACGGCGGCTTCGGCCTCGGCGCGAACCGGCTCCCAGGTCCGCGCCTCGGCGGCATCCACATTGATCGAGAAGAACACCTTGCCGTCAGAGGCACTGATCGCGCTCAGCACATTGGCATTGGTGAGCGCGACCCCGCGCGGCGATTTGATCCGGCTGAGGCTGTCGAGAACCTGTTGCTGCGTCACGCTCAAAGCGCATCTCCTGAACTCAAGATGTGCCCCATTAGAGCGGAAACGCCCAAAAGGCTACTGCCTGCCGATATCGTCAGCCATCTCGGCGGGCGCCGCCGCTCTCTGTTCCTTGGCTGCCTCGTAATTCAGCTCGATCATCACCCCGTTGGGATCGTGGACGAATATCTGCCAGAGGTCGCCGCCGGGCACCTGGCGGGACTCGAACTTCATGCCCTTGGCCGTCAGCCGCCGCTTCATGCCGTCGAACCCGCGGCTGACGAAAGCGACGTGGTGGACAACGCCGGAATCCGGCTTTTGTGGCTCCGCGGTCGGAGAAATATCGACGAGATGCACCACCGGCCTGCCCTCGCTGTACATCCAGGCCCCCGGAAAGGCGAAATTGGGCCGCGCGCCGTTCTCCAGGCCGAGCACCTCTTCATAGAAGCGGACCGTCTCCGCCAGCTTCCGGGTCCGGATATTGAAATGATCGAGGACGCCAACGCTCACGCCCAAATCCTCACCCATGCCGTCGCTCCTTTTTTGAAGTCCTTGGTCTTTTGAAGTCTTTTGAAGTGCTTGTCCTGCCATCCTAGCACAGGAGGGCGCCAAACGAAGCCGTTGCCCTCTGGCCTTAAGGGTTTATGGTGCGCGCGATCCGCCCTCGCAGCGGAACCTGGCGCCCCTCGCCCGGCAATAACCGTAAAAACCCAAACTACGGACAAGGTTACACACATGGCTAAAGTCGCTTTCCTCGGTCTCGGCGTGATGGGCTTCCCCATGGCCGGACACCTCGTGAAAAAAGGAGGCCATGAGGTCACCGTCTACAACCGCACCGCGGCCAAGGCGAAGGACTGGGCGGACAAGTTCGGCGGCAAGACCGCCAGCACCCCGAAGGCCGCCGCCGAAGGGCAGGATTTCGTGATGTGCTGCGTCGGCAACGACAACGACCTCCGCGCGGTCACGACCGGACCCGACGGCGCCTTTGCCGGCATGAAGAAGGGCGCGACCTTCGTCGACCACACCACTGCCTCCGCAGAGGTCGCACGCGAGCTCGATGCGGCCGCCACCAAGGCCGGCTTCAAATTCGTCGACGCGCCGGTCTCCGGCGGCCAGGCCGGCGCCGAGAACGGCGTGCTGACCGTGATGTGCGGCGGCGCCAAGGACGCCTATGCCGGCGCCGAGCCGGTGATCGCGGCCTATGCGCGCATGTGCAAGCTGCTCGGGCCGGCCGGCTCCGGCCAGCTCACCAAGATGGTCAACCAGATCTGCATCGCCGGCCTCGTGCAAGGCCTCTCGGAGGGCATCCACTTCGCCAAGAAGTCCGGCCTCGACGTGGCGGCCGTGATCGACACCATCTCCAAGGGCGCGGCGCAATCCTGGCAGATGGAGAACCGCTACAAGACCATGAACGAGGACAAGTACGATTTCGGCTTCGCGGTGGAATGGATGCGCAAGGATCTGTCGATCTGCATCGCGGAGGCCCGCCGCAACGGCGCCAACCTGCCGGTGACCGCGCTGGTCGACCAGTTCTATGCCGAGGTCGAGAAGATGGGCGGCAAGCGCTGGGATACGTCCAGCCTGCTTGCGCGCCTGCAGCGCTGAGGAGCGCTGCCAACCCGTTCGCTGACCGGGCAGGCGGCGACGGTCCCGAGCCTCGATGCGGCGCCTGCTGCGACGAGGCCGGGCAAGCGTGCATTAAGAGAGAAGTTCAGGGGGAACTGACTTGCTGAGTGTGATAGCCGCCGTTTTCATCGTTGCGTATGCAGCCATCGCGCTCGAGCACCCGCTAGGTATCAACAAGAGCGCTACCGCTCTGTTGGGAGCCGGCCTGCTCTGGACCATCTACGCGCTGTCCGTCGGCGACGCCTCGCTCATCAATCACCAGCTTGACGAGTCAGTCTCGTCGACCGCGCAGATCGTCTTCTTCCTGATCGGCGCCATGACCATCGTCGAGGTGGTCGACGCCCATAACGGCTTCGAGGTTATCACCTCGCTCATCCGCACCACGAGGCAGACCACGCTGATGTGGATTCTCGGCTTCGTGACCTTCTTCCTGAGCGCGATCCTCGACAACCTGACGACCACCATCGTCATGATCTCGCTGCTTCAGAAGCTGATCGGCGACAGGCAGGATCGGCTGTGGTTCGCGTCGATCATCGTGATCGCCGCCAACGCGGGCGGCGCCTGGACGGTGATCGGCGACGTCACCACGACGATGCTCTGGATCGGAGGCCAGATCTCTCCCGTCAGCATCATGGGCGCGGTGTTTCTTCCGTCACTGCTCAACCTGCTCATTCCCTTGCTGATCATCGGCTCCTTCGTGAAAGGAAAGGAAATCATCCCTCCGCTGCAGCAGGAAATGCAGGGCCGCAAGATCGAGCTGTTCGAGCGCAACCTGATGTTCTATCTCGGCCTCGGCACGCTGATCGCCGTTCCGGTTTTCAAGGCCGCCACCCACCTCGCCCCCTTCATGGGCATCCTGTTCGGGCTGGGCATCCTCTGGCTGGTCGGTGAGATCGTTCACCGCCACAAGGACGAGGAAGCGCGCCGTCCCCTCACCCTCGTTCATGCGCTGACCCGCATCGACATGAGCTCCATCGTGTTCTTCGTCGGCATTCTTTTGGCGGTCGCGTGCCTGGAGCACGCCCACATACTGGAGCAGCTCGCGAAATGGCTCGATGCCACGGTCGGCCGTCTGGACATCATCGTGATCCTCCTCGGCCTGCTGAGTGCCGTCATCGACAACGTCCCACTCGTCGCGGCGACGATGGGCATGTACAATCTGGCGCAATATCCGCCCGACAGCTTCATCTGGGAGTTCATCGCCTATTGCGCCGGCACCGGCGGCTCGATCCTGATCATCGGCTCGGCCGCGGGCGTCGCCGCCATGGGCCTCGAGAAGATCGAGTTCCTCTGGTACGCACGCCGCATCGGTGGCCCCGCGCTCGCAGGCTATCTGGCCGGCGCCATGGTCTACATCGCGCAGCATGCGGCGCTGCATTGAGCGGGCCGCACCGCCTGAAATTAACGCCCCGTTAACGTAATTCTTTAGCTCCTTAAGGCAGCTCTTAAGGATTTGTTGCCAGAGATAGACAATGCAGAAGGCCCGCCTCCGCGTGGGCAGGAATCGTTGTTGTTCGATGAGTAACCCCGCTGAAAAGCCCGAGGTTGTGCAGCTTCCGGCCGAGCCGGTCAGCGTGCCATCGGCGAGCAGTCGCCGGGCTGCCTTGCAGCGGGTGCGCGAGGCGCGCGACAAGTTAACGTCGACCAGCGGAACCCGGCCGGCCTTCGACGCCGAGCTGCTGCGCCAATATGCCCAGACGCGGCTGTCTGCTTCCTACGTCGTGATGCTGCTGGTGGTGGCGACCGGCGTGTTGTTCGGGCTGTGGATGCAGCCGATCCCGGCCGCGGCTTGGACCTGCGGCATGCTCTGCATCCACGCGGCACTGATCCGGAGCTGCCGGCGCTTTCTGGCCGAGCCGACCTCGCCCGCCGCGACGCGCACCTGGCAGACGCGCTTCGTCGTGCTCGATCTACTCTATGGCCTGTGCTGGATGGCGATCCTGATCCATCCCGTGCTCGACATGGTCACGGAAACGCTGATGATGTTCCTGATGCTGCTGGTGATCGCAGTGTCGAGCATGCTGGCCGCCAATTTGCCGATTGCAGCGCTTGCCGCCACCGCGCCCGTCGCCGTCGCGATGGCCTTGAGCTTCGCGATGAGCGGCTCACTGGACAATTACATCCTGGCTGCGCTCGCGCTTGCGGCCGAAGGCTATTTCGTGCTGCTGGCGCACCGGCTGCACTCCTCGACCTTCGCCACGCTGGAAGCGCGCGCCGAGAAGGATGCGCTGATCGGCGAGCTCGAGCAGGCTAAGGCGATCTCCGACGAGGCGCGCCACCGCGCCGAATCCGCCAACGTCGCCAAGTCGCGCTTCCTCGCGCAGATGAGCCACGAGCTGCGCACGCCGCTGAACGCGATCCTCGGCTTCTCCGAGGTGATGAAGAGCGAGATTTTCGGCGCGCATCAGGTCGCCGTCTACAAGGAATATTCCGCCGACATCCATAATTCCGGCGTGCATCTGCTCAACCTCATCAACGAGATCCTCGACCTGTCGCGGATCGAAGCCGGCCGCTACGAGCTGAACGAGGAAGCGGTGTCGCTGGTCGGCATCGTCGCCGATTGCCATCACCTGATGAAGCTGCGCGCCTCGAGCCGCGGCATCACCATCCACGAGGTGTTCGAGCAGGCGATGCCGCGGCTGTGGGCCGACGAGCGCGCGATCCGCCAGGTCGTGCTCAATCTGCTCTCCAACTCGATCAAGTTCACCCCACAGGGCGGCGAGATCTGGCTCAAGGCCGGCTGGACCGCCTCGGGCGGACAGTATCTCTCGGTGAAGGACACTGGCTCCGGCATCCCCGAGGACGAGATCCCGGTCGTGCTCGCCTCCTTCGGCCAAGGCTCCAACTCGATCAAGTCGGCCGAACAGGGCGCAGGGCTAGGCCTGCCCATCGCCAAGAACCTAATCGACCTGCATGGCGGCACGTTCACGCTGAAATCTAAGCTGCGCATCGGGACCGAGGTGATCGTCACCTTCCCGCCGGAGCGCGTGATGAGCGCGCTGGCGCCGCTGACGGAGGATTCGCCGCCGCTGCAGCCTGAGAGTTCCATCGTTCCCGACGAGAAGCGCCGGCCGCGCCACAGACCGATCATGAGCGCAGGCACGGGCTCTTAAACAGATGCTTGCAGACATACCCGACGATCCCTCACTATGTCCGAATGAGCAAAGACACGCCGTGCGTCGCCGTCTGCATGATCGATCCCAAGACCAAGCTGTGCTTCGGCTGCGGCCGTACGCTGCCGGAGATCGCGTGCTGGCATGCGATGGAGCGCGCGGAACGGCTCGCGGTGATGGCGCAGCTCGCGGCGCGCATGGCGGAGGCCGGACTTGCGCCGATCGCCGGATCGAGGCGCACCTGACCTGCGTGCGCGTCGGCGGAGGCGCGCGATGATCCGATTCCTGCTCGTTCTCGCCATGCTGGCCGGCACCGCCGGTGCGGTCGTCGCGTATGGCGATCCTGCGCAGATTGCACGCGCCAGCCACAAGGTCTCGCACATGTTCCGCGCACAAGCCGCCGCGCCCGCTCCCGCCGTACAGATCCAGCGCGGCCAGGGCGGCGAATTCGCGCTGCGGGCGAAGATCAACGGCGTGACCGCGCCGATGGTGATCGACACCGGGGCAACGTCGGTGGTGCTGACCTGGGAAACCGCAAGAGCGATCGGGCTGCCGCTCGAGATGCTGGAATATGACGTCGACCTGGAGACCGCGGGCGGTCATACCAAGGCGGCCCGGCTCACGCTCGACCGTCTGGCCGTCGGCCACCTCGTCGAGAAATCGGTGCCGGCGCTTGTCGTGCAGCGCGGGCAGATGAAGACCAATCTGCTCGGCATGAGCTTCCTTGACCGCCTGGAGAGCTGGGGCGTGCGCGCCGATACGCTGATGCTTACCGGCTACCCGGAGCTCCAAAGCAGCCGCCGCCGGGCGCGCACGGCGGTCGACTAAAGCGCAGCTACGCAGCCGCCTCAGCAGGTAGAGCGCGGCCGATGCGGGCGATCGCATCGCGCAGCACGTCGATGCCCGCGCCCGGCTTCACCCCTTTTTCGGCAAGATGGCGGCGGAAGGCGCGCGCGCCGGGCACAGCGTGGAAGGCGCCGACGAAATGCCGTGTGATCGCATGCAGCCGCGTGCCGCGCGCAAGCTGCTGCTCGATATAAGGCATCATCGCCTCGAGCGCGTCCTGCATCGTCGCATGCGGCGCCGCCTCGCCGAAGATCTCCGGATCGACCGAGAGCAGCCGCCATGGCGCCTGATACGCGGCGCGGCCGAGCATCGCACCGTCGACATGATCAAGATGCGCCCTCACCTCGTCGATGCCGCCGATGCCGCCATTGATGACGACACGCACATCCGGCATCGCGCGCTTCAGGCGATAGACGCGATCGTAATCGAGTGGCGGGATGTCACGGTTCTCCTTCGGCGACAAGCCGTTGAGCCAAGCTTTGCGAGCGTGCACGATCAGGGCGTCGGAGCCTGCCGCGACGACCGCGCGTGCGAGCGTATCCAACGCGGCTTCCGGATCCTGGTCGTCGATACCGATGCGGCACTTGACGGTGACGGGCACGGCGACCGCGCGCTTCATCGCATCGACGCATGAGGCAACGAGTTCCGGCTCCGCCATTAGACAGGCACCGAAGCGGCCGTCCTTCACGCGATCCGACGGGCAGCCGACATTGAGATTGATCTCGTCATAGCCGAAGTCCTCGCCGATCCGCGCGGCCAGCGCGAGCTCGCGCGGATCCGACCCGCCAAGCTGAAGCGCCACCGGATGCTCGACCGCGTCGAACCCGAGCAGCCGCTCCCGATCGCCGTGAATGACGGCGCCGGTCGTCAGCATCTCCGTATAGAGCAGCGCCCGCCGCGTCAGGTGACGATGGAACACCCGGCAATGACGGTCAGTCCAGTCCATCATCGGGGCGACGGCAAATCTCCAGCGCAAGTCCTTCATTTCGTTTATCTATTTTGCTCCCTCGATCCCAAATGTGATTGGACCGACTGAGAAATTTGGTTCGATGAGGCTTCCTCAGATTGCTCGTTCTAGGCTCATATATGTCCGAATTGGAAGCGAAAATCTGGCTTTCGGATTCTCAGTGCGCACACCATGCACACGAGGTGTGTAATCGAAAGGTCATGCTGACGAAACTCCGCTCGCAGGGTTCGATCACCCGTCCACCCGACCCAAAGCACAAGTCCACCAGCACAAGATCAACTGGCGTGGTCGAGGGTGACCGCGGCGCGACGGCACGGTCGTAGAAACGACCATCATCAGACCAGTCTAGTGGGCGAGAGGATCCGGGCGGAGCTGAAACTGAACAACCAGCGGACTCGATCGCGTGGCCTCCGTCGCCCCTGGCGCGCCGGGATGGGGCGCATCAATGCCCTCGATATGAACGGGGGTGCGGTTGCCTGAGGTCGCCCACAGCCCACGAGCTTTCCAGCCGGCAGTGGGATCATCTATCCGCCCGTCAAGCTGCTTGGCAAAGAACCCCATCGGATACGGCACGCGCAGCTCGATGATGCGGCCATTCACCAGCGCATGCAGCGAATCGGACTGGTTGCCGGTGGCGATCGGCGTATTGACGCCGAGCCCCAGGATATCGTGCTGATCGACCCAAAGATAATAGGGGTTCTCTGCCGCGGTCGTGTCGCCCTGCAACGGCGGCCCCGGCAAAGGATAGAAGCTCCAGCCTTCGGGACATTTGTCGCCCTTCTCCGCTCCAGCACCGTTCAGCGGACCTTTGCATTTGCGGCGGTCGAAGCTGCCGATATGGCCACTGTCGAGCGGGACCCACACGACCCCGTTGCGATCTACGTCCATGCCGCGGATGCCGTAGCCGGGCAGTGGCACCTTGTAGACCTCGGATAGCGCTGTGCCGGGTGGATCTGACCCGGGATCGATGCGGACGATGTAGCCGGGATGCGGGAGGCTCGAGCCCCAGATCGAGCCGTCCAGCGGACTTGCCGAGATGCCGTAGAGACCGAGCGGAATGCGCGTATCCTTGTTCGGATCGACCGGCTGACCGGGCTCGTTGTAGCCTTCGTCGCGTCTGCCATTGCCGTTCGTATCGATCACGAGAGCAGTCCAGCCCTGCGCGGCCGCGGCATCTCCGTCCGACCAGAACCGCTTGGTATTCACCCATCCGACGACTGCGCTCTTGCCCTGCGTGTTGTTGCTGAACCAGAGCGTGTTCGCTTCATCCTCGGCAAAATTCAGATGCTGGGTGCCGAAGCAGGTATCGATGAATGTGAACTTCCCGGTACGGGGATCGTAGACGGTCACCTGTCGCGAGTTCTGATTGAACCCCTCCGGCCTTGCCGTCAGTGGATAGAGCTGCGCCGAGCGAAGCGGCGAGTCTTTGCCGCAGTAGGTGGGGATTTCCGCCGGTGGCCGCATTTGGGCCGTGAAATAGATGCGGCCATCCCGGTCCATCGCCGGCGAATGGGCATTGACTTGGCTATCCCATACCTGCTCGCGCCCCAAGTAAGGCGAAGATGCAAATACGGGGTTCGCCAATGCCGAGCTTGGTGTGCCCTCGGGCTCGCGGACCGGCACGTCGACGACGCGCTTGTGGTTGCGCACCGGATCGAGCACGGGCATCGTATTGCTGCTGAGCTCGGTCGCACCATAGAGCGGACCGTTCGCATTCACGGTCGGCTGTCGCTTGTCCGTTGCCGTAAGGTCATGCAGATAGTGCTTCGGGTCGAGCCAGTCGCGCACGGTGACGACGAGTTTTCGCTCGATGCCGATCGGCCGCGACGGCGCAGTTTTTGGAAACTCGCCGGCCTTGATGCGGTCGGTCCAGTCCGCGAGAGCCGCGAGGTGGCCGCCGTCCGGCGTCAACAGGCGGCCCATGGTGCGCACCATGGTCGTCCCGCCCGGTCCCGATTGCAGTCGCTGCGCCCAGGCCGCCACACTCGACCCAAGTTGGTCGAACACCGGCGGCATCGTGCGCGTGGCATAATTTCCAATCTGATGACAATTGCCGCAACCATTGGTCTTGATGACGTCGAGCCATTGATCGCGGGTCTTGAATTCACGCGGAATGCCGTTGCCATTGGGACCGGTGCCGGGAAATTTGTCCGCACCTGGCGGCTTGAACAGTGAAAACCAATAGATCGCAGGATAGTATTGCGCCGCCGCAGCGCGATCGGGCGCGGTCACTGCGTCGAGCTTCAACCGTTGGCCTCTTTCACCACTGACCTTCGGTGAGTCGACAAGACCATAGCCGCGGACCCAGACCTGATAGCGCGCGGCCGGAAGATCCGGAATGACGAAGCGTCCCGCATCGTCGGTGACGACCATCTTGGCGAAGCGTGTGCCGAGATCCCGCGTCTCGGCGATCACCCAGACCCCACCTTCCGGTCCGTTCGCGCTTCTGACGGCGCCGCCGATGTCATGCACACCGATGTCGACCGACAGCGGCTGCCCAGCGTCCTCTGCAAGCGCGACTAACGGCCGCGCAAATGCAAGTGTCAGCACCAATGCCACGGTCGGGCCAATCCGCAGTCCCATGAACGCCTCTATTTCTGAGCCGTCACGTAGGCAATGAGATCGTCAAGCTGCGAGTCCGCGATCCCCTGAAACACCGACATCCTGTTGCCCGGAATCATGAGGTCCGGCGCGCGGACGAACGACGCAATCTCGTCGGCGCCCCAGGTCCAGGTCGCTGCAGTAACGAATTCCGGCGAATATTTGTATCCTGGCGCGGTGCCGGCCTTGCGCCCCGCGATCCCGAACAGATTTGGTCCGAAGCGATTTGGCTCGCCTTTGCCGATGGTGTGACATAACGCGCACTCGCGGCTGAAGATCACGGCGCCTTTGACCGAATCGCCGGCTGCGCAGGCGAGATCGGGAGCGATGCCGACTGCCGCCACCGACAGGAGAAGAAGACGCACAGCCGAGAACAACGCCTGGAGCACGGGCGTGCCTCCCTGTTCAAATTCTGGCGACAACACGTCCCGGCAGCGTCGGTTCCTACCACTAACGGCACCCTCAACATCTGGTGATCTGCGAGGCGCTGGATGAAACCTGCCGCGAAGGGCCTGGTTATGCGATCGTCAACCGCGAATATTCGGCATGGCCACCTCAACTCGGATCAGCCTAGCCGTTGCCGGCGTGCTGCTGATCTTCGGTGGGACGACCATTGCGCTTGCTTGGCGCCCGGCCATCGGGACGGTCGAGCCGCCTGCCCCCCAATCGTTCGATCCCGAGCTGGTCAAACGTGGCCGTCAACTTGCCGCGATCGGCAATTGCATTGTCTGCCATACAGTGCGCGGCGGCGAAGAGCTCGCCGGCGGCATGCCGGTGTCCACACCGTTCGGCACCGTGTACTCCACCAACATCACGCCCGATCCGGACACCGGCATCGGGCGCTGGTCGGAAGCCGCCTTCCAACGCGCAATGAGTTACGGTGTCGACCGTGCAGGTCAGCATCTCTATCCGACCTTTCCTTATGATCATTTCACCCGTGTTACGGGCGAGGACGATCGCGCCCTTTACGCTTATCTCATGACACGACAGTCGGTGCGTGCGCCGGCCCGTCAAAACCAACTTTCGTTTCCGTTCAACCAGCGCCTGCTGATCGCCGGCTGGAAGCTGCTCTTCTTGCGTCACGGCGAGTTTCGCCCCGAGCCTTCGAAAAGTGCTGAATGGAACCGAGGCGCTTATCTGGTTGAAGGACTGGCTCACTGCGGCGCCTGTCATACGCCACGCAATGCCTTGGGTGCCGAACGGAACGAGGCAGCGTTCGGCGGCGGCGAAGCCGAGAACTGGCTCGCCTACGCCATCAATGCGCAATCGCCCGCGCCTGTCCCGTGGACGGAAGAGGCCCTGTTCGCCTATCTGCGGCGCGGCTGGGCTTCCGATCACGGCGTGGCACGCGGGCCGATGGCACAGGTCGTCAGCAATCTCTCTGACGTCGACGACGACGACGTCCGCGCGATTGCGGCCTACACCGGCGGCCTGTTCGGGCCGCCTGCCCCCGATCGCGTTCGCGCCGGCGAAACCGTACGCGCGGAAGCGGGCAAGACGCAGACCACGTCACCGCAAACATCAGCCTCGATATCCACGCGAAATGCGGGCTCGCCCACGACTGATAGCGGGGCGGTGATCTACGCGGCGGCATGCGCCGGTTGCCATGAGACCGCGCGGCCGCTTCCCTATGCCGGGGTCAATCTCCGCCTCTCGACGGCAATCAGCGCGCCGGACGCGCGTAATGCCGCCAACACCGTTCTGTATGGCCTGCCAGCGCTCGAAGGCGAACGTAGTCCGATCATGCCCGGCTTTGCTTCGAGCATGACCGACGCACAAGTGAGCGCGCTCCTGAAATACCTGCGCGCTCATTTCAGCAACCAGCCTCAATGGAGCAACATCGATCAGACGGTTGCCGGCGCCAGGCAGGCCCAGGCAGCCTTCCTCCAGACGTCGGCGGACCCGCCAAACATCGCCACCGATCCATCGCCGCGAGACAAGCCATGATCAAGCTGAATGTGAACGGGCAAGATCACTCCGTCGACGCAGAACCGGACACTCCCCTGCTCTACGTCCTGCGTGACGACATCAAGCTGAATGCAGCCAAGTATGGCTGCGGGCTCGGCCAGTGCGGCGCCTGCGCGGTCATGGTCGACGGCAAGGCGGCGCTTTCTTGCGTCACGCCGCTCGTGGTGCTCGAGGGCAAGCAGATCACGACGCTCGAAGGATTGGGCACAGCGGAGAACCCGGCACCGATCCAGCGCGCCTTCATGGAAAAGCAGGCAGCGCAATGCGGTTATTGTATTCCCGGCATGATGATGCGTGCGCAAGCGCTGCTCCAGCGCAACTCAAAACCAACCGACCAACAGATCCGAACCGAGCTCGCGCCGCATCTGTGCCGTTGCGGGACACACATGCGGATCCTGCGCGCCGTGCAGCGCGCCGCACGGATGATGGAAAGCTCTGATCATTCCTCTTCAGGTCATGGAAGTTCGCTATGAGCGCCCTCCTCACCATCGATCGCCGTCGCGTGTTGATTGGTAGCGGCGCTCTGATCGTCAGCCTGTCGCTCGGCCGAGCGTCAGCACAGGAACAAACATCGGCTGGCGCGCCGAACCTTCCTGGCAGCCTCGCCAAAGCACCTTATCTCGATTCCTGGATCCGCATTGATGCCGACGCCGGCATTACCGTATTCACCGGCAAGGCGGAACTTGGCCAAGGCATCAAGACCGCGCTGCAGCAAATCGCCGCGGAAGAGCTCGATGTGCCCTTCGAGTCGATAAAGCTCGTTACAGCAGACACCAAATTCACTGCGAACGAAGGCTACACGGCAGGAAGTCACTCCATGCAGGATAGCGGCACGGCGATCCAGAATGCTGCCGCGCAGGCGCGTCAGTTGCTGATCGAGGAAGCATCGCGCCGGCTAAGCCAACCGATCGAACGCCTGAAAACCGAGAGCGGCGCAGTCGTCGCTCCCGGCGGCACCCGGTTGAGCTATGGCGAACTCGTCGCTTCCGAGCTTCTGCATGTGCAGGCGCAGCCCGGCGCAAGGCTGAAGGATCCCTCGACCTTCAAAGTGATGGCTCAGCCGATACCGCGGGTCGACATTCCCGCCAAGGTCACGGGCGGCGCAGCCTTCGTACAGGATATCCGGCTGCCCGGCATGCTGCACGCGCGCGTGGTGCGTCCGCCGAGCTATGGCGCTCAATTGATGGATTGTGACCTCTCCGCCGTCGAGAAGATGGCAGGCGTGGTCAAGGTCATCCGCAACGGGAATTTCCTGGCGGTTACCGCGGAAAAGGAATTTCAGTCGATCAAGGCCATGAACACGCTCGCCGCCGCAGCCAAGTGGCGGGAGACCCCAACCCTGCCTAAAGGCGATCTGCACGACGTATTGACCCGGTTGAGGTCGCAGGATTCGACCATCCTCGAGCTCAGCGATGCCGCGGTGACGGGGCAGCGAACGATCGGGGCGACCTACGTGCGGCCCTACCAGTTGCATGGTTCGATTGGACCATCATGTGCGGTCGCTCACTTCAGCGATGGGGCGATGACCGTCTGGACCCATACGCAGGGCGTCTACTCCGACCGTCAGGCGATTGCAGAGCTATTGGGCATGCCGCCGGACAGCGTGCGTCTCATTCACGTCGAAGGCTCCGGTTGCTACGGTCATAACGGCGCCGATGATGCTGCGGCCGATGCGGCATTGATCGCCAGCGCCTTGCCGGGACGCCCGGTGCGCCTGCAATGGATGCGTGAACAGGAGCACGCCTGGGAGCCGTTCGGTCCGGCCATGGTGACGAGATTGAGGGCATCGCTCGATGCCGAAGGACGTGTCGCGAACTGGCACTTTGAGGTCTGGAGCAATACGCATTCGATGCGCCCCGGCGGCGCCGGCGCGCTGCTTGCTGCGCAGCACAAGGCGCAACCGATCGCTGCGCCAGAGCCAAAGCCGCTCCCCTTGCCGGAAGGCGGCGGCGACCGCAATGCGATCCCAATCTATTCGTTTCCCAACGCAAAGGTCGTGCACCACTTCATTGCCGACATGCCGCTGCGCATTTCCGCGCTGCGCGCGCTCGGTGCCTACCACAATATCTTTTCCATCGAGAGCTTCATGGATGAGCTCGCGGCTCTTGCTGAGGCGGACCCGGTCGAATTCCGGCTGCGACACCTCAAGGACCAGCGCGCTTCCGAGGTCATCGAGCAAGCTGCGAGGGGCTTCGGCTGGACAACGGATCGGAAGCCACCGAGCGGTCACGGTTACGGATTTGCTTTCGCCCGCTACAAGAACCTCGCGGCCTACTGCGCGATAGCCTCGGAGGTCGAGGTCAACCGAGACACCGGCCGCGCGCGTCTCGTCCGTGCCGTGGCTGCGGTCGACGCAGGGCAAATCGTCAATCCCGACGGCCTGATCAACCAGATTGAAGGGGCGATCCTGCACTCGGCGAGTTGGACCCTCTATGAGAGTGTGACCTTCAACGACTCGGAAATCACCAGCGTCGATTGGCAAACTTACCCTATCCTGCGCTTCAACGCCGTGCCGGAAGCCGTTGAAGTTCATCTCCTCAACCGGCCCGGCCAGCCGTTTCTAGGCAGTGGCGAAGCCGGCCAGGGACCGACCGCGGCCTCGATCGCAAATGCAATTGCAAATGCCACTGGCAAGCGCTTGCGCGATCTGCCCCTAACCCGGGATCGGATCAGGAAGGCAATTCAGGCTTAGACCGGAGTTCGGCCTCGGTCCGTCAGGAACTTCGTGGCCAACGACAATGGCGCGAGGCCTGCCTCTTCTGGAACAATTCCGTTGCGGTCCACTTCTACCGGATTGGCCATGCCGAAGGTGCAGGACAAGTCCGTGTGGCGACGATCATCAATGACATTGGAACGGTCTGATGGGAATCGTTCGCTTTGCTTTGAAATACAGGCATACGTTTTATGTCATGGCTGTCGCCATGCTGGTCCTCGGGACCAGCGCCATCTTGAGTACGCCCAAGGACATCTTCCCCCGGATCGACATACCTGTCATCACGCTGATCTGGCAATACACCGGCCTTACTCCGGAGGAGATGGAACAGCGGGTCACGACCTACAGCGAATATTCCATCAGCTCGAGCGTCAATAACGTCCGTAATATTGAGTCGCAGACGTTGTCCGGCATCAGTGTCGAGAAGATCTACTTCCAGCCCAATGTCAACGTCGATCTCGCGATGAGCCAGATCGTCTCGGCGAGCAACTCCATCCGCAATCTGATGCCCGGGCATTCAGCCACCGATCGTGGTGCAGTACAATGCATCGAGCGTTCCCGTGCTGCAACTTAGCCTGAGTTCGGATCGCCTCAACGAGCAGCAGCTCTACGACTATGGCATCTACCGCATTCGTCAGGCGCTCGCCCCGATCCAAGGCATCACGCTGCCCACGCCCTATGGCGGCAAATATCGTCAGATCATGGTCGACATCGATCCGGCCGCGCTGCGTGCCAATGGACTGACGCCGACCGACGTGGTGAACGCGGTCAATGCCCAAAGCCTGACGCTGCCATCGGGCGACGCCAAGATCGGCCACAGGCAATACATCGTCGGCATCAACTCGCAACCGTCGACCATCGACGATCTCAACAACGTGCCGATCCGGCAGATCGGCGGCACGCCAGTGACGCTCAAGGACGTGGCTCACGTGCGCGACGGCTGGGCCGTGCAACAGAATGTCGTTCGCTCCGAGGGCCGCCGCTCGATCCTTCTGACCATCATCAAGAATGGCGACGCTTCCACGCTCGACGTCGTAGATCGAGTCAAAGCCGCGCTGCCCGAGATCCAGAAGGCAGCGCCTCAAGGAATGGAAATTCGTCCGCTGTTCGACCAGTCGGTGTTCGTTTCGCAGGCTATCGGCGGTGTGGTGCGCGAAGGCCTGATCGCGACCGCGCTGACCGCGCTGATGATCCTGCTCTTCCTCGGCTCGTGGCGTTCGATGCTTATCGTGGCCGTCTCGATCCCGCTATCGATCCTGACCTCTATCGCCATATTTTCTGCGCTGGGCCAGACCATCAACACGATGACGCTCGGAGGACTTGCGCTCGCCATCGGCATCCTGGTCGACGATTCCACCGTGGCGATCGAGAATACGCATCGGCTGTTCGAAAGAAGGATGGATTTTCATCAGGCGGTGGTCGAAGGAACGGCCGGAATCGCCCTTCCGACCCTGGTGTCTACGCTGGCGATCTGCTCCGTGTTCGTCTCCCTCTTCTTCCTGCATGGGCCGGCGAGGTTTCTGTTTACCCCGCTTGGACTTGCGGTGTCGTTCGCCATGCTGGCATCCTATCTCATCGCGCGCACGCTGACACCGATCATGATCGACCTAATCCTGCGCGGCGAGCGGCCAGGCGAACACACTCGGTCGACAATCACGCGCTCATTCTCGCGGCTTCACGACCGTTTCAACCGCGGCTTCGAGCGCTTCCGCGAGTTCTATGGCTGGCTGCTCGCAGGCTTGTTGGCGCGTCGCATCCTGGTGCCGATCGTGGCAATCGTCACCGTCGCTACGTCTGTCGCCATTTCTCCCTTCATCGGCTCCGATTTCTTTCCGCCGGTCGACGCCGGCCTCATCCAGCTTCACGTGCGGGCGCCGGCGCGCACACGCATCGAGGATACGGAGCGGATATTTCAGAAGGTCGAAGACAAGATTCGCCAGCACATTCCAGCCCGCGACCTCGGACTTGTGCTCGACAATATCGGGCTTCCCCAACGTCTCTACAATCTCGCTTTCACCGACGGCTCGACCATCGGGGTCAATGACGGACAGATCCTGATTTCCCTGAAGGAGGGCCATCGCCCCACGGCGGACTATGTCCGCAGTCTGCGCGAACAACTGAGGCAGGCCTTCCCGGATGTGCTGTTTTATTTCCAGCCGGCCGACATGGTCACCCAGATTCTCAATTTCGGCATTCCTTCACAGCTTGACATCGAGGTGCAGGGACAGAACCACGCCGAAAATCGTGAAATCGCCAAGACGTTGAAGCAGCGCATGAGCAGCGTGCCCGGCCTCGTCGACGTCCATATCCAGCAGGAGCTCGATGCGCCCGAATTGCGTTACGATATCGACCGAAACCGCGCTCAGGAGCTGGGCCTGTCGGTCCGCAATATCGCCAACGACATCAATGTCAGCCTGAGCTCCTCGGAACAGGTCTCTCCGAATTTCTGGACTGATCCGAAAGCCGGAATTCCCTACTATCTCGTAGTCCAGACGCCCCAATACAGCATCAGCAGCGTCGACGACATCAAGAATACGCCGATCACCAGCTCCGCCTCGGCGCAAGCGCCCATTCCAAATGTGCTCGGCAACGTCGCGACTATCGCGCGCCGCCCGATCCAATCCGTCTACAATCATTCGAACGTGCAGCCGGTCTACGACATTTATGGGAGCGTGCAGAATTCGAATCTCGGCGAGGCCGCGTCACGGATCCAACCGATCGTCAATGATCTCAACTCCAAGCTCAAGCCCGGCAACCGCATTGCGGTACGCGGGCAGGTCGAGAGCATGAATTCCGCATTCAAGGATTTGACAATCGGCCTGCTGTTCGCGGCGCTGTTCGTCTACCTGCTCATGGTCGTAAACTTCCAGAGCTTCCTTGATCCGCTTGCCGTCTTGCTGGCGCTGCCAGGGGTCGGCAGCGGCATCCTGCTGATGCTGTTCGTCACCGGGACGTCGCTAAGCGTACCTTCTCTGATGGGCGCGATCATGGCGATGGGCGTCGCCTCGGCGAACTCCATTCTCCTCGTTGCATTCGCGCGCGAGCGACGCCAGGCGGGCGCAGACGCCACGCAAGCGGCGCTCGAAGCGGGCAAGACCAGGCTGCGCCCGGTTCTGATGACGGCCGCCGCCATGGTGGCCGGCATGATACCAATGGCGTTCGCAGGCGCGGGCGAGGAGCAGAACGCCGTACTGGCCCGCGCCGTGATCGGCGGAGTCGCGATGGGTACCGCCACCACGCTACTCTTCGTTCCCTACCTGTACTCGGTCGTCGGTCGATACGAGCATGCTACAGCGTCCGAGTCGCGCGGCGGTGCCAGGGAGACGCTGAGATGAATGGCCATGGACAGACGCGAAGCCCTGTCGATCCCGCCGACTCCGACGATATGCGCGCAACTACCCAACGTCGCCGGATCACCTGGAGCGTCGCCCTCGGCGCGCTCGCGATCGTCGCCTGCCTCGTGGGCTACGGCGCCTGGCGCCACCTGGAGACCAAAGCGCTGGCGGAGGAGACCCTGCAGCGCGAGCAGCGCACGGTACCCACGGTTCGGATCAAATCGGTCAGCCCGGTCGTCGAACCGAGGCCGCTCGATCTTCCGGGCACGATCGATGCGTTCGAGAGCGCCACGCTGTTCGCGCGGGCAACGGGCTATATCAGCAAGCGTAACGTCGACATCGGCAGCCGCGTGCACGGCGGCGATCTCCTCGCGACGATCGCTGCGCCGGATCTCGATCAGCAACTGGCCCAGGCGCGCGCGCAACTGGTGCAGCTCGAAGCCGCGCTGGAGCAAGCCCGCGCAACCGAGCAATTGGCGCGCGCCAACAACGAGCGAACCTCTCGTCTGGTGGTTCAAGGCTGGCAATCGCAGCAACAGGGGGACACCGACCGTCTCTCATTCGCGGCACAATCGGCCGGCGTACGCGTGGCCGCGGCCAATCTCGAGGCGCAGAAGGCACAGGTCTCCCGCCTCGAGCAACTGACCGGATTCGAGCGTGTGACAGCTCCATTCGACGGCGTCATCACTGCGCGCCAGGTCGACGCCGGCAGCCTGGTCACGGCCGACACCGCCAGCGGCACGCCTTTGTTCTCGATTGCCCGGACCAACACGCTACGTGTGCAGGCCTATGTGCCCCAGGACGCTGCGCTGGCGACCAAGGATGGGTCGCAGGCCGATATCACCGTTCCGGAACTTCCCGGACGGACATTTCATGGCACCATCGCGCGCAATGCCAATGCGCTGCAGGCCGGGACCCGCACTTTGCTCACGGAAGTCGATATCGACAACTCGGACGGCACGCTCCATCCCGGGCTCTACTGTACGGTTCGGTTCGCCGTGCCACGCACGCAGCCGGTGATGGTCGTGCCGGCTGAGGCCGTGATCTTCGACGAGCGCGGATTGAGCGTAGCGGTCTTTACCGACGGAAAATTGCATCTGCGGCATATCGAGCTTGCAGCGGATAATGGTGCACAAGTCGAGGTCAAGCAGGGCTTGAATGCCGGCGAGTACGTCGTCCTCAACCCACCGGTGACGATTACAGATGGCATGCCGGTTAACGCGAACGGCGCAAATTCCGGAACCGATCGGAAGGTCGCCACTCAATAGGTCGGCCCACCGAGGCGTAAGCCAACCGACGCGACGGAAACAAGGAGTCGTTTTGTTCCGACAAGAAACTCCTGCTGAAATTGGCCGTTTCTTGAGGACGGTAGAAACCTTTGCCTCGATCTGTCGCTGGGCGGAAGAAGGGCAAGGCTTCTGCCTCAAGAGGTCACCACGACATCATGCAAGCCGACCGGAGGCTCAAATGCCATTCACCTTGACAAGCCCTGCATTCCGCGACGGCGAGCGTATACCGGTCAGATACACCGCGGACGGCGAGAACTTCTCACCGCCCTTGCAATGGTCGGATCCGCCGCCGGCACCAAAAGTTTTGCGCTCGTGGTCGAGGATCCGGATGCGCCATCGGGCACGTTCCGTCATTGGGGACTCTACAATATCGTGAGCGGACGTACCCTTCTGCCGGAAGGTGTCGGCCGCGGCGAGGCAAAATCAGAAAACATAGGCAAGGGTGTCAACGACTTCGGCGAGCCGAACTACCGTGGGCCCGCACCGCCCAAGGGCCACGGCACGCATCACTACCATTTCAAACTCGCGGCGCTCGACATCGAGGCGCTCTCGCAGGCACCCACGCTCGCCGTGGCCGATGTCTGGAAGGCGGCCAAGAAGCATATGCTTGGACAAGCGGAGCTCGTCGGCACCTACAGCCGGTGAGCCGTCACGGGATTGTGCTCCGCGCGGACCTTGGAGTACGGCCGCGAGCGAAGCGGATTGCCAGGCAACGGGAAAAACGAAAACAATGACAGTGGAAGCAGCGTTTCGAAAATTGATCTTCGGCCATCATCGAACGTCAGCTACCGGCGGCATGATCGCTTTGACGGCCCTGGCCGCCGTCAGCACCGCTGTTGCGCAGCCGCAATCTACCCATGACACCAGTGTCGCAGTGTGGCCTGCGGGCGCGATCCACTTGATTCGAGATGTCGCGCCGCCAAATGGAGGGCCTAATAACTTTGCCGAGATCGCTGAGAGAGTTCAACCCGCAGTCGTCGGCGTCATCTCAAAATCTGCAGAGACTAGGCAACTTCCGCCAGACCTACCGTTTCGATTCGATACGCCTGACGAGGACATTCCCGGTAAGCGAGTTCCGGGACCTGATGGCCTGAACCCCGGAAGAGGGCCGAATACACTCGAAGCGGTTGCAATGGGATCAGGATTCTTCATCTCGCCCGACGGTTACGCCGTAACGAACAGTCACGTCGTCAAGGACAACGATACTGCCGAGATCCTCACGAGCGACAAGAAAACCTACTCCGCAAAGGTGGTCGGAAGGGATCCGCTCAGCGACCTGGCCCTCATCAAGGTCGACGGGCGAACCGACTTTACCTACGTGAAGATAGCTGGGCAACCGCCACGTGTCGGCGACTGGGTGCTTACCGTAGGCAATCCATTCGGGCTTGGAGGTACAGTCACGGCGGGCATCGTCTCGGCTCGCGAACGCGAAATCGAGAATGGTCCGAGCGAGGGTTTCATTCAGATCGATGCACCGATCAACAGCGGCGATTCTGGCGGACCAAGTCTCAACACCAACGGCGATGTCATCGGCGTGAACAGTATGATCTTCTCGCTGACCGGTGGCTGGTCGGGGGTTGCGTTTGCGATCCCGGCAGACACCGTCAGCGCGGTAATACCCCAATTGAAGGAAAACGGCACCGTAACGCGCGGATCGATGGGTGCCGAAGTCCAATCAGTTACTCCCGAGATTGCCGATAGCCTCGGTGCCGACAACCTTCATGGTGCGATCGTTACCGGCATTCAAGACGGCGGCCCCGCAGCGAAGGCCGGATTGCGACGTGGTGACGTAGTCACGTCGGTGGGTGGACAACCAATCAAGAGCGCTACCGAGTTGACAAAGAAGATCCACGCGACGGCGCCCGGCTCGTCGGTTCAGCTCGCGATGGTTCGCGCCGGAAAGCAGAGTTCATTGAGCGTAACCCTGGGTCAGCTCCCGCATGAGCCGCGGCAGCAGCCGGGCAGTCCAGAGTAGTCGACGCCGAACCCGAACGGTTCCGTCGGTCTGCCTGCCCGCCAAGCGGTACTGCGAAGAACAAGTTGGAGAATTTCATGTGTGACTACAGCCTCCATGCCGTTCACTCGCGTCCGGCAAAGGCTGGCGATTTGCTGATCTTAAGCGAATTCGCCGGTACCGCTACGCGAGGGTTCTCGACAATCGCGGAGCCAAAGACGTGCGCGTGCCTCCTGCCAGGCACCGAACTTGCCTTCAGCGAAGACGCCGTACTCGACCACCCGTTTGCGACGCTTTTCCCGAAAATGGAATTCGGCAACATTGGGTCGCGGTTGGCGCGATTC
The DNA here is from genome assembly GCF_038085055.1 of Bradyrhizobium sp. ISRA442. Classification (NCBI taxonomy): domain Bacteria; kingdom Pseudomonadati; phylum Pseudomonadota; class Alphaproteobacteria; order Hyphomicrobiales; family Nitrobacteraceae; genus Bradyrhizobium; species Bradyrhizobium sp. ISRA442. Next base: position 24,245 of record NZ_JALGCN010000029.1, read on the forward strand.
CGAAAGATCAACCAGAGAGTGACGAACAGGCATCACGACGCGCTGGAATTTGCGAACGGCAAGGTTGTGCTTCTTACAAGACTGCGCGTGGGTCAGAGGGCAGTCGTGCTGCAACTTCCTGCGAAGCCCAATGAGAGCAGGTTGTTCAGATTGGAGCCGGACCAGCACGCGCCAGTGGTCTAGAACGACCAGGGGCATCCTGTTGAGTCGTTCCCAGCGGCGCGCGGGGGGCGGATGCTCAGGCTCGGACAGGTGGAGGCCGCCCCCTCTGTCGCACAGAACCATCCAGCCGCCAATCGTGCTCAACATCGTCTGTCATCTGCATCTTCTGTCATCTGCCCAATCGAGTGCAAACCCGAGCGCTTCCGGGTTGTGGCTGGGGCACGGTGCGGTTGCGCAATCCTCGCTCGCGGCCGAGTGAGGCGAGACGAGCTTTAGGAACGCCAAAGGCTTGGGACGCGTTGAAGGCGCGTGAATGCTGTGCGCCGCCCAGGCCATGGGTCGAACTATGCCGGCTCGAAGGCGCCATAACTGCGAGTTTGCTATGACTGAAGCAGGCCTCCGCAATTTCACCATCAATTTCGGTCCCCAACATCCCTCGGCCCACGGGGTGCTTCGACTTGTGCTGGAGCTTGATGGCGAGGTCGTGCGCCGCGTCGATCCTCATATCGGGTTGCTTCATCGCGGCACCGAAAAGCTGATCGAACACAAGACCTATCTGCAATCGATCGGGTATTTCGACCGGCTCGACTATGTTGCGCCGATGAATCAGGAGCACGCATTCTGTCTCGCAGCAGAAAAGCTGCTTGGCCTCGAAGTGCCGCGGCGCGGCCAATTGATCCGCGTGCTCTATTGTGAAATCGGACGCCTGCTTTCGCATCTTCTCAACATCACGACCCAAGCGATGGACGTCGGCGCGCTCACCCCGCCGCTGTGGGGATTTGAGGAGCGCGAAAAGCTGATGGTATTCTACGAACGCGCATCCGGCGCGCGCATGCACGCAAACTACTTCCGCATCGGCGGCGTGCACCAGGATCTTCCACCGAAACTGATCGACGACATCGAGGCCTTTTGCGACCCATTTCTGCGCGTGGTGGACGATCTCGATCGACTCCTGACGAATTTACGCATCTTCAAGCAGCGCAATGTCGATGTAGGAAAGGTGACGCTGAATGAAGCCTGGGGGTTGGGCTTTTCCGGCGTCATGGTGCGAGGCTCGGGCGCGGCCTGGGATCTGCGCAAGGCGCAGCCCTATGAGTGCTATCCCGAGATGGATTTCGACATTCCGATCGGAAAAAACGGCGACAATTACGACCGCTATCTGATCCGTATGGAGGAGATGCGCCAGTCAGTGCGCATCATGAGGCAGTGTATCACCAAGCTCCGGGCTGCCGACGGACAGGGCCCGGTTGCGGTGCAGGACAACAAGGTCTTCCCTCCGCGCCGTGGCGAAATGAAGCGCTCGATGGAGGCCCTGATCCATCACTTCAAGCTCTACACTGAGGGCGTTCATGTGCCTGCTGGCGAGGTCTATGCGGCAGTGGAAGCCCCCAAGGGCGAATTCGGCGTGTATCTGGTCTCGGATGGGACGAACCAGCCTTACAGGTGCAAGATCCGTGCGCCCTCCTTCGCGCATCTGCAGGCGATGGACTTGCTCTGCCGCGGCCATTTGCTGGCCGACGTCGCAGCGATCATCGGTTCGCTGGACATCGTTTTTGGAGAGATCGATCGATAATGTCGTGAAAGGAGATCGCCATGCCGCAGATCCAAATCGACCCGCAGCCAGTCACACAAATTACCATCATCGACGCGGAGCCGGGGAAGCAGACCGAAGCCTTGTCGCTCATGAGAGAGCGAGCCCGCTTCATGCAACGCCAGCCGGGGTTTATTTCGATCAGCCTGCATCGCAGCCTCGATGGGCGCCGTATCGTCAACTACATTCAGTGGGAAAGCCGCGACCTGCTGCGGGCCGCGCACCAGTCGCCTGACTTTCGCAAGGCCTGGAGCCAGTTCGGAAGGCTCACCGACGATATCGATCCTCATCTGTACGAGGTCGCCGAGGTCCTCGCGGAGAGGGGGTGAACCGGCGCTTGGTGAGCGCGAGGGCGAAACGACACAGTTCATGTGAGAGGCTCCCCATGCAGATGGAACCGGAGCAGCACGGGACTGTTAGGCGCTCATGAACATCCGAAGCGCCTTTTCAATGGCGGCACGTCCTGTATTGATGGCCGGACTACTTGCACTTGCGGCGTCGCCGCCGCTGTCCGTCCTTGCTCAAGACAGCTCGGTTCTGACCTATCACGGTGACAATAGCCGAAGCGGCCAGTACGTCGTTCCGACGTTGTCCTGGGAGAAAGCCAGATCGGTTGAGCTGGATCGGGCGTTCAACGCCCACGTCGCGGGCTCGATGTACGCCCAGCCACTTTACTGGCGTCCTCCTGGCGCGGACGCCGGGATGCTATTTGTGGCCACCGAGGACGACGTCGTCCAGGCCTTGGACGCGACGACCGGCAAGGAATTGTGGAGGCGCGTAGTCGGGCGTCCTGTTCGCCGTTCGTCGCTGCCGTGCGGGAATATCGATCCGCTTGGCATCACCGGGACGCCCGCAATCGACCCTACAACCCAAGCCATCTATTTCGATGGTGCCGTGGAGCGGAGAAACGGCCCGCGCCACGAAGTGTTCGCACTCTCGACAAAGGATGGCAGCGTTCTCCCCGGCTGGCCGATCGATGTGGCTGCCCTTCTGCAAAAGGCAGGACGACATTTCGATCCGAGCGTCCACAACCAGCGTGCGGCACTCACCCTTCTCGACGGCACTGTCTATGTCGCCTTCAGTGGCCATTTCGGTGATTGCGGAAACTATCACGGCTGGGTGGTTGGACTCTCCCTGCGCGAACCCGGCAAGCATGTCAGTTTCGAAACGCGTGGGCGAGGAGGCGGCATCTGGGCGCCGGGTGGTCTCAGCGTCTCCGAGCACGACATCTACTTTGCGACCGGGAATACGCTCGGCGCACCGACCTGGAGCGACGGTGAAGCCGTGTTTCACGTTGGACCCGACCTGCGCCGCAGTGACGACAAGAAGGACTATTTTGCGCCGTCGGACTGGAAAACACTCGATGCCGGCGATGCGGATCTCGGGGGCAGCAATCCGCTTGCTTTCAACATATCCGGAGCCGGCGGGAGCCGCGCTCTGATCCTGGCGCTGGGAAAGGATGGCAAGGCTTATCTTCTCGACCGAAATAGACTCGGTGGCGTTGGCGGCCAGTTGGCGGTCGAAACAGTATCCCAGTCGTCGATCGTCACGTCGCCAGCCGCCTATCGTGTCGGCGAAGATGTCTTTGTTGCCTTCCAAGCCTCAGGAGCGCACTGCCCGCAGCCTGGCCGAGGCCACGATTTGACGGTCTTGAAGATCGCGGCAGGCCCGTCGCCGGCGGTCGCCACCGCCTGGTGCGGCGCGCTCCGCGGCCGCGGCTCCCCCATTGCGACCACCACGGACGGCCATTCCAACCCGATCGTCTGGATGCTTGGCGCCGAAGGCGACAATCGGCTGCACGCGTTCCGCGGCGATACCGGCGAACCGATTTTTGTCAGCGAGCCCTTGAGCGGTCTCCGACGCTTCCAGACGCTGATAGCGACGCAGGATCGCCTCTATGTCGGCGCCGACGGGCGCATTTACGCCTTCAAGTTCTGAACGGCACGGTGATCACCTGAACGGTCATGACCCTGCTCCCCCCAATGCGCTCGTCAACTCTTTGATCCATCAGGCGATGTGCTAGTGTCCACGATCACCCAACCGGACCGACGGTGAACGCACTGTGATCATGGTCGAGCGAGTCAGCGATGGCGATCCACTCGGATTCGAGGTGATCGTTCGTGTGGGAGACGGTGAGACCCGTCACCACGTCACTTTGGCACGAGATACTTGCGAGAGGCTGACGATGGGCACGTACCCGCCGGAGCATTGCATCAGGGCTGCGTTCCAATTTCTGCTTGACCGCGAACCCAAAGAGTCAATCCTGCGGCAATTCGACGTCACCGTGATCTCCCGCTACTTTCCCGAGTTCGAGCGCGAGCTGCCGAGCTATCTCTCCCGATCCTGATTTGGCCGGCAATCGCCAGCATGTTGGCGGCCGCAGCCGGCATCCTAGGCATCGGAAAGAGGAACCCTCCCCCGGTGAGCAGCGGATGAACACGAACCGGCATGAACCTGTGACCGAGACTCGCGTTGACTTCGCGTCGAAATGTCCGCCCCTCAGTTTCGCAGCAAAGGGCATGAACAATGGTCGACTGTCCGTTCTGCAAAATCGTCAGCGGCGAGATTCCGTCAACGAAGGTGTATGAGGACGACGAGCATCTCGCGTTTCTCGACATTCGCCCGCAATCTCCGGGGCACACTCTTGTCATCCCAAGAAAGCACCGGCGCTGGGTCTGGGATGTGCCGAATGTTGGCGCGTATTTCGAAGTCGTACGAATGATTGCGCGCGCAATGCAACAGGCATTCCCGAGGAAATACATTCCCGCATTATGGGCGAAGAAGTGCCACACGCACACATTTGGCTGTATCCCGCTCCAGGCCGGGCGAAAGGCGACCCGAGCGATTTCGAGCAGAATGCGAAAGCAATCCGCGACGCACTTGGGACGAAATGATCCAGAGTTCTGGGCATCAAGTTCGCCGACATTCTTCGTGCAGCGCCTGATGCGCCTTGTTCAGCCTTAGGAACAAGCGCCTTCGACGCGATGTTTTCCCATGAACGCCACTGCTCGCGAGGCAGCGATGTTCCTGCACAGGATCAAGATCCTCACGCTCGCCGGGTTTACGGTATGGATCGACATCTCGTGGCTCATCCTGGCGGCTCTGTTCATTTGGACACTGGCGCTCGGCGAGTTCCCCCGCACAGTTCCGAATTTATCGGCCAGCGCCTATTGGTGGATGGGGTTCGCCGGCACGATCGGTTTGTTCATCTCGATCGTCCTGCATGAGCTGAGCCACGCTCTGATTGCGCGGCGTTACGACATGCCAATCGCCGGCATTACTCTGTTCATCTTCGGCGGGGTCGCTGAACTGCACAAGGAGCCGAGCAGCGCCAAGGCAGAATTCCTTATGGCGATCGGCGGGCCGATCGCAAGCATGGTGCTTGGCACCATCTTGCTCCTGGTCGCTGCTGCAGGTGAGCAGACCCTGTCTCGCGCCGCATTCGGCGTGCTCGACTATCTTGGTACCCTCAATTGGATCTTGGCGCTGTTCAATCTCATTCCCGCGTTCCCGCTGGACGGCGGACGGGTGCTCCGCGCCGGCCTTTGGGGCTGGATGAGCGACTTTGGACGGGCCACACGCATTGCCGCCGGCAGTGGCGAGTTCTTTGGCATTGCCATGATCCTGTACGGCATCCTGGAATTCATCGCCGGTAGTACAATCAGTGGTGTCTGGCTGTTCTTTATTGGGTATTTCCTGCACGGCGCCGCCGGTGCGGCGCGGCACGAGTTGGCACTTCGCCGAACTTTCGGTGGGCTTCCCGTTTCCACGCTCATGCAACGTAATCCGATCGGGGTCGCACCGGATCTTTCCATTGCGAAATTGATCGAGGACTACTTTTATAGATACTACTTTAAGGCTTTCCCAGTGCTGCGCGACGGCGAACTCCTCGGCTGCATCATGGCGAAAGACGTCCGCGATCTGGGTCCCTCCGACACCACCCGGCGCCACGTCGCTGATGTCATGCGCCCCTGCTCGCCGGAGATCATTGTCCCTCCGCATCTGGATGCGCTGGAGGCGCTTGCCAGGATGCAGGGCGGTCGGCACAGCCGGCTGCTTGTGGTCGAACAGGGACGGCTTCTCGGCGTCCTGGCCTTGTCCGATATGCTTCAATACCTCTCGCTGAAGCAGGAGCTTGACCCAAACATGCAGGATCTTCCGTGGAACGATGCCAGGACCCGGGTTGGGATCTGAAGCGCCTCTGTGCGCGAGTGCTGAAGCAGCTTGGTATCAATCGGCTGACCAAATCATAAGGTCAGGACGCAGAAGGTCGGCTCAGCCAGGTTGAAGGCGATGCCCGAAGCCCGAAAGCCAAGCGCCGCCGCGGCCCACGGCACCAACATGTCGATGGCAGAATCCCTGCCCCTGAGTCGGCTCCTGCCAAATCTCGACCGATCCATCGACCCATTGGCCAAAGCCCCTATTGCTCGTCAATGAAGGTGGCCGTCACTGCGAGGCGCGTGGACCGCGCGCCCCCTTCATTCGCCGCCTGACGCAGAGAGGGCGCTGACCCGGGCGCGTTAACTTGCGTGACATCACTTCATGACCGCTCACTTACCACCAAGAGGCTTCGCGGGTGCGCCATTCTTGTTTCCGGGCAGGCCGGCAATTTCCGCGGAATCCTGTTGCTTGACCGTCGGATTCACCTGCTCAGCGACTGTTGCGGAACGAGGCGGAGGGCCGCTCTGGATTCCGGCGTCGCCTGGAATTCCGGCGCCTGAATTCTGGGCGCTCGGAACGTGGGTGTCGAGGTTCATCGTTTGCGCGGCGGCCGGCGGAGCCGATACCGCCGCCGCAACGATCACTGTGCCAACAATGTTCTTCATCGTCTCCATCCTTTTTCGTTGGAAGGTGTCGGAACAAGAGCCGTTCGGCCTTCTCCCGATTTGCCAACACCGGTCGCGAACGCCTGTTTCCGCCCGCGCCGAATTTAACGTGTGAGGAATCGCGGCCCCACGGGTGACCAAAGCGCGGCGCAACGACGCGACCGGCACGGATTTGCGTGGATCAAGTGCCGCTCAGTTCCGCAGGCAGAACCGCCTATTCGCATCGATCCACGTTTTGGAGCCCAAGGTGGCCTCCGCACGGTTCATGCCTTCAAGTCGTCCGGGCAAAAAGCGCTGTGGACATTCTCGTGTACCGAAGGCCCGTGCCTCGGTTACCGAATTCGACCCGCGAAGCAACTACAGTGGCTCAACCAAGACCGACTTGATATTGCAGAATTCGCGGATTCCAAATTCGGATAGTTCACGCCCGTAGCCACTGTCCTTGACGCCGCCGAATGCCAACCTTGGGTCTGAACGGACGTTCTCGTTCACAAACGCGGCGCCCGCGTCGAGCTCTTCCGCCGCTATCCGTTCGCCTCGAGCGGCGTCACCGGTAATCACCGCCGCTCCGAGACCAAAGTGACTGGCGTTGACGGTACGGATCGCGTCCACCTCGTCCTTGGCGGAAATGACGGCGGCGACCGGTCCGAACACCTCTTCATCATGCGCAGGCTGCCCGGGCCGCACGTTTGACAGCACCGTGGCGGGATACCATGCACCCGGTTGCTTCGGCACTTCGCCACCGAGCAGAATTTTGGCGCCCTTCTTCACGCTATGGCTAACCTGGCTCGCAATCTGATCGCGCGAATGTACGCTTTCCATCGGTCCCAGTCTGGTCTTCGGATTGCTCGGGTCTCCCACTACATAGTGGCGCATCTCTTCGATCAGCGCGCGCTCGAACACTTCCCGTATGCTCTCGACCACGACAAACCGCTTGGCCGCAATGCAGCTCTGGCCGCCATTGACCATCCGTCCGCGCGCGCAGATCTTGGCGGCCGCAATGGGATCGGCATCTTCCAGAACGATGTAGCCGTCCGATCCTCCAAGCTCGAACACGCCCTTCTTCATGACGGCGCCCGCAGTTGCAGCGACAGACTTTCCGGCCGCGACGCTGCCCGTCAGCGTCACGGCGGCAATATGCGGATCCTCGATCAGCGGCTTGAGGTCCTTGGATGACAGAAGCACTGTTCGGAAGATGTTGGTCGGAAATCCGGCCTCCCGAAAGACCTCCTCAATCGCAAGCGCGCAGCCGGGCACATTGGAAGCATGTTTGAGAACGCCGCCATTTCCGGCCATCAGATGCGGCGCCGCAAATCGCATCACCTGCCAGAAGGGAAAATTCCAGGGCATCACCGCAAGGATGACGCCGAGCGGATTGAATGTCACGAAAGCACGAGGGGGAGGCTTTGGCCCGGCATGGTTGACGCTCATATCCTGAGGGATTGGCCTCAAAAATTCTTCGGCATGTTCCGCAAAAAATTCGCAACACCAAGCGCACTTCTCGAGCTCGGCCAAACCATCCGTAACGGTCTTGCCCATCTCGTCGGTCATCAATCTGGCATAGCGTTCGCGGTTCCTGCGAATGGCTTGCGCCGCGTTCTTCATCAGATCCGAACGAACGCTGAATGGAGTCCGCCGCCAGTCAATTTGCGCCCGATGCACATCAGCCGCAATCGACATGGCTTGATCCACTGCATGTCCTTGATAAACGCGGCCGTTTTCGCCAGTCGCCGGATTGATGGTCTGGAATGAACGAGCTGCCGCCGCTGCCAGAGTCTTTGTCTTGGCCATGTCACGCTCCTATTCTTTGGCATTGATGCGCGCGGCAGCCATGCGTCGAGCGCTCTCTAGAACGAGCTTATGGGTCGAAAACTCGCGCCGGCAACACCGGGTTCCAATGCGGAATTCCGAGGGTCTAGCGCTCTTGGAAATCGGCGGCGCGACGATGGTTGATAGAACCAGAACGTCGCCGTTCTCAGGCCTGGCAGAGGAACCGATGGGCAAGGCAAGCGCCCCCAACACACGTCTCGATCATCGTCGTGTCGCGCCCGAGGGCCGGTTCCGACGACCGCGGCTATACGTGGTTGGCGAGGCACCCGGCGCCGAGGAGTCTACGCAGGGCAGGCCTTTTGTCGGTCCGGCCGGCAGAGCGTTGCGCGAGATGCTGGAGGAGGCCGGAATCGAACCCCGCCAGGTGCGTTTGGCAAACGTCATTCCTTTCCGGCCAATCGCATATTCCAAGGATCGGAAACCACGCAATCGCAGCCCAACGATCGAGGAAGTCGACCACTATGGCGCAGCCGTGTTAGCCGACATCCGGCGTTCAAGGCCTGGCATAATCGTTGCGCTCGGCAGCACAGCATCCCGCCTGTTTGGCCAGTCACAATCAATCCGGATGACGCGCAAGGCAAAACTGCAATTTGAAGGCCATCCGCTCCGCATCACTTTCCACCCAGCCTACGCCCGCCGCTTCGGCGGGCGTAACGGCGATGCATGGCGTCAGGCGGTCGCTGATCTCCGCCTGGCTTGGCAAGAATCGGCGGTTCATTTGAATCCAAATCGCGCTTGAAGACTGGATGACGCGTACCATTGACGATTTCGGCCTCGATCGACCGCGAGGTCACCGGCGGCGGAAACGAAACGCACAATGTGCGATCCGTCGCTCAGGTCCGCACCGTCAACCGGGCAGGTTCTGAATTCGACCCCAGGTGCTCTTGGTGCCCCAGATCCCTGAGCGCAGCGCCTCGAGTTGCACGATCTGGCTGTGGTCGACGAACAGATTGACCTCGTTTCCGTAGTTCTTGACATACCATTCAAAGACCTGCGGGTCGGCGCCTTCGAACATGACCTTTTCGAGCCCGAGCTGATTGATGATGCGGGCGACCACATCGGTGCGCCAACTGCTGACGTTTTCGGTGATCCCTTCGCTTTCGATCATGATGATGTCGGCTCCGGCATCGAGCACCCGCTCGGCTTGCGCGACGAGCCAGCCGACATCCTTGGTACCCTCGGCTGCGAGCTCCTCGGTCGACGTGCTGCCGCCAGCGCCGAACTGAATGCCGAGTTCGGGCTTCGCCTTCAGCCCCGCTCTTTTCACCTTCTGCACGAGACGCAGCAGGCTATCGGTCGGCAAGCTGATGAAGCCTGTCGAAATCTCGATCACATCAAAGCCAAGCACCTTGGCCTCCTCGATGTAGCGATCGACCGCGTCCACGCCGAAGCGCACAACGTTCTCGATCCAGCCGCCGGTTGAGACGTAGACGTCATGATCGTGCGCCAGCTTGTTGATCGACCTGACCGCATCGGCTGGCATCAGCGCAAAAGAACCACCGGCATATTTGAGACCGTCAACCCAGGTGCCGACCGTTTCCAGGATATCGGCCAGATGGCGGGGACCATAGGCGCTGTAATAGGGACCTCTGATCTCGGTGATGCCGACCCGGCGCGGCTTGGCCGAGCGTGCCGCCCGGGGAATGAAGGGAAATGTGGTGTCTGCCATGGCTTCATCCTCCTCAGAACTTCGTTCGAACCTCCGCCGGCGGGATTGAGATGTCGCCGAGCAGCGACGTGAGAGCGGCAACTGGGCACTCCTCCAGCGACGCAATCGCCTCGGCGAGTGCGTCGCACTCGGAACGGCTCGCGACGGCAGCCGTGACGCTATCGAACTTGCGGCGCGCCGCGGCCCAATCGAACGGCCTGGTATGAAAGCCGTGATAATCGTCGCAACGGATCCGAAACACAGTCCCGTCCTTCTGTTCGACTTCGAGATCAGCAGGGATCCGCTGCGGGAACTGCGCCGACAGGCCGGGATCGGGCGTGACCGTCACCTTCCGCAGCAGCATCTGGACATCTTCGGCCGAAATCCGTTCGGGTGCGTATTGCTCCGGCTGCACCTCGCCGTCGATCAACGCGACCGCCAGCATGTAGGGCAGACTGTGATCGGCCTCCTCCTTGGTTCGCACGATTCGCTTGTCGCCCTCCTCCCCTCCGCCAATGATCTGATGGGCTACCGCAAACGTCTTGAGCCGTATTGCCGAGACTGCGGCCGCCTCGAAGCCCGGGCGAGCACGAATATCGAGCGCTGCGTCGAGCGCAGATTGGGCGTGGATCTCGGCATTATGCTGCTTCACGATCGTTCGGCGCACGCCTTCCAGATCCTCTTGTCGCCAGTCAATCTCGAAGGGGCCGCCGATCACCTCCTTGAATCCCTTGATGCCCTCGAACACAGCTTGGGGGCCGGTAATGCCGCGACTGGCGAGCAGCGCTGCGTGCGTGGCCGACATCGCCGTATTCGGATAGGCGAGTCCCTTCCAGTGAGACAGCGCGCCTGTGCGGGTGATACGCAGCGCATTGTTGGCAGTGCCGCTGATGGCGATCGCATGCGCGATCTGTGCAGACGGCAAGGCCAGCGCCTTGGCAGCGCCTGCAGCGGCCGCGTACGCCCCCTGTGTGGTATGATCGAAGCCCTTGTCGCGGACCGGAGCGGCATCGCTCAATCGGATGTGGACCTGGTAGGCGACAGCGAGCGCGGTGAGCAGATCGGCCCCACTCGCCTCCCGCATCTCCGCTGTTGCCAGGACTGCGCCGAGATTGTCGGATGGATGGCACGTCTCACCGGGCGCTATATAGCTGTCCATGAAATCAAGGTACCGGCTGAGAGCGCCATTGTAGAACGCGGCGCGGTCCGGCGCGGTGCGACCGCCTCCGATGAGCGTGGACAACGGACGACCGCCAAGTTCGGCGACGAGACCGCGAATCGCCGCGACAGGCGGCGCATCCAGCGCTGCGATGGCTACACCAACCGTATCCAGCACGCGAATTTTGAGCTGCTCCAGCGCCCGCTCGCTCAGATCCTCCAGTCGGGCACGTTCCACAAACGTTGCGAGCTCCTGTACCTCTTTCATGACCGCAGGCTCCTTGTCTTGCTCCGCTGCCGAGCTCCGCCCATGCGGGCAAGCATTCCAGCACGGTCAGCCTCAGGCCCGCATCGTCGCCGTCCTTTCAGCCGCTTGCCTGCGATGCAGGGTCAACGTAACAGCATGAAGACGGTTGCAACGCGAGAACAAGAACCGGGATGGGTAACTGGGCTCGATTACGACGGCCCGCCGCGTCTGGCTTGAACCGAGCGATGTCATCAATGCCCCCCTTGCCAAGTTGAGAAAGCTGTTGAGACGGTAGCGCCGGACCCCGCTAGCTGTGACCGGCGCGGCGGGGGTCCGCATGCCGGCGATATCTTCCGTCAGCTCACTTGCTTGGCTGATGCGATCGTCGTGTTGCTCTGTCTAGGCAGCTTGCGTGTGCTGGCCGCCGGGCCGCGAGATTTGCTGCAACGAGGCTGCAGTTGCATCGCGTTCGTGGCTTCGCGCTATGTCACCCAAGGAAAGTATGCCTACCAGACGCTTTTGCCGATTGAGCACCGGCAGCCGCCTGACTTGAATATCGCCCATGTTCCAGCAAACCGAGTCCAAGTCCTGGTCCTCGAAGCAATATTTGACGTCGGGGGTCATGACTGCCTTGATCTTCGTGTCCGGTCCGCGCCCTTTTCCAAGCACGCGGATAGCGAGGTCCCGGTCGGTGACCATGCCTACGAGGTAGTCACCTTCCGCAACCGGCAATAGCCCAACGTCAAGCAGGGCCATCGCTTCGGCTGCCTCTCCTACCGTGTCTTCGGGGCTGCAAAGCTGAACGTCCGAGGTCATTACATCAGACACTCTCATGGAATTTCTCCGCTCTGATTGGCCTCCAACAGCCAGCGATACCTGACGTTCCTGAGCGGCGGACAAGCCGTCCTGCAGGCGATTCCGGTGCACTTCGGGCGAGGCTTCCCGCTTGCTGTGTGAGGCCTCGCGATCGGCGGAACCTTCCTAGAAGTCCGCTTGAGGGCCATGTTCCGGCGATCCGACCAGCGCTCGCCTTCCAGGTGCGTCGATTTCCCAGATCCGCCCATTTCGTGCGTATCAAATTCTTGCTGCCCAAAAAAGCGGCCCCGCCATTTGCATTTGCGCAAAGTGACGGGGCCTTCGGAACATTCGCCTCTTTCGAGGTCCCTGCTCCTTGTCGGGCAACGTCCAACCAGCCGCCGCGTTCCGTTGGCTAGGGCTTTTTTCAATCCATGCCGTTCCGGGTTGAGATCTCGACGCTGGCGGTGCTTGCGTTACCGCATTGAATCTAGATGCCCGGCTCAGACCTCAATCAAGGCATAGGGTCGGCCGGTGGGCTTCTCGATTGATCGGGCCACGTTGTAGACTCGCGCCCCCCCGGGCGTGCGGCCCTCATAGCGGCCCTGATGGGCATGGCCATGCACCACTGCACTCACCTTAAATCGATCGATCGTTTCGCCGAGACGTGACGAGCCGAGGAACGGAAGAATCTCCGGTGGCTCGCCCTCTACCGTATCGAGAACCGGCGCGTAGTGAAGAACAACGACAGCCTGCTTGCTGGCGACGGCGCGCATTGCATTTTCGAGGCGCGTCGCTTCGTTGACGGCTTCGGCGACCAGGCTTTTGACGACGGCCTCGCCGAACGAAGCAAGCATGCGGCGGCCAAACCCACCGATGAAGCCCTTCACCCCGACGAAGGCGACGCCATCGATTTCGTACGACTGCCCATTGAGCAGGTGCATCCCGGCACCCTTCAAGATGCGCTTTACGTCTTCAGTCTGCCCTGACTCGTAGTCGTGATTTCCGAGCACGCCGACAACGGGAATGGAGCAGGCGCGCAAATCCTCCGCCAGAAGTTCCGCTTCGGACGGTTTGCCGAGGTCAGTGAGGTCGCCGCAAAGGACAAGCGCCTGGGCCTTGGTCGAAAGCTCAGCAAAGAGCTCCCGGAAGGACAACGTGCGATCCTCCTTCACGTGGAGATCGCCAATGGCAGCGAAAGTGAGGTTGTCGGGCTTTTCAGACATCGCTACTCACTATCCTCGTCTGCGTCGACAAAACCCCATTCCTCAATGGCCTGCTCGTAATCGACCTGCGAAAACAGACGCCCACGACATATCTTCACGCGCGGAGGAGGAAGCTCAAACTGAGTCTTCAGGCGGGCGACCAGTTCGTCCATCAGCCAACGCGGCACGCATTCGCGTTCGCTCGGATAGGCCCAGCGGAAGTTGAGTAGATGTGCCAGAAGCACCTCCCAATGCAACTCCATGTGGGCAAGCAGACGCCGCCAATCGATCTGGTCGTGCTGTTTGAGAATGAGATGCGCGATGTCCGCACCGTCGTAACGGTGCCGTAGCTGGACGAAAGCCTTGGACCAGATCAACTCCGTCGGGGCAATGATGCGCATCAACGTGCCGAACACCTCGATGCGCGGTGCGGATTCGAACCATTGGTCGGTCACCGGAGCCATGCCATGCCAGAACGCGAAGATCACATCGAAGAAGTCCTCGCCCTGGAAGACTTTGCCGAGCCAGCGTTCGTCCTCGATTTGGACGGTGTATCCGAGGCGCCGGAAGTGATTGAGAACCCGGGGATAATCAGTCGGCTTGCACACGATATCGAGATCTTTGGTCGCGCGCGCCACGCCGGTATAGGCGCTGAGCGCATAAGTGCCGGCCAACAGAAACGGAAGATCGAGCTTCGCGAGCTCGCGCAAGGCTTGAGTATAAAACACCTCGGCGCGGACCGACGGCACGGTCGGCTCAGCGGCTGCATCGACCGTCTTTATGGATCCAGCGACCGGTCTGATTTCCTTTGCCATGAAGGTTCACTCGAAGCTTATCGGCTTCGGCCATAAGCCACCTATTTGACAATCGAATAGGCCATGCAAGGTTCCGCTCGCCCTAGATGTGGAGCCTCAAGAGGTTATCCTCGGTCAAACCCAGTCTGCTGATCGGCGTTCTATAGTCGGTGCCAGTTGTATCAGTGCAGCCAGATCGGCAGCCCTTGGGCGCGCCGATCTGATGTCGGATAGGCTTTGGCATAAGCTCAATCCCGAAGTGCGGTCTGCGATTTCAATGGCTTACACTTATGCACCGATGCAACACATGAACGTCCAAACTCGCGCTTCAGAAGCTCCCATGAAGCGCATCACCAGCCATAAGAGCAACGATTAAATGTCCACGGTCATCGACAGCAGATACGTGCGCGGTGCTCCCAGGAAGAACGTTCCGAATGAAGCTACGCTGGACCAGTAATTCGTACCGGTCACATTCTGAACGTTGGCGCGGAAAACCGTCTTCCTGCCGTTGATCGCCGTCGTGTAGCGCGCACCGAGATCGAGTCGCGTCCAATCCGGGATCGGCTGCTTGTTCGCCGCATCGACGAACTGCCTGCCCGTGTAGATGACTGCCCCATTCAAGGTGAGCCCTCTCACCCACGGGAGATCCCACTCGGCTCCAATATTGGCCTGTAGGTTCGGAACGCCGATTGGGGTGTTGCCCACGTTTGCCGCGATCGCGGTCTTCGTCAGGGTGCCATCCAGCAGCGAAATGCCTCCGAGAACACGAACATCGGGCATGAGTTCGCCGTAGACGTTGAACTCGAGCCCGCGTACTTGCGTTTCGGCGGTCGCCGCGAAGCGCCCGGCCAACAGCTCGCCGCTCGCCTTCGATATCTCGAAGGCGCTGAAGGTGGTTGCGAGCCGGCCGAAGTCCACCTTGATGCCGGCCTCGTATTGCTTGGCGATATAGGGCGCGAGCACTTCGCCGGAATTGGAAGCACTTTGAGGCGCGATGTCGCCCCGGCTTAGCCCTTCGACGTAGTTCGCGTACAGGGAAACGTTGTCCATGGGCCGGACGACGAGGCCGACCACGGGAGTGGTCGCGCTCTTGTCGTAGGACGTCGTTAGCGTTCCGACATTGGAGAGATAGTTGTTCGCCTCGACGCCCTGGCGCCGGACACCCAAAGTCAACAGGATACGTTCATCGAGCACGGACAAGGTGTCGGCGATCGCGAGCCCCGTGAGTTCACTGTCCGAGAGCCGAGGGCGCCCGCTGATCTCGTTGGCGAACTGAGTTGGCGCCACGGTCGGAATATAGATGTTCGACGTAACCAGACTGCCATTGGTGAGCCGCCGGTACAGCGCGTCATGATAGACCGAGGCCTGGAAGGTGACGGCATGGTGAACGAATCCGGTATCGAAGCGGGCCCGTACACCGCCATCATATGTGTGCCGATCAATGCTCAGCCCGAAGAATTGCGGCGTCGAGGTCGTGTCGCCGCTGGTGTTGATGATCGTTGGAAGACCGAAGAAGCGCTCGACATTGGTTCGCGATCCGCCGACGTCGGCAAACAGCGTAACCTGATCGGTTATGTCGTATTCGGTGCGCCACAAGGCAGATTGATCGTTGATGCGCGACCACTCCCAGGATTGCGTCACGTTCAGCCGGCCGTCCGGCGCCTTCGGCACTTGCAGCCCGGTCGCCATGAGGAACGGACGTGACGGAGCATCGAACCGATCGGTCTGCGCGATAAGGTAAAGCCAGGACCTGAACCGTTCGCCCTGATAGTCGAGTGCCAGTGATCCGACACCCGTCGTTTCAGACTGGCGGTCAATCGGCGTGTCGCCGCTGCGCAGACTGCCGCTGGTGCGCAGGCCCCATTCCTTGCTGTCGCCGTAGCGCCTCGCAACATCCCAGTAACCGCCGAACCGTGTGGTCGAACCGTAACCGGCGGTGAAGCGGGTCAAGTCCTCTCCCGCACGCTTAGGCACAACATTGATGACGCCGCCGACACCGCCATTGGGTGCGATCCCCGAGAGCGCGGCTAAGGGCCCCTTGAGCACTTCGATGCGCTCGACGTAATCCGTGAAGATGCGATAGCTCGGTGCGATGCCGTAGAGACCTTCGAAGGCGAACTCACCATTGTTGCCTTCGTTGATCGGGAAGCCGCGAATATTGAAGGAATCGACCACACCGCCCGTGGGGTGGGAACTGCGCACGGAAGGATCCAGGATCAATGCATCCGCACCCGTCGCCGCCTGCTGATCCCGGATGAATCTGTCCGTGTAGCTCGTCACGTTGAACGGTGACTTCATCGTGTCGATGTTTCCGAGCAGTCCGAGCCGCGCACCTTGAGCGACTTGGCCGCCTGCAAAGGCCGGCATGACACCCGACTGCGACGGCTGCGATTGCACCGCGACGGTTACGGTCTGTGGGGCGCCAGGCGCCGTGGTGCGGCGCGAAGCTGATCGAGCCCCGGCGGCATTTCGTTTGATCGATGCGCGGCGGACCGACTGTTGCGTCGGAGCATCGATGGTCACGGGTGGAAGTGAGGTGGTGCCTTGCGGTGTTTGGGATCGAGCGGGCGATTCGCACCACGCCAACAACGCCGCTCCACCCAGCAGCACCGCACCAAAGCGAGCTACCGTCCCAACCCCACCTGCACGTCGCATTTCCAGAAAGTCCCTCATCAACAACACGGCGCCCAACGTGAAATGGCTCCACGATCGGCCTGCAACAACCACGGATCGACGATCCGCTCTCCGCGTTCGAACTCGGCCGACACGTATGGCGCCGTGAATCAACTCCCCCGCAGACTCGAACTCCGCGTTGGTTGCCTGCGCCTCATCGGCAAGTCCGATCGCTAGCGATCTGCACCGTCTCCTTAGAGAGACGCTATGGTGACCACAACGCAAATGCGTGGGCTGCGACTTAGAATGTCTCGATCGTCGATCGACTCGAGCCAGCGGCACCGTGTTTGGAGAAATTCCAAAGTTGCTTTGGAAGATTCTAGATCAGTGCTGTTGAAATTTGGCAGGAAGGATGGACGGGAACGCTCTCCGCAGAGGAGATGCTTTTCCTGGAAGCGGCAACGATTTGGCTCGCCTTTGCCGATGGTGTGACATAACGACTCGCGGCTGAAGATCACGGCGCCTTTGCCGGATCACCGTGATCAGTAGCGGTGCCGCGTGCCGCCACCGACAGGACAAGAAGACGCGCAACCGCGAACATCGCCTGCAGCACGGGCGTGGCTCCCTGTTCAAATTCTGGCGACAACACGTCCTGGCAGCGTCGGCTCTCACCCGACCAAACGCGCAGAACGCTCAACATCTTGGTGATTTGGGAGGTGCCGGATGAAACCTGCCGTGAAGGGCCTGGTTATGCGATCATCAAACGCGACTATTCGGCATGGCCACTTCAACGCGGATCAGCTTAGCCGTTGCCGGCGTGCTGCTGATCATCTTCGGTGGGACGGCCATTGAGAGTGTTGGACGGGTTCTGGTTCTCGAAGTTCTGCACCAGCCAGGCACCATCGAATCTGCCGGCGCCAAGATCGCTGGTCAGCGCCGTGAGCCAGCTTCCGCCCAGAAGCCCACCCGAGTAGCGCATCGGATATTTGCCGTGCATGCCGACCCAGTAGGCAAGCGGTGCGCCGGCGATAATCAGGGGGCCGAACAGCTTGGGCCGCAGCGAGGCCCTGGGACGCGCAAACACATAGGACACGCCGGCCGTGCGCAGTTCCAAAAGGTGAGCGTCGGAGACGTGCTCTCCGAGAACCGCCATGGCATGATCGCCGCCCACATTGTCTTTACCGAAATGTACGCGCCCCGATGGGTCTATCCCGATCGCGAGCTTGGGGCCGTTGCGATTTCCGAGATGCGCCTCGCGTGTCAACTTTGGCGCACTGGGGCGTCCCTTTGCCATTTCGCTCATCGTCTTGCGGCCGACGATCCACCCATCGGCCTCAAAGCTTTCGTGAATCCTTCATAGTGGCCGCGCAGGACATCGGACAAGATACCCGCGGCAATGACGACTTCTTGAGGCAAGTGACAGGCTCCGGAGTCATTCTGCGGCGTGAGTTCGTCGCCTTCGGCACTGATCGTCAACATTATCGAAAGGCACCGGAAGCATCACAGGTGTTGGGCTTTCTCTTTCGACGCACCTGAGCGGTGGATAGTACTGCTGAGGTCCTGTGCCAGGCGCACGCGACGCTTCGCGGGATCGATCCTAACGAACTAATCCTTTGTGGCGCTCAGCAAAGTTGACGAGAAGGTTTGGCGGCAAGTATCGTTGGCTCGCGGTGCGGTTCACTTTGGGTTGGCATTCATGATCCCTGTGATGCGCTTCCAGGCTGATCACCTCGTGATCGGTGACGAACGCTCCCGGAAGCAATCGTCCGGAAAGCGTGTGACCAGCGATGCCAGCTTTCTCGGCTCCGCCCTGGGGCGCGGCTCGTCGCCCGCGAGATTCTGTGGCGATTGTCGGACCATCACACATTGTAGACCCCGCTTTTAGAGGTGGCGGCATGAAGGGGATCATCCTCGCTGGGGGCACCGGAAGTCGACTGTGGCCGATTACGCGGGGCGTGAGCAAGCAGCTCCTGGCCGTGTACGACAAGCCGATGATCTACTATCCGCTGACCACGCTGATGCTGGCCGGCATCCGTGAGATCTTGCTCATCACGCATTCCCGCGAAACGCCGCAGTTTCAAGCCCTACTGGGGGACGGTGCAGGATGGGGCATTGAACTGCGCTATGCCGTTCAGCCGCGGCCCGACGGCCTCGCCCAAGCACTTATAATTGGCCGCGACTTCATTGCGAACGGGCGGTCCGCATTGGCCCTTGGCGATAACATCTTCTATGGCGAAGGCTTCATCGCCCAATTGCGGCGCGCGGCTACAAGCAACGTCGGTGCCGTCACATTTGCGTACTGGGTGCGCGAGCCGAGCCAGTACGGCGTGGTCGATTTCGATCCAGATGGCGGCGTGCGCGCCATCATTGAGAAGCCGAAGAATCCACCCTCAAATTATGCAGTGACTGGACTCTACTTCTACGACGAGCAGGTTGCCGACATCGCTGCTACGCTCAAGCCCTCGCCACGAGGCGAGCTCGAGATCACGGATGTCAACAATCATTATTTGCGCCAAGGCCGGCTCACGGTCGAAAAGTTGGGCCGCGGCTTCGCCTGGCTTGATACGGGCAGCCCGGAAAGTCTGCTGCAAGCTTCAGAGTTCATGGCGACAGTCGAAGCGCGCCAGGGCCTGAAGATCGCCTCGCCCGAGGAGATCGCCTGGCGACAGGGTTGGATCGATGACAGTCAGCTCGAAGGACTCGCCGCTGACTTCAAGGGCAACACCTACGGCCAATACCTATTCAGTCTGTTGGCGGGCCGATAGCAGAACTCTGGATGCCGGTACGACGCTCTCGAGATCATTTGGTGCTATATGGCTGTTTTGTTGGACAGACCTGAAAGCTCAAAGTATCGCACTATTATTCTCGCTGGTTGTGATCGCAACTACTTCGATCTATTGTCGGAGATGCTCGTTTCGGTCGACCCGCACCGACGCATGCGCGGTATTGACATTGGCATCATCGATTATGGGCTTACGGCCGACCAGGTTCGCTCGCTGCACGCCTATACTTCGCGCATTATCAAACCAACGTGGCGTCTCGAGATTGCGCGCGATCAGGACCCGACATCCGGAATTTGGGCCAGCCATTTGTTCCTTCCGATCGAGTTTCCCGGCTACGACGTGTACTTCTGGATCGATCCCGACGCATGGCTCCAGGTCCCCGGCACACTTGATGCATTCATCGAGGGGGCCGGCGCTCATGGCGCCGCTGTCGTCGCGGAGCACCACCTGAGCTACCGCTTCCAGCCTCGTCTCCAGTTTCGGAACATCAAGAGTTTCATTCGCGGATACGGACTGACAGACGGACTGTGGCTGCAGATGCAGCCGCACATCAACATGGGTGTCTTCGCGATCCGAGGTGATGCGCCGCATTGGGAGAGGTGGCGTGAACGCCTCGTCGCCGCAGCTCGGCGGACCGGGCGGATCTATCCGAATGACCAATTCGCCTTCAATCAAATTGTCCATCAGGACAAAACACCGACCTTGATCCTCCCGCCGGAACTTAATTGGATTCCTGATCGCGCCCCCCCTGCATGGGACCCAGCCGTCCGCCTGTTCGTAACGCCCGACGAAAATCGGCGGCCACTCGGCATCATTCATCTTGCAGGCCAAGGGGCCAAGCGACGAAGGTACGAAATTCCAGTCCTTGGCGGGGGGACAATGAATACCGAACTGCGCTATTCGACCGTCCGTTCGTTTTACGACCACGTGCTGGAGCCGACATAGCGGGTTCGTTGAGATAGCAGTTGCGCACTCGCTCTGGCAATCAGCTTCCGCTCAGCTGATCCTTGTCGCCGCGAGGCGCGCGTGCCGTGGATCTGATCGCGAAGTTCGCCAGGCCCCAAGATTTCGAGTGTGACTCCGACCTGGCCGTCAGGAACCGGCTGTGACGTTTTGCATGAAAGCAGCAGCATCCACAGTGTCCGGATCTATCAATGTGCGATCCGCCTTATAATTCCCCAGAGCGCTACGCGCTTGCCTTGCATACGCGATCGCTTTGTAGACATACGGATTCAATATCCTTCGAGCAAACTTGCGCGATTTGAGTATCTGTTCTTGATTCCAAGGTTCGAAGTGGGAGTAATCGGCAGTAGTCCACCTTACATTCTCATAATCCGATTGAATTACCTCCAATCCCCTCACGTCACCGCATTTCCGCGAGAAAACCGCTATCAAGAATTGCTTACCGAAAGGAATTTGGTTCCGGCGCTTGAGTCCGGCGGGCCTCTTGATCAAATGCCACAACTTCGGACGAGAGGTATCCACGAGAAATACACTGGTGTCGCCGAAGCCGTTGCGTTCGCTGAAGACACTATAGAAAAATTCAGGAGAGTATTGATAGAAACCGTGACCCGCAAATCCATTCGCAATTGTCACGATCAGAATCGAACCGTGGACCCTTACCATCGAACGAATGTTGTCTATCGCTTGCGCCACGTCAAAGATGTGTTCGATAGACCCGAAATCTACAAAAGTATCAAATGATCTATGCAAATTCTCGGGGAGCGGCAGATTGAAATCGTGGATTATTGAGGCCCCTTCATAACTAGCCGCATCAACAGATTTAACCTTCTGCGCTCCCATTTTTCGAAACAGCGGCTCGGCAAACTGACCGAGCTCGATGGCCTCATCATATTCAAAATCCAACTTGGCGCTCTCGCGAACGGCCATATATTCTTCTTTCCAGAAATGGATCTCTTGCCTGCCAAGCATTACGGTCTCGCGAAAATCAAAACCATATACGCGGTTTGCGAAAGCGAGAGCTCGGAGTCCGGTGAAATCGATGCCCATGATTCTGGCCCGACAAAATCGCTCAGTCTTGAAGTCCCGGAGCCCGTGAGCGGCTCAGGGAGCTTCCTTTCTAAGACCAACGCAGGTCGTAAGCAATCGCAGCTCGAACAACTCGATGAACCTCCGAAATGCCGATTGGGCGCCGGGGATCGAGTCACAGTTCCGAAAGCCCTAACGTATAATTGTCGCAGATATTGAGGGCCCTTGACTTTGGCCGACCGGCGGGTGTGAATTTGGAATAATACCGACTTGCGTGGCGAGAGTGCACCGAATGTTTCTGCGCGAGCTGATTGGCGCCTGGATGGAATAGTTTTTTCTGTTAGTTGCGGTCGAGAAGATCACGGGAGAACGCGAGGATCGCGGAACGGTTGCGGCAACTGGCCGAACGAAGTCGGGAAACGTCGAAACCGTTCCAAGGACTTATCCGAAGTTAGCGGAGGCCTAGATCGAATTTGAAATATACGATCTAGTGGTGTTGGAAGTGTAGGATTGCCCCTTCGATCGCTTTGCGATCCATACGCTGCCGCCTTGAGCAGGGTTTGGAGATGACGTGTACGCCGCCAGAAGTACAAGCCGGGGAGTAGATTCTGCTTCTCTGTCCCGGACTCGGACCTCTTCCCCGAAGTCCGCCTAATCGCCGTCCGGCTTGGGTGAATCCGATCAACCTCTCGCGCTTATTCGGTCATGGTGCTTCGGGAACTATTAGGACGTTCAGGCTGGCTCTCGCTCATCCAGATCGCGGACCATGCCTTACCGATCGTCACGTTTCCAGTCGTGACCAGAGCCTTGGGTATAGAGTACTATGGTGACTACGCTGTTGTCGTTGGTATCTGTTCGTACTTTTCTTTATTCACGATTGCCTCGGTGTACGTGACAGGCCCAAAGATTGTCGCGGAAGTCAAGAACGACAAGCGAAAGCTGGATCACAGCGTCTCCCAGATTATTCTTTTTCAGCTTGTCACGTTTGTGGTTGTGTCGCTCCTATTTATTCCAGCTTTTACGCTGGTGCCGATGCTCCTAAAGCACCCCGCGGTTAGCATACTAGTCTTCTTACAGCAGAATGCTGTCGGACTTGCCCCAATGTGGTTCTTCCTGGGCATGGAGCGCACCAAGCTGCTTGGCATATCTCAGCTGCTTATCCGATCGGCCGGTGTCGGCGCAATTCTCGTTTTAGTCCGGACGCCATCCGATCTGGTCACATACGCAATCATAAACTTGGGCGTTGCGTTGACAGGTTCTGCGCTTCTGTTCGCTGTGCTTTGGTCTAGCATACGGTTTTCTTACCCGGGGCCCCGAGCGCTCCGTACCTCTGCGTCCTCGAATGCAGGGATCATGCTGTCCGAGTTCGGTGTGGTCCTGTATTCAGGTGCAGGCGCAGTTATTGTTGGCGCACTGCTGGGATCTGCCGCCGCCGGCGCGTTCGCTTTTGTGGACCGGATCTTAGTAGCGGCGCGCAGTCTTTTCGTCCCCGTCTATAACTCAGCCTTTCCTGTACTTTGTCGATATTCAGCCAATGAGCCCGAGAAAGTACCTAAATTGCGGCGGACCTTGTTGCTCCTCTTGCTAGTGACGGGGTGTGCCCTCTCGTGCACGTTCCTCGCATTGGCCGGCTATTTGGTCCTCTTCTTCGGAGGCAGAGAATTCGCAAACAGTGAAATATACTTGAGGTTGTTGTGGCTCATCCCGCTCCTTTCAGTCTGCTCCTTTTTTTTGGGCATGTTGTCGCTCGTCGTCTTCGGCTTCGTCACGCAATTCAGTCGGGTTCGGATCCTTGGATCCGTACTTGGGGTGGCGTGCCTGTATGTTGGAACGGTTCTCGCGGGGATAAAGGGAGCCTTCATGGCCGTCCTGATTGTAGAGACGTTAACCGCTTTAGGCTTCGTTGCCGTCCTGGTCATTGAGAAGTCGTTCCTGAGGGCTATCGGGGCACGACCATGAGGGGTACGCTTTCATGGCCGTGAACGGAGTATCAGGCGACAGCGCCGGCAACTCCTCGCTTCCTAAAAAAGGGTTGGGTCCCGCGCGATTCAACCCGCGCGAGAGGTATTGCGCATGATCTCAAGCGGTCGCTGCCAGGGATCTCCGTCCCGGGATGAGCGCGCGAGAGGCCGACCCTCATTGCGTCGGATTCGCGGACCTGCCGGGCGGCATGTTGTACTGGTGCGCGCGAGCGGCTTGGCGCCGGACTCAACGGCCGTAGTTCGCAAAAATTGCCCGTTGCGGCTTTCCGGTGTATCAATTTCGTTGTGTTCTAGGCTGGGCGCGAGAGGGACCTAACTAATCGCTTCAGGTAGGGAACGCCGTGCGATACGCATTTGAAGAACGCTGGCATTTAGGCGGACTGCTGGTCGATAGACTGCTCTACTGGGCAGTGACCAAAATCCGCGCCAGGGCGCTCAAAAAGGGTCGTTTCCAGCACCTATTTGTCCCGATGGACGACACTGTGGGGATGAGGGTCTTTGCCACCGGAGAATACGAGTCGACCCATGTCGCCGCTATACAAACGTTGATTGAGTCTTCTCACCAACTCCTGGGCTTCAAGATTAATACCGATGCGGTTTGCGTGGACGTTGGCGCTAATATTGGCCTGTACTCGATTGTCTTCAGCGGACTTTTTAGGCACGTTCTCGCATTAGAAGCCAACCCGGTCACCGCGAAAGTCTTGGAGGCGAATATAGCCGTTGCCGGATTGGATAACGTATCGTGCATCTGCCGAGGCGTATCTGCTTCGTCGGGCGAAGTTCTCTTGCACGTCCCTAACGATGGGAACTTTGGATGGTCGACGATCGAGCCAAACCAATCTGCATCCAACTCCAATCAACTAGCCATCCAAACTGCTACCTTGGACGACATTCTCGCTTCGTGCGAATTTGCTGGTGAGCCAATCGCTCTGATTAAAATCGACGTCGAAGGTCATGAATTGTCGGTCCTCCGCGGCTCGACACGCACGCTTCAGCGGTGGAATCCAATTGTCGTTTTTGAGATGATTGACAGCTCTTTGGGGTGCGAGTGCATGGCATTCCTCCGAGGCCTTGGCTACGCAAGTTTCTACAGGTTTCGTCGCAACCTAAGAGGTGCGGCAGCAAGCTGGAGAGAGACCGCTGAGAATCTGGTGCGCGGGCTACCTGTCCGGCTAGAGCCGCTCGACAATCCAGGATCCGGACACGAGACACTTGTCTTGGCCACGAAGGATCCGGCTCGTGCGACCCGTTCCTCCGGGGAGAGACGTAGCTCTGGCCGCGGCGACGTCCCCCTGCGGGCACTAAACGATCGGCTCTGCTAACGCAGGCGGATGTCTGAGCGGTGCGTCATGTATGTTGGAAAGCCCCGAGCCGCGGTCACTGGGCGATGAGGATGGAAGCTTCCGTGAGTATCCGGAGTATCTTACGGCTCGCCACCGTGGCTTCGGCGGCCTTGATAGCGCCAACTCAGTAATGAGGTGATCAACATGAAGCGGCGCGACATCCTCAAGCTCATCTGCGGCAGCACCATCGCGTGGCCGCAAATCAGCAATGCCCAGCAGAATCGTTCGTCCGACTCGGCGGCGCGCGTCGAAGCACCCGCGGCCGTCCCGCTACTCGCTCCCTTTCTGCCCGGGGTCAATCTAGCAGTCGGCGAGTTCAACGAAGAGGCGAAGTACGGAGGCAAGCTGTGGACCAACTACGGCTACCCGGATCCAGCTGAGATCGACTATTACGCCAGCAAAGGGTTCAGGCTGGTCCGCATCCCGTTTCTTGCGAAGCGAGTTCTGTCGGCAAGCTACAAGCCGACTGCCGATATGGATGTCTTACTGCGACTTATCGACCACGCCGATCACAGGCGCGTTGCTGTCGTACTGGACATGCACGATTATGGGATGTCACGATCGGGAAGATTGATCGGCCGAGATGCCGGGGCAACGCGCGAGTTTGCCGCCTGCTGGGCAGCGATCGCGGAGCGGATCAAGGGCGAGCACAACGTGGCGTTGGGCCTGATGAACGAGCCGCATGACCAAACCGCGCGCGAATGGCTCAGCGGCGCGAACGCGGCCATCAAGGCGATCCGGTCGGCCGGCGCAGGCCAACTGCTGCTGGTGCCGGGCTCGTACTGGGATGGCGCCTGGAAATGGACAGAGGAGGACAACCATACGGTCATGCTCGGTGTGATCGATCCGCTCGACAACTACGCGTATGAGGCGCATCAGTATTTCGATGCTGATGGATCGGGCAACCCGGGGGATCCGGTGATAGCTGGCTCGGGAGCGTCGCGTCCCAAGCCTTTCACGGAGTGGTTGCGCGCCAACGGCAAGAAGGGCTTCATCGGCGAGTTCAGCTTCACCTCCTCGCCAGCGTACCTCGCCGAAGCCGATGCCTTCCTCAAGCACATTTCCGAGAATCGAGACGTCTATATTGGGTTCGCCGTGTGGGCCGGCGGTCCGTGGTGGGGCGACTACCCGTTCTCAGTCGAGCCGGACTTGGCGGCCACGCCGGTCATCGACAAGCCGCAGATGCGAGTATTGGCCAACTATCTCCGCTAAGGAGCCTCGATCGCATTAGCGAGTGTTCAAATCCGCCCCAATGCTCATAGGACGACCTGAACCGGCACGTGCTATCCGGATGCAAACATCTCACACCCGCGCGCCCGACCACCACTGCCCAAGCACGCGCATCAAAAAGACCGGATTTCCCACCAGATAACGGTGCCACAGCCGTCCCGGCTCGAGCAACAGGCGGTACACCCATTCCAGCCGCGCCTCGCGCACCCACAGCGGCGCGCGCGCAACATCGCCGGACAGAAAATCAAACAGCGCGCCTACGCCGATGCCCAGCCGGCAACCGGTGGCCTGAAGATGTTCGGCCAGCCACAATTCCTGGAGCGGATTACCCATGGCTACCAGCAGCACGTCGGCCTTGGATGCCACGATCTTGGCCACGATCGTCATCGCATCGCCCTCGCGCAAATAGCCGTTCTGGTAGCCCGCAATCCGGTGGCGGCCGCCGCACATCGTGATCAGCCTGGAAGCTGCGCGTTCGGCGACGCCCGAGGAGGCACCGAGAAAGAAGATGCGGTGGCTGTTCTTCGTTTGCTTAAGGTAGTCGGGGGTGAAATCGGTGCCATTGAGGTTCTGCGGAAAGTGCGATCCGAACAGGATGCGGCTTGCAGTATCAATGCCGATGCCGTCGTTCATGACCAGGCAGTGCTTGAGCACGCTGCGATACCTCTCGTCGCGGCTTGCGACGTTCAGCGTGTTGGCGTTGGCGAAGACGACGATCGTCGGCTTGCCGCTGGCGTAGGCCGCATCGATTTGTTGGACGGCCTCGTCCCGGGTTCCCGCAAAGACCGGGACGTCGAGAATGGTGCGATACCTCGCTCCCAGCACGTCGTCGTAGAGCGATCGGTAAAGGTTGACGACATTTTCCCAACCATAGCGGGCGGCCGCGGCAATCGACCGCTGGCGGATCGAAGAGTAATTCGCTGCGACGTTCTGCCAGCGCTCCGCGAAGGATGCTGCCGCAGCCTCAGGATCGGCAAAATTCACATTCAATCCGACACCGCTCGCTGCAACCAGTCGCTCGAACGGCGGGATGTCACTCAACAACGGAAATAGTCCCGCCGACATGCCCTCGATCGCCGCGATCCCGAATCCCTCGTAGTCGGAGGAGCTAACGATGACCGAACAGCTCCCGATCAGCCGCCTGATCCTGGCATCATCCGGAGCTTCTTCGATCGTCACCGAGTTCCGCACGCCCGAGACATCGACCAATTCCTGCACCTGCTTTAGGTCGAGATCCCACGGCCGCCCTGCGATCGTCAGTCTCCAGTCGGGGACAAGCCGCGAGAGCGACGCAAAGAAGTGGATCAGCCGGTCGAGCCGCTTGTTCTGCGAGAAGCGGCCGATCCAGATCATCGACTTGACGGCCCGATGCGACGAGGCGTCGTCAAACTTCTGAATGTCGACGCCGTTCTCGATGCAGACTAGGCCGCGCGCCCTGATTCGGCTGAACCGGTCCCGATCGGTCTGGCTCACCGCAACGACGCCGTCGTACTCGCGCATCGAGCCGCGCGTCACGGTGGAGAAATAAATCTCCTTCAGCCGCGCCGCGAAGGACGTATGGAAAAAGCCGCCATGGGTCGAGACGACGAGCTTCTTCTGATGCAGAAGCCTGGTCCATGCGAGATAATCAAAGAAGAAATCGATTGCATGCACATGGACAATATCGGCGTCGCCAACATGGCTCAAAATCGAAGGAGCGATCGGGTAACGCGAAGAGCCGAAGAACGGAATTCTAACGATCTCTATTCCGCTGACCAGCTCATGCGCAGGAAGCTTGCCCAGCTTGTCAGTTTTGAACAAGCGATCAAGCGTGACAACACGCACCATGTGAGCATCGCGCGCCTGCCTCGTGGCCAGCTCCCAGACGACGCTCTCGACCCCTCCGACCGCCGGATAAAACTGGCGAACAACGTGCACGATACGCATCCACCACTCCGATTGTCTTGTACTGCATCAATCAGCTGCCGACGGTCACCGGTGCGCCTCAATACGCGTTTCTCCGGCGCAGCACTTCCCCAGGGGTTCGAAGCAGGATCAACAGATCGAGCCCGATGCTCCAGTGGTTGATGTACCAGAGGTCGCAATCGACCCGCTTCTTCATCAGCTCGATTTGCGCGGTCTCACCTCTGCAACCGTGAATCTGCGCCCAACCGGTCATTCCGGGTTTGACGTGATGGCGGAACGCATATTCCGACAACATGCTACCGTAGTGGCCATCATGAGCGATCGCGTGCGGGCGCGGGCCGATCAAGGACATGTCGCCAAGAAGAACATTGAAGAGTTGCGGCAACTCATCGAGGCTAGTGGCACGCAAGATGGCGCCCACTCTGGTGACGCGCGGATCATGCCGGATTGCCTGAGCGACATTGTCGCCCTCCTCCATGACCGTCATGGTACGGAACTTGAAGATCCTGAACCGTCTTGCATTAAAGCCGCTCCGCACTTGCCGGAAAAAGATCGGTCCCGGGGAGTCAAGCTTGATCGCCACTGCCGTCAGCGCCATGAACGGCGAAAGCAGAACCAGTGCAACGCTGGCGCCCACAACGTCGAACAGCCGTTTGGCGAGCCGCTCAGTCGCGGAAAGCGGGGGACGCTGGATTCCGATCGCAAAAGAACGATTGATCGAAAAGCTGGGATTCTCGATCAGATTGCGTACATTGCGATCAGGCAAGAGCTCAACCGGCAGCGGCGAGCTCCTAAGCTTCTCGCGAATGAGTTCTATAAGCCTGGTTTCGTTCCAACGAAATGCCAGAACGATCTCCTCGGCCCCGCGATCGCGAGCCAGAGCCAGCGCTCGGTCCAACGATGCCAAGATGCTCTTGGTTGCCGGCGACGGCCAACTTGCCGCGGCAGGACATGCAACGCGCGCAACTTCGTTTAGCCCGAACCGCCGAAGCAAATCTGCGTGACTGATTATCGCCAATTCGTCGCGCAGTCCCACCACAACGGCGCGGCGGCCCTGCACCCGACCCTGCTTCATCGCTGACGCAAGCGCCGCTTTCATGAGATTGCGCGAGATCAACAACATCGGAAGCGCCAGACCGGCGAAGCAAATGATTGAGCCTCGTGAGAATTCCACGCCAATCCGAAACAGAAATGCCAGCATCGCAAGGATCAGACTGATCAAGAACCATTGCCAGACAATGCTTGACACTTTTTGGACAGAGAACAGGCTGGACATCTGATAGAAACCTGATGATCGCCCGACTAGTACGTAGAGCAGCGCAGCGGTGACACCTGCCCCGACATGGAAGTTTAGATTCCATGGCGCATGTGAAATTAAGTCCTGATAGCCGCGCGCTCCCAGAAGGCTTGCCAAAACAATGAAGCTGGCATCGGCGGCAGCAAACAGCACTCCGATCGCCGCGCAGGGAATCTGCAGTTTCAGCCGCGCTTGGTCCTGCAAGTCGTCGGTTTCAACATACAGGTTTGATGCATTGCCAAGAATGTTTGTGCCGGCGAGAAGCGGCCCGTTCGCTTCGGCGGGTCCACTCGATACCAAACCCGTCCAGCCGCTAGCCTGGGGATGATTTCGGCTTGAGATTGCTTCGGAGTCAAATTGACTCATTTGCCCCGACCTTTTACCCGCGACCATTCCCGATCGCGCAACAGGTCTGAATCACGGATGCAAACTATCCTAAAACCTGCTCTATCAAAGTGAGCTTCATGAGCTAGTCCATAGGAGGGGTGAGGCGATCAGGTGCAACAGGGCTTTTTTGCCGCCCAGTCGCGGGGAGGACGCGGCGGTGCCTTGTGATCTTGCCTCAAGACCATTGACCGCTCGGTTTGATCTGCGCCCCTTCGAGACTTGCTACTCGGTTCGCTATCGCGAACGGCCAAAGGCCATCACAGCAGCGACGCTACACGTCGTCCTGGTCTCCCCGACACAAGCGTTGACGATTGGTGCGGCAAGCCGCACGTTCTCGATCATGCTTTGGCACGTCACAGACCACTTTGCCTTGCCACGCGCGTGTGGCTCATGGTTGGTGGAACGAAGGAAGCGTGTGGCAGCGGCCCCTGTTCAGAAGGCCCTTGCGTTTCGCCTTCACCCTGACCGCCGCTCATGTGTCATCTTCTTCTGGGAGCGCGTATGATGGAGGCGGCCCGGCACTGGCTCCATTCGATGCGTCGGAAGACTCTGCGATCGATCCCGCAGCAACAAAGGTCGGCAGGAGCTGAGCCTGCGCTTAACCTCCTTGCATCGCCCGACGCGATCCCTTCAGGCCTTGCTGGTAGCCATGCATGTGGGAGATAGCAAGGACCGCCGAGTTATCGATCCGCTTTCGCCGGACTTGACCCGGACAGATTGGCAACGTCGCTCGGAGCGTACGGCTCGGGATGGATCACGGGAACCTTGACAATATCGTCGGGCAACACCGATGTCATCTCGTCCGCCGCGATCTCGCGCGTGGTTTGACCGTCCCTCCGAATTATTGTGAAGGTGGACTGCTGGCCGCGCGCTGCAAGGCGCGCGCGAGCCTCAGCGGGTGCGCTAATTTCCGCCTCGGTCAGAAGGTCTACTTCCGTCCGGATTCGAGTCCGCAATTCCGAGAGCTGATCTTTGGTCTCCCGCAGTTCCTGCGTGTCCTTCCGCTTCCTCTCGAGCGAGCGCTCGTGAAGCCCCTGCTCGGCCAATGCGACGCTCTCGTGAGCCTTTGTGATTGCCGTTTCGATAGCCATCTGTTCATTCACGATCTGCGCGAGCGCCCGCTCGAGGGTGAAGAGCGTCGGCGCAAGCGCGAGGCCCTTTGTCGAGAGCGCACGAAGCTGTTTCAGCTGTACCTCAGTCGTCTCGCGCTCCCCTGCCAGCGCCTGCACTTGCCCGTTGAGTGAATCGATCTCACGCTGGTAAAGCGTCTTGATGTTTTCGAGCGCCGCCTTTTCCGACCGAGACGTATCGTTCTCCAGGGCCAGGACAGCGCGCTCGCTATCCAGGATGACGGAGATGCTAGGGTCATCCCTCTGCTCCGCAAGACTCGGCGGCACCGTAAAATCATTGTTGCCGGCGAGCGCCGCCGTCAGGCGCGCCTGGCGCGCCAAGAGCCGGTTCTGCTTCAGCGACAATTCGCGGATCTGGCCTTTCGCGAGCGCAATATCGCGGTCCAGCCGCAGCAGGCCGAACTCTGGCCGGTAGTATCCGCTCGCGATACTGATCGCCTTGAGCACCGTAAGACCCGGTCGATATGGATAATCACCGGGCCGTTGCACATCCCCCACGATGGAGAACGGCCGATACTGAACCATTTCGACCGCTGCAATTGGCGGCTCGCCTCCGCTTGCGCGCCGCTGCAGTTGCTTCGATATTTCTCGTGACAGATCACTGAGGCGCTCGCCAACGACATGGATGTTTCCGATCTGGGGGAGGGAAATGTCACCATCCGCGGTTATCGTGTATTCGCCGGCTAAATCCGGCCATTCCTGCACCTTGATCTTCACGCGGTCCGATACCCCGAGCCGGTATTCGTCTGCGACTGCGGCTGTCGAGGCAAGCATCAGCACGACGTTCAGAGCCATTGCACTCTCGCGAAGCTTTTTCCGATTCATAGCAGTTCTCTGCCGTCTGGATTCTGCAGATGGCGCCTGCCGAAGCCGGCGCCTTGTTTGCATCTAGATCAGGGCCTCGGAGCGAAGCGAGCGTCGTGGCGTCTTGTTAATGACCGTTCCGACAATCCTGTCTCGTACGGTTCCGAGCGCACGCAGCACCTGCTCGAGCTGGGCCTCCGACGCGCGCCCCCATTCCACCACGACCAGCAAGTCGTCAATGATTTGACCAGCAGCGCGCACGTCCACGGCACTCGTAAGCGCAGGAAGATCGAGAATGACCCACTGGTAGAACAACTCCGACCTTCCATTGATGAGCTCGGCGAGATTGCCCCATAGCGCGTCGAGGTTGTCGGTGGGATTTCCGGTCGGCAGGAAGTCGAGATTGGGGCAAATGTCCGCCTGGATGACCTTGCCCGGCGCAACTTCGCCGCGCAGCATCTCGTAGAGGCCTTGCATCTCTCCCTGCCCCGGCTTGCTCGAGAAGATCGCGGTGTCGCGACATCCATCGATAAGGAGCACACGGGAACCGTCGCGCGCAATGGATTTAGCTAGCCTGGCGGCAAGCATCGTTTTTCCTTCTCCGCGCGAACAGGACGTTACGGCAACCATATGCGGAGCCCTCTCGGAGCGCTCCAGCACCGCTGAGCGCGCACGACGCAGCACCGAGCTTATCAAGCTGGCTGCCGGGCCGGGCAGGACAGTCCGCTTGCCCTTAACTTGCGGTACGTATCCGAAGCACTCAACGGAGGTCAGCGCGGCCAGTTGCTCAGCGCTGCGCACGCGTCGATCCGCTAGCGTCAGCCCGAGCCCGCCGCCGATGCCTAGCACAGCGCCGAACAGTGTCCCCAGTAGCATGGCGACGCTCGTACCGGGGCCGTCCTTGGCGTCCGGTGGAACGGCATCGCTGATGACCTTCGCGGTCGGTCCAAGCACCTTGATCCGCTCCCGCAATGCCGCGTTCGTCGTGACGACGGCGCTGGTGTCGTTCTGCTCCTCAACGAATGCCTGTGCGATCTCATTGGTCGCCCTGGCGGCGTCCGTGGCGGTCAAGGCGGTTCCGCGAACCGAAACGACCTGACTTGTGCCCACCCGACGAACCGTCGTGTTGGATCTCAGCAAAGCCAGCGCGATTTGCCTGCGGCTCGCCCCCGTGCGCTCCGGCTTCGCGCCAAGTGCTGCGAAGCGTGATCTCGGCAGGATTTGTTCGATGTTGTCCAATCCGAGCCTGTCGATGACGCGGTCGAGAACGCTGCCCGATTTCAGCATTTCGATTGCACTCTGAATGAGCGAGTCCTCCAGAAGAATCTGGAGGACGACCGCGTCCGGCCCCGACGATTGCAGGGTCGTATTGGACATTAGAAGTACGGCAGACGCGGAAAATACGGGAGTTCTGATCAAGCCGTAAGCGCCGCCTGCAATCCCACCCAGCGTGGCGCCGACAAGCGCCAATCTCACGATCATCGACCTTCGTTGCCGAGCCTTGGCCAGAAAGATCCTGAAGCCGTTTCCTTCGCGCCAGCATCCCGGTGCAACGGATCGCCCCTCCGGGTCGACAAGGGCGGAACGCTGCCTGTTTGTTGCGTCAAGCATGGATAAGTCTCCGGCATCGTTGCGCGCATCGCTTTTTTCGGCTCGCGCACGAGGCGCACGTATGTCCTTCTGAGTGTCTCCTCACTTCTCCGGCTTCGCCCGGAGAGCTACCACCTTGTCCCAAGGAAAGCAGCGATGCCGGTTGTTGGCGTCGAGATAGCGTGCCGATTCCGCGTCATCCTAGGCAACGAAAGATGCCGCACGCCGACGTTAGGATGGAGGCTGCCGGCAGACGACCCACCGTTTCGCTCCTCGACACAACGACGCGATCTTCCTGTCGGCCTCATTGCGCTTCAATTCATCCGTTCCGGCAGCGCCAACACAATCTAGTGCAAAAGCTTTGGTCGTCATATGCGCTCCGTCCACAAGACTCATGGCGACAGCTGGTGCAATGCTGCAATCGGTCCGAAGTAACTAATCCTTTTGAATAGCGGCGGATCTGCGTGCCTCCTGCGCGTAACCGAGCCGCCTGATGACAACAGGCGCGTCTTGCTGCTGACGTCAACAGACTGGCGAGGGATCACGGGGATCAAGTGCACTGCCGCACCGACTTCCCCATAACCACAATCCAAGGCAGATCGCACGGCCTGCTCGCAAAGGCGGATCGATCAGCCGGCTTCGCGGCTTTGCGGTCGAACGTTGTGAAGGTGGGAATTGCCTCCTTGCCGTTCACCTCATGCAGAGGGTCGCTGGTCGTGCGACCAGAGATCACCCATCGAAGAGCGCCATCCATGTCCGCTCCGCCGCCGCAATCCTACGCTTACGCGTGGCGGAGACGGCATTCGCCCGCTCGCGGCGGCGCAATTGCGGGCCGCCTTTTTCACCAACTCGGTGTGCCGACCGTCGATCCGTCGTCAGCAACTATGATCTCATACGAAGCATCAATCTGGCTCGCCGCGGAAGAAGGCATTTTCAGAATGAGATGGTCTACTCAAGAAGTAGTCCTTCTGGACCACTGAACGATTTTGTAGTGCACGTTTGCTCCCCCAGGCTTCGCGAACACTCCGGCCTGCGAACGGCCATTCCCAAGAATCACTCCCAAGTTCCACGAGCGAAGCCCGCCGGCACGATCCGGTTCACGGAGACGGAATACGCGGTGCAGGCCTACATATCCTGCCCGAGTACCTCGACATCAAAGCGGCAGTCCTCATTGATTCACGAGCATCGTGGCCGCGCAGGAGTGATACCGCCACTCGGCAGGTCAACTGGTCACGAAAAACACAGTTGCTTTCTCGGTCGGTGCGGATTTTGCGGCATGCGCGGCTCTGGCCGAAACCCGCGAAATGACCTATAGTTCGGTGTGCCATCCGAGCCGCCTCGTGAGGGCGACCGTACGTCGCAAAGCGCTCAACATGAGTTCAGCCCTCGCAGCATCTGTCCTGGTCTGTGCGGTCTGCTTTAATGCGATCCTTTCAATCGTCAACGGTCATGTCGTAGCGCTTGCGCGCGTCCATGTTGTCCTGGCCGAAGTCACCATCTACGCTGGCGCCATCGCGATCATTGTATCTTACGCCGACCGGAAGATGTGGCCATGGCTGTTGTTGGCTCTATTCATCGTTTCGACGGGTCTGCTCATTTCTGCCGGAAACGGCGCGTTCAACGCGAAATACGTAAGAGACGTCCTGGTTATACCGATATTCATCATGCTGGGAATGACCTATCAGGGGAATAGCTTTGCGCTGCCGTTTCTGACCCTTCATACCATCATTGTCACCGTTGCCGTTTTTGAAGTGGTAAGTCCGTACGCCTACGCAGAGCTTTTCAAAATTCTGAGCTACTACATCAATACGCGGGATTTTAGCGCCCAATCGTTCTGGAACACCGGATCGACCTTATTCGTGAGCGCGACGCGCCCCGGCACACGATTCTTCAGTTTTGTCGAGTGGCATCGTGTCTCTTCGGTTTTCCTGGAGCCGGTTTCTCTCGGCAATTATTGCGCCATCGCGGCGGCCCTCATCGTTGCCAGCTGGTATGAGATGAACATCCTGGTCAAGCTCTACCTCATCGGCTCGACATTCTTCCTTCTCGTCGCTTGCGACGGCAGGCTCGCGGCAATCTCGATCCTGGTCATCGTTCTCGTGGGGGTTCTCCGCAACGTCACGGGCCGCTGGTCGGTCAGCTACCTGCCGGTCATTCTGTTTCTCGCGGCAGGATATGTTTGGACGTTCAGTAACGGCCAAGTGTCCGATAATTTTAGCGGCCGCATTACCAGCACGATCGACGCACTTTCCCAGCTCGATGTCCTCGGACTGATGGGCCTCAATGCTGCAACAGCCGAGAGCGTTGCGGATAACGGCATCGTCTATTTCATCCTTTCGCAGTCGCTGATCGGCGTAGTTGTCATCTGGCTCGCGATCTGCCTGTTCGCGCCTAACTGGACCGCGGCGTCGCGCAGCTATGTCCATGGGATCATGATCTTCATTCCTCTGAACCTGCTCGTCAGTTATTCGTTCTTCTCGATCAAGATCGCGTCCCTGATGTGGTTCGTCTACGGATATCGGTACATGAAGGATCTGGTGGACGAGACGAGATACGCGAGGGACCGGGTGGTCGACCCGGCGATGTATCCTGCCGCTCATGATAGGGTTGTAGGATTATGATTATTGATCACCTGCAGTGCTCGGCTCATGAAATCAGGCTTTTCGCGCGGCTAAGACCCGGAACGAAGGATATTTAGTATGGGAGCTGACCAGTTTGTTGTCGTGATGATGCTGCCCTCGGCAGTTGGGCAGAACGGACTATTCGTTCCTCTTGGACCAACTTCCTTCGTTCGAATTGGTCACCAAGCATGCACAATGAGGCGATCGAGCGGCCGCACGAGGAGTTCAACCACGACACAGACCGTATTGCTATCAGCGACGCCCCAGTCCTTGGGCGCTACTCGCCTCCGGCCAATCACATGCGCAAGCTTGATCGCTGAAAAACACTCGCCAACAAAGCTGATCGATAAGACGAATGACCTCGCCGCGCAATCAATTGGCTTCACGGTATCGGAGATTATCGCCACTCCGGATTCCAAATCCACGTCCCGGATGGCGCCGAATTGCAAGACGCAATCTCGCTGGATTGAGATACAATGATAACGCAAGCGTCGCCCACTCCCGATCTCAAGTTCGCCTTCGGCGGCGCGCGCGTGATGATAACGGGTGGTCTTGGCTTCATTGGCTCGACCCTGGCCGCGCGTCTTGTCAAGTTGGGCAGCGAAGTGACGCTTGTAGACAGTCTTGCTCCGACTTCTGGCGCCAATCTTCACAACATCGCACCAATTCAGGACCGACTGCGTGTGGAGATGATCGATGTTCGTGACGTACCAAAACTCGGTGGCTTGCTGCCCGGATGCGATTATTTATTCAATTTGGCAGGCCAGACAGGCCATCTTGAGTCGATGGCCGATCCCATCACTGACCTCGACGTCAACTGCCGCGCCCAACTCGCGCTCTTGGAAAGCTGTCGAATGGTCAATCCAGGGGTGATTGTGGTCTTTGCGAGCACACGTCAAGTCTATGGGAAGCCCGACTATCTTCCAGTGGACGAAAAGCATCCCACGAGGCCGCCTGACGTGAACGGTGTGAACAAGCTGGCCGGTGACCTCTACCATATCCTCTATCACAACGTTTACGGTATACGCACGACTGTATTGCGCCTCACAAATACCTACGGACCGCGCATGCGCATCAAAGATGCGCGGCAGACGTTTATTGGCATCTGGCTACGTCGGGTGCTGGAGGGTCAACCCTTTGAGGTTTGGGGAGGTGAGCAGCGCCGCGACTTCACATATGTGGACGATGCGGTGGACGCCCTCCTCTTGGCCGCCGCGCGCCCTAATGCCAAGGGTCGTATCTTCAATCTTGGCGGTGACGAAGCTCTCACACTAAGCGAACTTGGCGATCTCCTCGTCTCCGCAAACGGCGGCGGCCGCTTCGTGGTGCGCAGCTTCCCGCCCGAGCGCCAGCGTATCGACATTGGCGACTATGTGGCCGACGATAACCTTTTTCGTGGCACGACCGGTTGGAGACCGGCCGTAGGGATTCGTGAGGGGCTTACCCGCTCCCTAACCTATTTTCGAGAACATCTGGCGCACTATGTCTGACCTGGCAATCCCACAGAGCGACCCGAGAGCGTCCTACCTTGTGAGGCAATCGGCAATTGATGCCGCGATCTCACGTGTGCTGACCAGCGGCTGGTACATTTTGGGCAATGAGGTCGCGGCCTTTGAAGAAGCATTCGCAACCTATATCGGCTGCCAGTTTTCGGTTGGGGTCGCGAGCGGCACCGACGCGCTGGTCCTGGCACTCCGGGCAATTGGCGTCGGCGCCGGCGACTACGTCGCGGTGCCGTCGCACACAGCCGTTGCCACGGTGGCGGCAATCGAATTGACAGGTGCCCGACCGCTGCTGATTGATATCGACCCTGCAACTTATACGCTCGATGTTCAAGCGTTCGCGGATGCCCTGGCCCAACCGGTGGGACGCATCTCGGCCGTCATTCCGGTTCACCTCTATGGGCAATGCGGCCATCTCGAAGCAATTGTCGATTTGGCGCGCCGATGCGGCGTGCGTGTGATTGAAGACTGCGCTCAATGCCACGGCGCCACGCTCGGGACACGGCGCCTTGGAACCTTTGGTGATATGGCGGCTTTCAGTTTTTATCCCACAAAGAACTTGGGCGCGTTCGGCGACGGGGGCGCTGTAGTTACGGCAGACAAGAAGCTGGCGGAGAACGTTCGAATGCTGCGGGAGTATGGCTGGCGCACGCGTTACGTCAGCGACATCGCAGGCGTGAACTCTCGATTGGACGAGTTGCAAGCAGCCGTACTGAACGTGAAGCTAGGGACATTGGAGGCCGACAATGCACGTCGCCAAGCGATCGCTGCGGCCTACGATTTCGGCTTGAAGCAAAGTGGGCTCGGCCTCCCGGCACGGCACAGCGGCTCGACTCATGTCTTCCACCAATACGTCGTCCGTTCAACGCATCGTCAGATCCTGCGTTCATCGTTGCGGCGCTTGGGGATTGCGACGAACATCCACTATCCGATTCCAGTCCACCTCCAGCCGGCTTATGAAGGTCGTGTCGCCATCGGTCCAGCGGGTCTCAGAGAGAGCGAGCGTGCGGCTTCCGAAGTCTTGAGCCTTCCGATTTATCCGGAGCTAGCTGATGTTGCAGTTTCACAGGTCATCTCGGGTGTACTGGCGCAGGTGCAAGAGATTGACTGATCTTGCACCTTTGGATCTTACTCGTTTTGTAGAGAATCGGCGACCGCGACCAGTCGGCATTGCCGCCATTCTCGCAAGCGGTCGCCTCGTGCAATAGGCCAAAGCCGCGCCCGCGTACCGCCAGCCAAGATTATCTCTACCGCCCGTCATCCCACGCCCCGGCCAAGCCCCAGCCGCTCCTGTTGATAGCTTGTGGACGCGCGATGACACCAATCTTGGTTCTCCAAGTACCAATCGACGGTTGCGGCTAGGCCACGCTGGAGATCATACATGGGCCGCCAGCCCAACTCCATTTCGAGCTTGCGCGGATCAATCGCGTAACGTGCGTCGTGGCCCGGACGGTCCGCGACAAACGTGATCAGCCGATCGTGCGGTTTACCCGCAGGCCGCCGCACATCCAGCAAGTGACAAATGGCACGCACAATGTCGATGTTGCGAGCCTGCGCGCGACCACCGATCAAATAGGTCTCGCCAACCCGTCCCGCGCGAACGATCAGACGCAGCGCTACAGAATGGTCTTCGACGTGCAGCCAATCCCGCACGTTGAGACCCTTTCCATAGACGGGCATCTCGTTGCCCCCGAGCGCCTTCAGAATCATAAGCGGGATCATTTTCTCGGGAAATTGATATGGCCCATAGTTGTTGGAACAATTTGAAAGAAGAATAGGCAAGCCATATGTACGGCACCAAGCTCGGGCGAGATGGTCCGCGCTCGCCTTGCTCGCCGCATACGGCGAGTTTGGCCGATAGGGACTCGTCTCGCTGAACTCGCCGCTAACGCCGAGCTCGCCGTAGACCTCGTCGGTCGAAACCTGAAGGAATCGAAAGGAAGCGCGGCTCCTCGCATCAAGGCTGCGCCAATAGTCGAGTGCGGCCTCAAGCAATGTCAGAGTGCCGACGACATTGGTCTCGATGAACGCGGCAGGCGTATCGATCGAGCGGTCAACATGGCTCTCCGCGGCAAAATGGTAAACTGCACGCGGCCGATACTCTGCAAATATGGCCCGCACGGCCGCTCGATCGCAAATGTCGGCTCGAACGAAAGTGTGCAACTGGCTCCCAGCAATCGGCGCTAAGTTTGACAGATTGCCGGCGTAAGTTAACTTGTCGACCGTGATAACGCGGTCCCCCTCGCTGATGAGCGAGCGCACTAGGGTGGAACCTATGAAGCCGGCACCGCCAGTCACGACAATAGCCATGAGAGATACAGACTCAGTCGACGGGATCGTCGTGAAGCTATCTCGAGTTGCCTCCAGCAAGAGACTGCTCATCAGGCCACCCGGAGAGGCGTTTGGGCTAGTCTCGAATTCCCAAGGCATGCGTTTCAATCTTTCGCGGGGCGGTGCTGGACCACCACTTCATCGGCGCACCGAGCTTAGGACATTGTCCCGCCGCAGACTTGTGGCAGCATGTGTTGTGAGATCGTTTGCGCTCTCAGTTGTGAGATCGTTTGCGCTCTCAAGCGATGCCCCTGTCGTCCGACATCCCGGGAGCAAGCGACCGTGAAGCCGACCGACGCGCCAGCCACCGTGTTTCCGGCTCTAAGATCGCGGGCGAGAGTTCTCGTCCATGCCTATAAGCGCGCGATCTGGTCTCGAGCTGTCGGCGCGCGCGGGATAGCGCGCCTCCTGTTGCCGCCGATCGTTGCCAGGATGGCATCCCAGGTGGGCGGCGCAGAGTGGGAATACGTTGCCGATCATTGGCCGCAGGACGACCGCAGGAGCTTCGGCTGGGATGATTCTACTGTCCTTCGAAGCATGCTAGACAATTGGGAGCCCTACAAGCGAGCCGTCGACGGCACAGAGCCCCTTGCTTTCTCGCCCTGGTTTACTGACCTGCCGGACTTCAAGGCCCATAATGTCCTGATGACTTACGGCTACGTCCTGGCACGGGCGGCCCATCGTAAGACACGGCTTTCCGTTCTCGATTGGGGCGGTGCGTTGGGTCACTATGCGGCCGTCGGCAACGCATTTCTGCCGGAGGTCGCCCTCGATTTCACGGTGAAAGAGCGGGCCGATCTCTGTACGGGCGGCCGCGCACTGCTGCCGGAGGTATCCTTTACCTCGTCCGATGATTGTTTCCGCCGCCGCTACGACCTGGTGATGGCAAACAACTCTTTGCAGTATGCTCCCAATTGGCAAGCTGTCGTCCGCCAGCTCGCCGATGCCGCAGAAAGTTGGCTATTCGTCATGAGTGTGCCTGTGGTGCACAAGGCGCGGAGCTTCGTGGTCGTTCAGCGACCGCAGCGCCACGGCCTGGAAGCCGATTACATTTCATGGGTCTTCAATTATGACGAATTCTTGAGGCAGGTGACAGGCTCCGGATTCATTCTGCAGCGTGAGTTCCTCGCCTTCGGCACTGATCGTCAACATTATCGAAAGGCACCGGAAGCATCACAGGTGTTGGGCTTTCTCTTTCGACGCACCTGAGCGGTGGATAGTACTGCCGAGGTCCTGCGCCGGGCGCACGCGATGCTTCGCGGGATCGATCCTAACGAACTAATCCTTTGTGGCGCTCAGCAAAGTTGACGAGAAGGTTTGGCGGCAAGGATCGTTGGCTCGCGGTGCGGTTCACTTTGGGTTGGCATTCATGATCCCCGTGATGCGCTTCCAGGCTGATCATCTCGTGATCGGTGACGAACGCTCCCGGAAGCAGTCGTCCGGAAAGCGTGTGACCAGCGATGCCAGCTTTCTCGGCTCCGCCCTGGGGCGAGGCTCGTCGCCCGCGAGATTCTGTGGCGATTGTCGGACCATCACACATTGTAGACCCCGCTTTTAGAGGTGGCGGCATGAAGGGGATCATCCTCGCTGGGGGCACCGGAAGTCGACTGTGGCCGATTACGCGGGGCGTGAGCAAGCAGCTCCTGGCCGTGTACGACAAGCCGATGATCTACTATCCGCTGACCACGCTGATGCTGGCGGCATCCGTGAGATCCTGCTCATCACGCATTCCCACGAAACGCTGCAGTTTCAAGCCCTACTGGGAGACGGTGCAGGATGGAGCATTTTCATCGTCCCAGTTGCGGCGCGCGGCTACAAGCAACGTCGGTGCCGTCACATTTGCGTACTGGGTGCGCGAGCCGAGCCAGTACGGCGTGGTCGATTTCGATCCAGATGGCGGCGTGCGCGCCATCATTGAGAAGCCGAAGAATCCGCCCTCAAATTTTGCAGTGACCGGACTCTACTTCTACGACGAGCAGGTTGCCGACATCGCTGCTACGCTCAAGCCCTCGCCACGAGGCGAGCTCGAGATCACGGATGTCAACAATCATTATTTGCGCCAAGGCCGGCTCATGGTCGAAAAGTTGGGCCGCGGCTTCGCCTGGCTTGATACGGGCAGCCCGGAAAGTCTGCTGCAAGCTTCAGAGTTCATGGCGACAGTCGAAGCGCGCCAGGGCCTGAAGATCGCCTCGCCCGAGGAGATCGCCTGGCGACAGGGTTGGATCGACGACAGTCAGCTCGAAGGACTCGCCGCTGACTTCAAGGGCAACACCTACGGCCAATATCTATTCAGTCTATTGGCGGGCCGATAGCCCGCGAGCGTGAAATGGTAGCCGTTCGGGAATAGCGGATTGAAGGTCCCGGGCACGTTGTCGCGCGGCTGGTGATCGCCCGCGGCGGCCGCATCGTAGGATTATGGGGAACAACTCGAGCTCCGACGCCATTTCTTGTTCTCACGGCAACAAGCAGAGCCTCTCCTGATCAATCGAGCGAAGCGCTGCCGGGACGAGCACCATTAGCTCTTAAGTCGCGCGCGAAAGCCCTCCCCTTGCGACGTTATTCTGAAGTTCGCCCCCTACTTCTGACGAAAACGATCAACATCGCAGCTTCAACCCACGGGGCTAGGTGGCACTGACACTTCCAAACGGTCCGAAGTCGCCAACGAAAGTCTCTCCTGCCTTCGGCCGCAGAATGCCCGTCAGCGTGCCCGTGCTGATCATCTGCCCAGCCTTCATCCCGATGCCCGTGCACGAAAGCTCGTTGGCAAGCCAGGTCAGCGGCACGCCGTTAGCCTCCTGCCGGCGCGGCACCGAACGCCCGCGCGATACGCGCGCGTCCGATTCGCCTCGCTCTACCGACGCCCCCGACTGGTCGTGGCGGTGATCTCAGATGGAACGCGCGAAAGCGTCCCGTTGCGGCGCCGTCAGATGCAAACCATGCTTCGTGCGCCGGTCCAGGAAGTCCTCAGGACCCCTAGCCCACTCCTTCTCGCGCAGGAACGCGGCTTCGCACTCATAGAAATTTCCGCCGAAATGGCGTCCGAGATCGGTGGAGACGCGCGCCGTTCCGACCAATTCGCGTGCACGCGTGCCATAGAGACGCGCATAGTGATGGACCAGCCTGCGCGGAAGATCGGGATATTCGCGCGCCAGCTCGACGATGAAGGCATCGAAACTGCCCCCGATATCGCCGCCCGGCAGCGGCTGACCCGCAGTCCAGGCCGTCGACATCTTCGGAAACCATGGCTCCAGACGTTGCAACGCGTGTTCTGCGAGCCGGCGGTAGGTCGTGATCTTGCCGCCGAAGATCGACAGCAACGGCGGCACGCCCTGCCCGCCGTGAACCTCGAACACATAGTCGCGCGTCACCGCCGACGGATTCTCGGCATTGTCGTCGTAAAGCGGCCGGACGCCGGAAAATGCATGGACGATTTCCCGCTCGTCCGGCGGCGCACGAAAGTACCGGCGCAGCACCCCGAGCAGATACGCAATCTCGCTCTCGTCGATCGCGACGTCTTCCGCGCGGCCGTCATAGGAAATGTCTGTCGTGCCGATCAGCGCCAGATCGCTCTCGTAAGGGTTGACGAAGATGACGCGCCGGTCCTCGTTCTGCAGCAGATAGGCCTGCGACCCGCTCCAGAATTTTGGCACCACAACGTGACTTCCCTTGACGAGCCGCACATTATACGACGAGTTCAGTCCGGCGACGCCCTGGACCACGTCCTGAACCCACGGCCCCGCCGCATTAACCAGCGCCCGCGCACGGAC
Organism: Bradyrhizobium sp. ISRA442; assembly: GCF_038085055.1. Classification (NCBI taxonomy): domain Bacteria; kingdom Pseudomonadati; phylum Pseudomonadota; class Alphaproteobacteria; order Hyphomicrobiales; family Nitrobacteraceae; genus Bradyrhizobium; species Bradyrhizobium sp. ISRA442. The sequence goes on from NZ_JALGCN010000029.1 coordinate 67,775, forward strand.
GCTCTGCGCACTGCCATCTTCGCCCTGCATCTCCAGACACCATGCGTCCGTTTCTCGCCGCGCGCATATTGCCCGGGTGCGCGGCAGGATGATCGCGCGGTTGCGTGCGGCGTCGACCAGATTGAGGATCACGAGCCGCGCATCGTCGACCCAGCAATCCGAGTATTCGAAGCCGCGACGGAATTCTGCGCGCAGCGGCGCGCCCTCAGGCGCATGCGCGAGATCGAGGCCGCGGCTCGGCGGCAGGCGCTTGCGACCGCCGAGATGATCATACAGAAACAGGCCGGTGCGAACCAGCCAGGCCGGCCGTTGTTCCGGCGAATGCGGCAGCACGAAACGCATCGGCCAGATGATGTGCGGCGCGGACGCGAGCAGCACCTCGCGCTCGATCAAGGCCTCGCGCACCAGGCGAAACTCGTAATATTCGAGGTAGCGCAGCCCACCATGCACGAGCTTGCCAGAGCGCGATGACGTTCCTTCGGCAAAGTCGCCCTTCTCGCACAAGAGCACCTTCAGGCCGCGCCCGGCCGCATCACGGGCAATGCCGGCGCCATTGATGCCACCGCCGATAACGGCGATATCGACCAACCCGTGATCCCTGCCCGTGCCCGGCGCAGTTCCCGTCATCGCGTCCTGCTGCGTTTCTTCTCAACGCGCCGGCCGGCTGCGGCCTTCGCCGTGGTGCGCGCCCTCACGGGCTTCGCCTTTGGCGGCTGCAATCCGTAGGTCGAGAACCCTCTTGCCGTCTCGGCAATCTCTGTTTCGGTGAGGATGTGCGGCGAGCCCAGCGCGAGCGAGAGATAATACTGCCGCGCGATGGTCTCGAGCTCGACGGCGAGCCACATCGCCTTGTCGAGATTGGCACCGACGGCAATCATGCCGTGATTGGCGAGGAGGCAGCCGTTGCGACCTTCGAGCGCTGCGAGTGCGAGCTCCGACAATTCTGCCGTGCCGTAACGCGCGTAGCCGGCGCAGCGGATGTCATGGCCGCCGAACGCCGCCATCATGTAGTGACAGGCTGGAATCGGCTTGCGCGCGATCGCGAGCACGGTGGCGTAGGTCGAATGGGTGTGAACGACGCTGCCGACATCCGGTCGGCCCCGCATGATGTCGAGGTGGAAGCGCCATTCGGTCGACGGCTGCAACGGCCCCTCCCACGAACCATATTCGCCTTCGAGCGGCATCGCGGCGATCATCTCGGGTTTCATCGCGTCGTAAGGCGTGGCCGACGGCGTGATCAGCATCCTGTTCTTGTAGCGCGCGGAGATGTTCCCCGATGTCCCCTGGTTCAGACCAGACGCATTCATCCATCGACACTTGGCAATGATCGCCTCGCGCAATTGCCGTTCTTCGCGGGTCATCTCAAATCACCTTTCGTCTTCAGCACGGATTGAGCGGCGGCTCGCCGGCGAGATACCGCCGAACCTCCTCCGCCGCCTGGTCGGCGGCAATGGTGACGGTGCGCAACGATGCGCCGGCGATGTGCGGCGTCAGCGTTACGTTCGGCAACTGCAACAGCGGCCAGTCCGGCGGCGCCGGCTCGATCGCGAAAGTATCCAGCATGGCGCCCGCAAGCCGGCCTGAGGACAACGCGTCATAGAGCGCCTGGTAGTCGACCAGGGGACCACGGGCAGTATTGATCAGGAACGCATCAGGCTTGACCCGCGCGAGCGCATCGCGATCGATGAAGCCAGTGGTCTCGCCGGTCACCCGCGCATGCAGGCTGATCACGTCGGCGCGCGCGAGGAGGTCCGCGAGCCCGACATGTTCGACGCCGTCATTGCGGTCCTGCGCGCTGAGCTGGACGTAGGGGTCCGCCACCAGGATCTTGCAGCCGAAAGCCTTGAGCAGCTTCACCACGCGGCTGCCGATGGCACCATAGCCGACGATACCGACCGTCATCTCGCCGAGCTCGCGACCGGTGCGGTCTGCGCGGTAGAGATCGCCGCGCCATTCGCCGCCGCGCAAGGATTCATGTCCGCTGCGGATCAGCCGCGTCTCGACCAGAATGGCACCGATCGTGAATTCGGCGACCGCACTGGCGTTGCGGCCGGGGGTGTTGACGACGATGACCCCGTGATCGCGCGCGGCCTGCATGTCGATATTGACCGGGCCGCCGCGCGACACTGCGATGAACTTCAGGTTCGGCAACCGTTCAAGCATCGATCGTGAAATGGGCGCGAGGTGCGTCACCAACAACGACGCATCGCCGATGAAATCCGCGACTTCGTCCGGATCCCCCATGAACTCCTTCAGGCCATCGACCTTCGTGTCGGCATAGCCGTGCTCCATCGGCTCATCCGGCCAGGGCTGTTCCAGAATACGGATCTCAATGCCCTCGCCACAGGCCGCGGTGATCCGTTCGGCGAACACCGACGGTAGCATGAAGCGGTCACCGACGATGGCGATGGCCTTAGACATGGCCGGCCTCCGTGCGCAGCGCCGCAAGCCGCTTCCACACCGGCCGGGCGGCGAGCCTTGCGTCGAGATAGGCGGGAAACATCCGTCCATAGTGCGCGGCCAAGGCCGCATCGGGCCGTTGTGGCGCGTTCAAATGTGGTCTCACCCAGTCCTCCGCACAGGCCATCATGTCCGGATAGAGTCCGGTTGCGACAGCGGCGATCATGGCTGCACCTGCGGCGCCGGCTTCGCCACGGCTACAGACCTGAACATTGCTTTCAAGCGCAGCTCCCAGGATGGCGCAGAGTGCCCGGCTTCGCGCGGCGCCGCCGGTAATCCGCACGTTGCCCGGCAGCGCGCCCATCGCCGCATAGCAATCGCGAGCGGCAAACGCGAGCCCCTCCATCACGGCGCGCATCAGGTCCCAATAGCCGTGGCGGGTGCGCAGGCCAAGGAACTGCGCACAGGCCTCATGCGCAATGAAAGGCCCGCGCTCGCCGGCATCGGAGATGAAGGGATGAAACAGCAAGTCGCCCGGGCGCGCCTCGAGGACTCGCTCGTCGAGCCGGCCGATCAGATCGGCGCGCGAGCGGACGATGCCTTCCGCGGCCAGCAGGTCGCGGGCAAGATCGAGCAGCCAGTCGATGTTCAGCGTCGCCGCCATGTTGGACTGCATCTGGGCATAGTGACCGGGAACAGGGAACGGCATGGTGTAGCCCGTCGCTTCGGCATTCAGCGTCACCGCATCGGGGCTCTCGGCCAGCCGCATATGCATGCCCGTCGACCCGATGATGGTGCAGCCGACATCGGGCGCCGGATCGTAGAGGCCCGCCCCCAGCGCGTTGCAGATCACGTCGACATAGCCAAGCGAGACCGGCACGCCTTGCGGCAGTCCGGTCTCCATCGCGGCGGCGGGGCTGAGCGGATGGGTTGTTCCGATCCCGTCGACGACGTCGGGAAACAGGGCGATGCAATCGGCGATGCCGATCAGGCGCGCGGTCTCCGCATCGAAACCGCGCTTGCGAAAGTCGCCACAGGAGAACGTTGCCTCCGATGGATCAGTCGCGCGCTGGCCGGTGAGCAGGAAGTAGAGCCAGTCCTTGCAATGAAACGCAGTCCGCGCGCGAGATAAAGCCTCTGACGCATGCGCCTGGAGCCAGGCCAGTTGCGGTCCCTGCTGGCAGGCGTTGAGCCCAGAGCCGGTCCGCCGATAGAGCGCCGCGTTACACTCGCTGGCGCGGATTTCCTCGACGATGCCGGCGGCACGCGAATCCAGCCACAGCAGCGCGGGTGCGACCGGACGGCCGTCATCGTCGATCAGCCATGTGCCGTCGCCCTGCCCGGTGACTGCGATCGCGGCGAGGCGCGTCGCGAGATCAGGCACGGCCGCAACGAGACCGCGCACCGCCGTCACAGTGTCGTTCCAGGTCCGCGACATGTCCTGTTCAACGCGTCCGCCGGCAGCCGTGCTGTAGCTGTTAGGCAGCGCGACGTCGCCGAGTTGCTGCCCATCGCGCGTGAACGCCACGGTCTTGATCAGAGAGGTGCCGGCATCGATGCCGATGATCACGTCGCGGCGAGACGTGGTGCGCATGGTCAGGCGCCCTCCGCATGGCGAATGCAGGTACCCTCAGTGCCGAAGATATGCAGGTAGCGGGGTTCCAGCGCAAACGGCACGACGTTGCCGGGCCGCGCCCCAATCCGGTTCGCGGTCACGGCAATCAAGAGATGGCCCGCGCATTCGCCGGCAATATGGGATTGGTCGCCGAGCCATTGATTGGACACGACGCGCACACGCAGATCGCCGGCTCCGACGGCTATCCTTTGCGGACGAATACCAACCCGGACGCGCTTGCTCTGCTCGAGCGTCGACCTCGCGACCTGGTCGAGTGTATCGCCCGGAATCTGGAATGCCATATCCGAACCTATCGAGAGGCGGAAACCGCCGTCGACCCGCGCCACGTCCGTGTCCAGCAGGTTCATCGGCGGCTCGCCGATAAAGCTCGCGACGAACAGGTTGGCGGGGCGGTTCTTCAGCTCTTTCTCGTTTGCAAATTGCTGGAGAACGCCGTCCTCCATGACGGCAATACGATCGGCCAGCGCGCTCGCTTCGGTCTGGTCATGGGTGACGAAGATCGCCGTCATGCCGCGCTCGGCCAGGAGGCCCTTGATCCGCCCGCGTAGTACGGCGCGAAGCTGCGGCTCGAGCTGGCCCATCGGCTCATCGAGCAGATAGAGATCGGCATCGCGCACCAGCGCCCGGGCCAGCGACACGCGCTGCTGCTGGCCGCCCGAGATGGAACGCGGGAAGCTGTCGAGAATATCCTCGATCTCGACCAGCCGCGCGATCGCATCGACACGGCGCTTCACCTCGCGATGCGGGAGCTGCTGCGCCTTGAGCGCAAAGGCAATGTTCTCGCGAATGCTCAGGGGCGGATAGAGCGAATAGCCTTCAAAGGCCATTGCCACCTTTCGCTTGGCGGGCGCCAGCTCGTCGATCCGCCGCTGCGACAGCGCGATTGATCCCGAGGTGACACTCTCGAAGCCCGCGATCATGCGCAACGTCGAGGTCTTGCCACAGCCGGAGGAGCCCAGCAGCGCGACGATCTCGCCCTTCTTCACCTCCATGTCGAGCGCGCGCACGGCATGTACCGGTGGCTTGCCGCGGCTGCGATACACCTTGTCGACATTCCGGATTTCGAGCATGCCCATGGTCGTGTGCCCCTTCACGCCGCCTGCCGCCGATGCGACAGACCGACCCGAAGTCCGGTCGCGCGATCGAACAGGAGCGCCGCTTCCGGCGCAAAGCGGACGAACACGCCATCATCGGCACTGGCAATCGGCGCATCCTGCGGCCGCGCCGCAAGCCATTCAGTGCCGTCGGCGAAACGCAACAGCAGCACGGCCCGCTCATGCATCGGCGTGACCGCGACAACACGCGCCGGAATGGCGTCTTCACTTGCCGACCGGAGGACCGCTAGATCGTCGGGCCGAACGCCCAGCCAGCACGGAGCGTGATCCGCCGGCTGGTTATCAAGCGACCCGAGCCGAATCCGGGCCCCGCCAATTTCGCCCATCAGATACCCCTGATCGACCACGGGCACGACTTCGGCGAGATTGATGCTGGGATCGCCGAACAGGCGAGCAACTGCAACCGATGCCGGCCGGGCATAGATCTCTTCGGGTCTTGCGACCTGCGCCAGATTCCCACCGATGATGACCGCTATCCGGTCCGCGATCGCCATCGCCTCGCGATAGTCCTGAGTGACATAGAGCACCGCGGCGGAGCTGCGGCGCAGCAGGTTTGGTAGTTCGAGCCGCATCTCGTAGCGGAGCTTGGCGTCGACGTTGCGGAGCGGATCGTCCAGCAACAAGACATCCGGGTTTCCGACCAGCGCACGCGCGAGCGCCGTGCGCTGCTTCTGCCCGTTCGACAATTCGCGGGGCATGTGGCCCAATACATGCTCGATCTTCAGGAGCCGGCTGATCGACTTGACCCGGCTGGCCACCTCTCCGGCGCCCGCCCTGGCACGCAAGCCGCTTGCGATGTTATCCTGCGCACTCATGTGCGGAAACAGGGCAAAGTTCTGGAAAGCCATGCCGATCCCGCGCCGCTCGGGCGCGGCGCCCACGATCGAATGACCACCGACCAAAATATCCCCGTCATCAGGCTCGAACATGCCCGCGATCATGCGCAGCAGCACGGTCTTGCCGCTCCCCGAGGGTCCGAAGACCGCGACGATTTCGCCGGGCTCGACTGCCAGTGAGATGCTATCGGCGCAGCGAACCGGACCGAATGCCTTGCTGACGGCGCTGAGTTCGAGACGAGCCATGCTGTCAGCCCTTCACCGCGCCGAGCGATAGACCCTCGACCAGATAACGCTGCGCATAGAGCGCGAGCAGCAACGTCGGCGTCACCGAGAGCACGATCGCAGCCGCGATCTGACCATACTGGATGCCGGACGCCGTGACGAAGGCGAGCGCGCCAACGGTCACCGGCTGCTTGTCGGCCGATGCCAGGATCAGCGCGAACACGAAATTATTCCAGCAGAAGATGAAGGACAGAAGGGCCGCTGCCGCGATGCCTGGCCCGGCGAGCGGCACCGCAATCCGCGTAAAGGCCTCGCGCCAGGAATGTCCGGCAAGCCGGTAGGCGTGCTCGATGTCCGGGCTGATGTCCTCGAAGTAGCCCCGCACGATCCACAGGATCAACGGCAGCGCGATGAGCTGATAGACCCAGACGATGCCGAAATAGGTGTCGTTGAGCCCAAGCTGCTGGTAGTAGAGCGACAGCGGCAAGAGCACGAGCAAGGGCGGCGCAAAGCGAAACGACAGCAGCGTGAAGGCGATGGTCTCGCCGAGGCGAAACTTGAACCGGGCAAAGGCATAGGCCGCCGGCACGCCGAGGAGCAAGGCCAACAGCACCGCCGCGCTCGACAGCACGAAGCTGTTCATGAGATTGCGCATGAACGAGATTTCGAGATTTCCCGCCGCGGTGCGGAGTTGGCCCGAGATCAGCGCCTCATAGTTGGCAAGCGTCGGCTCGAACAGGATGCGCGGCGGGATCCGCAAGATCTGCTCGTTGGTCTGGAACGACATCAGGAAGATCCAGACGATCGGGAACATGAAGAAGACGAGCACCAGCGCAAGCGCAACGCTCCGGAAGATGCGACCTGCGAGACTGGAGTGATCCATCGTCGCCTCCTGCCTTACGCGTGGCCATGGGCGCGGGCCCGCAGCCGCAGCCAGTTCTTGATGAAGATGTTCGACAGAATGTTGGTGATCAACCAGAGGATCATCAACAGCGCCGCCGAGCGGCCGACATTTGTGTACTGGAAGAACTCCAGATAGGCCTGAACCTGAAACACCATCAGCCGATCGCCCGGCCCGCCTTGCGTCATCGCGTAGATGATGTCGAACTGCTGAATGGAGTCGAGCAGGCGGAACAGCGAGGCCGTGATGATATAGGGCGCGAGCATCGGCAGCGTGATGCGGAAGAACACGAAGCTCGCCGGCACACCATCGAGCGCTGCCGCCTCGAACGGCTGACGCGGCAGCGAGCGCAGCCCGGCGAGCAGCAGGATCATGATGAACGGCGTGTAGACCCAGACATCGACCAGAACCACCGTGAACAGCGCAGTCGACGGGTCGGACGCCCATTTGAAATCATGCAGGCCGAATAGGCCGACCAGATAAGAGAGGATGCCGAAGCTCGGATTGGTCATCAGCTTCCACATCAGCGAGGCGATGGCCGGTGCCGTCATCAACGGCAGCAACAGCACGATCGACACCGCATTGTGAAAGCGCGTCGGGCGCCGCAGCAACAGCGCGATGCCGAGGCCGAACAGAAGCTCCAGAATCACCGTCGCCGCGGTATAGACCAGCGAGATGCGCAACGTATTCCAGAAGGCGGGGTCCGAAAGGAAATCGATGTAATTGTCGACCCCGATGAAGCCGCGCAAGTAAGGTAGATTCAGCCGGTAGCGCTGAAGCGAATACACCGCCGCCGTCACGAAGGGCACGAGAATCGCGATGCAGACCAGCAGAGCCGGCAGGCTCAGCACATAAGGCAGGACCCGGCCGCGCAGCCTCGTGGTGCGCCGCGGAAGCGCATTTGTCTGAAGGAGTTGGACCATGCTCATGATGATACGAGCTCACATCTTCGCTGCAACACCGCCGGCTCGGAACGGGTAGGCGCCCGAACCGGCGGGTTGTCGTGGCGCTGGAGGAATTGAGACACCACGAAAGCCGCTAACCCACGCGAGATTCAGCCAAGACCTGCCTGCTTGAGCTGGCGGTTGATGCTGTCGGCAAGCTTGTCGAGACCTTCGTCGACGCTGACCTCCTTGGCGACCATCTTCTGAAGCGATGCCGCCCATTCCGTCGTCAAATCGAAGAACAGAGGCTGCGCCGTGAAGTAGATCTTGGCGCCCGGCGCGGAGACATCGTGCTGCTCGAGATAGCCCGGATAGGACTTTGCAATGCGGTCGCGGAACTCCGAGTCCTTCCAGACCGAGGTACGCACCGGATTGACGAAGTCCATCTTGCGGGCGCCGAACAAATCGTGCTCAGTCGAGGCCGCCCACTGCATGAATGTCCAGGCTGCGTCCTTCTGTTTGGAGAAGCTCGACAGCGCAAGCGACCAGATCCAGACATTCGGCGTCGGCGCCTTGGCGGCCGGGTTTGCGGCGAACGGCGCATAGCCGAGGTGGCCGCGCTCCTTGTTCTCACCGCCGTTCATGAAATAGCCGAGAATATCGGCGTCGAAAATCATGCCCGAGGCGCCGGCGCCGAGATCGGTGCCGACCTGATACCAGGTGTAGGTCGACCAGTTCTTCGGGCCGGAAGTCTGGATCATCTTGACCCATTTCTCGTGAAACTCCTTCGAGGCCTTGGTGTTCATCGCGGCCTTCAGCTTGCCGCCTTCCATCACAAAGTCCTTCTGGCCAAAGTTCGAATAGGCCGAGAGGAAGCCCGGATGAATGGTAGCCCAGGAGCGTGAGCCGCGAACGCCGACGCCGTAAGGCCCGCCTGCGTCCTTGGTGATCTTCGCGGCGACCTCCAGCATCTCGTCGAGGTTCTTTGGCGGCTTGACGCCGACCTTGTCGAAGATATTGCGGTTGTAGGTAATATTGTTGAGCTCGTAGCCCCAAGGAATGCACCACTGCTTGGCCTTGCCCGAACCGAGCTCGGAGCCCGCGACGCCATCCCACGCCGTCGAAGCGCGCAGACCGGGCAGCACGTCGTCCCAGGCAAAGGCCGGGTTGGTCTTAGCGGGGTCTTTGATGTAGGGGTTGAGATCCTCGATCCATCCGGCCGGGCCGTACGTCCAGGTCATATAGGCACCGGTCATGAAGGCGTCGTACTGATCCGATTTCGAGGACAGCGCCGCCGTCACCTTGTCGAAATAGACGTCCTCCGGGAAGATGTCGTAAGTGACGTTCATCCCGGTGAGTGTCTTGAACGCTTCGAGATCGCCGATCATGGCATCGACGTATGGATGCTTGTTCAGGAGCAGCTTGACCGTCTTGCCGCTATAGGCCTTCCAGTTGAAGTCTGCCGCCATCGCCCGCGACATGGCAGACGTGAAGGCGGCATTGGCGGCGACGCCGGCGATGCCGAGCTTGGTCGCGCCGTCGAGCAGATCACGCCGGCTGATGCGTTTGGCGGCGTAGGAATCGAACAGATTCTTCTCGCGATCGAACATTGTAACCTCCCATTGTGCGCGTTTACTTTCCCTTGCGACCCTTGCTTTTGGCCTTGTTGTTCTTGCCCTTACCGGATGTTGCCTCCGGCTTGTCGGTAGTGAGTGCCTGAGCGGTCAGCTCATCGATGATGAGCCCGTGCAGGAGGCCGCTGCGCAGCACAGCACGCAACGCCGTCACCTTGGCCAGTCCGCCGCCAATGGCGACGATGCGATGTTTCCTGAGATCCGCCGCCTCCATCGAGGTGGCGCGCGCCGAGAGATCAATGTCGAGCATCTCGCCATCGGCATTGAAGAAATGTCCGAGCAGGTCGGCGCAGGCGCCGGCGCGCTTCAGTTCGACGACTTCGTCGGGCCTGATCATGCCGCTCGAAACCAGGAAGCCGTCGGCGTGGATCTGGCCGATACCGACGAACAGCAGCGATGCCTTGCGAGCGAGCGCGAAGACGTCGGCAATGCCAAACTGCTGCATCAGGACGGCGCGGTCGGCGACCGAATTTGCGAACACCGGAACGGGAAGAAGATAGGCCTCCGCGCCGGTGCGCTCCGCCAGGCGATGGATCACGTCAAACGGATTGGCCGCGAATTTCCGCGTCAAGCCGCCGAGCAACGACACAAACTGCACGCCGCGAGCCTGCGTCTGCGGTAGTTGTTCGACCATGGCTGCGAGCGTGCGGCCGTGACCGACGCCGATTATCTTGTGTTCGCCGCGCTCGAGAATCTGCCGCAGGAAACTCGCGCCTTCGAGCGCCAGCGCCTTCAGGGGCAGGTCGCCCTCTCCGAGATCGGGCGCGACACGGCAGAAGCTGAGTCCATAGCGTTCAGCGAGCATGTTCTCCAGCGCCACGCATTCGGCCACCGGCCCTTCCACGAACACGCGGATCATGCCTTCGCGGCTCGCGCGCGCGATCAGCCGATGCGCCTTGGTGCTCTGGATGTTGAGCCGGTCCGCGACCTCGGACTGGGTCAGCCCGGCGGCGAAGTAGAGCCACGCGGCCCGTGTCGCGAGCGACGCTTCGCCATCAACCGTCGGCAGCCTGTCGGAAGGTGTCGCCACGCCCAAAAAGCCCGCTTGCAAATTTCTTCACATCTTGCAAAAAATTGCAGAGACCGGTTGGAACGTCAATCCCCCAGACGTGCTGCAGTGCAGTCGAGCGAAGATTGCGTTGTCAGTCGAAAGAACATCACCGCAGTGTTGTGAGGTCGAATGACGGGAGTATTCCTTGGTCTAGACGTCGGAACCGGAGGCGTCCGCGCCTGCGCCATCAATGCGCATGGCGATATTCTGGGCATGGAGTCGGCCGCTCTGCCCTCGCCCCGCCAGGATGGTGATGCGATCGATCAGGATCCGGAACTCTGGTGGACGGCGACGGTGGCTGCGGTCGGCAGGCTCGGCCACAAAATCGATCTTGGCCAGGTCAAGCGTGTCTCTGTTGATGGCACGTCCGGGACACTGCTCTTGATCGACGCAGCCGGCCGCCCTTGCACGCCGGGGCTGATGTATAACGATGCGCGGGCGAAGGCCGAGGCGGCCCGCATTGCCGCCGTGGCACCCGCGGAAAGCGGCGCACACGGTGCGAGCAGCGCGCTGGCAAAACTGCTTCACCTGTTGGGCCGCACCAGTGCCGGCGACGCGCGTTTCGCCGTGCACCAGGCCGACTGGATCGCCGGCCGGCTTGCCGGGCGGCACGGCGTCAGTGACGAGAACAATGCTTTGAAGCTCGGCTACGATCCCGTCACGCGCGCCTGGCCAGTCTGGCTCGATCAACTCGACGTCCCCCGCAAAATCCTGCCCGAGGTACTGGTGCCTGGAACCCCGTTTGCGGCAATTGCTCCCGAGATTGCAGGCACGCTCGGCCTGTCACCGTCAGCCCAGGTTACGGCGGGCACCACCGACGGCGTCGCCGCCTTCATCGCGACACGGGCGGATGCGCCTGGCGATGCCGTCACCTCGCTCGGCACGACGCTGGTGGTCAAGCTGCTGGCGACGCAACCGATCTTTGCCGCAGACCAGGGCGTCTATTCGCACCGGCTTGGCGAACGCTGGCTTGCTGGCGGCGCATCCAATTCGGGCGGCGGCGCGTTGCTGACGCATTTCACCGCCTCGGATATGGAGCGACTGACGCCGCTCCTGAGGCCGGAAGAGCCGACAGGCCTCGACTACTATCCTCTCGCCAAGCCGGGCGAACGGTTCCCGATTGCCGACCCGACGCTGGCCGCGCGGATTGCGCCGCGCCCTCCGGAAGACCACCGTTTCTTCCAGGCCCTGCTCGAGGGCATCGCATCGGTCGAGGCGCTCGCATACCAGCAACTGGCCCGGCTCGGTGCGCCGCCGCCCCGCCGTGTCATCAGCATCGGAGGTGGCGCGAAGAACGATGCGTGGACACAGATCCGGCATCGCCGTCTCGGCGTTCCCGTGGTCACCGCCGAGCAAAGCGAGGCCAGCTATGGCGCAGCGCTGCTTGCCTTGCAGGGCAGTCCGTCATGAGGAACGGCACCATCGAAATCGAAGCACTGAGCGCGATCGCCGACCGGTTCGACCACGTGCTGCTCGATCAATGGGGCACGCTGCACGAGGGCGGCCCCGTCTTTCCGCCGGCGCGCGACTGCGTGGCAAGACTCAGAAGCGCTGGCAAGCGCGTGCTGGTGCTCTCCAACTCCGGCAAGCGTGCACGCAGCAATGAAGAGCGGCTGGAGCAACTCGGGCTGCCGCCAGCCGCCTATGATGGCATTCTGACGTCGGGCGAAGTGACCTGGAGCGGTCTGTACGCGCGAGACCGCGAGCCGTTCGCCGGTCTCGGCCGCTCTTGTTTGGTCATTACGCGCGGCGGCGATCATTCCATCATTGATGGACTCGATCTCGCGGTCGCGACCGACGTACGGAAGGCCGAGTTCATTCTGCTGGGCGGCCTTGACGATGCCGTCGCCGAACCAAAGCACTGGCGCAACGTCCTGATCTCGGCTGCGACACGCCGGCTGCCGATGCTCTGCGCCAATCCTGACCTGACCATGTTCAGCGCAGACCGATTGATTCCGGCACCAGGAGCCTTGGCGAAATTCTATGAGACACTTGGCGGCCACGTGAGATATGTCGGCAAGCCGCACGCGCCGATCTTTGATGCGGCGCTGGAACGATTGGGCCGGCCCGATCCAAAGCGCGTTCTGATGGTCGGCGATTCCCTTGATCACGATATCGCTGGCGCGAGGGCCGCCGGGATGCTGACGCTGCTCCTCACCTCAGGCGTGCACAGGGAGGCGCTGGCATGGGCGCCCGATACGCCGACAGCGATCTACGCGCTGGCCGGCTCGCAGAGCCGCACGCCGAATTGGATCATGAGCCGTCTAGCCTGGTGAGACAACCGCGATGCAAGCCCCTGCCCAACTCGGAGATCTTCGTCGCATGTCGGCACGCGTCGGCAACAACATGCTGCTGGTGCAGGCTGCCGGTGGCAATTCGTCGATCAAGCACGACGACGTGCTCTGGGTAAAGGCGTCGGGCACCTGGCTTGCGGATGCAGAAGCCAAGGACATTTTCGTGCCGGTCTCGCTTTCAGCCGCACGCGTCGCGCTGGCGCAGGGGGACGAGCGGGTGCCGCTTGCGCCGCATGCCACGACGACATTGCGCGCCTCGATCGAGACGTCGCTCCACGCACTGATGCCGCATCCGGTTGTCCTGCATGTCCACTCGGTCAACACGATCGCATGGGCGGTGCGAACCGACGCGCCCGATGAGCTTGCTCAACGACTAGATGGGTTGGCTTGGCATCGCCTCGACTATTTTCACCCGGGATTACCATTGGCGCGTGCCGTGAACGCCGTCATCGCACAGAATGCGATCGATGTCCTGATCCTCGGCAATCACGGCCTGGTGGTCGGCGCGGCAGACTGCGACGCGGCGGAAGCCCTGGTCTACGAGGTGGAAAAGCGACTCGCGCTAGCGCCGCGCCGCGCGCCACCGGTGAACGCGCAAGCGCTTCGCAAGATATGCACGGGGACAGACTACCGCTTGCCAGCAGATCCGCTATGCCACAGCATTGGCACCGACCGCTTTAGCCGTGCGATTGCGACAGGCGGCTCGCTGTACCCAGACCACGTGGTCTTCCTCGGTCCGGGTCTGCCAAGATTGGATGAAGGCAAAGACCTGGCTGCCATGACGGCGCACGCCAGCGCCAATCGACTGCCCCTGCCCGTTGCCGCTCTCACTGCAGGCATTGGCGCCGTCATTCGGAAGGACGCCAGCTCTGGGGCTGAGGCCTTGTTGACCTGTCTAGCGCTTGTGACCAGTCGCTTACCTCTGAGTGCCGAGATCGGCTACCTCTCGGTCGAGAATGAGCAAGCGCTTTTGAATTGGGACGCCGAACACTACCGGCGACAATTGACCGCTCATCGCTGACGAAGCTCCGCTGGAGCGCTCGCCTCTCTGTGTGCCTCGCGCCCGAGAGCGGTCCGGCCCGTTGCAGGTCAAGCAGGGGCTTCGGGTCAAGGTCCTTTTGAACAAAGGACCTTGTAGCCTTATCCGACACCAGCGGCGGTCAACGGCTCCGCCGGGGCCTCACACGACTAGTCGCGTGAGGCTCCTTACGTCGGTCGATCGATGCAATCGCTAGGATCTCCGAAGCGCGGGCTTTGTCAGCCAGGCACCGCCTGAGCGCCTCGGACCGCTAGAGCCGATGTGGAGTGGCTATTGCGACCGGTCCGAGGTCCAGCCCTTGTAATCCTTGACGTTGTCGCGGGTCACGAGCTTCGACGGCAAGAGCTCGACGGTCGAGGCCGGCTTCTGGCCATTGAGGATGCCGACACCGACCTGCACGGCGCGCCGCGCCATGAAGAACGGGTCCTGCGAAGCGGAAGCCTGGATCTGCGGCGCCGCGGGGTCCTTGAGTGCGGCCTCGATGTCGGGCGCGCCGTCCACCGCGGTGATGACAATGCCGCTCCGGCTTTGCTGGCGCGCCGCAAGGTCGGTGCCGATCGCCTGCGGATCGTTGATGGCGAAGATGGCGTCGATCTTGGGGAAGCGGGTCAGATAGCCCTGCGCGACGGTGAGGCCACCTTCGCGCGAGCCCTTGCCGTCCTGGTCGCTGGACAACACCTTGATGCCGGGATTCTTCGAGAAAACGCTCTTACAGCCGACGACGCGGTCGATCACGGCAGAGACCTGCGGCCCGTTCTCGATGATGACTTCGCCCTTGCCGCCCAACTTGTCGACGATGTACTGGCAGGAGATTTCGCCGGCCTGGACGTTGTTCGTGGTCACGGTAGCATCGGCTCCTTCTGCCGCGGTGTCGACCGCGACGACGACGATACCTGCTGCCTGCGCCTTCTTGATTGCCGGCCCGATCGCCTTGGGATCGCCTGGGTTCAACAGGATCAGGTCGACGCCGGCAGCAATGAAATTGTCGATCTGGGTGACCTGCTTGCCGAGGTCGTATTCGAAGCCGACCGTGGTGATCTTCACATTGGGATTGGTCTTCTTGGCCTCGAACTCGGCGCCCTTCGACAGCGCGACGAAGAATGGGTTACCCATCGAGCCGAGCGAGACGCCGATCGACTTGAGCTCCTTGGCGAAGGATGGCGCGGTACTTAGGGCAAGCGCCATCGCGGCGCCGGCGAGCGTGATCGTCTTAAACATTGGCTTCCTCCCTGGTCTGTCTTCATCCCCGGCACGGCAGACCAGTTGCCGCAACGGAAACTTCGTATCGGGCCTTGCGCACTCAGGTGCGCGCCGAGCCTTGCAGCCGGTAACGATCAAGCGCCACGGCGCCGATGATCACCAGACCCTTGATCACGTATTGCCAGATGTCGGAGACACCGATGAGGATGAGGCCGTTCGAGAGAACGGCGATGATCAGCGCGCCAACCAGCGTGCCCCAGATCGAGCCAATACCGCCGACGAATGAAGTGCCGCCGAGGATCACGGCGGTGATCGCGTCGAGCTCATAGGACTGGCCAAGCTGCAAGCCATTGGCCGCATAAAGCCGCGCGGCCTGCATGGCGCCGCCGAGCCCCGCGAAAAGTCCCGACACGCCGTAGACGAAGGTCAGCACGGCCCAGACCTTGATGCCGGCAAGCCGCGCCGCACTCTCATTGCCGCCTACCGCATAAATATGCACGCCGAGCACGGTTCGGCGCAGCACCAGCCATGAGACGAGAATGACGAGCAAGGCGATTACTGAAAGCCATGGGATCGACACGACGCCGGGAACGAGCGTCAGCGAGCCGTTGCCGATGAAGGCATAAGGAATTGAAGGATTGAACACAGTGGTATCGGCGCCGAGCAACCGCGCGAGCCCCCGTACGGCGGTGAGGGAACCGAGCGTGACAATGAATGGCGGCAGGCGGAGGAGTGCAATCAGCGCACCGTTGATGACGCCGAAGCCGAGGCCAGTGAGAACCGCGGCCGGCAGCCAGAGCGCGCCGAGGTCGGGCAGCTTGGAGACCGTCAGCCCGGCCATCGCAGAGGCCGCCAGGATCGAGCCGACCGAGAGGTCGATGCCGCCGGTAAGAATGACGAAAGTCATGCCCGCGGCGAGCACGGTGTTGACGGCGGCCTGTTGCAACACGATGCCGAGGTTTTGTCCGGTGAAGAAGCGGCCATCGGAGAGGAAATGAAACCCGATACAGAGGATCAGCAGAACCGGTAGCATGCCAGCCGCGCGGATCAGAAGCCTGATGCGCTGACGCTTGGTTTCCTGCGCGGCGACAAGCCCTGCAGCGGTGGCGGCTTCTGCCTTCGGAGGGCTGTCATGCATCGAGCTGCTCCATACCCGTGGCGAGAGCCATGATGTCTTCTTGGTTCAAGGGCGCCGTCGCCTCGCGCCTGATCTCCCCGGCGATGTGCCCGCTTCGCATGACGATTACGCGGTCGCAGATGCCGATGATCTCCGGCAGGTCGGACGAGATGACGAGAATCGCGGCGCCAGCCTTGGCGAGATTGTCGATGATCGCATAAATCTCGGACTTGGCACCGACGTCGACGCCGCGCGTCGGCTCGTCGAGAATCAGGACCTTTGGCCGGATCGCGAGCAAGCGCGACAGCAGCACCTTCTGCTGGTTGCCGCCGGACAGCGTGCCGACGGTGACGCCGACATTGGCGGCACGAATGCCGAGCGCCGCAAATGCCCTGTTGGCACGGTCGCGGGCCTTGTCGCGGTCGAGGACATAGCCGAGCCTGGCATCCCGGCCGAGCATCGCGAGATTGATGTTGTCCAGGCACGACATGTCCAGGAATAGGCCGAGCGCCTTCCTGTCTTCGGTCAGATAGGCGATCCCGGCGTCGAGCGCCTCACCAGGCGTGCGGATCTCGACCGGGTGTCCTTCCAACTCGAGACGACCGGAGGTCTTGGGCGACGCGCCGATGATGAGATGCGCAAGCTCGGTGCGACCCGCGCCGATGAGGCCTGCGAGCCCCACCACCTCACCTGCGTGCACGGTGAGCGAGCAACCTTTGACGCGCTGTCCATCGGCCATATCGACTGCCACAAGCACGGGGTGCCCGCGCCCCGCTTCGGGATCATGATCCTTCTTGTAGAACGAGGAGACGTCACGCCCGACCATCATGCGGACGATGGTGTCGGCGCGGATGTCCTGCTTGTCGAGCGAGCCGACCAGCCGGCCGTCGCGCAGCACGGTGACGCGGTCGCCGAGCGCGTAGACCTCGTCCATGCGGTGCGAGATGTAGATAATGGCAAGCCCCTCCGCCCGGAGCTGCCGGATTAGCGCGAACAGCCGCTCGCTCTCGCCGGCCGACAAAGCGGTGGTCGGCTCGTCCATGATCAGGATTTTTGATCGCGCGTGCAGCGCACGCGCGATCTCGACGAGTTGCCGCTGGCCCATGGACAGATGCGCCACCAGCGTCGATGGCAAGAAGTCTGCGCCCAGCCGTTCCAGGATCGGACCGACGCCCTGGCGCATGGCGCCGCGCGCCAACAAACCTGAACGCGATATCTCGCGGCCGAGATAAATATTCTCGGCGACACTGAGATTGGGGGCTAAAGATAGCTCCTGATAGATGATGGAGATGCCCGCAGCGCGGCCGCCGAGCGGGCCTTCGATCCGCACCGGCCTACCCTCGATGCGGATCTCCCCGCCGGGATCGGGCCTGTAGGCACCGGACAATATCTTCATCAGCGTCGATTTGCCGGCGCCGTTCTCGCCCATCAGCGCATGGATCTCGCCAGCATAGACGGTGAGATCGACCGCACGCAGCGCCTTGATGCCGAAAAAGGATTTTGAGACCCCGCGCATCTCGAGGATCGGATCGTCCATCGTGCCTCCCGACGCACAATGCGTTTCCCACCCGCGTCTCGATTTTTGCCAGCGCGGTTCGCGCATTAAACAAAACGCCGCGGCACAGAGCAATACCGAAGACGGCATACCGAAGTATGTGCAACGCCAGATCGATGCTAGTGGCGCGGCCGGTACAGTTCGCGCCACGCAGGAATCCGCTCGGCATAGGCATCGACGAGCGCCCGTTCAGGTTCGAATGTCTCGATGCGTCGCGGCGGCGTGCAGACGGCCTCGATCGCTTCGCCCGTGACAGCAAGCCGCCCCAATCTCGCCGCACCAAATGCCGCTCCTGTTTCACCACCGGCAAAGCGATGGATCGGAACATCCAGAACGTTTGCCAGCACCGACAGCCAGAACCGGGACCGCGAACCGCCGCCGATGGCGTCGGCTTCCGCGACCGCAAGGCCGGCATCCACGAGCGCATCGCGGCAATCGGCCAGCGCAAAGGCAACGCCCTCGAGGACGGCCTGCACGATCGTTCCACGATCGGTGCCATGGCTCAAACCACCGAGCATGCCGCGCACGACGGGATCGTCGTGCGGCGTCCGCTCGCCCGCGAGATAAGGCAAGAAGCTCACGGGGGACGGCTCCTGCGGGCGCGACCCGAGCGGCGCCAGCAGTTCGGCCTCGGCGACGCCGAACAACTGCGCGATCCAGGCGAGGCAGGACGCCGCCGAGAGGATCGCACCGGCCTGAATCCACATTGCGGGAATGGCGTGGCAGAAGGTGTGCACGACGCGATCGGGGTTGGCGGCAATTCTGTTGGTCGGCACCAGCAAGGCACCCGAGGTTCCCAGCGACACGAACGCGGTTCCCGGCCGGATCGCGCCGATGCCGACGGCACCCGCCGGGTTGTCGCCGGCGCCGCCCGCGATCATCGGCCGTCTGGTCATGCCCCAGCGCCGCGCCAGCTCGCTGCGCAGTGTTGCTGCGGGCGCGCAACCCTCGACCAGACGCGGCATGTGCTTGCGCGACAGGCCGGTCGCCGCCAATGCTGCATCCGACCAATCCCGGCGCGCGACGTCGAGCCACAACGATCCCGACGCGTCCGAGACGTCCTCGATCGCTTCGCCGGTCAGGACCAGGCGCAGGTAGGCCTTGGGAAGCAGGACGAGTTTCGTGGCCGCAAAAATCTCAGGTTCGTGCGTCGCGATCCAGAGCAGCTTCGGCGCCGTGAATCCGGGCATCGCTTTGTTGCCCGACGTCGTACGCAAGGCGGGCCAGCGTTGCTCCAGAATACGACACTCAGTGGCGGAGCGTCCGTCATTCCAGAGGATGCAAGGCCGCAACGGCCTTGAGCGCGCATCGAGCAGCGTGGCGCCATGCATCTGGCCGGACAGCCCGATGCCTTCGACCGCCGCCAATTCGCCGGCATGCGTCTCCTTCAAGGCATCCAGCGTGGCAAAGGTCGCATCGATCCACTGCGCGGGATCCTGCTCAAAATAGCCGGGCTGCGGCGAGGCGGTCGTCAACGGCCGGCTCTCGCTTGCAATCACGCGCTGGGTGCCGTCAACGAGAACGGTCTTGACCGCCGAGGTGCCGAGATCGATGCCGAGATACATTGATGCTTTTGCCTGAAGCGCGATGTCGGTCGATACGGCCCTATTCCTCGAAGAAGCCGGGATGTTTCGCGACAAAGGCCTGCAGCTCCCGCGACACACGATCGAGATGATTGGCCATTTCGCTCCTTGCCTGCTCCGGTGCGTGCGCGGCAATCGCCCGATAGATGGCTTCGTGCTCGCGGAAAGTTCCCTCGGGCCGCCCGGGCTCGGGAAGCAGCGTCCGGCGCACGCGTTCGAGATGGGTGCGGATCGAATCAAGCACCTCGCCAACGCGCGCAAGGGCAAGGCTCTCGGTCATCTGACGATGAAACCTGGTGTCGAGCTCGTGGAAGCCCTCGAGATCTCCGCTGCTGATCGCAGCCCTTTGGTAGGCGATATTTTGGCCGAGGGCTTCGGTCGCATCAGCCGACATGTCGGCCGCACAGACCGCAACAACCTCCATCTCCAGCGCGCGGCGCATCAACATCCATTGCCGCACATCCTCAAGGCGGATCTTTGCGACGTAGGAGCCGCGCTGCGGCTCGACGATGACAAGCCCCTCGAAGGCGAGCCGATTGATCGCCGTCGTGATGGAAAGTCTCGACACATCGAAAGTGGCGCACCACTCATTCTTGTTGATCGGAGTTTCCGGCGCGAGCACGCCCGAGACGATGGCCCGCTTCAGCGCCACGTAAGCCCGGTCGACCTTCGAGCCGCCCGCATTGCGTGCTCGTGCGGCAACGGTGCCTCGGCTGAACCCGCCGACTGAATGCATGCTGTGATTCCCCGAGGCTAATTTTCACTTTTTCAGATTGCGAAGCTCAATTCCGCGGACAAACGCTTGACGGGTGACGGCTGATATAACTAGCATATCAGCAAAAGAGCAATGGGCAGCCTACCCCTGGGACGACTGGACGCGGGGGCAAAGCGGACCCGGGAGGAAATCCAGATGGAGACACGCTTCGGCGCCGTCAAAGCGCGTGAAGGGCGACGCGCGTCCCCGCCCTCTCCGCTTGTCGAGATCGGCAAGAAGTCAGCGGCCGGCGCGCACTCCGGTGAGGTCGTGCTGCTTGCCGATCGAGTCTCCAAATCCTTCGCTGGGGTGAAGGCGCTCCAAGATGTCGACTTCGATCTGCGTCGCGGCGAGGTGCACGCGCTGATGGGCGAAAACGGTGCCGGCAAGAGCACGTTGATGAAGATCCTCGCTGGCGTGCACACTGACTATCAGGGCGCCATTCTGGTCGAGGGCTGCACGGCATCGTTCACCGGCGTGCGCGACGCCGAGAATGCCGGCATTGCGATCATTCATCAGGAGCTCAATCTCGTTCCCGAGTTGAGCGTAGCCGACAATATCTTTCTTGGTCGCGAGCCGCTGATCGGAGGCATGCTCATCGATGGCCGCCGCATGGTGAGAGCGGCAGAACGCCTGCTGCAGCGCCTCGGCGTCACGATCGCCGCCGAAAGCCGCGTTGCCGAATTGCGCGTCGGTGAGCAGCAATTGGTCGAGATCGCCAAGGCGCTATCGCTCAATGCCCGCATCCTGATCATGGACGAGCCGACCTCGGCACTTTCGTCGTCGGAATGCGGGACGCTGTTCAAGATCGTGCGGCAGCTCGCGTCCGAAGGCGTCGCCATCATCTACACATCGCATCGCATCGAGGAGGTGCTCGATCTCGCCGATCGGGTGACGGTCTTGCGCGACGGCAGGCGGGTCGTCACGGCTTCGATCGGCGAATTGTCACGCGGCGCTATCATCTCGGCGATGGTGGGCCGCGACATGATCGCAAGCGACCGCGGCACCGTGGCGCAAAACGGCGCGATCGTCCTCTCCGTGTCCGATCTGACACTTGACACACTCGGCCCTCATGGATGGAAAAGAACGCTGCACGGCATAAGTTTTGAACTCAGACGCGGCGAGGTGCTGGGCATCGGCGGCCTGCTCGGCGCCGGACGGACGGAGATCCTGGAGTCGATCTTCGGCGTTGCACGCGGCTGGCGGGGCGGCGAGATCGCCATTGATGGCGTAGCCGTCGAGATTGGTTCGCCGGCCGACGCCTATCGCCTCGGCGTGGCGCTCGTCAGCGAGGACCGCAAGGAACGTGGCCTGCACCTTACCGCCTCGATCTGTGACAATATCGCGCTGCCCTCGATCAGCGCGATGTCGCGCTTTGGCCTACGTGCTTTTGCTGCGGAACGCGCCTTGGCGGCCGAAATGGTCCGCCGGCTCTCGGTCCGTTGCACCGGCATCAGCCAGCAAGCCGCGGCGCTCTCGGGCGGCAACCAGCAGAAGGTCGTGATCGGCAAATGGCTGGCCACCGAGCCTCGTATTCTTTTGCTCGATGAGCCGACCCGCGGTATCGACATCGGCGCCAAGCAGGAAATCTACCGGCTGATCTTCGATCTCGCCGCGCAAGGCCTCGGCATCGTCGTAGTGACCTCGGAGCTGCCGGAACTGTTGCTGCTCTCCGACCGGATCCTTGTGATGTGCGAGGGACGGCAGACCGGAATCCTTTCGCGCGAGAGCGCGACGCAGGAGGCGGTGATGCGCCTTGCCGCGCCGGGCATGGCGGCTTGGGCGCAGGAGACGGCCTCATGAAAGCAACGCTTCGCCTTTTGTCCCGGACCAAGCTCTATTGGGGCTTGCTGACTATCTGTCTGATCGGCGCACTTACCTCGCCGCATACCTCTTCCGGCAACAACATTTTTCTATCCTACGCCAACCTGACCGACGTTCTGCGCCAGGTCTCGATCACAGGCCTGGTAGCAACCGGTATGACCATGGTCATTCTCCTCGGTGGAATCGATTTGTCGGTCGGCTCAGTCATGGGATTCGCGACCGTGATCTGCGCGATGTTGCTCACCAAGCCGGGCTGGACTGCGGCCTCGATGATGGGCATTCCGGCAGCAACCCTGGTCGGTGGAGCCGTGGTAGCGCTTTTCGTGCGCTTCGTCTTCCGGGGTCTTGCGCGCGGCCACGATGTTAGCGCGGGGCGACGCCCACCGATTGCGCTCTCTCACTGGCGCAGCGTATGGATTCCCACGCTGATCGGCGTTGCCGTCGCGATTGCGATTGCTTGGTGGCTGACAACCCAGGTGCAGACCAAGTTCGGCGTGCTTGGTGTTCTGCTGATCGCACCTTGCTTGGCTCTGCTGCTCGGCGCCATCAACGGATTCCTGATCGTCTCCGGGCGGCTACAGCCCTTCATCGTCACGCTGGCGATGATGGTCAGCGCGCTTGGCGTCGCCCGACTCACCGCGGGGCAAGACAATGCCGTCGTGCCGGTTTATACCGGCACCAACGCCACCGAGGCCTTCGAGATGCTGCGCTCGATGCTCTGGGGCGTGTTGCCGGTGCCGAGCGTGTTCTTCCTGGCGGCAATCGTCCTGTTCGGCGCGATCCTGCGGTTCACGAGCTTCGGCCGCTATGCCTACGCGATCGGCGGCAATGTCGAGGCCGCCAAACTGTCCGGCATCAAGGTCGCGCAGGTCCAGCTTACCGCCTATCTAATTTCGGGGCTGCTCGCGGGAATTGCCGGTGTACTGTTCGTCGCGCAATACCGGCAGGGCAAGCCCGATGCCGGCGCCGGCCTCGAACTCGATGCGATCGCCGCCGTGGTGATCGGCGGCACCAGCCTGATGGGCGGTCGCGGCGGCCTCGCCGGCACCTTCGTTGGCGTTCTGATTTTCGGCCTGCTGTCGGATATCCTTCAGCTCCAAAACATCGACTCTAATGTGCAACTTCTGATGAAGGGGTTGATCATCGTCTGCACCGTGCTGGTGCAGGAGCAGAATCTCGGCCAGCTCATGGCCCGATGGCGGTTCAGCCGATCGGGCAAACTGCGCGCCGACCCGAAAACAGCCGAATCCTATCGGCTGCCAGGCGCTGCCAAGGCGCAATTTGCGAGGGAGGATCTGGATGAAGCGTCGTGAATTCTTGAAACTGTCGGCTACTGTGGCCGGCGCAACAATGACGTTCTACATGCCCACCGGATGGCGTCCTGCCAAGGCCGCCACCAAGTGGAAGGTTGGCTTCAGCCAGTGCACCACGCTGGAGCCGTGGCGCGTGCAATTCAACAAGGACATCCAGGCTGAGGCGAAGAACCATCCGGATGTCGACCTCATCATTACCGATGGTCAAGACAAGACCGAGAAACAGGTTGCCGATTGCGAAAACCTGATCGTGCAACAGGTCAACGTCCTCTTGATTTCGCCGAAGGAGTCGGCGGGACTGACCGGCGTTGTCGAGAAGGCGATCGACGCCAAGATCCCGGTCATTGTGCTCGATCGCAACGTCGAGACCAAGCGGATCGCCCAATTTATCGGCGGTGACAACGTCGCGATCGGCAAGGCAGCCGGCGAACATGCGGTGAAGCTCCTCGGCGGACCAGGCAAGGCGGCCGGCAATGTCGTCGAGATCTGGGGCGGCATGGGCACCCAACCCGCGCATGATCGCCACGACGGCTTCCATGCCTTCACCGACAAGGAGCCGGGCATCAAGTACCTGCTGAACAACCAGTCGGGGGACTGGAAGCAGGACAAGGCCTACAACATCATGACCACCGCGCTGCGCAATAACGAGAAGATCGATCTGGTCTATGGTCATAACGATCCGATGGCCTACGGTGCCTATCTCGCCGCCAAGGACGCGGGGCGAGACAAGGACATCAAGTTCATCATCGGCATCGATGGGCTGCCGGATGAAGGCGTCACCTGGGTCTCGAAGGGACAGCTTTCGGCGACATTCCTCTACGCAACGCCGGGCGCGGAAGGCCTGCGCCAGGCGGTCAAGCTCCTGAAGGGCGAGAAGCTGGAACCGGTGATCACCCTGCCCACGATGCTGATCACGAAGGAAAATGCGCCTGATATCCTGAAGAAGAACGGACTGCTCTGATCTGGCAGCTTACAGACGCGACTTAGCCGCCCAAGGAATCTGGTTCAATCTCGGTTGAACCAGACTCCAGCATTTGCACGCCGATATGGACACCGGCGCCCCCGACGTCGGATAGTCGTCAATCCAAAGAGCTGATCAAAAGGAGGCGCTGCATGCTGAAGTCGATCGACCCCATCCTGAATGCCGATATCCTTTATGCACTGCGGTCGATGGGGCATGGCGACGATCTCGTGCTCTGCGACACCAATTTTCCCGCCGACTCGGTCGCCCGCCAAACCGTGCTAGGGCGGCTGCTACGCATCGACAACGTCACCGCAGCTCGCGCCGCGCGCGCGATCCTGTCGGTACTGCCCCTCGATTCCTTCGTCGATAGACCCGCCTTGCGTATGGAAATCGTCGGCCATCCCGACGAAGTTCCGCCTGTGCAGGCGGAGGTGCAAAAGGAGATCAACGCCGCCGAAGCCCGCCCTCTCCCCTTGGGTTCGATCGAGCGCTTCGCCTTCTATGACCTCGCCAAGAAATCCTATTGCGTCATCCAGACCGGCGAGCGGCGCTTCTATGGCTGCTTCATCTTCAAGAAAGGCGTCATCCCACCTGACGCAGACTAGCTGATGCAGCCCTGCCGAGCTTCTGCTCGTGCGTGGATTCGTTGACATTGATTTGCGTCGTTGCATACTCGACGCGGCCTCCGTCAGCACCTTGACGACAAGAGATCTGCGAGCGTCATGTCCTCAGACCATGCTGTTCAGGCGGCCCAATAACCCAATAACTTGACACGATAACGTCAACGAAGGGAGGTTACGCAATGAAACAGCAAGAGCATGATCAGCATCCCGCACTCCGGCCGAACCGGCGCACGGTGCTGAAAGGCGCGGCCAGCGCCGCCGCGTTGGGCACGACGGGCGCGCTCGGCACGTTCTCCGAGCTTGCCTTGGCGCAAGCCAATCTGCGCGCCCAGATCACGCAAATTCCCGGTGTCGGCAAAGGTGCGCCAACCGACGCCGACTGGCAGAAAGTCGGCGAGCTCTGCCTCGGCCCGACCAAGGCGAGCATCAAGGAAGGCGAATTCAAGGGCGTCGAGCTCTCCTTCATGGGGCTGAACAATCAAAACCTCCACAATCTCCTGTTTCGCGGCTTCCTGAAGCCATGGGAAGCGTATACCGGTGCGAAAATTTCCTGGATCGATCTCGCCCAGGCCGACTACAATCCGCGCTTACAGCAAGCGATCGCGACCGGCACGGTCGACTTCGACATCCTCGAGATGGGCGCGCCGTTCGAGGGCGACGTCTGCGGCAAAGGGCTGGCGTCGGAGATGCCGGACTGGGTCAAGAAGCAGATCGATATCGACGATTATGTCGACTACCTGAAGCCGCCCGTCGGCACCTGGAACGGCAAGACCTATCGCGTCACCATCGACGGCGACTGCCACAACTTCAACTACCGCACTGACGTCTTCTCCGACCCAACCCTCGCCAAGGCGTGGAAAGACGCGGGCAATTCGAGCGAATGGGGCGTGCCGAAAACCTGGCAGCAGGTACAGGCGGTGACAAAATTCCTCAAGGGCAAGAAGATCAAGAACCAGAATGCGTTCGGCTACCTCGATGCGCCAAAGCCCTGGGGCGGGTTCGGCTTCTATTTCCTGGCCAGTCGTGCCTCGGCCTATGCCAAGCACCCCGACGACAAGGCCTGGCTGTTCGACATCGACACGATGAAGCCGCGCATCAACAATCCCGCCTGGGTGCGCGCCATCCAGGACGTGATCGACGCGCTGCCATTCGAACCCGCCGATCAGCTCAATGCCGATCCGAACACCACCGGCTTCCAGCAATTCCTGGCCGGCATCGGCTCAATGATTCCCTGGTGGGGCGACATCGGCCAGGTGGCGAAGGCGAGCGACACCTCCGTGATCGGCGACGTCGTCGGCTTCGACATCCTGCCGGGCTCGGACGATGTCTATAACGCCAAGACCGGAAAATGGGACAAGCTCGCAAGCGGCCCGAATCATGCACCGAATTGCGCCTATCTCGGCTGGGGCGTTTACGTCATGGCACGGGTCAACGGTGACGAGAAGAAGCACAAGGCTGCCTGGAGCGCGGCCGCGCATCTCGGCGGCAAGGACCTGTCGCTCTGGATGGTGATGTATCCGTCGGGCTTCCAGGCCCACCGCACCAGCCACTTCCAATTCGACGAGTGGGTCGCCGCGGGCTACGACCGCAAATACATCACGTCCTATCTGAACTCGCAGCTCGGCTCCTATAATCATCCCAACCGCGCAGTGGAGCCGCGCATCCCCGGCATCTTCCAGTATTACAGCATCGCCGAAGATGAGCTGACGAAGATTTTCGCCGGCAAGGTCGATGCCCAGACCGGCGCGAACAACATCGCCGCCGCCTGGGAGAAGCTGACCGACCAGATCGGCCGCGAGCGACAGATCGGGCTCTACAAGGCCTCGCTCGGCGCGTAGCTTCTTCGACTGCGAGAACCATCCAGACCCGGCTGGCGCCGCTTCAGACGCCAGCCGCACTTTAGCAAGAATCGGCAGAGTCGGATTGCGATGCAGAGTTCGGTCGATTTGGGCAATGAGCGCCTCGCGCCCGCCCCCCGGCGCGCGAGCGTCAGCCGGAAGAACGCTGGCCGGGCGCTGGTCGCGCTCGCTTCGCTCGGCCTCCTGCTCGTGATCCTCCTTCAGGGGCTGCACGCAACCGGTACAATCGCGACCGGATTCTCGGATTGGCGCCCGATCATGATCGCCTATGTGCTGTGGGCTATCGCGTTTGGAATCGGGCAAATCATCATCCGCGGCGAACGTGGTCAGCGCGCGCTGTTTCTGCTGCCGGCCGTGTTCTTCACGGTTGCAGTCGTGATATTTCCCACGATTTTCGGGATCTACATCGCGTCACTGGACTGGAATCTCTCATCGATCGACGGACCGCGCTTCAGCGGCTTCGACAATCTTAGAGGAATGCTGAGCGACACCTACTACTGGAACGCGCTCGGCAACATGGTCTTCTACACGGTTGCGGTGCTCGGCGAGTACGCGATCGCATTCGGGCTGGCGCTGCTGCTCAGCGCCGATATCCGGGCGCGAAAATTCTTTCGTGTGGTCTTCCTTCTGCCGATGATGCTTAGCCCGGTCGCAGTGAGCTGGATGGTCGGCAAATCCCTCCTGGAATATCGATTTGGCCCTGCAGCGACGCTTGCGCGCTATCTCGGATGGGATAATCCGGCCTTCTTTGCATCGCCCTGGATGGCGCGCTTGAGTATCCAGGCGATGGACGCCTGGGTGTCGATCCCGTTCATCATGATCATTCTGCTCGCAGGCCTGCAAGCGATGCCAAAGGAGGTGCAGGAAGCGGCCAAGGTCGATGGCGCGAATGGCTGGCAATCATTCTGGCACGTCACGTTCCCGATCATGCTGCCAGTCAGCATCACCGTCCTGATCATCCGCATCATCTTCAAGCTGAAGCTCGCCGACATCGTGATCAACGTCACCGCCGGAGGTCCGGGCGGCGCCACCGACACTGTGTCGAGCTTCATCTATCGCGTCTACCGCGACCGCTCGAATGTCGGATACGGCACGGCGCTCGCCATGGTCTATCTGCTGTTGATCATCGTGCTGCTCACCGTGATGTTACGACTGTCGAAGCGCTGGACACAGAAGGTTATCTAGGACCCAACCAAGGGAGTTTGAGCGATTGGCTATGTCGAGTGTGGCATCAAACCCGGTCCGAAAGCATTCCGCAGCGCCGCGCGCCAAGCGGATGCTTGGCCGCTTGCTGATCTACGCTGCACTCCTGTTCTGGACGCTTATCTGTCTGTTCCCAATCTACTGGACCGTCACCACCTCGTTCAAATCGGCGGTCGACGTGACGCAAGCCCACCTGATTCCCTGGGTCGATTTTCAGCCGGACTGGAAAGGATGGCGCTCGCTTGGCCTGTCACCAGATACACTGTTCGGCACCTCGACTGCCCGCTCCGAATTCGTGAACCGCTTCGTCAACAGCGTCATCACGTCGGTCGGCGCATCCTTGCTAGCGCTGATCTTAGGATCGCTGGCAGCCTATGGCCTGAGCCGCTTCCGCTACAAATTCGCCTGGATGCGCAACGACGATATCCTGTTCTTCTTCATGTCCCAATTGATCCTGCCGCCGGTCGTGCTCGCGCTGCCGTTCCTCGTCCTCTACAAGGCATTGGCCCTGCTCGACACGCGCTTCGGTCTTGTCCTGCTCTACACCCTAACGGTGCTGCCGATCGTCATCTGGATCATGCGCGATCAGTTCAACGCGATTCCGATCGAGCTCGACGAAGCCGCCTTCGTCGACGGCCTGTCGACCTGGGGCGCCTTCCTGCGCATCATTCTGCCGCTCGCCGTTCCAGGAATGGTGGCCGCATTCATCCTCTCGCTGGTGCTGTGCTGGAACGAATACTTCTTCGCGGCGCTGTTGACGAGCACGGACGCGAAGACACTCCCCGTGATGGTGGCCAGCCAGACTGGCTCGCAGGGCATCAATTGGTGGTCGATGGCGGCGCTGTCGACGGCGGCGATCGCGCCGCTCGTCCTGGTCGGCATTTTCCTCGAGCGCTATATTGTCAGCGGCCTGACCACGGGAGCAGGAAAGTAACTCGCAAGGCTCACCCGGAGGCGCTGACACAAGCTTCGAGCGCGAGCGCTAGTTCGAAGGGACGAGGCGTCGCGCGTGCAACGTGCCGGCCTTCCGCGGTTACGCTTTCGTCCGCTGCGCCGACAGCGCGATCATTCGTCCAGGACATCGAAGAGGTTTTCGACTTTTCCGAGCGGCCCATCAGCTCCGTTGCTGGCATAGACGACCCGATCGCCGTCACGCTGCAGCGATCGCGCCTTGGACTTTCGCAATCGTCCCGGAAGGAATGTCGCGGCGACCGCTTCTGCTCCGACATCCAGCCTTATGATCCCTCTTCGCCTGCAATCGATCCTAAGCCTTGCTGCAGCGAAGAATTCGAGCGCCGCTGGCGGCAACTTTCCAAAACGACGGAGAGTCTCCTCTTCGAGGTCGTCCAGCTCATCCTCGCTTCGGCACCGAGAGGCGCGGGCGTAGATTTCGAGCCGAACGGCTTCCGATTGCACATAGTCTGCCGGCAACATGTCGGCGATCGGAAGATTCAGGTCGGGCACCCACAGGTCGGCCGTTCTGTCGTCGACCTTCTCCGAGGCCAGCTTCAAGAGATGGCTGTAGAGCACGGGCCCGAACACCTGAACGTGGCCGGACTGCCGCTCCGAGAGCAGATCTCCCGCTCCTCTGAGGTCCAGGTCCCGCGCACTGATTGCAAAACCGGCACCAGGCCTGCTGAACTCCTCCATAACCGCAAGCCGCTTCTCGGATCGCGCCGCATCCGACTCGGTCAACAGATACGCAAACGCGCGTATGCCGCCGCGCCCCACCCTGCCCCTGAGCTGATGGAGCTGAGCGAGACCGAACCTTTCGGGCCAGCAGACCACGATCGTATTTGCGCGCGGGATATCCAGGCCGCTCTCCACGATGTTGGTCGCGAGCAGAACATCCGCCTCGCCTTCGACGAAGGTCATCATCCGGTCGTCCATTTCGTCTGCGCTTAACCTGCCATGGAGACAGACAATGCGCAGATCCGGGGCCAGCGTTTGCACGCGCACCAGCATCGGATCGAGATCCTGAATACGCGGGCAGATCAGGAAGCTTTGCCCGTGGCGCCTCTGCTCGCGCAACAACGCCGCGGCAATGGCAGCATCGGAAAGCGGCGCAATTCTCGTGGCGACCGGAAGCCGGTGAGCGGGTGGAGAGGCAATGACGCTGAGATCCCTGAAGCCCGCGAGGCCTGCCGCGAGGGTCCGCGGTATCGGCGTAGCGCTCATCCAGAGGGCATGAACACCCTTGGCGAGCCCTGATAGCTTTGCCTTTTCGGCCGCGCCAAAATGCTGCTCCTCGTCGATAATGACCAAGCCGAGATCGCGGAACTTCACGTCCTTCGAGACAAGAGCGTGAGTTCCAACTACGACCTTCAATCTTCCGCTCTTCAGCCCCTCCTTCGTCTCCCTCAGCTCCGAGGTCGATGTGGCGCGCGACAAGCTTCCCACTTCGATATCGAAGGCAGCAAATCGCTTGCGGAACGTCGCGACATGCTGCCTCGCTAGGACGGTCGTCGGCACCGCGATCGCCACCTGCCGTCCTGACAGCACGACGGCTGCCGCCGCCCGCAAAGCCACCTCAGTCTTTCCGAACCCGACATCGCCGCAAATCACCCGATCCATGGGATGACCGGCCGCAAGATCATCCAGGACGTCGCGAATGGCCTTCGCCTGATCGACTGTCGTGAAGAACGGAAAGCGTGCGACAAACCTCTCATAGAGGGGCCCCGGAGGGACGAGTTTCGAAGCCCGCCGACGGCGACGCTGGCTGATATGTTTGGCGAGTTGCCTGCCCGCAATCTGAATCTCGTGCTCGGCCTCCGTGCGGCGCGCGAACCACGTACTTCCGTCCGCTTTATCCAATGACAGCCTGCCCAGTTCGGAAGCATAGGGCCAGATCAAGGCGAGGTCGGCGGGCGGAACGAGAACGGCATTGTCACCCGCAAAGACGAGCCTGATCATTTCTCGCGAGGCACCACCTCCCGTCGCCACAGTCTGCAGTCCGTCGAGCAGGGCTAATCCCCGCTGCAGATGAATGACCACAGCACCCTGCTCCGGCATATTCAGATGGCTGAAACCGGCACCCCAGGTTCTCGCCAAAGGCTGGGGATGATGAGCCTTGCTGCCGAGCACGTCGGAAGCCGTAACGACGACAAGAGGTTTACTGTCAGGCACGACAAAACCGGCGTCGAAGTCGGCGAGAAGTGCAGCTTCTCGATTGCGTGCCGCCGCCGCCTGACTCCAACCCACAAAGCGCTCCGCCTTGACTCCGCTCATTCGCTCCATCACACGCAGGTCATCTTCCTGCGCTGCGACAAAAGCCAGCCGAAAGCCGGCACTTCGCGTCTCGTCGACGAACGTGCGTAGCGCCTTCCTCGGTGATGCAGCCTTCGAAAAGTCTGGGACAGGACGGAACGGAGCCTGTCGCGGCAAGATGTCCATGCGCTTGATCGCATCCCTCCATTCGCGCCGTCCGAGGTAAGTGTGCTCCCTATCGGCGCGACCAGCCGCCTCCTCGATCGTGCTCAGCCAATTGTCGGCGTGAACCTGAACGCCGGCATCCGCAATCCACTTGGCCCGGCCGCAATACTCGAACAGGGTAGAACGTTTTCCGCGCCTGTTTCCCAGCATCATCCGCTCCGACATCGGATCGATGAGCAGCTCTTTGGTCTCAAAAACGATGTGATGCTCGATCGGATCGAATGCCACAATCCGACGTATCAACCGGCCGGAATGCTCTACCCTGAATGGCCCGAGGGCTCCGGCGGGAAATATCTCGAATGTCTGGCCGTGAAAAAGCGCATCACCGGGATAGCGGGCATCCTCATCGAGCTCGTATCCGAGAGCCTCGAACCGCGCCCGGAGATCTTGCTCGGAGAACTCCGTGCCCACTTTCAGACGGAGCGTCAGCCGAGACCAACTTGCCGGCGTTGGCAGGCGCTCCATCACGGCCTCGGCAGTGGACACGAGAAGGATGGGCTTCTCGGGTTTGGCAAGACGCCTCAGGACCGCGCTTCGTCGACCTGCGATTTCGTGCGACGGCTCCATTTGATCGAACGGCAGCGTGTCCAGCCGCGGGAAAACCAGTACTTCGCACGAGGCGTCGAGGGCATGAATGATGGCCCCCAGCCGCTCCGCCTTATTCTCGTTTTCGGCCAGAAACACGACGCCTTTGCGCCCCGACTTCCCCCACTGCGCGAGCAGATAGAGGCTCAACATGCCGAGGGGAGATGACGAGGAGATCGCAATCCGAGCTGATGATTTCTTTCGCTTCGCTGCCCTGCCGGCAACGCGCGCTCTACTGGAACCGCCCACGTGGACCCCATCGCTGAGTCGCGACCAGCGAGAGCTGGTGGCGCGTATTATCCTGCAAAAGCGCGCTCCGCTATGGGTGCGACGCTCCGGGCTGCGTACATATGCGAATTCGGGGCCGGACGCACGCTTCCGCCTCGGCCTTCCCTGTCATCTGCTCGGAACGGGAATGGCAATGCCGTGGCAGCTCGTCAGGCCTGATTTGTTCACGACGGGACACCTGGCCGAGGGACATGCTCGTTGGCCTCGAGCTGGCCCTCAAGCAACTACTACCACGACACATCGTGATGAGGCCAATCATGACACTGGCTCGTGGACAACGAATGCCATGGATCAGGGCCGAGCGGATCGGACGGCCTCGACTTCGGCACTAGGGTCGTGCTGAACTGTCGACCTTCTACCGAGCGGGCGGAGCCGAGAAAGCATTCGCCCGAGAGACGAGGTCCTCATCAAGCGCTTGAAAAAGCGTCGGGCATCGTAGCTTGCAACGCAATCATTAAGCAGGACTGCACGCGCTTCCGTATATCCTTCGTGAGTAACTGGCGCGCGCATACTCGAGCATCAGGAAATTTGCATATCGTTTGGCACTCTTGACCAATGCCGGCGGAACCCTGCCATCTCCTATTAACCCGGGAAGGCGCTGCGCAAAGATTGGAGCGGCGGCGCGGTTGCTCGATGAGCAGGCGCCGGTATAAGTTGCCGACAATCTCGCGTTGTAGAAGAACGGGCCTCGGCAGGCTAACCGGCACCACATGTCGATATCTTCGCCGGACGCGATTCCTTCCGCAAAGAGCCCTGCCGCGAACAGTTCGTCCTTGCGAACCATGATCGAGCTTGAACTCGCGGGATAGTCCCCGCTGGAAAGTGCGAATGTAAAATAGTCATCCACCCCTTGCGGCAGCACCGCTGGATCGATCAACGGGTGACCGGTGCGGCTTTCCAATCGCAGATTGCTGATGACGGCGATTGCCGCAGTCTTGTCCGTAGGCCGCTGCAGGCTCTCCAGATGGCCGGGTGACCACAGGTCGTCGCCATCCAGGAATGCGATCCATTTCCCCTGCGCTGCTGCGATTCCTGGCCGCCGATACGCCTGCATTCTCCTGCTGGATGAGACGCAAGTCGGGAACGCCTGCCGCCTTCACCAGCTCAGCGCTCCCCTCCGTTGATCCGTCGTCGACGACGATCAACTCAAAATCAGTTCGGCCCTGGCTTGCCACTGAAGAAAGCGTCTTCAGGATACAGTGGGCTTTGTTGTAGAGCGGTATTACAACGGAAACGAGAGGATTCGTCACGCCATCGGATCTCGCTAGAGTCACAATCTTGCAGCATACGAAATAACTGCCTGCATCGCAGGCGCTGCAGGGTTGGAAACGGCCCAAACGTGCCACCTCAAGCATGCGCCGCAATTCGCTCAGCGCCACCCATC
>NZ_JALGCN010000030.1:0-92980 GCF_038085055.1 Bradyrhizobium sp. ISRA442
GATCAACAGCGCAGAGCGATCCTCGCGCGCCTTCTCCAGCAGCGCCAATTGATGCGCGCGCGGCGACCAGCCGCGACCCACGAACCATTGTTGGAAGCGGTCGGGCAGCAGCGCGGCCGGCTCGGCCGATGTTTTGAGGGTACGGGGCGGCACGGCGTAAGAGGTAAGCCGTGGGGATGGGTTCGTCGAGGGGTGAGAGCTCTACGATGAGCAAGACGCCGTCCCCTCTCCCCTTGTGGGAGAGGGTGGCTCGCCGCGTAGCGGCGAGACGGGTGAGGGGTCTGTCTCAGCGAGTGAACCTCTCTCATTCGGACACGCGGATAGAACCCCTCATCCGGCGCTTCGCGCCACCTTCTCCCACAAGGGGAGAAGGGAAGAAGGCGCCCTACTCCGACATCGGCTTGTCGGAGATCTCCCAGTCCTTGCCGCTGAAGGTGGAGATGAAGAGCGTCTTCATCGGCGTGTAGTCCTCGGGCGTATAGCTGTAGGTGACGCCGTCGA
The DNA here is from genome assembly GCF_038085055.1 of Bradyrhizobium sp. ISRA442. Taxonomy (NCBI): domain Bacteria; kingdom Pseudomonadati; phylum Pseudomonadota; class Alphaproteobacteria; order Hyphomicrobiales; family Nitrobacteraceae; genus Bradyrhizobium; species Bradyrhizobium sp. ISRA442. Next base: position 502 of record NZ_JALGCN010000030.1, read on the forward strand.
GGAAATAGGGCGAGTGGAAGCCGGCGAGCGTGGAGGCCTGCTTCAGCACGTTGGCGCGGGTGAGATCGTCGCCGCAGCGGCGCAGGATCTCACCCATGGTCACAGCCTGGCCGTAGCCGGCAAAGGCGATGGTGTTGTCGGGGTCGATGCTCGGCAGGTATTTCTTGCGCAGCTCCTCGAACGCCATCACGTCCGGATCCTTCTCCCACTTCGGCAGCCCCACCTCCTTGTTGTAGCGGATCGCGACGATGCCGGTGGCGTTCTCCAGGCCCGCGGCGTTGAGGATGGAGCGCCCGGTCGAGCCCGCCGACAACAACTGCAGCGGCTTCCAGCCGAGCTCGGCGACTTTGCGGATCGACTGAGACGTCGCCTTGCCGGTGGTGATGTTGTAGAAGACATCCGCACCCGACTTCGAGAGATTGATGAGCTGGGAGTCGACGGTCGGATCGGTGAGATCATAGGTCTGCTCCATGATCACCTGCGCGGTGCCGCCGGCATCCGCCAGCACCTTCTTGAAGGGCCCCAAGAAGTCGCGACCGAAATCGTCGTTCTGGTAGAGGATGCCGATCTTGGCGTTCGGCTTCACGTTGACGACGTGCCGCGCCAGGATGCGTGCCTCGGTCGGATACAGCGGCAGGCCCGCCATCGTCCACTTGAACTCCTTCGGATTGTTCCACTTGGACGCGCCGGTGTTGAGCAAAAGCTGCGGCACGCCCTTGGAGTTCAGGTATTTGTGCACGGCGGTCTGCGGCGCGGTGCCGAGCGAGCCGTAGAGCGCCAGCACCTCCTCCTGCTCGACCAGGCGCCGCGTTGCCTCGACGCATTTCGGCGCGCTGTAGGCGTCGTCCGACGTGATGAACTTGATCTTGCGCCCGTTGATGCCGCCCTTCTCGTTCAGCATCTGGAAATAGGCCTCGCCAACGCGCCCCAACACGCCATAGAGCGAGCCGGGGCCGGAATGCGGCACGGTCTGTCCGATCTTGATCTCGGTGTCGCTGGCGCCCGCATCGTATTTCTTGTCCGCGGCCCAGACATGCGGCGCGGGCAGCGTGGATGCAGCGATGGTCGCGAGCGCGGCGGCGCTGAAATCGCGCCGCGATGGATTCTTCATCATTGTTGTTTTCTCCCTAATGCAAGCATTGTGCTGGCATCGGGCCGCGCGTCGCAAGTGGCAAGTCGCGGCTTTGCGACGCAATGACGCTCAAATCGCTGCAAGTGCAGCGCCTAGACTCAAGTTTTCTCGGCGACGACGACGAGGCCGCGCACCGGCTCGTTGTTCTCGTTGCGTGGGGACGCGGCCTCGAGTGTCAGGAGCTTGAGCCCGGCCTTGGCGATCGCGCCGCGCACATATTCCGCGGAGTGGGCATAGCGCAGGCCTTCGCCGAGCACGACGCCGCTGCCGTCATGCGTTTCCAGCGTGAATGCGAGCACGCCACTGGGCGCGAGCACGCGCTTGGCTTCGCCCAGCACCGGCGCGAGATCGGAGAGATACACGAACGCATCCGCCGCAACGACGAGGTTCGCGCTTGCATCAGCCTTGCCGCGCAGGCCTTCGATCATGTCGGCGACTTCGAGCTCGGCGTAGAGATCGGTGGCGCGCGCCTCCTTGATCATGCCGGGCGACAGATCGATGCCGGTGAAATGATCGACCTGATTGGCGAAGGCGGACGCCGCGAGCCCGGTGCCGCAGCCGAGATCGACGGCGCGCTTGAAGAAGGCCGGCTTCTTCGCGGCAACGCGCGCGGCCAGCACCGCCTTGAAGATTAGCGCCGGCGCGCGATAGCCGAGATCGTTGATCAGCGCGTGCTCGAAGCGCGGCGCATATTGATCGAACAGCGCCTGTACATAGGCCTTGGGCATCTCCGCCAGTTGCGCCTCGCCGAGCCGCATCAGATGCAGGCCGGCGCCATGCTGGTCGTCCGGGTCGGAATCACGCGCCTTGCGGAACGCCGCAATGGCCTTGTCGCGCTCGCCGAGTTCTTTGCGGATTTCGCCAAGCATGAACCAGGCCGAGATGAAGTTCGGCGCGAGCTCGATCGCCTGCTCCAGGAGATCGGCGGCGGCGGGCAGGTCGCCCTTGAGCTGGAGGTCGCGCGCGAACTCGAAGCGGCGGTCGGCCATCAGATCGCCGGAGGACAGGAACAGGCGCAGGGGCATTTTGGAACCAGAGACTGTCGTTGCCGGACTTGACCCGGCAATCCATCTAAAAAAGGGAGTGTTTAAGAGGATGGATGCGCGCGTCCCGCCTCCGCCAATGGCTTCGGCGGGCTTTTACACCACTGGGGCGGCGAAGCCTAGCGGAGACGGCAAGCCCGCGCATGACGGGTGAACATTGCGGTAGCGGCGCCCTATATAACCGGCATGCGTCCGCAAGACATCCTGCTGCCAGTTGCTGCCGGCCTGTGCTGCAAGCCCGGCGGCTTCCATATCGATCCTGTCTGCTCCGTGGAGCGGGCCGTAATCACCCACGGCCATTCCGACCATGCGCGCGCCGGCCACGGCGCGGTGCTGGCGACGCAGGAAACGCTGGACATGATGCGGCTGCGCTATGGCGAGAATTTCGCGGGCTCGACGCAAGCCATCCGCTATGGCGAGGAGATCCGGCTCGGCGATGTCCGCGTCAAGTTTCACCCGGCCGGCCATGTGCTCGGCTCGGCGCAGATCGCGGTGAGCTGCAAAGACACCTGCATCGTCGCCTCCGGTGACTACAAGGATGCGCCGGACCCGACCTGCACGCCGTTCGAGCTCGTGCCCTGCGACGTCTTCATCACGGAGGCGACGTTCGGATTGCCGGTGTTCCGGCACGGCAATGCGGCCGACGAGGTGAAGAAGCTGCTCGCGTCGGTCGCGCTGTTTCCCGAGCGCGCGCATCTCGTCGGCGCTTATTCGCTCGGAAAAGCCCAGCGCGTGATCGCGCTGCTCCGGCGAGCCGGCTACGACGCGCCGATCTATCTGCATGGCGCGATGGAAACGATCACGCATTACTACCAGAGCCGCGGGATCGATCTCGGCGAGCTGCGACCCGTGAAGGGCATGAAGAAAGCGGCTCTCGCCGGCACCATCACGCTGGCGCCGCCCTCGGCCACATCCGATATCTGGACGCGACGCTTTCCCGATCCCGTGACCGCGTTCGCCTCGGGCTGGATGCGGGTGCGTGCGCGAGCGCGGCAACGCGGCGTCGAACTGCCGCTGGTGATCTCCGATCATGCCGATTGGGACGGCCTCACCGCCACGATTGCCGCGACCGGCGCCGGTGAGATCTGGGTCACACACGGCCAGGAGGACGCGCTGGTGCACTGGTGCAGGAGCAGAGGCCTGCAGGCGCGACCGCTCGATCTCGTCGGCTATGGCGATGAGGAAGAGACCGAGACGCCGCTCGCTGACGAGGCCGAGGCATGAACCGCTTCGCCGAACTCCTCGATCGCCTCGCCTACGAGCCCGGCCGCAACAACAAGCTGCGGCTGATCACCAGCTATTTCCGCGAGGTCGGCGATCCCGACCGCGGCTATGCGCTGGCCGCGCTGACCGGCGCGCTCAGCTTCAAGCACGCCAAGCCCGCGTTGATCCGCGACTTGATCGCGGCGCGCACCGACGAGGTGCTGTTCGGGCTGTCCTATGACTATGTCGGCGACCTCTCGGAGACGGTGGCGCTGATGTGGCCGAGGGGAATCGTCAACGACAATCAGTCTTTCCTGGGCCACCCCCCTCCCCAGCCCTCCCCCACAAGGGGGGAGGGAGCGCAGCAGCGAATATGGCGAGCGACCAACGAGGTAACTGACAGAGACCCCGAAAGTGATGGACGCACGGCTCTCAACGTTCCCTCCCCCCTTGCGGGGGAGGAGACGAGCTTCGCTCGCTCCGGGGGGCAGGGAGGGAGGTACCCCGGGCGAGATGCTGACGCATCGCTCCGCCCGCGCAATCATAACAACCCACCACCTCCTACCCTCACCGACGTCGTCACAACGCTCCGCACGCTCGGCAAGACCGACATGCCGGCACAGCTTGCGCGCTGGCTCGACGAGCTCGACGAGACCGGCCGCTGGGCGCTGTTGAAGCTCGTTACCGGCGCGCTGCGCATCGGCATTTCGGCGCGCTTGGCGAAAACCGCGGCCGCCGCGCTCGGCGACAAGGATCCACATGAAGTCGAGTTGATCTGGCCGGGCCTATCTCCGCCCTATCTCGACCTGTTCGCCTGGCTGGAGGGGCGCGCGGAAAAACCCGTCAACCGCGATCCGGCGCCGTTCCGCCCCGTGATGCTGGCGCATGCGATCGAGGACACCGATTTTGCCACGCTCGATCCAGCAGACTACATCGCCGAGTGGAAATGGGACGGCATCCGCGTGCAGGCGGTCGCGGGCCGCGACGACCGCGGCCATATCACGGCGCGGCTCTATTCGCGCACCGGCGAGGACATCACGGGAAGCTTTCCCGATCTCGTGCCGTCGCTGCGCCTGCCCGGTGCGATTGACGGCGAGCTTCTGATCCTGCGCGACGGGCGCGTACAAAGCTTCAACGTTCTGCAACAGCGCCTCAACCGCAAGGTCGTCTCACCAAAGCTGATCAAGGAGTTTCCGATTCACTTGCGCGCCTACGACCTGCTCGGCGACGACGAGAACGATTTGCGCCAATTGCCCTTTGCCGAGCGGCGCGAGCGGCTGGAGACATTCATCAAAAAACTCGACGATGCCCGCATCGACCTGTCGCCGACGGTCCCCTTCGCAAGCTGGGAGGCGCTGACCGCGGCACGCGCCGATCCGGCCAACGCCGGCGCGGGCGAGGATGCGGACGCCGTCGAAGGCGTGATGCTGAAGCGGCGCGACGCACCCTACTTGCCTGGGCGGCCAAGGGGACAATGGTGGAAGTGGAAGCGCGATCCACACATCATCGACGCCGTGCTGATGTATGCGCAGCGCGGCCACGGCAAGCGCTCCTCCTACTATTCCGACTACACCTTCGGCGTCTGGACCTCGGGCGAGAATGGCGACGAGCTGGTGCCGGTCGGCAAGGCCTATTTCGGCTTCACGGACGAGGAGCTGCTGCAGATCGACCGTTTCGTCCGCCGCAACACCACGGAAAAATTCGGCCCCGTCCGTCACGTCGTGCACGAGCCCGAGAAAGGGTTGGTGCTGGAGGTCGCCTTCGAGGGCCTGCAGCGCTCACCGCGGCACAAATCCGGTGTCGCCATGCGCTTTCCCCGCATCAGCCGCCTGCGCTGGGACAAGCCGCCACGCGAGGCGGACCGGCTGGAGACGCTGGAGAAGATGCTGAAAGCGGACGAATCCCTACCAACAATTAACGCGGCGACCGGAACCGGCGGCCATTGACGGCGGGAGGCGGGTTCCCCATGTGCCCTGCCGTGACCTATAATGCAGGCGAATCCGGCGAGGAGTTTTTGCGATGGCCAACGACGTCAGAGATTTGCCGGCAAGCCATGACGGCCTGAACCGCTTCCTCGGCGGCTCGCCACTGGCGGTCGCATTCCGCCTCATCATGCTCTCGATCCTAGTCGGCGTCGTGCTCGCCGCGATCGGCTTCGATCCCTGGAATATCATCTACAGCATCCGGCTGCTGTTCCGGCGGCTGTGGGATCTTGGCTTCGACGCCGTCAACTGGCTGTGGCGCTACTTCCTGCTCGGCGCGGTCATCGTGATCCCGATCTGGCTGCTGTCGCGCGTCTTCGGCGCGCCACGCGGCCGGTAAGACGCAAGGAAAGAGCACAGCCGATGCAATTGCGCTTTGTCGGCTGCGGCGATGCCTTTGGTTCGGGCGGCAGGCTGAACACCTGCTTCCATGTCACCGGGCAACAAGCCAATTTTCTGATCGATTGCGGCGCGTCGGCGTTGCCGGCGCTGAAGCGGCTCGAGATCGATCGCAACGAGATCGATCTCATTCTGATCACGCATTTCCACGGCGATCACTTTGCCGGCCTGCCGTTCTTCGTACTCGATGCGCAGTTCTCGCGGCGGACGCGGCCGCTCATCATCGCCGGCCCGCAAGGGATCACGACGCGGCTTGCGCAGATGATGGAGGCGCTGTTCGAGCACTCCTCAAAAACCAAGCAACGCTTCGAGCTCTCCGTCATCGAGCTACAGCCCGAGCAGAGCCGCAGCTTCGGCGCTGTGACGGTGACGCCCTACCCTGTCGTGCACGGCGAATCCGGCGGGCCGTTCCTCGCCTATCGCGTCGAGGCCGAGGGCCGCACCCTCGCCTACAGCGCCGACACCGAATGGACGGAGACGCTCATTCCGCTGGCGCATGGCGCGGACCTTTTCATCACGGAAGCCTATATGTACGAGAAGGTGGTCAAGAACCATCTCAGCCTGAAGACCTTGGAACAGCATTTGCCCGCCATCGGCGCCAAGCGGCTCGTCCTCACCCATATGAGCGACGACATGCTGTCGCACCTCGATGACGTCGCGCATCTTGCGGCCGAAGACGGCATGGTGCTCGCGGTCTGACGTGCACGCGCCCGCTCATCCCAAGGTCGGTACCCGCCAGGTCTTCGCCATTGCGGGGCCGGCGATGGTCGCGAATCTCACCACGCCGCTGATCGGCGTGGTCTCGACCACCGCGATCGGACGACTCGACGACGCCGCGCTGCTCGGCGGCGTCGCGATGGCCTCGGTGATCTTCGACTGCCTGTTCTGGCTGTTCGCCTTCCTGCGCATGAGCACGCTCGCCTTCACTGCGCAGGCGCTGGGCGCGGGCGAGACGCACGAACTCAGCGCGATCCTGGTGCGCGGCTTCATCGTCGCAGGCCTGATCGGCGCCGCGCTGATCGCGCTGCAACTGCCGCTGGCTGCCGTGCTGTTCGACCTGATGGGCGGCAGCGAGGGCGTGACGCGCGCTGCAACAACCTATTTCATGATCCGGATCTGGTCGTCGCCGTTCGCCTTCGCCAACTATGTCATTCTCGGCTGGCTGGTCGGTCAGGCCCGTGCCAATCCGGCGCTGCTGCTTCAGATCGTCATCAACCTCATCAATATGATGGCGACGATCCTGCTGGTGCTCGTCTACGACACCGGCATCGCGGGCGCTGCGATCGCCGCACTGCTTTCGGAAACGGTCGGCTTCGTCCTCGGCGTGATCGTCTGCCGGCGCTATGCGGATGGCGGCTTCGCGGTGCCGCGAAAGACGCTGCTCGACCGGGCGAAGCTGATGCGGATGCTGTCGGTCAATTCCGACATCATGATCCGCACCGCGGCGCTGATCGCCGCGTTCCTGTTCTTCACCGCCAAGGGCGCCCGCGCCGGCGACGTCACGCTGGCCGCGAACTCCGTGCTCAACAATTTCCTGCTGGTCAGCGCCTTCTTCCTCGATGGCCTTGCCAATGCAGCCCAGCAGCTCTGCGGGCGCACCTTTGGTGCACGCGACGCAAAGGGCTTTGCCGCTTCGACCCGGCTGGTGCTGATGTGGGGGCTCGGTTTCGCGTTGGTGGTTGCGGTGCTGTTCGCCCTGTTCGGGCCGGCCATGATCGACTTCATGACCGCGAGCGAAGGCGTCCGCCGCAGCGCGCGCGACTTCCTAATGTTCATCGTGCTCGCGCCGGTGCCCGGCGTGTTCGCCTTCGGCTTCGACGGCATCTATGTCGGCGCGACCTGGGCGCGCGAGATGCGCAATCTGATGCTGGCCTCGCTCGCGATCTTCTTCGGCACCTGGTGGGCGCTGCAATCGCTCGGCAACGCCGGACTGTGGTGCGCGCTGCTCGCCTTCTATGTCGCGCGTGGCGGGTTGCAGGGCGCGCGCTATCCGGCGCTGTTCAGGGCGACGTTTGCTTCTCCCTCTCCCCGCTTGCGGGGAGAGGGTTGGGGTGAGGGGGACTCTCCGCGGGGGCAGTGACAGTTGGACTCGCGGAGAGTCCCCCTCACCCGGATTGCATCTTCGATGCGATCCGGCCTCTCCCCGCACGCGGGGAGAGGCGAAGGGCTACATCCCCGGCCAGTCTTCCGCCGTGAGCGTCGCGGCGTCGGCGCCGACGATTTCGGAGAGGGAATCCCTCCCTGTGCGCAACAGCGTCGAGGTGAGTTCGCGTTTGATCTCGTCGACGAGGCCGAGGCCCTTGTAGACCAGCGACGAATAGAGCTGGATCAGGCTCGCTCCGGCGCGGATCTTCGTCAGCGCCGCGCCGCCGGAATCGACGCCGCCGACGCCGATCAGGGGGAACGCACCCTCGACCCGCACATAGGTCTCCGCGACCATGCGCGTCGACAGGCGGAACAGCGGCCGGCCGGAGAGACCGCCCTGCTCTTTCGCGCGCATCTCCTCGCGCAGCGTGCTCGGCCGCGCGATCGTCGTGTTCGACACGATCATGCCGTCGACCCGGCGCGAGCGCGCGACCTGCACGACGTCATCAAGCTGGGCGAGGCTGAGGTCCGGCGCGATCTTGAGCAGCACCGGCGTGTCGCCGGCCTTCTGGCGCACCCGCTCGCGCGCGTCGATCACCTTGGCGAGGAGATCGTCGAGCAGCGCACCTTCCTGCAGGTTGCGCAGGCCCGGCGTGTTCGGCGAGGAGATGTTGACGGTGAAATAGCTCGCAACCGGCGCAAAGGTCTCAATCAGCTTGACGTAGTCGGCAACGCGGTCCGGCGAATCCTTGTTGGCGCCGACATTGACGCCGACGATGCCGCCGTTCTGCGCGCGCGCGGCCAGACGTCGTAGCGCGGCCTCCGCGCCGTCATTGTTGAAACCCATGCGATTGATGACGGCCTCGTCGCGCTCGAGGCGAAACAGCCGCGGCCGCGGATTGCCGCTCTGCGGGCGCGGCGTCACCGAGCCGATCTCGACGAAGCCGAAGCCGAGCCGAAGCAACGCATCCGGCACCTCGGCGCTCTTGTCGAAGCCAGCGGCCATGCCGATCGGATTGGGGAAGTTGAGCCCGAAGGCGCGCACCGCGAGCTTGGGATCGTCCTCACGGGGCTTTCCCGGCGGCAGGAACCGCAACCCCTGGATCGCGAGCCGGTGCGCATCCTCCGGATCGAGCCAGCGCAGGACCGGCAGCGACAGGGCATCGAAGGCGCGGATCACGGCGCAAGCTCCGGAATGTCGTGACCGCCATCGGAGCGCATTGCCAGGTTGATCACCGAGATCACCGCGCCGAGGTCGAGTTCGCCATAGAGGTGCGGAAACAGCTCGTCATTGCGCGAGCGCTCCCAGCGCAAGTCGGCGCCGAGCGCATCGCCATCGACCTCGACCAGGAACAGCGCACGCTGCCCGAAGAAATGCTTTCGCGCGGTCTCGGGAACCTGGGATGCGGTCGAGAAATGGATGAAACCGTCGCGCGCGTCATCCGCGCTGCCCCGGTAGACACCCTGCCGCTCCGCCTCGCGCCAGGCCGAGGCCGGACAGATTTTGTAGATCTTGACCACCGCTTAACGGGCCCTGTTTGCTCTTTGAGTCTCTTGGGGTTTTTCGCCTGGTACGGGTCCGAAAACCCGGGCGCGACCGTAAAGGCGGCCCCTGCCGAACTCAAGGCTTGCATGCCGCCTCTTGCACGGAAAACGGAAAACCGGTTGATTTGAGGATAGTTTTCCTGAGTTGCGACGGGCTGGACCTTCCATGGTCAGGCAGGCCAAAGCGCAGAGGATGCTGACCCACGATCAGATCTGGGGCGCGCTGGATCGGCTGGCCGCGCGCGCAGGCCTGTCGCCCTCGGGCCTTGCCAAGCGCGCCGGGCTCGATCCCACCACCTTCAACAAATCCAAGCGCGTGACCTCCGACGGCCGCGAGCGCTGGCCCTCGACCGAATCGATCGCAAAGGCGCTCAGCGCGGCCGGTTCGTCGATCGAAACCTTCGTCAGGCTGATCGACGACAGCCCGGGCGATGGCCGCTCGGTGCCGCTGATCGGCTTCGCGCTCGCCGAGGGAAGCGGCTATTTCGACGATCGCGGCTTTCCATCCGGCAAGGGCTGGGACCAGGTCGCGCTGCCTTCGGCCGAGGACAGGCATACCTTTGCGCTGGAGATTTCCGGTGACGCGCTCGCGCCGGCCTATCGCGACGGCGACATCATCCTGGTCTCGCCGGGCACACCGATCCGCAAGGGCGACCGCGTGGTGGTGAAGACCCGCGCAGGCGAAGTGATGGTGAGGACGCTGATGCGCCGCACGGCGAAGGCGCTGGAACTGCAGCCGCTCGATACGGCACAGGCCGGGCGCACGCTCGCCGTCGCTGACATCGCGTGGATCGCGCGGATCGTCTGGGCGAGCCAGTGATTGCCTTGCGCCAGGCCTCGTCAAAGGACGATGACAGGACGATCGCTGCGTAGGGTGACGATCCGCCCCCGATCGCCATTGCGACTCACCGTACCTCTCGCCTAGGTTGCGCGCCTATCGCGCACCGAATCATCGCGAGGGGGAATATGATGGATCGACGTCATGCATTGAAGGCGCTTGCAGGTCTCGCGCTGTGTCCGCTGTGCAAGCCGGCATTCGCCGCCGAAGGCGCGCATTGGAGCTATGAGGGCGCCGGCGGCCCCGCCAAATGGGGTGAACTCGACGCGGCCAACAAGGCCTGCACGGTCGGCCTGCAGCAGTCGCCGATCGACATCGAGGCGGCGATCAAATCGCAATTGCCCACGCTGAAGCTCAACTGGGCCAGGAGCGCCGATACCATCGTCAACAACGGGCACACGATCCAGCTCAACTTCGCGGAAGGCAGCACGCTGACGCTCGGCGACGTCAAATACAAGCTGCTTCAGGTCCACTTCCACCGCCCGAGCGAACACACGATCGGCGGAAAGAACTTTCCGATGGAGGCGCATTTCGTCCATCGCGCCGACTCGGGCGGGCTCGCCGTGGTCGGCGTGCTGATGGCCGAGGGCAAGCCGAACGCGGCCTTCAGCCGGATCGTCAAGACCATGCCTGGCACGGAGGGTCCTGTGGTGAAGGCGGATGCGGGCATCAATCCCAACGCCATGCTGCCACCGAGGCTCGGCTATTTCCGCTATCCCGGTTCGCTGACGACGCCGCCCTGCTCGGAGATCGTCGAATGGCTGCTGCTGACCGATCCGATCCAGGTCGCCAGCGCCGACATCGCCGCCTTCGCAAAGCTCTATCCCATGAACGCGCGCCCGGTGCAGAAGGACAACCGGCGCTCCGTGCTGCGATCGATCTGATGGGCGACACGACACGGCTATCAATGTCGTTCTGGCGAAAGGACGATTGCGCATGAAGATGCGGTGCCGACGCCCCAATCAACAATGTCGTCCCGGCGAAGGCCGGGACCCATTACCACAGGGAGCAGTTTGGCGAAGATTCGTAGTTGCGCCTTCGTCGGTACCGAGACCGCCGTTCCCCGCTAGAGCATGATCCGGAAAAGTGTGCAGCGGTTTTCCTAAAGCGCGATGACGATTTATCCTAATCTCATCGCGCTTTAGATCACGCGGTATGCGTCCCGGCCTTCGCCGGGACGACGTTGGGGAGATCGCTTGCGCCGCAACGGAGGTCTGTCGCCCGGATGGAGCGAAGCGCAATCTGGGACGGCTGGTGCCTTGTGAAGGCCCCGGATTTCGCTTTCGCTCCATCCGGGCTTCACGTTCACTACGCCGCTCACGCACTCCGCGCCAGCGCGCCGTCGATCATGTTGACCGCGTTCTGGATGCCGTAGACGGCGACGAAGGAGCCGAAGCGCGGGCCTTTCTCCTGGCCGAGCAGCACCTGGTAGAGCATGTTGAACCAGTCGAGCGTGACCCCGGGACGGCCGTCCTTACCCTTCTTGACCTGATCGAGGAACGGCTCGCGCCGGCCGATCTCGTAGACGACGTTCTGGATATCTTCGGCCGAGGCGTCCTGCGGAAGCTGCGACAGCGCGTCGCGCAGATCCTGCAACGCGGCGCGCTCGGTATCGGTCGGCTCGCGGAACTGCTTCGTCGGCGCGACGAAGTCGCGATAATAATTGATGGCGTAGCCGACCATCGCATCGAGCTTCGGATGTGTCTGCGGGCTCACGCCGGGCCGGTAGCGGCCGATGAAGCCCCACAGCGTCTCGGCGTTCTCGGCATTCGACGATGACACCAGCGTGAGCAGGAGCTGGAAGGTGACGGGCATATCGCCGCTCGGCGGATTGCCGTTGTGGATGTGCCAGACCGGATTGCCGAGCTGCTGCTTGGCATCCTGCCTCGGGAAGCCATCGATGAACTGCTGATAGTCGTCGACGTTGCGCGGGATGACGTCGAAATACAGTCGCTTGGCCGCCTTCGGCTCGCGATACATGAACAGCGACAGCGATTCCGGCGAGGCGTAGCGCAGCCATTCGTCGATGGTGAGACCGTTGCCCTTCGACTTCGAGATCTTCTGGCCCTGCTCGTCGAGGAAGAGCTCGTAATTGAAGCCTTCGGGCGGCGCGGCACCGAGCGCCCTGGCGATCGCGCTGGAGAGCTTCACCGAATCGATCAGATCCTTGCCGGCCATCTCGTAATCGACGCCGAGCGCGACCCAGCGCATCGCCCAGTCGGCCTTCCACTGGCACTTCACGTTGCCGCCAGTGACGGGCGTCTCGACCTCCTCGCCGCTGTCGGGATCGACATAGGTCACCGTGCCGGCGGCGACATCGCGGCGGATCATCGGCACCTGGAGCACGGCGCCGCTGGTCTTGCTGATCGGTAGGAACGGCGAATAGGTGGCGCGGCGGTCGGGCCCCAGCGTCGGCAGGATGATCGCCATGATCTCATCGTAGGCGGCGAGCATCTTCAGAAGCGTCGCGTCGAAGCGGCCCGACTTGTAGTAGTCGGTCGAGCTCGCGAACTCGTAGTCGAAGCCGAAATGATCAAGAAAGGCGCGCAGGCGCGCATTGTTGGCGGCGCCGAATGAGGGATGCTCGTTCGAGAACGGGTCCGGCACGGCGGTCAACGGACGGCCGAGATACTGCGCCAAGAGCTCTTTATTCGGAACGTTGTCCGGCACCTTGCGCAGGCCGTCCATGTCGTCGGAGAAGGCGAGCAGGCGCGTCTTGATCTTGTCCTCGGTCAGCACGCGGAAGGCGTGGCGCACCATCGAGGTGCGCGCGACCTCGCCGAACGTGCCGATATGCGGCAGGCCGGACGGGCCGTAGCCGGTCTCGAACAGCACCTCGTCCTTCGGCTTCTTCTTCAGCCGCGCGACGAGCGCCTTCGCCTGCTCGAACGGCCAGGCGTTGGATTGTTCGGCGAGCGCGCGCAGATCGCTCGGGTTTGCGGCAAGATCGATAACGGACATTACGGGGCCTCCGGGCCGCGGAAATTAGCGATTTCCGGGCAGAATGCAATTTTGTGGGATGATGCGGCACCACACACCGTCATTGCGAGCCAACGGGTCCGCGCGAAGCGCGGCCCGATGACAGGCTCCGCGAAGCAATCCAGAATCTTTCCGCGGAGACACTCTGGATCGCTTCGTCGCTGCGCTCCTCGCAATGACGACGGAGGCGGCAGCGACAGAACTAAAACGGACTCACCGAGAAGTAGCGCAGCCACAGATCGGTGTAGCGGCCTTTTTCCCAGACGCGGAACAGCGCCCAGTTCAGGGCCTGGCGCAGCACGTCATTGCCTTTGCGCACGGCAATGCCGATGCCCTCGCCGAAGAAGCGGCTTTCGACGAAGGGGCCACCGGAGAAGGCGCAGCAATCGCCCGAATCCGTGCCGTTGATCCAGAAGGCGAGCGAGATGGCGTCGCCGAAGATGAAATCGACCTCACCCCTGCGGAGAGCGGCACGCAACGCCTCGTCATTGGGATAGGCGTGCAGCTCGGCGTCGGTGAACATCGCCTTGAGGTAGGCCTCATGCGCGGAGCCCGCGATGACGCCGACCTTCTTGCCCTCGAGATATTCGGGGCGGATCTCCGGCATCACCGCGTCCTTGCGCGAGGCGAAGCGCGCCGGCACGCGGTAATAGGGATCGGTGAAATCGACGCGCGCGCGGAGCTGCGGGCTCACTGCCATCGAGGCGATGATGGCATCGCCGCGATTGGACGTGAGCGCATCGACCAGCGTCTCGAAGCGGCGCATCTGCACCGTGCAGGTAATCCTGATCTCATCGCACAGCGCGCGGGCGAGATCGACGTTGAAGCCGGCCGGATTGCCGTCGGCCCCGGTATAGTTGAACGGCGGATAGTCCGTCTCGGTCAAAAAGCGGATCACGGTCAGGCGCGACAGGTCCGGCCGCTCAGGGCGCCGCCGCGGATCCCAGAAGCCGGGCACGGCCTGGGGGGCCGCGGCTTGAGGGGGGGCTTTGGGCGGAGCCTGAGGCGCCGCAGCCGGCGGCTGGGCCGGGGTCTGCGCCTCCGCGCCCGGCGCCAGCGCGAACAGGCACACCCCGACAGCCAGCCCGGTCAGGAGGCCACGGACAGTTTTGGGCAATTTCGCCTGTTGCGATGGGGCCATCGGCGGAAAATGAACGAATTTCGTTGAGATCGGAGGGCCTTATAGACCATCCCACCGGGAACGCGAGCGGGGATTGTGGCCAAGCGGGAGAGGTGCACCGAGTCCATGGATCGGTCGATCCCGCCAATGAAAGTATCAGAGATATCGCTTCAGCTCGGCCGCGGCCTCTTCCGGCGTGCGCTTCAGGTTGAAGGGGGAGACGAAGCGGCCGTCGCGGTCCATCAGGTAGATCAGTGCGGTGTGGTCCATTGTGTAATCGCCGTCCTTGGTCGGGACCTTCTTGGCATAGACCCGGTAGGACGTGATCACCTTGGCGATATCAGCGGGATCGCCGCTGAGGCCCTCGAGGTGAGGATCGAAGCTCGACAGGTAATCCTTCATCGCGGCCTGGGTGTCGCGCTCGGGATCGACCGAGATGAAATAGGCGTTGACCTTGTCGGCATCCTTGCCCATCGCGCGCAGCACCTCGGAGATCTCGAACAGCGAGGTCGGGCAGACGTCGGGGCAATGGGTGTAGCCGAAGAAGATCAGCGTCGGCTTGCCCTTCAGGCTCTTGTCGGTGACGGTCTTGCCGTGCTGGTCGGTGAGCTGGAACGGGCCGCCGATCGCGGCCGGCTGCGCCACCTTGCTCACGCCGCCCATCGTCCAGAACACCACGAGCAGCCCGACGACCAGGCTTGCGGCGAAGGCGGTTGCGATCACCAGCGGGCGGGTGGTGGAGCTCATGGTCGAAAAACTTCCTGTTGTCCCAGCGTCAGAAACAGGCGGCAAAGCCGGTCCTGATCATTTCAAAGAACACCTGGGTGCCATAGTGGAACCACAATGCGAGCGCGCCGATCACGATCAGGCCGCCGAGACCTGCGCCAGCCAACACCAGCATGGACGGCGTCCGGCCGGCAGTGGGCGAATTGTCCGATACCGGATGGGCGGGGTGCAGCGGTTGAGCCATGACAACGATCCGGGCGAACGCTCCGGTTCCCTGCCCTTCAAATAGGCGCTAGCCCGCGGGCGGGCAAGCGCCGCCGGCGGGCAAAACGATCAGGTCACGTCGCGCTGATGGATTTAGTGAAACAACTCGCCCCGGGCGGACTCGAGCTGGTCCGCTGGCGGAAGAGGCCGGCGCAGCGGCCTGCTGGTCGAAGCCTGCGCGTCCAGGTAGCAGGGCTTGTACATGGCCTGAAGCTGCTTGCCCCGGAGGAAGAGCATGTGCGGGGTGAGACCGCCACGCTGTGCGATCCAGCGCCTCACCTGCGAGGGATACATCGCGTAGAGCATCTGGGTGGCTTCGGCATTGGTGATGGCCCGGCCATTGGCGCCAAAATCCCAAGCCGCGTGGAAGCCCAGCGTCGCGTGCGAGGTGACGCAGATGCGATCGCGCGGGATCGCGCCGAGGACGATGGTGCAGGCCGAAGCACAAAGGCCGTCGATGATGACGGTTTCACCGGACTGGCGCAGATCCTGGTAGCGGTCGACATAGGTTCCGATCCGGCCGCCACGATCGTCCGCGATCCGAACCACCGCGTGAGAGGCCCCCATGCCCGCGATCAAGAGAATCGCCGCGAGCAACCCCGTCAGAAGCTTCATTTCCCCGCCCCAGTCGATTTCGAATCTTTGTGTCTGGTGGTGATGCGCAGCTAGCGTCCGTCGTAACCGTGGTTTTGTCTAGGCACGCTGGCCCGCTCAAAACAAATTCAAATCCAGTGTTGCGTCCGCGCTGCACTCCGCCGGCCTCGGTCCCAAACCGGAACAAGTTAACGGACTCTTACGCCTTCCACACTTGATCTCAGCTACGGCCGCTGGCTTCAATCCGGACAACTACAGGGGGAACCTCATGACCGTACATTCGGGCGAGCAGGCGGACGTCATCGTCGTCGGCGCGGGACTGTCGGGACTGGTGGCCGCAACCGAGATTGCGGATGCCGGCAAGCGCGTGATCGTCGTCGACCAGGAGGGCGAACAGTCGCTCGGCGGCCAGGCGTTCTGGTCGTTCGGCGGATTGTTCCTGGTCGATTCACCCGAGCAGCGCCGGCTCGGTATCAAGGACTCCTTCGATCTCGCCTTGCAGGATTGGATCGGCACCGCCGGTTTCGACCGCGACGAGGATTTCTGGCCGCGCCAATGGGCCGAGGCCTATGTGGCGTTCGCCGCCGGCGAGAAGCGCGACTGGCTGCGCGCGATGGGCCATCGCATTTTTCCGGTGGTCGGCTGGGCCGAACGCGGCGGCTATGACGCGATGGGCCACGGCAATTCGGTGCCGCGCTTCCATGTCACCTGGGGCACCGGCCCCGGTATCGTCGAGCCGTTCGAACGCCGCGCGCGCGAGGCGGCGAGTTCCGGACCGCTGATCTTCAAGTTCCGTCACCGCGTCGATGCGCTCTCCGTCACCAATGGCACGGTCGACGGCGTGAGCGGCGTCATTCTCGAGTCCGACAACGTGGAGCGCGGCAAGAGCTCCTCGCGCAAAGTCGTCGGCGAGTTCGCGCTGAAAGCGCAGGCGGTGATCGTCGCCTCCGGCGGCATCGGCGGCAATCACGACCTGGTGCGGCAGAACTGGCCGAAGCGGCTCGGCGAACCGCCGAAATTCATGATCTCCGGTGTGCCCGAGCATGTCGACGGCCGCATGATCGGAATCACCGAGGCGGCAGGCGCGCGGCTGATCAACCGCGACCGCATGTGGCATTATGTCGAGGGCATCCAGAACTGGTCACCGATCTGGCCGCGCCATGGCATCCGAATCCTGCCCGGCCCTTCCTCGATGTGGTTCGACGCGACCGGCACGCGCCTGCCGGCCCCGCTGTTTCCCGGCTCCGACACGCTCGGCCAGCTCGGCTACATCATGTCTACGGGCTATGATTATTCCTGGTTCGTCCTGACGCAGAGCATCATCAAGAAGGAGTTCGCGCTGTCGGGATCGGAGCAGAACCCCGATCTTACGGGGAAGAGCTGGCGCATGACGCTCCGCCGCGCCACCAACAAGGGCGCGCCGGCGCCGGTGGAAGCCTTCAAGAACCATGGCGTCGACTTCATCGTGCGCGACAAGCTCGAGGACCTCGTTGCGGCCATGAACAAGCTTGCCGGCAACGATCTCCTCAAGCTCGACTATGTCAAAATGCAGATCGAGGCGCGCGACCGCGAGATCGCCAACCCTTACGTCAAGGATGCGCAGGTGATGAACATCCACAATGCGCGCCGCTACATCGGCGACAAGCTGATCCGCACCGCCTCCCCGCACCGGATCCTCGATCCTGCGCACGGGCCGCTGATCGCGGTCAAGCTCAATATCCTCACCCGCAAGACGCTGGGCGGCTTCGAGACCGATCTCGACTCGCGCGTGTTCGGCCAGGAAGGACAGATCATTCCCGGGCTCTACGCGGTCGGCGAGGCCGCCGGCTTCGGCGGCGGCGGCATGCACGGCTATCGGTCGCTCGAGGGCACCTTCCTCGGCGGCTGCCTGTTCTCGGGCCGCAATGCGGGCCGCGCCGCGGCGAAAGCGGTGGGATAGATCGCGCGCCGGCACGCCGTTGCGGCATTCGCCGATACGATCGACGTCAAGGGCGTGACGACTCGATCCGGGCTTTTTCGGCCGATTTCCGTGGGCGACGCATGCGCCGCACGGGGTGGCAGAGCGCGAGGCCCTGCGCTAGACAGGGCCGCCCTTCCATCAGGAGACCCGCAATGAGCATTCAGCGTTTCGAAACCGGCCCGCGCATGAGCCAGGTCGTCGTGCACGGCAACACCGTCTATCTCGCCGGCGTCGTCGCCAACAAGGCGGCCGGCGAAAGCGTGACCAAGCAGACCCAGGACATCCTGGCGACGATCGACGGCCATCTCGCCAAGGCCGGCACCGACAAGTCGAAGCTGCTGTCGGCGACGATCTACATCACCGACATGAAGACCTTCCAGGAGATGAACGCGGTGTGGGACGCCTGGGTGTCGCCTGGCAACACGCCGGCGCGCGCCACCGTCGAAGCCAAGCTGGCGGCGCCGCAATACACCGTCGAGATCATGGTGACCGCGGCAAAGTGACGCCGCGTGATTTGTGCGCGCGCCGATAACCTCAGAGGTAATCGATCGGCGCGCGCAAACCTTCGATAGTCACGGTCAGCCGAACCACACGGCGCCATCGAAGGAGAGCACCATGACCGATCACGTCACCATCGCCCGCCGCTATATCGACCTCTGGAACGAGCGCACGGCGAGCCGCCGGCGCCAACTGCTCAGCGAAAACTGGACGGCGGACGCGAGCTACGTCGATCCCCTGATGAAGGGTGACGGCCATGACGGTGTCGACGCGCTGATTGCCGGCGTGCAGCAGCGCTTTCCCGACTTCAAGTTCAAGCTGATCGGCGAGCCCAACGGCTATGGCGACCATGTTCGTTTCAGTTGGGGCCTTGGCCCCGACGGCGTCGACAGCCCGATCAAGGGCACCGACTTCGCCGTACTCCGCGACGGGCGCATCAAGAGCATCACGGGATTTCTGGATCAGGTGCCCGCGGGGGCGTGAGGATCCGCGTTCTGCTTACCCTCTCCCCTTGTTGTGGGAGAGGGTGGCTCGCCGCGTAGCGGCGAGACGGGTGAGGGGTCTCTCTCCGCGAATAACTCTGCTGCGGTGAGCGCGCGGAGAGAGACCCCTCATCCGGCGCTTCGCGCCACCTTCTCCCACAAGGGGAGAAGGGGCAGCGAGGTCGCGGCTTTAGTTAGCCAGCAACCGATACGCAGCCTTCGCATTCGCCCCAAACGCCTTCTCGCGCACATGCGGGCCGAGCTTCGCCAGGCACGCTTCCAACGCGCCCTTGATCTCGCTGTAGCTTCCGGCAAGCAAACACACCGGCCAGTCGGAGCCGAAGATCAGACGGTCCTCGCCAAAACATTTGGCGACGTGGTCGACGTAGGGAAACAGCCGCTCCGCGGTCCAATCGTCCCATTTCGCCTCGGTCGCTAGCCCTGAGATCTTGCACCAGACATTGCCGCAAGCGGCGAGCGCGGCGATGCGATCGGACCATTCGGCGCTGCCGCCATCGGCGATCGGCGGCTTGGCGGCGTGGTCGAGGACGAAGCGCGCCTTGGGAAAGGCCTGCGCGGTAGCGATCGCGGCCGGCAGCTCGCGGCTGCGGACCAGGAGGTCGTAGGCGAGATCGTGCGCGAACACCGCGGTGAGTCCGCGCTGGACGTCCTCGCGCAGCAGCCAATCCGGATCGGACTCATCGTGGACCTGGTGGCGGATGCCGACGAGCTTCTCGCCACCAGGCGAAGTACGCAGCCGATGAAGCGTCTCGTCGAGCGCGCCGTCCGTAAGATCGGCCCAGCCGACCACGCCGATGACGGAGGGCGTTGCGCTGGCAATGCGCAAGAATTCCTCGGTCTCCGCCAGCGCGGAGCGGCATTGCACTAGGATGCTCGCGTCGATGCCGTTCGCCTTCAGAAGCGGCGCGAGGTCGACCGGGCCGAATGCGCGGCGGATCGGCGCCAGCTCCGGCGCTTCCATCCAGGGATAGTCGGCGCGCGCCGGATCCCAGAAATGCTGATGGCCGTCGATCACCATGCGCTACACTCCACCGGGCAACGGCGCCCGCGCATCGACGAGGTTGCGCGCGCGCAGCTCCTGCCAGAAGGCCGGCGGCACGGTTCGTTCCGACATCGCGATGTTGTCGGACACTTCCGCCGGCGTTCGGGCGCCGGTCAGCGCGACCGTCACCGCCGGATGGGCCATGCAGAACTGGAACGCGGCCGCCTTCAGCTCCGTGCCGTGCTTGCGACAGAGCTCGTCGAGCTCGATCGCGCGCTTGACGAGCACTGCGTCGGCATCCTCATAGTTGAATTTCGCGCCGGCGCGCGGATCGGCGAGGATGCCGCTGTTGTAGATGCCCCCGAGCAGGATGCCGATGTTTTTCCTAAGGCACAGCGGAAACAGCGCATCCAGCGCGCCCTGGTCGAGCAGCGTGTAGCGACCGGCCAGCAGGAAGCAGTCGAGGGACACGGCCTCGGCGAAGCGGACCAGCATCTCGGACTGGTTCATGCCGGCGCCGATCGCCTTCACCGTGCCCTCATCGCGGAGGCGACGGAGCGCGCGGAAGGCGCCGGCAACTGCGGCCTCAAAGTGGTCGTCCGGATCGTGAACGAGCAGGATATCGACGCGGTCGAGCCCAAGGCGCTTAAGGCTCTCCTCGACCGAACGCATGACGCCGTCATGACTGAAGTCGAACACCGGCCGCTCGCGCGGCGTGTCCTTATAGTGATCGTCCTCGCCCGCAACGCCGGCCGGCGCCCGCAAGAGCCGTCCGACCTTGGTGGAAATGACATAGGAATCGCGCGGTTTTTGCCGCAGGAAGCCACCCAGCCGCCGCTCGGCGAGGCCGAAGCCGTAGAGCGGCGCGGTGTCGAAGAAGCGGACACCAAGCGACCATGCGCGCTCGATCGTCGCTTCCGCGTCAGTGTCGCTGACCGCGGAAAACAATCCTCCGAGCGGCGCGGTGCCGAGACCGATTGATGTGACATCGAGAGCGCCGAACTGCGACCGTTTCATTGCCGTTCCTTCCGGGAGCCAGTGTCCCTCCCGCTTGCGGGCTCTGCAAGCGGGAGGGAGCATAAGAGTGTGGGGCTGGCGACACTCCTATTTCAACATCTGTGCGACGTTGTCCTTGGTCACGAGATCGAGGCCGGTATAGACGATCTCCGGCACCTTCTCGCCCTTCTTGATGGCGAGCAGCGTATCCATCGCCTTCTCGCCCATCTCGAACGGGCGCTGGCCGACCAAAGCATTGGCATAGCCGTCGCGCAGCAGCTCGAGCTGCATCTTCAGCGTATCGGCGACAACAAGCGTGAACTTGCCGGCGTCGATGTCCTTCTTGTACCTCGTGGCGAAAGCTTTGAAGCCTTCGGGGGCGAACATCGGCCAGCCGCCCACGGGAACGATCGCGGCGAGGTCGGGCGTCGCGGTACGCAAATCCGTCATCTGCTGGACCGCGAGCGCGGGATCATCGTTGCAGAAGGTCGGCGAGCCGCCGACCTCGGTCCATTTCGAGCCCTTCAGCGCCTCGCGAACGCCATCGACGCGTTCGGCGAGATTCTTGGCACCGGGGCCGCCCGAGACCATGGCATATTTGCCGCCGTCGGGCCGAAGCTTCAGCAATTGCTTGCCGAGCGCGAGGCCGAACTCCTTGTTGTTGGTGCCGATATAGGCGATGCGCTTGGAACCCGGCGCATCGGCGTCGAAGGTGATGACGGGGATGCCGGCCGCGGTCGCCGCCTCGATCGACTTGGTCATGGCCGCGACGTCGGCGACTGAGATCGCAAGGCCATCGACCTTCTGGGTGATGAAGTCCTGGATGATCTGCGCCTGCGTCGCCGGCTCGTGCTCGACCGGCCCCTTGTAGATGCACTCGATGTTGCCGAGCTCCTTGGCGCGCTTCTGGCAGCCATCGCGCGCGAAATCGAAGAACGGGTTGTTCATCGCCTTGGGCACGATCACGAAACGGTAGTTCGCGGCAAACGCCGGGGCCGCCATCATCACGACGGCCATGCCGGCAAGAAGAAGTCTCCTCATTGCTCTCCTCCACCCTTGTCTGGCGCCTATCCTCTCAAAATCGTCCGGGAAGCGGATAGGCGGCATCTTCGTTGCCCTCCCGAAACGACGTCACTTCAGATCATCCGCGAGCGGATGCGGTCGACCAGCACCGCCAGGATGATGATCACACCCACCAGCGTCTGCTGCCAGTAGGAGCTGACCTGCGCCAGCACGAGACCGTTGCGGATCACCTCGAGCAGCACGCAGCCGACGATGGCCCCTAACGGACCGCCGACGCCGCCGGCAAGATTGGCACCGCCGATCACGGCCGCCGCAATCACGTTGAGCTCATAGGATGTCGCCATGTTGGCCGGCGCCGATCCGAGCCAGCCGGAGATGATGATGCCTTGGAGTCCCGCGGCGAGCGCGCAGATCACATAGACCTCGATCTTTACCCGCACGACCGGGATGCCGGTCAGTTCGGCCGCCTTCTCGTTGCCACCGAGCGCGAAGACATGCCGGCCGAAGCTGGTGTGGTGCAGGACGATGGCCATCGCCAGCGCGAGGATGACGAGATAGATGAAAGGTACGGGTACGCCGAGCACGTCACCGGAGGTCGCTGCGTAGAAGTAATCGGCGTCCGGCCCGCCCGGAAAACTGCCGCGGCCGTTGGAGACGACATAGCCGAGCCCGCGCACGATCGAGAGCATACCGAGCGTGGTGACGAAGGGCGACAGGCCGAGCACGGCGATACAGAAGCCGTTGACGAGACCGGCGATCAGCGCGACGCCCAGACCGGCGAGGAGCGAGATCAGCAGGATGAGCCCCGGCACGTTGGCAATCACGGTCTTGCCGTCTGCGGCCATGTGAACGAACAGGGAGGCTGCGGGCGAACCGGGCGTCGACAGCTCGGTCATGACCATCGAGGTGATCATCGCCGAGAAGCACATCATCGAGCCGACCGAAAGATCAATGCCGCCGGTGATGATCACGAAGGTGACGCCGAGCGTCGCAATGGCGATGAAGGAGAAATTCTTCGCCACGTTCTGCATGTTGCCTTCGGTGAAGAAATAGGGGCTGGCGAAATGCATGATCACCAGCAGCACCGCGAGCGCGAGCAGGACATAGCCGGTCTGGGAGGCGAAGATGCCGCGCTGCCACCACCTGGCCTTGCCGATATTGGTGAAGGTGATCGGGGATTCCATGGGCATGGCCATCACGCCGCCTCCTTCGCGCCGGTGATGAGAGCGGTGACTTCCTCAGGGGACGTCTCATGGATCGGCTTGTCGGCGCGCTTCTCGCCGCGGCGCATGACCACGACGCGGTCGCACACCGCGAATACGTCCGGCATGCGGTGCGAGATCAGCATCACGGCGACGCCCTGCTCTTTCAGCCGGTGGATCAGGCTCAGCACCTGCTCGACCTGACGCACCGAGATCGCGGCCGTCGGCTCGTCCATCATCACCAGCCTGGCATTGGAGAGCCGCGTCCGCGCGATCGCGACCGCCTGGCGCTGGCCGCCCGACATCTGCTTGACGAGATCATACGGCCGTGTCTCCGAGCGCAGTTCGCCGAACAGCTCCAGCGCGCGCGCCGCCATCGCCTTGTGGTCGAGCAAGGCAAACGGGCCGAACTTGCGCTTCAGCTCGCGGCCGAGAAACACGTTGGCGGCCGCCGTCAGATTGTCGGCCAGCGCGAGGTCCTGATAGACCACCTCGATGCCGACCGCGCGGGCATCGACCGGGCGGTTGAAATGGACCGCGCTGCCGGCAAAGCGGATCTCGCCGTGGCTCGGGCGAAAATTACCGGCGATGATCTTGACCAGCGTCGACTTGCCGGCGCCATTGTCGCCCATCAGGCCGACCACCTCGCCCGGGAAGACCTGCATGTCGACGCCATGCAGCGCACGGATCGCGCCGAACTCCTTGCCAATCCCGGTCAGTTCGAGGACTGGCTGCTGTGCTGCTGCATTTGCCATAAGCCGCCTCGCTCAGACGTAGCGGTTGACCAGGGATTCCAGATACTCCTGCCGGCCCGAGCGCGGCTGCGGGTCGAAGCCGGGTGTGAGTGCACGATCGGCGAGATCGGCAAGCGAACGCTCTCCGCCGAGAATGGCACGGCCTTCGGCGCCCGCCCATCTGCCGTAACGCTCGGCGAGCGGCGCGGTGAGAGCGCCGGCATCGATCATGTCAGCGGCGGCAAGGAACGCGCGCGCGCAGGCATCCATCGAGCCGACATGGGCATGGATCAGGTCGTCGGGATCGATCGACTGGCGCCGGATCTTTGCGTCGAAATTGAGCCCGCCGGAGGTGAAGCCGCCGCGGTTCAGGATCTCGTGGAACACCAGGGCGAGCTCCGGCACGTTCATCGCGAACTGGTCGGTGTCCCAGCCGAGCAGATCATCGCCGCGGTTGATGTCGAGCGAGCCGAAGACGCCGAGCGCCTCGGCGAGCGCGACCTCGTGATGGAAGGAGTGGCCGGCAAGGATGGCGTGGTTCTGCTCGATGTTGAGCTTGACGTCGTTCAAGAGGTCGTAGCGCTGCAGAAAGCCGTAGCAGGTGGCGACGTCGAAATCGTATTGATGCTTGGTCGGCTCCTTCGGCTTGGGCTCGATCAGGATCGGGCCCTTGAAACCGATCTTGTGCTTGTGCTCGACCACGAGCGAGACAAAGCGGCCGAGCTGGTCGAGCTCGCGCCTGAGATCGGTGTTGAGCAGCGTCTCATAGCCCTCGCGCCCGCCCCACAGCACATAGTTCTGGCCGCCGAGCCGATGCGTCACTTCCAGCGCGGCGCGGACCTGGCCGGCGGCATAGGTGAAGACGTCGGGATCGGGATTGGTTGCAGCACCTGCCATGTAGCGGCGGTGCGTGAACAAGTTTGCGGTGCCCCAGAGCAGGCGCACCTTGCTCGCGGCCATCTTCTTCTCGAACAGATCGGCGATCGCGTTGAGGTTGGCGACAGATTCGGCGAGCGAGGCGCCTTCCGGCGCCGCATCGACGTCGTGGAAGGTGAAGAAGGGCACGTCCAGCAGGCGGAACAGCTCGAAGGCGATATCGGCCTTGGCCCGCGCCAGAGCCATCGCATCGGTGCCGTGGTGCCAGGGCCTCAAGAACGTCTCGCCGCCGAAGGGATCGCCGCCCGGCCAGCAGAACGAATGCCAGTAGCAGACCGCAAAGCGCAAGTGATCCTCGAGCCGCCGGCCATGGACCATGCGGTCCTTGTCGTACCAGCGGAAGGCAAGCGCTTGTCCGGCATCCTTGCCGGCAAAGGCGACGGGTGCGCTTGCATCGAAGAATTTGGCTGACGCGTTCACTTAAGCGGACTCCTTCAACGCGGGGTAAAGATCGCGCCAGCGGCGATAGGCATCGTCGTAGGCGGAAGCAGTGGCTGAGCGGGGCATGAAACTCGCAAGCCGCCGCGGTCGCGAGCAGACCTCTGCAGGCTCCTCGCCGGTGGCGGCGAGCCGGCCGAGCCGCGCGGCGCCGAGCGCTGCCCCCACCTCGCCTTCCTCGACGCGGTGGACGGGAATGCCGAGCACGTCGGCGCAGATTTGCGCCCAGAGTGGCGAGCGCGAGCCGCCGCCGACGAGATCGACCTCCGCGATCGGTCCGCCCGCTGCGCTCAGCGCCGCCAGATTGTCGCGCGCGGCAAAGGCGACGCCTTCCAGCACGGCCTGAACGATCTGGCCGCGGCCGGTCGCACCGCGTAGGCCTACAAAGGCACCGCTGGCCGCAGCGTCGTTGTGCGGTGTGCGCTCACCGTCGAGATAAGGCAAGAATTTGACGGGACTCGGCCGATCGACACGCTCACCGAGCGGCGCCAAGAGCGCAGCCGCCGGTGTCTCCATGACGCCGGCCAGCCAGGCAAGCGAGGCCGCCGCCGACAGCATCACACCCATCTGGTGCCACAGGCCGGGCAGCGCGTGGCAGAACGCATGGACGGCCGAGGCCGGCGCCGGCGCAAACCGATCGGTCACGCGAAACACCACGCCCGAGGTGCCGAGCGACAGGAAGGCATCGCCGGGTGCAATCGCGCCGAGCCCGATAGCACTCGCCGCGCAATCGCCGGCGCCGCCGGCGACCACGACGTCCTTTGCCATGCCCCAGCGCTGCGCCAATTCCGGCGCGAGCGTCGCGCTGACCTCGCTGCCTTCGATGAGGCGCGGCATATGGTGAAGATCGAGCCCGGTGGCATGCAGCAGCAAGGCGGACCAGCGGCGCTGGCCGACGTCGAGCCACAGCGTACCCGCGGCATCCGACACGTCCTCGACCATCTCGCCGGTGAGGCGATAACGGACATAGGCTTTCGGCAGCAGCACCTTTGCCACGCGCTCGAATATCTTGGGCTCATGCCGTGCGACCCAGAGCAGCTTCGGCGCGGTGAAGCCAGGCATCGCCAGATTGCCGGCGATGCCCTGCAGCGATGGACAGCGCCGCTCGAGCGCGGCGCATTCGGCCTGCGAGCGGCCATCGTTCCACAGAATGGCCGGGCGCAGCGGACGGCCGTCCGCGCCGAGCAGCGTCGCGCCATGCATCTGACCGGACAACCCGATGCCGCGCACCCGCGCGACCTCGCGCGGATGGCTTGCGGCAAGATCATCGACGGCGCCGATTGCCGCATCGACCCAGGCGTCCGGATCCTGCTCGGACCACAGCGGCGCGGGATGCGACAGCGCAAGCTCGCGCGCGGTCGTCGCGACGATCGCGCCGGCCTCGCTCACGAGCACCGCTTTCACACCGGACGTGCCGATGTCCATTCCGAGATACACGCCATCCTCCCTTTCGATCCTGTCGCGGCGTGCGAACTTTCGTCGCCTTCCCGCTAGGGGCCTTCTCGAAATCCGTCCTGCCGTTCGGCTGATCGTCCCTTGGGCCTAGGGCAGATTGTCCCGCATCACGATGTCGATCCTTATCTTCTCCTGTTCGCGCAGGATCGGCTCGCCGCGGGCGAGCGCGAGCAGCACGCGCACGGCGGCGCGCGCTTCATGCCCCGGGTTCTGCGAAATCGCGGCATCCATTACGCCCTGCAACAGCAGTCTGCGCGTCAGCACCGTGACGTCGTGACCGACGAACACCACCTGCTTATCCCGTCCGGCATCGCCGAGCGCCTTGGCGACGCCTTGCGTGCCGGCGCCGACGTTGTAGAGGCCGACTATGTCGGAATGAGCGCGCAGCAGTCGCCCCAAAACCTGTTCCGAGCGGTCGTCCTCGTCGCGGCCTTCCAGCACCGGCAGCACGTTAAGCCCGTGAAATTCCGCCGCCATCACCTGGGTGAAGCCGAAGATGCGCTCTGCATGGTCGCGCAGCCCCTGCGATCCCGCAACAATCGCGACCTTGCCGGACTTTTGACCGGCCAGCCGCCCCACCAGCGCGCCGGCGGTGCGGCCCGCGGCGATGTTGTCGATGCCGACATAATGGTGGCGGCGCGAGGACGGCACGTCCGAAACCAGCGTCACCACCTTGGTGCCGGCATCGACGAGGTCGTTGATCGCGGCGCGGACGCTCGGATGGTCCAGCGCCACCACGGCGACACCATCGCAATCGCCCGACAGCGCCTCAAGCGAGGCGGCGAGCACGGACGGATCGAACACATCGGTTGCAACGACCTCGACCGCGAGGCGGCGGGCCGAAAGCCAGGCCGACATCTCGCCGAGATAGTCCTGGATCTGCTGCATGAACAGGTTCGGCCCCGACGGCATCACGAAGGCGAAGCGGCGGGCCCGGCCGCGGGCGAGCTCGGCCGCAGCCACATGAGGCTGGAAGGCGTTGCGCGCGATCGCCTCCTTGACGCGCCGGACCGTGTCCGGCCGGACGCCCGGGCGGTTGTGCAGGACGCGGTCCACTGTCGCAAGACTGACGCCCGCCTGGCGGGCGATGTCCTTCAACGTCAGCGCGGTGCCGGCGACCGTGTCGGTATGCGTGTCGGTTTCCTCGGCCATGGCTGAAGGCTAGCAGAGGCGTTTTGAGGTACGCAACTCATTTTGAGGGGGCAAGCGGTGTTTTCGAGTCACGGTTGTGCGCCGCACGCCGCGCGAAAGCTCAACGATCACTCAAATCGAGCGTCAGGAACAGGCTGTTGGGGTCCTCGACATAGCCCTCAAACGGGCCGCAGGGCACGAAGCCGTGCGCGCGGTAGAGCGCGACCGCGGGCTTGAAATAGTCCCAGGAGCCGGTCTCGAGACTCAGCCGCTTGAGGCCCCGCGCGCGGCCGGCCGCGATGATGTGGCCGAGCATCTGGCCCGCAAAGCCGCGGCGTCGCGCTGCTGCAAGCGTGTGCATCGACTTCACTTCGCCATGGTCAGCCGAAAGCGTCTTCAGCGCGCCGATGGCAACCAGCGTCTCGCCGTCCCAGCCGGTCCAGAATGCAACGTCGGGCGCGCGCAGGCCTGAGAGATCGAGCGCATGCGCGCTGCCCGGCGCGGTCTGGGCCCGCGCCGTCGTGGCGTGATAGTCAAGGAGCGCGATCACACGCGGATCGTAGGTGTCGCCGGTGCGGATCTGCATCGTCATGGTTTTACCTCGCTCGCGAGCCGCCGCTGCATGAAGACGTCCGCACGGTCAGCGACATCACATCTTCCCGTAAGAGGTGCCGCGCCGCACGATGATGATGTAGCGCGCGTCCTGCCTGGTTTCGTTCTCGAAGATCACCGAGCGCATCACGTCGAAGTCGAGGCAATCGCCCTCGCGCAAGCGCACCGTCTTGGCGTCGATGTGCACGGCGATCGCGCCCTCCAGCATCAGGAGTTGCTGGGTGAAGGCGTTGCGGCCCCAGGGGCTGTACGGCACCCGGGCGCCGGCCGGCAGGTCGACGACGATGATCTCGATGCCGCTCGCCGCATCGGTCGGCGAAGCGTGGCGGCGGCGATAGCCGCTCTCGGGATCGCGCCAGTGCGGCTGGTCGGCAAGGCGCACCAGCCGCTCCGGCGGCTTCTCGGCGAGCGCGACCACGTCGCTCAAGGACACATCGAGCGCCGCGCAAAGTTTTCCCAGCAGCGAAGCCGTGGCGCTGCTCTGCGCCCGCTCCACCCGTCCGATCATCGCCCTGCTGACGCCCGAGCGCGCGGCGAGTTCGTTCAGCGTCATCCCGGCATGCGTCCTCAAGGTCTTCAAGCGGCGACCGATCGCGCGATCGAGTTTTTGCTGGTCCATGGCCTTCATCCGAACCTCGCCCGGCATCCGGACCGCACCTGCCGGGCAAGAGGAGCTTAGGCCGGGACGCGGCGAATGCCGGGAATGAGGGACCAATATATTAGAATCTTGGCGCTGCGCGCGACGGAGCGCTGGCGCCTGTCTGGCCGGCTCGAAACGGAATTAGCAATCAAAGGAAACTTGGAGCGGGCGAAGGGAATCGAACCCTCGTATGCAGCTTGGGAAGCTGCCGTTCTACCATTGAACTACGCCCGCGAGATGCGCGGCAACCAGCGCCCCTCCTGATTAGCCGAGACAGCGGCCCGCGCCAAGCGCTTTGGCGCACCCGGCCGGACGCATCTTAACTTCTTGGCAAGATTCCAGGTGCGGCGGAATGTGGCGGTGTTATGATCGCGGCCGGGTTGAGGAAGCGTGGTGTGAGTGGGGCGTGCGCATGGTGGGGCGTGCTTACGCGATATTCGACACGGCCATCGGGCGCTGCGGCATCGTCTGGAGCGATACCGGCGTGGTCGCCGTGCAATTGCCGGAGGCGCGGGAGATCGACACCCGCCGCCGGATCTTCCAGGTCCATCCCGAGGCACGCGAGCAGCGGCCTTGCGACAACGCCGAGCTGGCGATCGAGGGCATTGCGCTGCTGCTGCAAGGCGGCGATCCCGATTTTTCCGACGTCAGCCTGGATGCCGGCGGCGTGCCCGCCTTCCATCGGCACGTCTATGAATTTGCCTGCACCATCCCGCGCGGGGAGACTCGCACCTATCATGAGGTCGCCAAGGCTCTCGGCGCCTCCGGCGCCGCGCATACGGTGGCACAAGCGATCGCGAAAAATCCCTACGTGATCATCGTGCCGTGCCACCGGGTGCTGGAGACCGGCAACTACACCGACCGGATCTCGCCGTACGGCGGGGTGATCTCCAAGCGGCGGCTGCTCGCGCTGGAGGGCGCTCACCCTGTCGCGAGCAAGACGCTGTTCGAGGTGTTGCTGCCCGTTGCCCCGCCGCGGGCGCCCTCCTAAATATCGCGGATGGATGCGACCACGCTGCTGACGACCCAAACGATGACGGTCTCCGAGTTTCGCTGCGATGCGGGACCGGACGACAAGCCGTTCGCGGAGTGCCGCACCGGCCATTCCATCGCCTATGTCCGCGCGGGCAGTTTCGGCTGCCATTGCCGCGCCGGCTTCTTCGAGCTGGTGGCCGGCTCGGTGTTGGTCGGCGCGCCCGGCGAGGAATACACCTGCACGCATGAGCATGTCTGCGGCGACGTTTGCCTGTCGTTCTTCCTCAGCGAGGACTTCGTCGACGCGCTCGGCGGGCGGCGTGAGGTGTGGCAGGTCGGCGCGACGCCGCCGCTGCCCGAGCTGATGGTGCTGGGCGAGCTCGCCCAGACGGCAGCAGATGGCAACAGCGACATCAGCCTCGACGAGGTCGGCCAGATCTTTGCCAGCCGCTTCGTCGATGTGGTCTCGGGCAAGGCGCGCAAGCAGGCCACGCCGACCGCGCGCGATCGCCGCCGCGCGGTCGAAGCTGCGCTGTGGATCGACCAGAATTCGCACGCCGAGGTCGACCTGGAACAGGCCGCCCGGCAGGCGGGACTGAGCCCCTTCCATTTCCTGCGGCTGTTCTCGGCCGTGCTCGGCGTCACCCCGCATCAATATCTGGTGCGCTCGCGCCTGCGGCATGCGGCGCGCCTTCTGACCGATGACGGGATCGCGGTCACCGACATCGCCTATGACGTCGGCTTCGGCGATCTCTCCAACTTCGTCCGCACCTTCCATCGCGCCGCCGGTGTCTCGCCGACGAAGTTCCGCCAGGCCTCGCGCGGGGAGCGCAAGATTCTCCAAGAGCAGCTCGCCCTCAACTGAGTAGGGTCGTCTCCGGCGCGCGCCACCACGCGGCGCGCTTTGCAAATGGAGACGATCATGTACGATCACATCGGACTACGCGTTGCCGATCTCGACGCCGCCACGCGCTTCTACACGGCGGTGCTGGCCCCGCTCGGTTACGTCCTCTGCTCCAGCGGCGACGGCTATGCCGGCTTCGGGCCGAAGGGCGAGCCCGCGCTCTGGCTGCATCTGAACAAGGGACGCAAAGCCGACGGCGCCCACATCGCCTTCCGCGCGAAGGACCACGACGCTGTCAAGACATTCCATAGCGAAGGACTGAAGAACGGCGGTCGCGATAACGGCGGCGCCGGCCCCCGCAAGGATTACAGCCCGACCTACTACGCCGCGTTCCTGATCGATCCCGACGGCAACAATGTCGAGGCGGTTTGTACGTGAGCGCTGGCCACTAGTTCCGTCATTGCGAGCGAAGCGAAGCAATCCAGACTGTCTCCGCGGATGCTTCTCTGGATTGCTTCGTCGCTTTGCTCCTCGCAATGACGATCCCTCTACAACAAGGACTGTTTCATGGCCTCCATCCACAACGACATTCCCCTCAATGCCTCCGCGCGCGACGTCTGGGACGCGGTGCGCGATTTCGGCGCGTTGCACGAGCGCCTGGTGCCGGGCTTCGTGACCGCCTGCACGCTTGACGGTGACGCGCGCGTCGTCACCTTCGCCAACGGTTCGGTGGCGCGCGAGGTGCTCGTCGATGCGACGACGCGCGGCAACGCCTGGTCTATGCGATCAGCAACGAACGGCTGAAGCATTACAGCGCCTCGGTGCAGGTGATCGCCGACGGCGAGCGCAGGAGCCGCCTCGTCTGGACCATCGACATGCTGCCGAACGAGCTTGCGGCTTACGTGCAGGGGCAGACGAATGAGGCGGTAACCGCCATGCACAAGGCGTTTCCGCCCGCGGCCTAGCGGCGGCGCCGTCGCCGCCACAAGCTTAGTCCGCCGCGCTCGACAGGGCCGGACGAATGCTGCGATTGCTCTCGCGCGGCCCCCAGCGCGTCAGCACCACGCTGGAGCATGAGAGCACCCCGAGCACGACCATCGAGCTCGCGGCCAGCCAGAAGAAGCTTTGCGCGGTGGCATCATGGGTCGACAGCCACCACCCGCAAGCCGCGATGTAGACGAGCCGCGCGGTCTGCGCCAGCACCGGCCCGATCACCTTGGCCGCGCCTTGCGAGGAGAAATACATCGTCGAGGCAAGGCCGATGAAGGCGTAGAACGGCGCCACCGTCGACAGATATTGATGGCTCGTTCCGCGCACCGCCGCGCTGTCGGTGAAGATGTTGACCCAGAGATCGGGGAACAGCGCGACAAGGCACGCCGGCGCGCCGACCGCCACGAAGGCGGATGCACCCGCGATCCAAGCGATGCGCCGGGCACGCGCGATGCGGCCGGCGCCGACCGCCATGCCGATCATCGGCACCGAGGCGATGCCGAACGAGAACGCGATCGAGGTCAGCAGAAACTCGAGCCGGGCGCCGATGCCGTAGCCGGCGAGGATCGCGGTGCCGAACTTCGCCAGCATGTGGGTGAAGATCGAGATCGTCAGCACCGATTGCAGCGGCGAGAAGCAGGCAATGGCGCCGACCTTCAGGATGTCGAAGAACATCGCCCATTGAATGCGCAAGCCGCGCAGCTTCGGCACGACACGGGCACGGCCGGAAAACAGGTACCAGCCCATCACGCAGATGTTCATCGAATAGGCGATCAGCGCGCCGGCCGCGACGCCGCGCATGCCGAGTTGCGGCACCGGCCCGAGTCCGAGCCCCAGCGTGCCGCCGAGCACGACCTGCCAGACCGCGGAGTTAAGGATCAGCAGCGAGGGCAGCTTCATGTTGCCGGTGCCGCGCAACACGCCGGCCATGGTGTTGAGCAGCCAGGGCAGCACAGCGCCGCCGAAGAACACCTGCGTGTAGGCGATCGCATGCGCGAGCACCGCGCCGCGGCCGCCGAGCACTTCCAGGAGCCGCGGCCCGAAGATGAGCATGCCGAGCATGAAGACGAGGCCGAAGCTGATGCCGATCAGCAGCGCATGCGCGGCAAGCGTGCCGGCGCGCTCACGATCGCCGGCGCCCAGCGCGCGTGCGATAGCCGAGGCCACCGCGCCGCCCATCGCGCCGCCCGACATCGTCATGGTCAGGATCACCGTCGGAAACACCAGCGCCATCGCCGCCAGCGCCTCGACGCCGAGCCGGCCGATATAGGAGGTCTCCGCGATCACCACGCAGGTGCCCGCCGACAGCGCAACCACGTTCGGCCACGCAAGCCCGAGCAGCGTGCGCAGGATCGGTCCATCGGTGAGCGCGCTCTTCACCGGCCGCGAAGGCGGTGGCAGCGGACGCTCTCGTTCATCGACCGGGATTTCGGCGATGTCGGACATTTCCTCTCCGGAGCACGGACGCCGATCAAGGGCGCGGCAATGACTAGGTGTGCCAATGGTTTTCTTCGCGCGGAAGGCGCGCTGCGGTGCTTGTTAGCACGGCGGGCGCAGATTCCTCCTGCGCCGGGCGCAGGCGTGCCCTGCGGCAGCGCATTTCAGCGGATGGAATTGAGCTGCTTCCGCTCCTTCTTCTCCCTCTCCCCGTTCTTACGGGGCCGCGACGAGCTTCGCTCGCGCTGAGAGGACCGGGGTGGGGGGCCGCTTCCGCAATCACGTAAATTGACGGACTCGCGGAAGCCCCCCTCACCCGCATCCCATCTTCGATGGGCTGCGGCCTCTCCCCGCAAGCGGGGAGAGGCGAAACCTGCGGATCGAATCTTCGCTAGCCGATCGTCCACACCAGCGGCGGCCGCCCACCGCCAGCCGCGCGCATGTGCACGCCGATATGCCGGCCGCATCCGGCGGCGAGTCCCCCGAACAGGCCCTCCAGCACCTTGGCGCATACAGGATGATAGTCGGCGACGTCGTCCATCAGCTTCCAGCTCTGCTGGCGAACTTCGAACGTGCCTTCGGACCTCATCGTCTCCTCGGCATCGTCCTGCGCGGCGAATAGCGCTTGCAGGAACGATGCGAACTCGCCCGCGCCACCACGGCTTGCCGACAGCGCCGCTGCGACCTCGTCGAAATACTGCATGCCGATCAGCTTGCCGGTGAGATGCAGCAGATAGCCGGCATCCTCCGGGCCGAAGAGTTGCACCATCACGGGCGCGGCGGTGCGCACATATTCCATGGCGTAGTTGCGATGCGCCTTTTCCAGCCGTGGCTTCGGCCAGCTTGCGACCGGCAAGGCCGGTGCCATCTTCGCATCGAACAGCGGCGCCTCCAGATGCCGCGCGAACACCAGGCGCTGGTCGAGTTCGAGCGGATGATCGTATTCGTAATAGTATCCTTCGAGCCCGTCCTGGCCGTCGACGCTCTGCTTGGTGCAGACGAAGCCGAGCCGGAGATCGCCGAGCGCGACGCCGTTGTTGGCGTGCCAGCCGCGCAGCATCGCGCGCGAGACCTCGCCCGGCACGCCGCAGATCGCGGTGCCCTTCCAGATCCAGCGCGGCGGCGGATAGCGTATCCAGGCCTTAGCGTCACTCTCATACATGTATTCGACGTGCACGCCGCCGATCCAGTTGGAGAGATAGTGATATTGCGCGGCCGCCACCGCGGGCGGCAGATGATTGATCCCGAGCTTCTCGAGCCCGGGCAGGAAGCGCTCCTGCTGCTGTCTCCTGAACACGCGGAAGACGAATTCGGCAGCATCCGCCGTGCCCCGCCGCGTCACCACAGTGAGGATGAGGCCAGTGAAATAGGCGTGGTAGAGGTCGGCGATGGCGCGCCAGCGTTTCCACTGGGCTTCCTGCGCGGAGTCTAAAGCTGCGGCCATGTTCACTCCCGATCGTTGTTTTGATCGAGTGTGTCACTGCCCCTCGTGGCAGGCAACATGATGCGCATGCAGGGCGCCCTGCACGGCTGCCCGTCAATTCCGCATCACGAATTTTGCGACGTTGCCGCCTTGGCGGCGCGCTCGCGCTCGACCCGCTCGGTCACGTCGCGCGCCATCGCCACCGACCCCTGCACGGCGCCGCCGGCGTCCCGCACCAGCGCGAACGTCATCTCAATGTAGAGCCTGCGTCCGCTCTTATGCAACGCGCGGGTCAGCGTCGGCCGCCCTGCAAGCTTCATCGCGCCGCTCGCAATCGCAGCCTCAAATCCCTTCCAATGCGCGGCGCGCAAATGTTCGGGAATGATCAGATCGAGATTTTGGCCGAGCGCTTCTTCCGCGGAGAAGCCGAACAGAGCGCTCGATGCCCGATTCCAGCGCACGATCGTGCCCGAGCGATCCGAATAGATCAGCGCATCCGCGACGTCGTCGAGGATTCTTGCGTCGAGTTGGGGTTGATCTGTCATTTCGGTACCTCGCACGAAATGTAGCCCGGATGAAGCGCAGCGCAATCCGGGATATTTGGTGGGGAGAGTTCCGAATGTCGCTTCGCGACCTGACGCACATTCGGTGTCATCGCCCGACTTGATCGGGCGATCCAGTATTCCAGAGGCCGTGACGAATACGGAGAAGCTGCGGCGTACTGGATTCCCCGCTTTCGCGGGGAATGACAGCGGAGAAATATGCGAAACAGTCGCCCGCATCAGCGCGAAGCGAGCTGCGGGATCACCAGATCCCGGATGTCGCTTCGCTGCATCCGGGCTGCTGCAGGATGTTGCTACACTCGAAAATGCTTCGATAGCTTGAGGCCCTGCGCCTGGTAGTTGGAGCCGATGCGCTGGCCGTACATCGCGTCGGGCCGCGCCAGCATCTTCTCGTAGACGAGGCGGCCGACGATCTGGCCGTGCTCGAGGATGAAGGGCACTTCGCGCGAGCGCACCTCCAGCACCGCGCGGGCGCCCTGCCCGCCGGCGCCGGCATAGCCGAAACCGGGATCGAAGAAGCCGGCATAGTGCACGCGGAATTCGCCGACGAGCGGATCGAATGGCACCATCTCCGCGGCGTAGTCGGGCGGCACCTGCACGGCTTCCTTGGAGGCGAGGATGTAGAACTCGCCGGGATCGAGGATGAGGTTGCCGTCGGGACGCGCCGAGATCGGCTCCCAGAAATCCTCAACCGCGTAGCCGGAGCGGCGGTCGACATCGACCACGCCGGTGTGGCGCTTGGCGCGGTAGCCGACGAAACCGCCGCCCTTCTCGCCGGAGAGATCGACCGAAACGGCGACACCGCCGGAGAGATCGGCCTCATCGATGTCGACGAGACGCTCGGCCGCATGCAACGCATCGAGCTCATCGGCATTGAGGATGGCATCGCCGGTGCGGAAGCGCACCTGCGACAGCCGCGAGCCCTCACGCACCAGCACCGGAAAGGTCTTCGGGCTGATCTCGGCATAGAGCGGACCGTGATAGCCGGCGCCGATCATGTCGAAGCGGCGGGTGCCGTCGGCGATCACGCGGGTGAAGACGTCGAGCCGGCCGGTGGAGCTCTTCGGGTTCGCCGCGGCGACGATCTCCGGCGGCAGCGCGAGGCTTTCCAGCAGCGGCACGATGTAGACGCAGTTGGTCTCCAGCACCGCGCCGTCGGCGAGACTGAACTCGTGCAGCTTCAATTCGTCGATGCGTTCGGCGACGGTGGCCCCGGGGCCCGGCAGAAAGCTCGCGCGCACGCGGTAGGCGATGTCGCCAAGGCGCAGGTCGAGGCTTGCGGGCTGGATCTGGCTTTCGACGAAGTCGTAGGCGGGCAGGATGAGCCCGTCATCCGCCATCGCCGCGATCATGCGGTCGGGCAGGATACCATTGGCATCGGCGGCAACCGTGAACGTCAAACGGTGGTCCTCAACTCGGGTCAAAACGCATCCGATACGCGGAAAAACGAACCTTTTACCGCTATCCGATGGACGCCTTGACGGGAAGGGCGCGGCAGAATAAGAGCATGACTTATCCCGTGGTGATTTGAGCCGGCCGGCTTGCAGCCACGTTAAATAAGTCGCTAAACAGGCCGGGGACCTCTGTGATCCCGGCCAGTGGAGATATCCAGGCCGGTTTTTTTGTGACCATTTTCGCTCATGTGGTCACGTCGGAGGTACCTATGTCGAAGTCGCCTGCCAACTATCGTCCCGAAACCCGCCTGGTCCATTCCGGCACTCTGCGCTCGCAATATGGCGAGACGTCGGAGTCGCTGTTCCTGACCCAGGGCTACGTCTACGGCAGCGCCGAGGAGTGCGAGGCGCGGTTCAAGGGCGAGGATCCCGGCTTCATCTACTCGCGCTATTCCAACCCGACCATCGCCATGTTCGAGCGCCGCATGATCGAGCTGGAGGGCGCCGAAGCCGCCCGCTCGGCGGCGACCGGCATGGCCGCGGTAACCACCGCGATCCTGGCGCCACTGAAGGCCGGCGATCACGTGGTGGCCTCGCGGGCGCTGTTCGGCTCGTGCCTCTATGTCGTGCAGGACCTGTTGCCGCGCTACGGCATCGAGACGACGCTAGTGGACGGCCTCGACCTCGACCAGTGGCAGCGTGCGCTGAAGCCGAACACCAAGACGTTCTTCCTGGAAAGCCCGACCAATCCGACGCTCGACGTGCTCGACATTCCCGCCATCGCCGAGATCGCGCACAAGGGCGGCGCACGGCTCGTCGTCGACAATGTGTTCGCAACCCCGATCTGGCAGAGCCCGCTCGCGCTAGGCGCCGACGTCGTGGTCTATTCCGCGACCAAGCATATCGACGGCCAGGGCCGCTGCCTGGGCGGCATCATCCTCTCCTCGGAAGCTTTCATCGCCGAACACATCCACAATTTCATGCGCCAGACCGGGCCGTCGATCTCGCCCTTCAATGCCTGGGTTCTGCTGAAAGGCCTGGAGACGCTCGGCGTGCGCGTGCGCGCGCAGACCGATACGGCCGCCCGTGTCGCCGAAGTGCTGGCGAGCCATCCGAAGATTTCGCGATTGGTCTACCCCGGCCGCGCCGACCATCCGCAGGCGGCGTTGGTGAAGAAGCAGATGCGCGGCGGCTCGACACTGGTCGGCTTCGAGGTGAAGGGCGGCAAGGCGGCTGCTTTCCGCGTGCTGAACGCGCTCAAGCTCGCGAAGATCTCCAACAATCTCGGCGACGCCAAGAGTCTCGTCACGCATCCGGCGACCACGACGCATCAGCGCCTGAAGCCGGAAGACCGCGCCGCGCTCGGCATCAGCGAGGGCTTCATCCGCTTCTCCACGGGGCTGGAGCATGCGGACGATCTGATCGAGGATCTCACCGCGGCGCTGGAAAAGGCGTGAGATCGCAGAGAAGTCGCAAATCGTAGGGTGGGCAAAGCGCAGCGTGCCCACCATTCACGATCACACTGTCGATAGATGGTGGGCACGGCGCGCCAAGAGCGCGCCTTTGCCCACCCTACAACTGCAGCGCTGGAGCAGGCGTGAGGTACGAATGGCGAGTGGTGAATCCCTATTCGCTATTCGCGATTCCCTACTCGCTTCTGCCTACATCGGCCGATACGTCCGCACGTCCGCCGGCACATTCACGCCGAGCTTGATCTGACCGACGGACTGGATGATGTCGTCGCCGAGGAGCTGGGCGAAGCAGGCATAGCCCCAGTCGTTCATGTGCAGGCCGTCGGCGATGACGAAGCTCTCCACCGGGATCGCCTGCTTCTCGTGCCACTCGCGCATCACCTCGAAGCGCGGAAAGATGCCGACGTGACGGAGCTCGGCGACCTTACCGAGTAGCTTCACCATCTTGCCGGCGCTCTCGGCGCGCCGATTGACCTGTGGCGAATATTGCGGGTCGACCAGCACGATGTCGGCGCCGCCGGCGGCCTGGATGCGGCCGATGCCGTCCTCGACGAGCTTCGCCGTCTCGCCGGGATCGAGATTGCGCAGCACGGCGTTGGTGCCGACCTGCCAGATCACGAGATCCGGATGCCGGTCGATCACCTCCGTCTGAAGGCGCTTCATCATCTCGGGCGCGTCCTCGCCGCCGACGCCGGCGTTGATGACGCTGATGTCGGCGGTTGGATAGTGCCGGCGAAGCTGGGCTGCGAGGCGGTTCGGGTAGTTGAACTCCGGCGAGCTCGCGCCGAAGCCTGCGGTCGACGACGATCCGAACGCAACGATGACGACGGGCTTGCCCTCGACCAGCTTGTTCGCGACATGCGGCAGCGAGCCCATCGTCTTCGCGCCGCCCTTCGGCGGCAGGCAGGGCACGCGGTTGAAGATGTCGCCCGCGGACTTTGCCGCCTGCTTCACCTTGTCAATGGCGCGCGCGGTGATGCCGCGCTGCTCGGCAGGCGGCTGCGTGGTCGCGGCCGCCGTGGTCTGGGACTGTGATGCGGGAGCAGGATTATTGGCCGTCTGCTGCGGCGCGGGCGTTGCCTGCGCGGCCTGCGCCTGCGCCGGCGAGAGCGAGGCAGATGTCAGCAGCAGCGCCGCCGTGGACGCGGCGAGCCATGCCGACAGGCAAAAAGGGCGGAGAGAACTCATTAACTCTAGACCTCAATTTTGCTGCTGGACCGGCCCAAGATGGGCGGCGTCGATCAGGAATTGCGCCAGCGCCCGGCCGAGGCAGTCGTGGACCTGCTTTGCCAGTTCGGGGCCACGCGATGGGCTGAATAGGTCAAACTGACCCTGATCATTCCATTGCCGCATGATCGCGAAACGGTCGAACAGCGGGACGTCGTGCTCCTGGGCCACCACGCGCATATTGTCGAGATAGGGCGGCACCGAGATCATGGTTTCGGTTCGCGGGCTGTACTGCAAATTCATCAAGACGACGTCAGCCCCTGCATTTTGCAACGCAGCAACCCCTTCGGTGACTGCGCCACGAAAATCGTCGGGATCGATGGATCGGATAGCATCCACGGTCCCGGTCTGCCAGATGACCAAAGTAGGCTTTTTCTCTTCCATCAGCTTAACGAAGGTGGAGGCGGCCTCCTCGGCGGTCTTCTTGCTCTGTATTTCTACGGAGACGTGCACTGCCTCCGACGGCGGCAGCATCTCCTTCAGGATCGCCTCCATGCGCGCGGGATAGGAGCTGTTTTCCGAGGACGGAATGGTGGTCGAACGGCTGCCGATGACCAGGATC
This sequence comes from Bradyrhizobium sp. ISRA442, assembly GCF_038085055.1. NCBI lineage: Bacteria > Pseudomonadati > Pseudomonadota > Alphaproteobacteria > Hyphomicrobiales > Nitrobacteraceae > Bradyrhizobium > Bradyrhizobium sp. ISRA442. The sequence continues at coordinate 40,409 of NZ_JALGCN010000030.1, forward strand.
TCGAGCGGCTTGCCGGCCTTGACGGTATCGGCGACCTTGTGGAGCTGGCTATCGGTCGTGAGCAGGTAGGACGGCAGCTCGCAGGATGGGGGTACGGCCGGAGCGGGCGGCGCAGCATCCTCCGCGCGCGCCGACGGCGCGGCGAGGCCACCGCATAGCAGGATCAGGCTCAGGAGAACCTTCGCCTTCATCAGCCCCCTCCCGCCATATCGGCGTTGCCGACGGCGTTTTTGCTTTTCGTACCGCTCTTGTCAGCCACGCGCTTGTACCACGAAATCACCCAGGCCACGCCCCACATGATCAGGATTCCGCAGAGACTAATCAGCGCATGCATGGCCGGGCCGCCGGAGACTTCGGCCAGGATGAAGTGGCCGGCGAAGGCCAGGAACACGCCGAGACAGAATATCTCCAGCGAATGCTGGCCGCACAGGATCAGTGGCCGCAGCCAGGGCGATTTCAGCCCCGGCCAGTCCCGCGGCAGGAAGCGCACCGTGAGCGCGGCGAGCGCCAGGAAATGCGTGAAGCGCAGCACGTCGAGATCGGTCTTGTCGATCGGGTACATCCACTGCTCGATCCGCTTCGGCATGAAGTGGGAGAGCTGCGGCACGTACCAGGTCAGCGTCACGTAGAACGCCGCGGCCAGATAGGCGATCGCGATCCACGTCGTGACAGGCGATGCCAGGATCCGCGACATGCGCCGCGCACCTCCGAGCGCGCACCAGGCCCCGAATACGAAAAGCAATTGCCAGGCCAGAGGATTGAACGCCCAGAAGCCGTTCGGATAGGCCGAGAAATACAGATCAAATTCCCAGGTGACGACGTAGAGAACGACCGAGAGGCCGAGCGTGACGTCGGGCTTCCACTTCATCGACCAGAGGATCACCGGCAGCGCCAACATCAAGACGATGTAGAGCGGCAGCACGTCCATGTTGACGGGACGGAAACGCAAAAGCAGCGCCTGCACGATGGTGACGTCGGGCTGCTTGAGGAAATCCATGATGCCCATCTCTTCCGTGTAGAGCGGGTTCTCGAAGCTCGTCGCGACATAGGAAATTTCCGCGAGGAAGATCGTGAACAGGAAGACGTGGGCGACATAGATCTGCCAGACCCGGCGCAGGATGCGCGCGGTGGCGATAACGAAGCCGGAATCCAGCATCGCGCGGCCATAGACGAAAGCGGCGGTGTAGCCGGAGATGAAGATGAAGATCTCGGTGGCGTCGCTGAAGCCGTAGTTGCGGATCGTGAACCAGGTCAAGAGGTTCGGCGGCAGATGGTCGATGAAGATCAGCCACAGCGCGAGCCCGCGGAATAGATCGAGCCGAAGCTCGCGTTCGCCGATCGCAGGCAGCGTGATGGCCGGCGCGGCTGCGCGCGACTTGGCGTTGGCGGTTCCCGCGATCGGCGATCCCGTCACTTGGTCGGCAATGGTCATCGGGGCCAAGAACCCTTTGCAAATCGCGACGTTGGAGGAGTGTACTGGTCCGCCGTCGCCTAGCAAAGCGACCGGATCACAATCGAAGTGTACTTCCCTGTCAATTCGGGCGGGACGATGTCGCGAAAAGCGACGCGGGCGTTTGGTTCCCGGGCGGGATTTCGGTATGATGGCAGCTATGTACCGCGCCGTGACCCGCCAGATCGAAGTGACCGTCGAGCCGAACTTTGTTCCGGAGCAGTCGTCGGCCGAACGCTCGCGCTATTTTTGGTCCTACACCATCGTCATCACCAATTCCGGCGAGGAGACCGTGCAGCTCAAGACGCGGCACTGGATCATCACGGATGCCTCCGGCCGGCAGCAGGAGGTCAAGGGCGAAGGCGTGGTCGGTGAGCAGCCGATCCTGGCCCCCGGCGAGCGCTTCGAATACACCTCAGGCGTGCCGCTCTCAACCGCGTCAGGCTTCATGACCGGCCGCTACCAGATGGTCAGCGAAAGCGGAGAGCGCTTCGAGATCGACGTGCCGACGTTCTCGCTCGACAGCCCGGACAGCAAGCGGGTGTTGAATTAACGCACGGCGCGCTGCCGTAGAGTGGGTCAGCCCCGCGGCTGCGCAAAGCGCAGTCCGCTGGCGTAACCCACCACTTCTCTCTTCGCGCGGATAGTAAAGAGGTGGGTTACACTGCGCTAACCCGCCCTACGATTCCGGCGTCAGGCGTTTTCGACGCCCGCCTCGTGTGGCGTGAATTCATACACCGACGAGCAGAACTCGCAGGTCACGACGACCCTGTCGTCCTTGACCATCGCGGCGCGATCGTCAGGCGAGAAGCTCTTCAGCATGCCGGCAACCGCATCGCGCGAACAGGAGCATTGCGCCTTGAGAGGCTCCGGATTGAATACGCGCACGCCGCGCTCGTGGAACAGGCGGAAGAGCAGGCGCTCGCCGGACAGCTCGGGATCGATGAGCTCGACGTCCTCGACCGTTTCGATCAGCGAGCGCGCCTCGACCCAGGCGTCGTCCTCGGCGATACTGTGCGCCTCCGTGCCTTCCGGAGCGTCACCGGGATGCAGATCCGCCTGCCGCGCGCGCTCCGGCGCCTTCGGCAGGAACTGCATCAGCATGCCGCCGGCGCGCCAGCGATGCTTGCCGCCGTCGCTCGAGCGCCACTCCTCGCCGACCGCGAGGCGAACGCGGGTCGGGATCTGCTCGGAGCGCAGGAAATATTCATGGGCGGCATCTTCCAAACTGCCGCCGTCGAGCGCCACCAGGCCCTGGTAGCGGCTCATGTCGGGGCCCTGATCGATGGTCATGGCAAGATGGCCACGTCCAAGCAGCGCGCCGGAATCCTGCGCCGCGCCGAGACGCGAAGCATCGTAGCGGGCGTAGGCCCGCAAGCGATCCGGCGCCTTGTAGTCCACGACCAAGAATGACACCGGGCCGTCAGTCTGGGCCTGGAGGATGAAGCGGCCTTCGAATTTCAGTGCCGAGCCGAGCAGCGTCGTCAGCACGATGGCTTCGCCGAGCAGCTTGCCGACCGGCGCGGGATAGTCGTGCTTGGTCAGGACCTCGTCGAGCGCCGGACCAAGCCGCACCAGGCGACCGCGCACGTCGAGCGCGTCGACCTCGTAAGGCAGGACCGCGTCATCGATCGGAACCGCTGATGGCGCGCGAACCGGGCTTTCAGGCCCGGTCTTCATGTCAGGGGATTGGAAAACCATGGCGCTTTATCTGGGGTCGGAGGAGGTGAAATGGAAGAGGCGTGAGGAACTCCTGTTCCGCGCAGAGCAGATTGTACGAAGCAACCTCAAGTTCGGAGTCGTCCCGGCGAAGGCCAGGACCCATAACCAAACCTACTTCACCGCGTCAAAGCACCAGGCCAGGATGCCCTTCTGCGCATGCAAGCGGTTTTCGGCCTCATCGAACACGACCGATTGCGGACCATCGATCACCTCGTCGGTAACCTCTTCGCCACGATGGGCGGGCAGGCAGTGCATGAACAGCGCGTCGGGCTTGGCCAGCGACATCAGCTTGGAATTGACCTGATAGGGCTTGAGCACGTTGTGGCGGTGTTCGCCTTCCTTGTCGCCCATCGACACCCAGGTGTCGGTGACCACGCAATCGGCGCTGCGTACGGCGGCCTCGGGATCGGTGCCGAGCACGATCGGGGCACCGGTCGCCTTGATCCAGTCGCGCATCGCCTTCTTCGGCGCGAGCTCCGGAGGCGTGGCCACATTGAGCTTGAAGTTGAAGCGCTCGGCGGCATGGGCCCAGGATGCCAGCACATTGTTGTCGTCACCGGTCCAGGCCACCGTCTTGCCCTCGATCGGGCCGCGATGCTCCTCATAGGTCATGAGGTCGGCCATCACCTGGCAGGGATGCGAGCGCCGCGTCAGTCCGTTGATGACGGGCACGGTCGCATTCGCCGCCAGCTCGAGCAGCGCATCGTGATTGAGGATGCGGATCATGATTGCATCGACGTAGCGCGACAGCACGCGCGCGGTGTCGGCGATGGTCTCGCCGCGGCCGAGCTGCATCTCGGCGCCGGTCAGCATGATCGCCTCGCCGCCGAGCTGGCGCATGCCGACGTCGAACGACACGCGCGTGCGCGTCGAGGGGCGCTCGAAGATCATCGCCAGCGTCTTGCCTTCGAGCGGCTTGACCGGCTGATGCGCCTTCTGCTTCGCCTTCATGGCGGAGGATGCGGCGAGCATGCGCTTGAGCTCCGACAGCGGGAGCTCGTTGATATCCAGGAAGTGCCTTGGCATTTTATTGGGCGCCTTGCTCATCAGCTTGCCGCCCGCTTGTTGCCGGAAAGCGCGGTGCAGGCGCGCTCGAGCCGCGCGACGCTGTCCTCGATCTCGGCTTCAGTCACGATCAACGGTGGCAGGAAGCGCACGACGTTGTCGCCGGCCCCGACGGTGAGCAGCTTTTCGTCGCGTAGCGCCGCGACCAGATCGCCCGAGGGCACCACGGCCTTGATGCCGATCAGGAGCCCCTCGCCGCGAACCTCGCTGACGATGTCGGGATGACGATCGATCACGGACGCGAGCTTCTGCTTCAACAAGAGCGACATCTTCTGAACGTGATCAAAGAAGCCCGGCTTGAGCATGACGTCGAGCACCGCATTGGCGGCCGAGATTGCGAGCGGATTGCCGCCGAAGGTCGAGCCATGCGAGCCGGGCGTCATGCCCGAGGCGGCTTCCGCGGTCGCAAGGCAGGCGCCGATCGGGAATCCGCCGCCGAGCGCCTTCGCCAGCGACATCACGTCGGGCGTGACGCCGAAGCGGCGGTGCGCGAAGAGATCGCCAGCGCGGCCCATGCCGGTCTGCACCTCGTCGAACGCGAGCAACAGGCCGCGCTCGTCGCAGAGCTGGCGCAGCGACTTGAGGAATGCGGGCGTCGCCGAGCGCACGCCGCCCTCACCCTGGATCGGCTCGATCAGGATGCCGGCGGTCTGCGGACCGATCGCCTTCTTGACGGCGTCGAGGTCGCCATGCGGCACCTGGTCGAAGCCTTCCATCGGCGGCCCGAAACCTTCGAGATATTTGGCCGAGCCGGTTGCAGCCAGCGTCGCGAGCGTGCGGCCGTGGAAGGCACCCTCGAAGGTGATCATGCGATAGCGCTCGGGATGACCTTTCGACGCGTGATAGCGGCGCACGACCTTGATGACGCATTCCAGCGCTTCCGCGCCGGAATTGCAGAAGAACACGAAGTCCGCAAAGCTCTCGTTACAGAGGCGCGCCGCAAGACGCTCGCCATCCGGGCTCTGGAACAGGTTCGACATGTGCCAGAGCTTCGTCGCCTGCTCCTGCAACGCCTTGACCAGTGCGGGATGGGCATGGCCGAGCGCGTTGACCGCGACGCCGGAGGTGAAGTCGAGATAGCGCTCGCCATTCGTGGCGATCAGCCAGCAGCCTTCGCCACGCTCGAAACCGATGTCGGCTCTGGCGAAAACAGGAAGCAGATGCGGCGCGGCGCTCTTGGTCATGACTGTCACTTGGTGTTGAGGACGGCCTCAACGCGCATTGCGCAGCGCACCATTGACCGTCCCGGAAAACGAAACGTGCCGCCTTTTCAGGGCGGCACGTAGAACTATCTTATGCTTGGTAGAACGCCTGTCAATGCCGCCGGCAAGCCTCGGGAAACGCAGAATCCGTAGTCTTGCGGTGCCTACTTTGCGGGGTTTTCGTTACGGAACATGTGGAAGCGAGTCGGCGGACTCTTGCGCGTGAGTCACGCCATATTGTAGCGTTTGGGCTGTCAGATACGACATCTCGTGCAGCGGTTCTGATCCTCTAAGTTCTCATGTACCGGCGTAAACGTTCGGGCGCTCTAGTCGCGCCCGGCGAGCCTTAAAGGATTCTGGCGGCACGGGTTTTTCGAGGCTTAGGCATTCGCCGCGAGGGCCAGGGTGGCTGGCGCGCGGCGAGGGAAAGGGTGCAATGACGGTTTTGACATGGTCCGACGATCGCGTCGAGCAGTTGAAAAAGCTCTGGGAGGCTGGACTTTCGGCCAGCCAGATCGCAGCCGAGCTCGGCAATGTGACCCGCAATGCCGTGATCGGCAAGGTGCACAGGCTCGGCCTGTCCGGCCGCGCCAAGAGCCCCTCGTCGGCGGCGCCGCGGCCGCGTAAGGCGCGCCCCGCGCAGCACATGATGCGGGTGGCTCGTCCGATCTCGCGCGGCAACACCGCGCTGGCGCAGGTCTTCGAGGTCGAGGTTGAGCCCGATCCGGTCACCTATGACAACGTCGTGCCGATGAGCCAGCGGCTGTCGCTGCTCGAGCTGAACGAGGCGACCTGCCATTGGCCGGTCGGCGATCCCTCGAGCCCGGATTTCTTCTTCTGCGGCGGCAAGGCGCTCACCGGCCTGCCCTATTGCGCCCAGCACTCGCGCGTCGCCTATCAGCCGGCGGCGGATCGCCGCCGCGCTCCGGCGAAGCCGGGCACGCGCTGAGTTAGCGTTTAGTCGGTGAACTAGGTGCCGTCGTTACACGACGGCACTTCAACTAGCTCGGTGTCGTCCCGGCGAACGCCGGGATCCATAACCACCGGCCGATGTGGTTACGGGGACTCGGAGTTATCATCGTCGCGCGACAACTGCGCCCTGGGGTTATGCGTCTCGGCCTTCGCCGGGACGACGACTGAAAGTGTGGCAACAACCAGCCATCCCGCCCCAGACTTTACGTCTGCTCCGCCTTCGCGAAACGGTCATCCAGCGCATAGCCGGCGCCGCGCACGGTGCGGATCGGATCCTGCTCGCGGCCGAGATTGAGCAGCTTGCGCAGGCGGCCGATGTGCACGTCGACGGTGCGTTCGTCGATGTAGATGTCGCGGCCCCAGACGCTGTCGAGAAGCTGCTCGCGCGAGAACACGCGACCCGGATGCTCGAGGAAAAACTCCAACAGGCGATATTCGGTCGGACCGAGATCGATCGGCCGGCCCGAGCGCGCCACGCGGCGCTTTTCACGATCGAGCTCGATGTCGCCATAGGCGAGCACGGTGGCGAGCCGCTCGGGGCTTGCGCGCCGGAGCAGGCCCTTTACGCGCGCCAAGAGCTCGGGCACCGAGAACGGCTTGACGATATAGTCGTCGGCACCGGTCGCAAGACCCCGCACCCGCTCACTCTCCTCGCCGCGCGCGGTGAGCATGATGATCGGAAGCTGCTTGGTGTCGGGCCTGGTGCGCAAGCGCCGGCACAGCTCGATGCCGGACAGGCCCGGCAGCATCCAGTCGAGCACGATCAGGTCGGGGATATGTTCCTTGAGACGGGTATCGGCGTCGTCGCCGCGCATCACCGTCTCGACGTCATAGCCGTCGCCTTCGAGGTTGTAGCGGAGGAGCTCGGTCAGAGCCTCCTCGTCCTCAACCACCATAATGCGTGCGCCCATGGGGTCGTCGCTCCTTACGTATTCGGGACCGTCGTGGCGAAGGTCGTCATGTCGCCCTTCGGCCGCTTGTCGGCGATGGCCTGACCTTCGATCATGTAAAACACGGTCTCGGCGATGTTGGTGGCATGGTCGCCGATCCGCTCGATGTTCTTGGCGCAGAACATCAGATGGATGCAGAACGAGATGTTGCGCGGATCCTCCATCATATAAGTGAGGAGCTCGCGGAACAGCGAGGTGCAGATGGCGTCGACTTCCTCGTCGCCCTTCCACACCGCCATCGCCGCCGGCAGGTCATGCGCGGCATAGGCGTCAAGCACCGACTTGACCTGCTGCTGCACCAGGTCGGTCATGTGTTCCAGGCCGCGGAACAGCTTTAGCGGATGGAAGTCCGTCTCCAGCGCGGCGACGCGCTTGCCCATGTTCTTGGCAAGGTCGCCGATGCGCTCGAGGTCGGTCGCCACGCGCATCGCACCAACGATCTCGCGCAGGTCGATCGCCATCGGCTGACGGCGGGCGATGGTGAGCACGGCACGCTCCTCGATACGCTTCTGCAGCGCGTCGAGCTCGACGTCGGTGGCGACGACGCGCTGGCCGAGCGCGACGTCGCGGCGGATCAGCGCATCGACGGAATCGACGATCATGCGCTCGGCAATCCCGCCCATCTCTGCGACCAGTCGAGTGAGCTCCTGAAGGTCGGTGTCGAAGGCCTTTGCGGTGTGTTCGGAACCCATATCCTGTCTCCTCAGCCGAACCGGCCGGTGATGTAATCCTGCGTACGCCGATCGCTCGGCGACGTGAAGATCTTGCTGGTGTCGTCGAACTCGATCAGCTCGCCGAGATACATGAAGGCGGTCTTGTCGGAAACGCGCGCCGCTTGCTGCATGTTATGGGTGACGATCGCGATCGTGTAGTTCTCGGACAGCTCCTGGATCAGCTCCTCGACCTTGGCGGTCGAGATCGGGTCGAGCGCCGAGCAGGGCTCGTCGAACAGGATCACTTCGGGGCGCACCGCGACGGTGCGCGCGATGCAGAGGCGCTGCTGCTGGCCGCCGGAGAGCGAGAGGCCCGAGGCGTTGAGCTTGTCCTTGACCTCGTTCCAGAGCGCGCCGCCGCGCAGCGCCTTCTCGACGCGGTCGTCCATCTCCGACTTCGAGATCTTCTCATAGAGGCGGATGCCGAAGGCGATGTTCTCGTAGATCGTCATCGGGAACGGCGTCGGCTTCTGGAACACCATGCCGACGCGGGCCCGCAGCAGGTTGAGATCGAGCTTGGGGTCGAGAATGTTGGTCTGGTCGAGCATGAGCTGACCGGTCACACGCTGGCCCGGATAGAGATCATACATCCGATTGAAGATGCGCAGCAGGGTCGACTTGCCGCAGCCCGACGGACCGATGAACGCCGTGACGCGGTTGGTGCCGAGCGTCAGGTTGATGTTCTTCAGCGCGTGGTGTTCGCCGTAATAGAAGTTGAGGTTGCGAACCGTCACCTTGGCCGGGGCCTCCGGCAGCGGTTGCGACGCCAGGTGACCGTTGGAACTCACGGATACGGACAGGTCGGTCATTTTGCGGTCCTCTCGGCGCCAAGGATGCGCGCGCCAATGTTCAGGGCAAGCACGGTGAGCGTGATCAGCAGCGCGCCGCTCCAGGCGAGTTGCTTCCAGTAGGCGTACGGGCTCTGCACGAAGTTGTTGATGGTGACCGGCAGGTTCGCTATCGTCTTGTTCAGGCTCAGGCTGAAGAACTGGTTCGACAGCGCAGTGAACAGCAGCGGCGCAGTCTCGCCGGCGACGCGGGCGGTCGCGAGCAGCACGCCGGTGATGAGGCCGGAGCGCGCCGCGCGATAGGCGATCCGCTTGATCACCAATGAACGCGGCAGGCCCAGTGCCGAGGCCGCCTCACGCAGCGCGTTCGGCACCAGGAGCAGCATGTCCTCGGTCGTGCGTAGCACCACCGGGATCACGATCACGGCGAGCGCGAGGCTGCCGGCGATCGCCGAGAAGCCGCGCATCGGCACCACCACCGCGCCGTAGATGAACAGGCCGATGATGATCGAGGGTGCGCTGAGCAGGATGTCGTTGATGAAACGGATGACCGAGGTCAGCTTGTCATTGCGGCCGTACTCGGCGAGATAGGTGCCGGCGAACAGGCCGAGCGGCGCACCGATGCCGACGCCGAGCACGGTCATGATCAGCGAGCCGACGATGGCATTGAGCAGGCCGCCTTCGTTCGAGCCGGGCGGCGGCGTGCTTTCGGTGAAGATCTGGAGGTTCAATCCCGTCAGGCCGTTGTAGAGCAGCGTGATCAGGATCAGCGCGAGCCAGGTCACGCCAAAGGCGGCGGCGCCGATGCAGAGACCGCGGATCAGGATGTCCTTGCGGCGGCGGCGTGCATAAATCGGGTTCATGGCGTCACTTCCCCGCTTTCTTTTCGAGGCGCAGCAGCATCAGCCGCGCGGCCGCGAGCACGAAGAACGTCAGCACGAACAGCAGGAGGCCGAGCAAGATCAGGCCGGATTGATGCAGGCCGTCGCTTTCGGCGAACTCGCTGGCGATCGCCGCCGAGATCGTGGTGCCCGGCGCGAAGATCGATGAGGAGATCCGGAACGAGTTGCCGATGATGAAGGTCACCGCCATGGTCTCGCCAAGCGCACGGCCCAGCGCCAGCATGACGCCACCGATGATACCGACCCGCGTGTAGGGGATCACCACGCTGCGGACCACCTCCCAGGTGGTGCAGCCGACGCCGTAGGCAGCCTCCTTCAGCACCGGAGGCACGGTCTTGAACACGTCGACCGAGATCGAGGTGATGAAGGGCAGCACCATGATCGCCAGGATCAGCGAGGCGTTGAACAGGCTGAGATAGGACGGCGGGCCGGCGAAGATCGCGCCCAGCACGGGAACGCCGTCGAAGATTTTGATCATGAAGGGCTGGAAGGTGTTGGCCAGGAACGGGCCGAGCACGAAGAAGCCCCACATGCCGTAGATGATGGAGGGAATGCCGGCGAGCAGCTCGACCGCCATGCCGATCGGACGGCGCAGCCATTGCGGGCAGAGCTCGGTCAAAAAGATCGCAATGCCGAGACCGACGGGGATGGCGATCAGCATCGCAATGAAGGAGGTGACGAGCGTGCCGTACATCGGCCCGAGCGCGCCGAGCACGGGCGGATCGGCGGACGGCGCCCAGCGCTGCGTCCACAGAAACGACAGGCCATACTCCTTCATCGCCGGGAAAGCACCGACGATCAGCGACACAATGATGCCGCCGAGGATGAGCAGGACCGAGATCGCACTCAGCCGCGTGATCCAGTAGAAGGTGAGATCGCCGAGCTTGAAGGCGCTCAACGCCTTGGCACGATCATAGGGTCCGGCGTCATCAATCACGTCGCTCTGAACGGCCATCTCTGCCACGCCGATCCCCTGTACTGACTGTATTTGCTCTTTTGTCACCGGTCTCGCGCTCCGGATGCGTCTCATCGCGACAGCGACCCGACGCATCCGGGAACGAGGCCTTGCGGATCCCGGACCGACAGCGCGGCAGATGATGCCGCGCTGCGCCCAGGACAAGAGCGCTTAGCTCTTGATCTCGGCAGCCCAGGTCTTCTCGATCTGCTGGACGACGCTGTCCGGCATCGGGATGTAGTCGAGCTCCTCGGCCATCTTGCCGCCGTTCTTGAAGGCCCAGCGGAAGAACTTGATGGCTTCCTGCGAGGCCGCCTTGTCGGTGCCTTCCTTGTGCATGAGGATGAAGGTCGCCGCCGTGATCGGCCAGGACTTGTCGCCGGGCTGGTCGGTCAGGATGACGTAGTAGCCGGGCGCCTTGGACCAATCGGCGTTGGAGGCGGCCGCCTGGAAGGCCTCGACCGTCGGCTGCACCGTCTTGCCGGCCTTGTTGACGAGGCCGGTGTAGGTCAGCTTGTTCTGCTTGGCATAGGCGTACTCGACGTAGCCGATCGAGTTCTTGGTCTGGCTGATGTTGCCGGACACGCCCTCGTTGCCCTTGGCGCCGACGCCGACCGGCCACTCGACAGCCGTGCCCTCACCGACCTTGCTCTTCCAGTCAGCGCTGGCCTTCGAGAGATAGTTGGTGAAGTTGAAGGTCGTACCCGAACCGTCGGAGCGGCGCACCACGGTGATCGCCTCGGACGGCAGCTTCACGTTCGGATTGAGCTTCTTGATGGCAGCATCATCCCACTTGGTGATCTTGCCGAGATAGATGTTGGCGAGGGTCTCGCCATCGAACACCAGCTCGCCGGCCTTGACGCCCTCGATGTTGACGACGGGAACGATCGCACCCATCACCATCGGCCACTGGGCGAGGCCGTCCTTCTCGAGCTGCTCGGCCTTGAGCGGCGCGTCGCTGGCGCCGAACGTCACGGTCTTGGCCTGGATCTGCTTGATGCCGCCACCGGAGCCGATCGACTGGTAGTTCAGGCCGTTGCCGGTCTCCTTCTTGTAGGCGTCAGCCCACTTGGAATAGATCGGGAACGGGAACGTCGCACCGGCGCCGGTAATATCGGCGGCGAAAGCCGACGTCGATGCGGCGACCAAGCCAGCAGCGACGATAGTTTTGAGGAAATTCATGCTGGTCTCCATACTGGGGAGCGAAGCGCCATCCGCGCCCGATCGCGCTCCCGCGCCGCCCCTTTAGGAGCGGTCGGCTGTGCTTTTACGAAGGTTTGGTGACAGTCAGATGACAGCTTTAAGTGGCTGGAATCGCTTGAATATCAGGTTGACGCCGAGGTCCTGGCCTGGGGAAAACAGGCGGTGAAGGTGGCGCCCTGCTTGGGCACGCTTTCGATCAAAAGCCGGCCGCGATGACGGTTAAGAATATGTTTCACCAGCGATAATCCGAGGCCCGTCCCGCCTTGCGAGCGGCTGTCGCCGACGTCGACCCGGTAGAAGCGCTCGGTCAGCCGCGGCAGGTGCTCGGGCGCGATGCCGGGGCCGAAATCGCGCACGAAGACGCGGATTTCCTGAGTTCCATCAGTCGCCGCGCCGATGTTGAGCGACACGATGACGCGCCCGCCCGAGGCACCATATTTGAGCGCGTTCTCGATCAGGTTCTCGAACAGGCGCAACAGCTCTTCACGGTCGCCCGCGATCATCACCGGGCTCTCCGGCAGATGGGTCTCGACGTCGACCTGGCGTTCGCGGGCCAGCGGCTCGAGCCCGTCGGCGACCTGGCGGATGATCGGCACGAGATCGACCAGGGTGTCGGGTCGCACATGGGCGGACAACTCGACGCGCGACAGCGACAAGAGGTCATCTATCAGGCGCGCCATGCGTGTGGCCTGAGCGTGCATGATGCCGAGGAAGCGCTCGCGGGCCTTGGGGTCGTCCTTGGCCTGCCCCTGGAGCGTATCAATGAAGCCCGACAGCGCGGCGAGCGGCGTGCGCAATTCGTGGCTGGCATTGGCAACGAAATCGGCGCGCATCTCCTCGACCCGGCGCAGCGGCGTCTGGTCGTGGAAGGTCATCAGCATGCATTTGTCGGCGCCGCCGAAGGTGGTGGGCACCGGCACCGGCGTGATGATGAGCTCCATCCAGCGATCGACCGGCACATGGTCGAGATAGTCTGCGCGCCGCGGCTCGGTGGTGGCGATCGACTCGCGCAGCGCGGTGATGATCTCCGGCGAGCGCAGTGCGAACTGCGCCAGCTCGTTCTTGCGCAGCGCCGGCGCAAGCTGGGCGGCGGCCGCATTGAGATGGATCACACGGCCGGCGCGGTCGAGCAGCACCGCCGGATCCGGTATGCCGGCGACGACCGCCGCAACCGCCGCGCTTTCGACGGGATTGATGCGGCGGACGTCGTCGCGCGAGGCCGCATTGTCATGCAGTCGCCACGGGATCAGCGCGGCGGCCGCTATGCAGAGAAACACCGCCACGGCGCGCACCGCCGACAATTCGCCGAGCGAAACCACGACCGACAGCGCCAGCGCTGCGGCGATCAGGATGATAGTCGAGTGCCGCAGCCGGTCGGACCAGGGCTGGGCGGGAGAAGGAGGGGCATCAATCGCCATCGGGGCGGGCTTCTCCTAGGGGCTTGCGCGGTTCAGGCGCCGCTGTCGCTGCGCTCTCTCACATAGGCGGCTTCAGGTGCCGGACCGGGGTCGAGCTTGAGCGCCGCCTGCTGCAGGCGCTTCGATCGGGCGCCGATGATAACCTCGCGAAACGTCAGCAAGATTACAGATATGACGAAGGGTGAAAGATAATAGAGCACCCGGAACAGGAGCATGCCGCCCAGGAGCTCCTCCCGGTCCATCTGCCAGAGGCCGACAAGCATGGCAGCGTCGAAGACGCCGAGGCCCCCGGGCGAATGGCTGGCAAAGCCGAGCAGCGTCGCCGAGACGAAGATCACCGCGACCACGACGAAGCCGAGATTGGGCTCGTCCGGGACCAGCACGTACATCGCGAGCGCGCAGAAGCCGAGATCGATGATGCCGATCGCGATCTGCAGCAGCGTCAGCGGGCCGCCCGGCAGCACCACCGTCCACGGTCCGCGGCCGACCACCCGCGGCTGGGTCCAGACCCAGACCACATAGGCAACCAGCGCGACGATGATCCCCATCGCCGCCGTGCGGTTCAGCCAGGGCGGAAGCTGGTCGATCGAGGCGGCCGCCTCCGGATGGTAGGAAATTCCAAGCCCCAGCACGGCGGCGTTGCCGAGCCAGAAGGTCAGACCGGCGAGGAAGCAGATCTTCGCGACGTCGATCGCGTTCAGGCCATGGGCTGAGTAGATGCGGTAACGCACCGCGCCACCGGTGAAGACGCTGGCGCCTACATTGTGACCGATCGAGTAGCTCGTGAAGGCGGCCAGCGCGTTGATGCGATAAGGCACATGGGCATGGCCGATCGCGCGCACGGCGAACAAGTCGTAGAAGGTCAGGGTAAAATAGCCCGCGGCGACGAACAGCGCCGCCATCGCAATCTGACGCGGCTCGGTGCTCTTGATCGCTTCGACCACCTCGTTGAAATCGATGCCGCGCAGCATGTGATAGAGCACATAGCAAGCGATGCCGATGACCGTGACGCTGATGACAACGCCAAGCTTATGCAGGATTTGCTTCTGGCGCAGAAACGACATCGCCCTGCGTATGGCTTCCAGCATCTAGACCTCGAACAACGCTCCAGCGGCCACGTTGGCCGGCGAATTGACGGCCGGCGAACCCGCGCCGCCGGCGCCGGCATCGCGCATTCCCCCCGCCCCTCCAGTAGCGCGTTTCGGGCCGGAGTGGAATTCGCCAATGCGACCAAAAAGCCGTTCCTTCAATGTTTTAGATAGGCTTTCGAGCAGGGAATACACGGGGGGCGGCTCTTTCCGCGACAGGGTTCACGCGAATCTCCATGGCAATCCTGCGCAGGGGCCGTGAAGTTTTGATGATTTCGATCGTGCAATGTTCCGTCCGGCCTTAAGCCGACGTCAATCTATGCGCCGCGCCCGACTGTTGAAAGGCGGGACGGCACGGCCGGTTTTGCGTGGATTATCCTCTGCGCTGAGAGGTCGCGGCGTGAGCGCCGCCTAGGGCGCGGTCAGATAGCCGCGCTCATAGGCATGGGTCTGATCCTCGAAGATGGCCATGGCCGTGGTCATCCGGCGGAAGCCGAGACGTTCGTAGAAGGCCTCCTTGCCCGGCACGGCATAGAGGATGATTTTTCGGTGCGAGCCGCAGCGCGCAAGCAGCCGCTCGATGATCTGGCGGCCGAGGCCCTGGCCCTGACAGTCCGGGTGCACCGCGATATCGCAGAGATAGGCGCAGTCGCGGCCGTCGGCGAGCACGCGGCCGGCGCCGACGAGACGGCCGCTATCGTAGACGAAGGCCCGGAACATGCTGTTGCCGAATACCAGCGCGAGATCGGCCGGCGCCTTGTTGCCCAGCGGCGCGATGCGGTAGAGCACGGAGAGTTCGTCCCAGTCGATCGCGGTGAGATCGTCGGTCCAGACAATCGACATCGGCAAACCTTCCTGTGCTCAATCAGCGCCGCGCGGCGGCAACGGCGGCGACGATCTCGTCAGCTCCAGGAAAATGCCCCTTGCTGCGGCTAGCGACAATCCTGTCGCCGAGCTTGAGCTGGAAGATCCCGCCCTTGCCCGGCACGAGATCCGACTCCAGCGCCAACTGTTCATGCAGCGCAGCGGCTGCTTCCTTCGCGCGTTTTTCGTAGCCGCAGGGCCGACAATAGACAATCGTGACGTCCGACATTTTGCTCTCCGTTCAAGCCGCAAGCTGCGGGCGCACCGCTTCGATGCCGGCGATCCAGCCCGCGACCGACCGGCCGATCGCCTCGGGGTGATCCTCCTGGAGGAAATGCAGTCCCGGACCAAGACGCACCAGCGCGCAGTGCTTCAACGGAGCTGCGAACCGCTCGGCAAATTCGGGCGAGACCAGCGCGCCAGGCTCGCCCGTGAACAGCAGCTTTGGATAGGACGAGGTTGCCAATGCCGCATGGGCGGACTGAAGCGTTTCATAGACATCGGCAGGCTCGCCAGCGATCGGCAGTTCGCGGGGAAGGGCGAGAACGGGGCGGCGGCTCTCGGGCGTCGGGAACGGTGCGCGATAGGACGACATCTCCTCGTCGCTGAGCCTGCGCAGGATGCCGCCGGGCAGCACGCGTTCGACGAACGCATTGGCCTGAAGGATCATGGCCTCGCCCTCGCCCGGTGTTCTGAACTTGCGAAAGATGGCCCTCGCCGCCTCGGCGTGCTCGAACTCCTCCGCGACCTCGCTGTGGTGGAAATCCTGCCAGGTCGGCATCGGGCGGATGAACTCCATGAAAGCGAGGCCGCGGACGAAATCCGGCCGGCGCGCAGCAAGATGAAATGCGAGCGCGGTGCCCCAGTCCTGCGCGACGAGGTAGGCCGAGGAGATGCCGAGTTCGTCGATCAGTGCATCGAGATGGCGGACGTGGTCGAAGAAGCGATAGTCGATGTCGGGCTTGCCGGACCGGCCGAAGCCGACGAGATCGGGCGCGATGCAATGCGCCACCGGCGCCACCAGCGGCAGGATGCTGCGCCAGATATACGACGAGGTGGGATTGCCGTGCAGAAACAGCGCGACCGGCGCATCCTGGGCGCCCGCCTCGCGCCAGGCCATGGTCGTTCCCAGGATGGACGTGTTGCGAATCTCGATCTCGGCTTGCTGGCTCATGTCGACTCCTTGAACACGGTTTGGAATGCGATGCTCTTGAAACGCTCGAGCGCTTTGGGATTGCGATCGACCTTCATGCGCAGGATCGCGCCCTGCCAGGATGCGAGCAGGAAGTCGGCAAGCTCCTCGGGCTCGAAATCCGACGCTATCTCGCCACGTTCCTGGGCTTCTGCGATGCAGACGGCGAACGGCACGCGCCATTCGGCAAAGATCTCGGCGAGGCGCGTGCGCAGCATCTCGCTGCTGCCGGTGGCCTCCAGGCTGAGATCGCCAATCAGGCAGCCGCGGCCATAGCCGTCGGCCTCCAACCTGCCGGTGATGATGTCGAGGTAGCGGCGGAGCCGCGCGCGCGGTGTCAGCGAGGTATCCTCGAGCGCCTGCGCGACCAGCCCCCTGGTGACGCCAAAATAGCGGTCGAGCACTTCGGAAGCGAAGGCCTCCTTGGAACGAAAATGGTTGGTGAAGGAGCCCTGCGGCGCGCCCGCCGCGGCGGTGACGTCGCGCACGCTGGTGCCATGATAGCCGGTGCGGAACATGACCTTGAGGCCGGCGTCGAGGATAGCGTCTTTGAGTGAGGGCTTTGGCATGACATGCACAATACGCACGTACGTATTATTGTCAAGCTCAACTTTTCGCCTCGACGTTCTCCTTTGTCATCAGACAGTTACCGCAATGTTGGATGCGCCTATACGCGGGCCGGAAGCTCAGGCCGCTGGCGCGCTGCGCGAGACCACGCGATCGCGTAGCCACGCGCCGATGGTGCAGCCGACCAGATAGCAGGCA
This sequence comes from Bradyrhizobium sp. ISRA442, assembly GCF_038085055.1. Classification (NCBI taxonomy): domain Bacteria; kingdom Pseudomonadati; phylum Pseudomonadota; class Alphaproteobacteria; order Hyphomicrobiales; family Nitrobacteraceae; genus Bradyrhizobium; species Bradyrhizobium sp. ISRA442. The sequence continues at coordinate 57,658 of NZ_JALGCN010000030.1, forward strand.
AAGATAATCAGACCGAGGTCGAGCCAGTAGCCGAACCGTCCGGGGACCACACGGGTGAGCGACGCCGCGACCAGTCCCGCGACCAGCACCGCCAGCCAGCGTGCTGTCACCTTCGAGGTGCCGTTGCCGCGCTGGACCACCGAAATCCAGCCCATCGCCAAGCCCAACAGCAGCGATCCGATCAGCCAGCCCAAATGAAACGAGACGAGATACGGCATCGTCACCTCACCAGAAATTCGATGCGGCGGTTCTGCGCCTTGCCATCATCGGTGTCGTTGCCGGCGACGGGCTGCGTCGCGCCATAGCCGACCGCGGTGAAGCGGGTCGCCGGCAGGCCGGCCTTGACCAGATAGTCGATCACCGCCTGCGCGCGCTTTTCCGAGAGGGCCTGGTTGAAGGAATCCTCGCCATCGGCATCGGTGTGGCCGGCAACCTCGATATTGGTGGTCGGACAACGCAGCGCCGTCTCGATGAGATGGTCGAGAATGCCTGCAGAGTCCGGATCGATGTTGGCGCGCTTCGGCTCGAAGCGAATCTTGCCCTTGCCCAGGAGCTCCGAGAACAATTGCTGGCAGACGGTGCCGTCGACCGGGCCCGCCGCAGGCTTCACCGTTATTTCCGGCTTGTACTGCCAGGTCTTTGGAAAATCCTTGCCGAGACCGGCGCGAATATCGTTGGCCGCGCCTTCATACAGCGCATCGCCCGACAGCTTCACCTCGCGGTCGGACACCACAAGTGTGCCGGTCGACAGCCGCGACAGCGCGCCGAGGGCTGCGACCACCGCAGTGCTGAAGGAGCTAGGCGCCCCGATGCTGGACTTGAGATTGTCGACGACCTTTTCGGTGAAGAACCTTCGCGAGGCGCTGCTTGCGATGGCCGCGTGCACGTTGTCGTCAGGCACGTAGCCGGTCAGCGTCAGCGTCGCGGCGACCGGATCCTTGTAGGCCTGGAAGATATAGGGCGGTGCCTTGACCTCGTTCGCGGCGATTGAAAAACCTTCGGGCAGGTTCTTCAACGCCACCGCGATCGCCTCGCGGCCGCCGAGGTCCCGGGCCATGCCCGACAGGCTGATCTTGGTGTCGGAGATCGTGATCTTGCCTTCCTTGAGCTTGCCGATCTGGTCGAGCAGGAGCATCGCGGCCGCCTCGAACCGCGGCGGCGCGCCGCGCGCCAGCCCCATCTGATCGGCCACCTCGACCCCGCCGAGCTCCTTGCGCGCCGCCTCCACGAGCCGCGCCTTCATCGCCGGCAACGGCGCGCTGCCCGACAGCGTCACCCGGACCACGTCGCGCTCGGCGTTCCAGACGAAGGGCTTGGCCTCGGGAACGAGGCGGGTCGCGTCGTCGACGAGGCGAACGCCTGGAACGTTCTCGACCGCCATCACCGCATCGCGGCGGCCCTCCTCGGAGAAGGCATCCGCGGCCAGGCTGACATCGCGGCCGTCGACGGCAATCCGGGTCTTGTCCAGAACGGTGCCCTTGAGCGCGGCGCTGCTTCGGGCCGACAGGTCGGCTTCGACCGGCAAGGTGTTATTCCAGGCCGCAAATCCCCACATGACGGCCAAGGGGATCAGCCCCGGCCACCATTTGCTGGCCCACTTGAAAAGCTTCTGCATTCGACGACCCGAACTCTGGAACCGGAGACAAAACAAACCCTTGGCAGGCTGTCAAACCGGAAATGCCGGCCGTCTGAAGGCCCTGCGTGGACAATTGGAATAACTTTTTCTTCAAGGGTCCTTCCTTAAGTTGAAGGCGGAATGCCAGGGGTCCGCCAGCCTTCGATGAAACAACTCCGCAACAACGTCATCCGCGCCGGGCTGGGAGCACTCTATTTCAGCGGCGCGCACCATCTCCTGCGTCCGCTTTTGTCGGGCGTCGGTGCCATTTTCATGCTGCACCACGTGCGGCCGGCCCGAGACGACGCATTCCAACCCAACCGGCACCTCGAGGTCACCCCGGATTTCCTGCGCGCGACCCTTTGCCACCTGCGCTCGCGCGACATCGACATCGTCAGCATGGACGAGTTGCATGAGCGGCTGGTCCAAGGCAACTTTGCTCGCCGCTTCGCCGCCTTCACCCTCGACGACGGTTACCGCGACAATCTGGAGTTTGCGCTGCCGGTGCTGCGCGAGTTCGACGCGCCTTCGACCGTCTATGTCACCAGCGACTTCGCCGAAGGCATCGGACGCCTGTGGTGGATTGCGCTGGAAGCGGTGATCGCCAAGGCCGAACAGATCGACGTGCAGATCGGCAAGGCCGCGCTTCGCCTCGATGCGACGACGCCTGCGGCAAAGCAGGCGGCGTTCGACCGCCTGCACGACTGGCTGCGCGCGCTGCCGGGCGAGCATGATCTCAAGCGCGAGATCGAGACACTCTGCACCAGATACGACGTCGATATGGCCGCGCTGTGCCGCGGCCTTTGCCTGCCCTGGGGCGAGGTCACGGCGCTTGCCGCCGATCCACTGGTCACGATCGGCGCCCACACCATCAGCCACTGCAATCTCGCCAAGCAGAGCGAGGCGATCGCCGCGCAGGAAATGGCAATGAGCCGCGCGCGGATCGAACAGGCGCTCGGACTTCCCGTGCTGCATTTTGCCTACCCCTATGGCGACCGCGAGGCAGCAGGCCAGCGCGAATTCGCGCTTGCCGCTTCCGCCGGTTTCAAGACCGCCGTGACGACGCGACCCGGTATGCTGTTCGCCGAGAACGCCGGCCACATGACCGCGCTGCCGCGCGTCTCGCTCAACGGCAACTACCAGGACACCCGCATCCTGCCGGTGCTGACCTCGGGCGCCGCGACCGCGATGTGGAACGGCCTACGCCGGATCGCTGCGGCCTGATCGATCCGCACACTCAGACCTCATCCTGAGGAGCGCTCCGAAGGAGCGCGTCTCGAAGGATGGTGCGCCCGCATCCTTCGAGACGCGCTAACGCGCTCCTCAGGATGAGGGCGGAGCTAGCGACGGTTCCTTGACTCCCCTCATCGCCCCGCCCACAACGAGTGCCAACCAAGGGAGGCGTCATGTTCAAAAATCTGTTCTCGCTCGAAGGCCGTGTTGCGCTCGTGACCGGCGGCTCGCGCGGCATCGGCAAGATGATCGCAGCAGGCTTTCTTGGCGCCGGCGCGGCGAAGGTTTACATCACTGCGCGCAAGGCCGGGCCTTGCGAGGAGACCGCCAAGGAGCTCTCCGCGCAATTTAACGGCGAATGCATCGCGCTGCCGATCGACATCTCCGCGCTTGCCGGCGTCGAGCTGCTCGCGGGCGAATTCAAAAAGCGCGAGCCAAAACTCGACATCCTCGTCAACAATGCGGGAGCAGCCTGGGGAGCGAAGTTCGACGAGTTTCCGGAGAGCGGCTGGGACAAGGTGATGAACCTCAACGTCAAGTCGCCGTTCTTCCTGACCAAGGCGCTGGCAGCTCCCTTGCGTGCGGCTGCAAGCGCGGAGCGGCCGGCCAAGGTGATCAACATCGCGTCCATCGATGGCATCTTTGTCAATCCGATGGAGACCTACTCTTACGCGGCAAGCAAGGCCGGGCTGATCCACCTGACGCGGCGGATGGCGGTGAAGCTGATCTCCGATCATGTCGTGGTCACCGCGATCGCGCCGGGACCGTTCAAGTCGGACATGAACCGCGCCGCGCGCGATCACGGTGACGAGGTTGCGACGCGCGTGCCTGCAGGTCGGATTGGCACCGACGAGGATATGGCGGGCGCCGCAATCTATCTCGCCTCACGCGCGGGCGACTATGTGGTGGGCGCGACGATCGCGGTGGATGGCGGGATCGTCTATGCGAATCCCGGCATCAAGGGGAGCGGGTGGGATAGTTGAGACTGGCTGCGAGTGCAGCACCCTCGCCTCACACTCGCTGTCATGCCCCGGCTTGACCGGGGCATCCAGTACGCCGCGGCCTCTCTGCGAAGCCACGACCGCCTCTGGAATACTGGATCACCCGCTTTCGCGGGTGATGACAGCATTCGGTCTTGCGCAAAACTCAGTCCCTGGCCCTTACGACTCGATCTTCACGTATTCGAAATCGCCGGGCTTGTTGTCGATGCCGACTTTCGGCGGCGAGATCCAGGAGGCGAACTTGCCGGTCTCGGTGACGGGCTGCATCAGCGATGTGATGAAGTCGCCGTCGCTGGCCGACGGCAGCCACTCGTCCCTGCGCTTGGCCCAGGTGGCATCGTCGATCAGGATGCCGTCGGGCGTGGCGTGGACGTCCTTGAACTCGCCGATGTGACGATGGAAGGCGACGTTGGGCAGCGTCAGCTTGAAGTCGTAGCCCGCGGTCGAGATCACCTTGTTCCAGCGCAGCATGCCCTTGACGCAATCCTGGCTGTAGTCGTCGCGCAGGCGCATGTTGAGCGCGGTCAGCGCCGGCTCGTCGACCAGCTTGGCTTCGCCGTTGATCAGCTTGAGCACCGGATAGGTGGCATTCTTGAGTTGATGATCGTCCTCGATCTGGGTCTCGTGATAGCGGCCCTTGATGCCGGCGTTGAAGGCGTTCGCCGCATTGGTCGAAACTTCGGAGCCGAACAGGTCGAGCGACAGCGTATAGTGCAGGTTCAGCTTCTTCTGGATGGTCGGCAGATCGATCACGCCGAGTGCGCGGACCTTGGCGATATCCGTCGGATCGGAGATGCCCGCTTCCCGCATCGCATCGCAGGTGCGCTGCACGACGCGGGTGATGCCGGTCTCGCCGACGAACATGTGGTGCGCCTCTTCCGTCAGCATGAAACGGCAGGTGCGCGACAGCGGATCGAAGCCTGACTGCGCGAGGCTGTGGAGCTGCATCTTGCCGTCGCGGTCGGTGAAGTAGGTGAACATGAAGAAGGACAGCCAGTCCGGCGTCGCCTCGTTGAAGGCGCCCAGCATGCGCGGCGCATCCGCATCACCCGAGCGGCGGCGCAGCAAATCGTCGGCTTCCTCGCGGCCGTCGCGGCCGAAATACTTTTGCAGCAGATACACCATCGCCCAGAGGTGACGGCCTTCCTCGACATTGACCTGGAACAAATTGCGCATGTCGTAGAGCGAGGGCGCGGTCTTGCCGAGATGACGCTGCTGCTCGACGGACGCGGGCTCGGTGTCACCCTGGATCACGATCAGGCGGCGCAGCATGGCGCGATGCTCGCCCGGGACTTCCTGCCAGGCCGGCTCGCCGTAGTGCTCGCCGAACGGCACGACGCGCTTTTCTTCCTGCGGCGCAAGCAGAATGCCCCAGCGATATTCGGGCATGCGGACATAATCGAACTTGGCCCAGCCGCGCGGATCGACCGAATAGGCGGTGCGCAAGTAAACCAGCGATTCCTGAAAACCTTCCGGTCCCATGTCGCTCCACCAGTCCATGTAGCCGGGATGCCAGCCTTCCAGCGCTTTCAGCACCTGGCGATCTTCGGCGAGATTCACGTTGTTCGGAATCTTGGTCGAGTAGTCGACGTTCATGATGTTCATGTTCATGGCGCATCTCCCGTGGGGGACTGGTTCATTTAATTTCTGGCGTCGAACTGCGGATCGCGAATAGCGAATGGCGAGTAGTGAATGGACTTCCCTCATTCGCTATTCGCCATTCCCTACTCGCTATACCCGCGTCATATCGAATTTCGGCTTCTGTCCGCTGCCGTAGCGGCGCAGTGCGCCTTCCTCGCCGACGGCATTGGGGCGCTGGAAGATCCAGTTCTGCCACGCAGTCAGACGCGCGAAGATCTTTGACTCCATCGTCTCCGGGCCGACGAAGCGCAGGCTCGCTTCCATACCGGTGAGGCTGTCGGGCGAGAAGCTGGCGCGCTCCTCGAGGAAGACGCGGACCTCGTCATCCCAGTCGATGTCGTCGAGCGCGAAGGTGACAAGGCCGAGCTCCTCGGCCTGCTCGGCGTCGAGCGCCTCGCCGGTATGGCCCTTGGCGCGTTCGACCTCGGACGGATCTGCCTGGAAGCGCGACTCGAGCCGCGTCAGCCCGTGGCTCATCGGATACGGGCCAAAATTCATCGCGGAAAGCTCGATCGCGGGCGGCGGGCGGTTGTCGCCTTGGCGCGTGCCGACCAGCATGTAGGAGCGGTCGGCGGCGAAGACGAGCTCGGCGAGCGTACCAGCAAAGCAGGAGCCGGGCTCGACCAGCGTCACCAGCGTGCGCGAGGTGACGTCGATGCGCTTCAAGACACGCTTCCAGTAGTGGCGGATCTCGTTGACGAGCCAGTGCGCCTTGTTGGCTTCGAGGAACGCGTCGCAGGCGAGCACATGGGCGCGGTCGCCATGGCTCTTGAACACCAGCATGGCGATCTCGAGCTCGTTGATGCGCAGATGCAGGATGGCGTCATCGAGCTCGCGCGCGACCTGAAGCGGCCAGAACGAGGCACCCTGCGCCATCATGCCGTCGATATCGGCGGGCGGTGAGGCCTCCGGAGCCTTGATCGCGACGGTGGCAATGCGGGCGGCGCGGTCGATGTCGACGCTGACGAAGCCGTAGCGGACGCTGTTCTCGTCGATCGTCCGCTTGAGCGGCGTCAGCGCGATACCCTTGCCGCTGCCGTTGCGCTTCGAGGCGCCGGCGAACTCCTTGGCGCGCTCGGCGATCCTGGCCTCGAGCTTGGAATTCGGCGCGATCTCGTCGACCAGGCGCCAGGCCACTGCGCGCTTGCCCTTCACACCTTCCTCGATGGTGCAGAAGAAGTCGGCATGGTCGCGGCGAACCTTGCGCTTGTCGACGACGCGGGTGAGACCGCCGGTGCCCGGCAGCACCGCGAGCAGCGGCACTTCGGGCAGCGCAACAGCAGAAGAGCCGTCATCGGCGAGGATGATGTGGTCTGTGGCGAGCGCGAGCTCGTAGCCGCCGCCGGCGGCCGAGCCGTTCACCACGGTGATGAAGCGCTGGCCGGAATTCTCCGAGGAGTCTTCCATGCCGTTCCGGGTCTCGTTGGTGAACTTGCAGAAGTTGACCTTGTGGGCGTGGGTCGAGCCGGCAAGCATGCGGATGTTGGCGCCGGCGCAGAACACGCGGTTCTTGGCCGAGCGCAGCAGCACGACCTTCACCTCCGGATGTTCGAAGCGCAGCCGCTGGATCGCATCGGCGAGCTCGATATCGACGCCGAGATCGTAAGAGTTGAGCTTGAGTAGATAGCCCTCGAACAGGGCGCCGTTCTCGTCGACATCCATGATCAGCGTCGCGACCTCGCCGTCGACCGCGAGCTTCCAGTGCCGGTAGCGGGACGGATCGGTCTGGAAATCGATGAATGTCGCACCGCCTGCGAGGCGACGATCTTCCCCGGCCATGGGCCACCCTTGAGCTGGATTATGAGCTTCGGTCTTTAACCGTTAGATGCACAATAATGCATCTTTTCGGATGCGTCTAGCCCCCGCGCTGTCGCCACATGCATTTTGTTTCATGGGTCGGGATCGCGGCGGCGCGCCGGACCACGGCTGCGGCCCGCTCGCCTTTAGCGGCACACCCATCAAAGATGTGCCTGCAACAGTTCAAGCGGCCCGTCCCTGAAGACTCTGGTCGTCGCGCAGGGCCGCCGTTGCAAACTGGACAATCGCGTCAAGCGTCGCACCCGGCGCTTCGCGATGCGGCGAATGCCCCGCGCCTGAAATGACTTTCAAATCTACCGGGCAATAACATTCTGCCTGCGCGATCTCGACCTGACGCAGTGTCCCGTATTGATCATCGACACCCTGCAGGACCATCACAGGGACGCGGATGTAGGCGAGGTACTCGGAGATGTCCCAGTTGCGGAATTTTGGATCGAGCCAAGCGCCGTTCCAGCCATAGAAGGCGTTGTCGACATCCTTGTGCCAGCGCGCGAGTTTGGCCTTCAGGTCCGTGGTCTCGTAGGCCGTCTTGATCGCGGCGATCGACTGCACCGAGATATCCTCGACGATGAAATGCGGCGCCAGCAGCACGAGGCCGCCCAGCCGGTGATCCTGGTGCGAGCCGGCATAGATCGCCGCGATCGAGCCGCCGTCGGAATGGCCGAGCAGCAGGCCGCGCTTGAACCCGATTGCGTCGAGCACCTTCGGCAGCACGTCCAGCGCCTCGCGCTGCATGTAGTCGAGCGGCCGCGGCAGCTTCACGGGGCTCGACTGGCCATAGCCCGCGCGCGAGTAGACGAACATGCCGGCGCCGGTGGCCTGCTGCAGCTTCTCGGGAAAATCATTCCAGAGCCCGACCGAGCCGAGCCCTTCATGCAGCATGACAATGGTCGGCGCGTCCTGGACTTGTGGCGCGAGCCATTTGTATTCGAGGCTGGCGCCATCGATGCTGAGGAAGCCGGTGGGGGTGAGGTTGGTCATGCTGTGACTCTTCTTCGTTCGCGCAATGAGGACGAGACGCGTTCTCTCGCTCCGTCGTTCCCTCCCCCCTTGCGGGGGAGGGCTAGGGAGGGGGTTGCCACACGGCACCCTCTCTCAATTTGAACAAACGATGTTGTGACGATGGATAGACCTTTTGCTGGGCTACCCCGCTCCCACAGCCGAAGCTCCGCTTCGGCGTTCATTAGAAGGACGGCCGCCGAAGGCGGCCTACGCCTCCCCCGCAAGGGGGGAGGGAGCGCAGCGGAGTTCGCGGTAACAGCACTACGCCATATGAGCACGCTCAGTTCGCCCCTTCACGCAGCTTGAACCGCTGAATCTTTCCCGTTGCCGTCTTCGGCAAGGACTCCACCACGTCGATCCACCGCGGATATTTCCATGGGCCGATCTTCTGCTTGACGTGCTCTTTCAACATCTCCTGCAGATCGTCCGTCTTTGCGCCAGGGCGCAGCACGACGAAGGCTTTCGGCTTCAGCAGTCCTTCCGGATCGGCCTCGGGCACGACGGCAGCCTCCAGCACGGCGGGGTGCGTGATCAGCGCGCTCTCGACCTCGAACGGCGAAACCCAGATGCCGGAGACCTTGAACATGTCGTCGGCGCGGCCGCAGAAGGTGTAGCGGCCCTCGGCGTCGCGCACATATTTGTCGCCGGTGCGCGTCCATGGCCCTTCAAAAGTGCGGCGGCTCTTGTGGCGCTGATTCCAGTAGCCCTCACCGGCAGAGGGCGCATCGACCAGGAGCTCGCCGACCTCACCGTCGGCAACGTCCTGGCCGGCCTCGTTGACCAGCCGCACGGCATAGCCCGGTACCGGCTTGCCGGAGGAGCCGTACTTGATGTCGCCGGGCGCGTTCGACAGGAAGATGTGCAACAGCTCGGTCGAGCCGACGCCGTCGAGAATGTCGACACCGAAACGCGCTTTCCAGCTATTGCCGACGGATTCCGGCAGCGCCTCGCCGGCCGAGGTGCAGATGCGTAATGCGCTGCCGCCGCGCTCACTCTTCATCGTCTCGTCGTTGAGCATCGCCGCGAACAGCGTCGGCACGCCGTAGAAGATCGACGGATTGTACTTGTTCATCAGGCCGAACATCCGCGCCGGCGTCGGGCGCTCGCTATTCAAGACCACGCTGGCGCCCACCGACATCGGGAAGGTCAGCGCATTGCCGAGGCCATAGGCGAAGAACAGCTTTGCCGCGGACAGGCAGACATCGCTCTCGCGGATGCCGAGCACCTGTTTTGCGTAGGTGTCGGCGGTTGCCTGCAGGTTCGAATGCAGATGGCGGACGCCCTTGGGCATGCCGGTCGAGCCGGACGAATACAGCCAGAACGCCGGCTCATCGGGGTGGGTCGCGGCCGTCGCGAACTGATCGCTCTCACCCGCAAGCTCCTCAGTGAGCTGCTTGTGGCCGTTCATCTTGGCGCCGGACACCACGACATGCTCGAGATCCGGCATGCGGCCGACGACGTCCTTGATGACGGGATAGAGCGCTTCGGCGACGAACAGCGCGCGCGCGCGGCAGTCGGCGAGGATGTAGGCGTACTGGTCCGCAGTCAGCAGCGTGTTGAGCGGCACCGGCACGATGCCGGCTCGGATCGCGCCGAGAAATACGATCGGGAAGTCGACCGTATCCAGCATGATCATCGCCACCCGCTCCTCGCGGCGGACGCCAAGCCGGCGCAGCATGTTCGCGGCGCGCCGCGTTTCGCGCTGGAGCTCGCCATAGGTGAGCCGCGAGGCGGTATCGTCGAAGACCAGCTTGTTGCCGCGGCCTTCCTCGACGTTGCGGTCGAGCAGCCAGGTCACCGCGTTATAGGATCCCTCGCTCACGGACTTCTCCCCAGAATTTAGAATTATAATTCATAGAAAGACACCGGAGCGGCTTGCTGTCAATGCCATCAGGCATTATGTTTCATTTAAATGCGCCGCAGGACCTCCGCTAAAGAAGGCCCATGATCTGTAGTCCATGACCGACAGTCCCGACGCCGAATCCCGATTTCTCGAACAGCTCGGCCAGCGCGTGCGCACCATGCGTGCGCTGCGCGGCATGTCGCGCAAGGTGCTCGCCAAGGTATCAGGAATTTCGGAGCGTTACATCGCACAGCTCGAGAGCGGCAAGGGCAACGTCTCCATCGTGCTGCTGCGCCGCGTGTCGGACGCGATGGGTGCGCATCTCGAAGACCTGCTTCCCTCAGCCGATCCGACGCCGGACTGGCAGATGTTTCGCGATCTCCTCCGCAAGGCGACGCCGAGCCAGATCGCGCAGGCCAAGGATCTGCTTGCCGGCGGCAGCGCCTCGGCGCCGCGGCGTGCGCCGTTCTGCGGCATCGCGCTGATCGGCCTGCGCGGTGCCGGCAAGTCCACGCTCGGCAAGATTTTGGCGAAGAAGATCGGCTGGAGCTTCGTCGAGCTCAACAAGGCGATCGAGGAGCAGAACGGGCTTTCGATCGCCGAGATCATCGCACTCTACGGCCAGGAAGGCTTTCGCCGCATGGAGCAGACGGCGCTGCAACAGCTCCTGGCACGCAACGAGCTGATGGTGCTGGCGACGGGCGGCGGCATCGTCTCGGAGCCGCTGACCTTCGACCAGATCCTGTCGTCGTTCTACACGATCTGGCTGAAGGCCGAGCCCGAGGAGCACATGGCGCGCGTGCGCCGCCAGGGCGATCTGCGCCCGATGGCCGATGACCGCTCCGCAATGACGGAGCTGCGCAACATCTTGCTGAGTCGCGAGCCGCTGTATTCGCGTGCGACGGCGGTGGTGGATACCGCCGGCCTCTCCGTCGACGCCGCCGCCGCGCGCCTGATCGACGCAGTGCGCCCCGTGCTCCAGAACGAAGCCCGCAGCTTCGGCCTGCGCAGCGTGGCGCTGTAGATTCTTCGCCGTCGTCCCGGACAAGCGAGCGCAGATGTTTGTGGGCGCGCCACAATGCATATCCGAACCCGGCAGCAAGCCTTGGGATTAGCAATGACCGATAGCGACGTCGCAGCTTCCATGTTCGAGCGGATCGGCGGCAGCGCCACGATCGATCGGCTGGTCGAGCGCTTCTATGCGCGCATGGACACGCTGCCGGCTGCGAAAGTCATCCGCACCATGCATGCGGCCGATCTCGGCGACATCAAGGACGTGCTGAAGCGCTATCTCACCGAATGGACTGGCGGACCGCGACTCTATTCGGTCGAGAAGGGCCATCCGCGGCTGCGCCAGCGGCATATCGGCTTTGCGATCGGCGATGCCGAACGCGATGCGTGGCTGCTCTGCATGCGCGGCGCGCTGGAGGAGACGGTCGTCGACACGGCTGCGCGACAGGACCTCGACCGCGCGCTATCCGGCCTCGCCGACTGGATGCGCAACCGGCAGTGAGGGTGCCGGCAGAGGGGCGAGGACACGCGGGGCGCGACATGGAGCGCGAAGCGGCGGGGCATCAAGACGAATGAAGTCGATCGCCTAGATCGACCAGTAATTCGGATGCTGGTAGGGCCGCGAGCGGTCGCCCCAGTCGAACTCATCGCCATCGACCTCGCAGGGGCCGCTGCTCAGTTGCTCCGGCGTCAGCTCGACCTGGAAGGCCTGACGTCCCGGATCGTATTTCAGTGCGCTCCACTGCAGAGGATAATGATGGTGGGTCCCGAGCAGCCTGCCGGTCTTGATGACGGCGTAGGCGACCGTTCCGCTCACCTTGTCGAGCATCAATCGCTCAATCGTGCCGAGCTTCGTGCCGTCACATCCGTAGACGGCGACGTGCTCCACGCGATCACTGGGAACCATGGTGTGTTGCATGGCGTACTCCCTGGTCTTCTGTGGAGCACATTATAGCACAGGCTGCGGCAATGTAGGGTGGGTTAGCCGAAGGCGTAACCCACCTCTTTGCGTCGCACACGGTGAGAGAAGTGGTGGGTTACGCTTAGCTACAGCAACTGCGACCGCACCGCCTCGGCACCTTCCCGTAGCAGCGGCAGGAAGCGGTCGAGCAGTTCCCGCGCCGGCACGCGGTCGACATGGGCGCCCATGTTGATGGCGGCGACGATCACTCCGTCGTAGCGGCGGACGGGAACGGAGATCGAGCGAAAATGCGGCTCGGCCTCGCGATCGACCAGCGAATAGCCTTGCGTACGGTCGGCAATGATGCGCGCGCGCAGCGCCTCGGGATCGGTCACCGTTTGCGGCGTCAGCGCCTCGCGCGTCATGGCCTTCAGCCGCGCGGTGAGACCGGCATCGTCGAATTGACCGAGCATCGCGCGACCGACCGAGGTGCAGAACGAAGGCAGGCGGTAGCCGATTTCGAGTCCGCCCGAAAACACGCGCGCCGGGCCGCCGCGGGCGATGAATACGACATCGTCGCCATCGAGCACCGCAAGCGAGGAGATCTCCTGCGCGGCGGTTGCGACGCGGTCGAGCACGGGCTGAAGCACGGCGACGAGCTGGCTCGAACGCAGATACGACGCCGCGAGCGTCAGTACATGCGGTGTCAGCGTGAACAGCTTGCCGTCGCCGGCAACGAAGCCGCCGCGCTGGAGCGTGAACAGCATGCGCCGCGCGGTGGCGCGCGGCAGCTCGGCGGCGCGGGCGAGGTCGCTCAGCGTCATCGGACCCGCGGCGGTGCCGAAGCACTGAAGCAGGCGCAGGCCGCGATCGAGGCTTTCGACGAAATCCGTCGCGCGCTCCTCGCTCTCGCTCCGCTTCAGCTTGGGCATCGGTGTCGGGACATTCCTGCAAAATAGTGCTTGCTGCGGATCCAACGCATGGCATAATTCGCCCATTCGTTCAATAGGCGAACAGAACGCCCCTCCAGAAAAAGGACGCGACCCGCCATGATGAGCCAGGAGCAGAACGACCTGATCACCCGCACCGGGCCAAGGGACCCCTGCGGCAAGCTGATGCGGAGCTATTGGCAGCCGGCGGCGCTGGTGGATGAGCTGGAGGGCGCGCGGCCGATCCGACCCGTCAAGCTGCTCGGCGAAAATCTGGTGCTGTTCCGCGACGAGCAGGGGCGCTACGGCTTGATCGACCGCCACTGCGCCCATCGCGGCGCCGACCTCGCCTTCGGCCGGCTCGAGCATGGCGGCCTGCGCTGCGCCTTCCATGGCTGGCTGTTCGACGCGACCGGCCAGTGCATCGAGACACCGGCAGAGCCGAAGGACTCAAAACTCTGCCAGAACATCCGCCAGCGCTCCTATCCCGTGATGGAGAAGGGCGGCATCCTCTGGGCTTATCTCGGCGAGGGAGAGCCGCCGGCATTCCCGGAGATCGACTGTTTTGTCGCCCCTGGCACGCACACCTTTGCCTTCAAGGGCCACATGGCCTGCAACTGGCTGCAGGCGCTGGAGGTCGGCATCGATCCCGCGCACGCCTCCTATCTGCACCGCTTCTTCGAGGATGAGGACACCTCGACCGCCTACGGCAAGCAGTTCCGCGGCGCCTCCGCAGGGTCCGACCTGCCGATGACGAAGATCCTGCGCGAGTACGACCGCCCGATCATCAATGTCGAGCACACCGAATACGGCCTGCGGCTGATTGCGCTGCGCGAGATCGACGACGAGCGCACCCACGTGCGCGTGACCAATCAGCTCTTCCCGCACGGCTTCGTCATCCCCATGAGCACGGAGATGACGATCACGCAGTGGCACGTACCGGTCGACGACGAGAACTGCTATTGGTACGCGATCTTCACCAGCTACACCAATCCCGTCGACAAGAAGAAGATGCGGGAACAGCGGCTCGAGCTCTATGAGCTGCCGGACTACACCTCGCGCAAGAACAAGAGCAACGAATACGGTTTCGATCCGCACGAGCAGCAGACCGCGACCTACACCGGCATGGGCACCGATATCAACGTGCACGACCAGTGGGCGGTGGAATCGATGGGCGCGATCCAGGACCGCACCAAGGAGCATCTCGGGCAGAGCGACAAGGCGATCGTGCTGTATCGCCGCCTGCTGCGGCAGGAGATCGAGAAGGTTGCAGGCGGCGAGAAGCCGATGCTGTTCCTGGACGAGGGCAACGCGCGCAGCATCCAGGGGCCGGCGACCATGGACGGCATCGGGCCGACGCGGGGCTGGGAAACCTACTGGATGGAGGTCGACGTCAAGCGCCGCCGCGGCGCGCCCTGGACTGCACCGGTGCCGAAGGAGATCGAAGGCAAGGTGCAGCATTTGACGGCGGCGGAGTGATGTCGTCTCCTGCCGCCGGGTCACAACGGAGGCTCATACGCTCCGCTGTCATGCCCCGCGAAGGCGGGGCATCCAGTACGCCGCGGCCTCTCGTGGACACGCTACCGTCTCTGGAATACTGGATCGTCCGCCTTCGCGGACGATGACAGCGTGGAATATGCTCTCACCGAGCAGGAAGGAGCAATCAAAGTGACTTTCGTCGCGCGTCATGGGTTGTGGTCGGATGAGCAGAAGGACGCGGCGACGCGGCTGAGCCGTATCGTCGAGGAGAAGAACCTCGAAGTCATCCGCCTCGCCTTCCCGGACCAGCACGGCATCTTGCGCGGCAAGACGATCATCGCCTCCGAGGCGATCGCCTCGCTGGAAAGCGGCTGCTCGATCACCACGACCATGCTCGCCAAGGACACCTCGCACCGCACGGTATTTCCGGTGTTCACCGCCGGCGGCGGCTTCGGCATGAAGGAGATGGAGGGCGCCGCCGACGTGCTGATGGTCGCCGATCCCACCACCTTCCGCGTGCTGCCCTGGGCGCCGACCACCGGCTGGCTGCTGTGCGACCTCTACTTCAGCGACGGCCGTCCAGTCCCGTTCGCAACGCGCGGGCTCTATCGCAAGGTGCTCGATGAGCTCGCAAGCCGCGGCTACGATTTCGTTGCGGGACTCGAGGTCGAATTCCACATTTTCAAGCTCGACGACGCGCACATGCGCGCCGAGGATGCCGGCCAGCCCGGCACGCCGCCCTCGGTGAGCCTGCTCAGCCACGGCTATCAATATCTCACCGAGCAGCGCTTCGATCAGATGGAGCCGGTGCTTGAGATCCTGCGCCGCGACATCGTCGCGCTCGGACTTCCCTTGCGCTCGGTCGAGGTCGAGTTCGGGCCGAGCCAGTGCGAGTTCACCTTCCAGCCGAAGAGGGGAATGGAGCCCGCCGACAACATGGTGCTGTTCCGGTCTGCCGTAAAGCAGATCGCGCGGCGGCACGGCTACCACGCCACCTTCATGTGCCGGCCGAAGCTGGCCAATCTGTTTGCGAGCGGCTGGCACCTGCACCAGTCGATCGTCTCGCGCGCTACGGCTGAGAACCTGTTCATGGCGAAGGGAGGCGCCGAGCCGCTGAGCGAATTCGGCCGCGCCTATCTCGCGGGCCTGCTCGACCATGCCCGCGCTGCGACCGTGTTCACGACGCCAACGATCAACGGCTACAAGCGCTACCGCTCCTATTCGCTGGCGCCGGACCGCGCGATCTGGGGCCGCGACAATCGCGGCGTGATGATCCGCGTACTCGGCGGGCCGAACGATGCCGCGACGCGCCTGGAAAACCGCGTCGGCGAACCCGCCGCCAATCCCTATCTCTACATGGCCTCGCAGGTCCTTTCCGGCCTCGATGGTGTCGACCGCAAGCTCGACCCTGGCCCGTCGGCCGATACGCCGTACGAGACCAAGGCCCCGCTGTTGCCGAAGAGCTTGCGCGACGCTGTCGCGGCACTGAAGGACGACCCGTTCTTCCGCGAGAAGTTGGGCGCCGAGTTCGTCGACTACTACACCCACATCAAGAACGCCGAGATCGACCGCTTCCTCGCCGAGGTGACCGACTGGGAGCACCGCGAATATTTCGAGATGTTCTGATTGTTGGCGGTCATTTCGGGGCGGTCCGCAGGACCGAGCCCGGCATGACAAGAGCACTTCACACCCCTGTGAGGCGACTTCGTCCCGCCTGTTCCGACGACATCACTACCCTCGCCGACGAAGCCATTTTCCCGATCCCGCGAAAACCGTCGGAAAGACTGGCGCGCTAGGCTGCATCCAAGTGATCAAACAGCGGAATTGGATCATGTGGGGTCATTTCTTCAGCCTGATTTACCGCCTGTCCTGCCGGACAACCCTGATTGAAATCGGCACGCATCGCCTGGCGCGCTAGTGTCGGCGCGATCTAGGCAAGACCCCACAATGTCGTCCTGGCGAGAGCCGGGACCTATTATCCCAGGGGGATGTTTGGCGAAGACCGGTCGTCCGGGACCTCCTTTCACGCCCGATCGATAGATTCCGCGGGATGGGTCCTCGCTTTCGCCAGGACGACACCGACTCGGTGGCGCAGCCGCACCGCTCCTCATTCAGCCGTAGTGCCCGGACTTGTCCCGGGGAATGTATGTCTCGCTTCCTCGCGGCCCACGCCTGATTAGCCGGGACAGGCCCGACCACAACGACGCGGAGAGCGAACTAAATCCCCAGATAGCGGTGCTGCAACTCCGGCTCGGCCATCAGCTCGCTCGATGTGCCGTTCCATACCGTCTTGCCGCGCTCGATGATGTAGTGGCGGTCGCAGATGCGGGCGAGGTGATCGACGTTCTTGTCGACCACGAGGATCGACTGCCCGCGCTTCTTGAGCAGCGACAGGCAATTCCAGATCTCCTCGCGGATCAGCGGTGCGAGGCCCTCGGTCGCTTCGTCCAGAATCAGGAGCTTTGGGTTGGTCATCAGCGCGCGGCCGATCGCGAGCATCTGCTGCTCGCCGCCGGAGAGTTGGTTGCCCATGTTGGAGGCGCGTTCGGCCAGCCGCGGAAACAAGGAGTAGATCGCGGCAAGCGTCCAGGGATTGTCGATGCCGAAGCGGTCGGCGGCGGCGGCAACCAGATTTTCGCGCACGCTGAGGTTCGGAAAGATTTGGCGCCCCTCGGGGACGAGACCGACGCCGAGCTTTGCGATCTTGTAGGACGGAAGCTGCCGCACGTCCGCACCCGCAAACCGGATCGCGCCGGCGCGCGCCGGCGTCAGGCCCATGATGGAGCGGATCGTGGTGGTCTTGCCCATGCCGTTGCGGCCCATCAGCGAGACCATCTCGCCCGGCTTGATGGACAGCGACAGGCCGAACAGCACCTGGGACAGGCCGTAGCAGGTCTCGATGCCGTCGACGTCGAGCAGCGTGTCAGCCAGCCGATCAATCATGACGCGTCACCACGTGCTGGTCGCCGAGATAGGCGCGCTTGACCTCCTCGTTCTGCCGGATCGCGGCCGGGTCGCCCGAGGCGATGACGCGGCCATAGACCAGCACCGAGATGCGATCGGCCAGCGCGAACACCGCCGGCATGTCGTGCTCGACCAGCACGATCGAGACCTCTTTACGCAGCTCCTGCAGCAGCTTCACCATGCGCTGGGATTCGGTGACACCCAGGCCCGCCATCGGCTCGTCCAGCAGCAGCAGTTTCGGCTTGCTGGCCAGCGCGACCGCAAGCTCGAGCTCGCGCCGCTCGCCGTGACTGAGCCGCGAGACCACGACGTCGGCGCGATGGGACAGACCGACGCGGTCGAGCGCGGCATGCGCAGCATCGCGCAGCCCCTTTTCCTTGCGCGCATTGGCGAAGAAGCGGAAGGACGTGCCGGCATGCGCTTGCGCCGCCAGCGCCACATTGTCGGCAGCAGTGAAATCGAGCAACAGCGAGGTGATCTGGAACGAGCGTGCAAGCCCCAGCGCGCAGCGGCGATACGCCGGCAGGTAAGTGATGTCGAGACCGCCGAGCGAGACCGTGCCGGCATGCGGGGCAAGGTGCCCGGTGAGCTGGCTGATCAGCGTGGTCTTGCCGGCGCCGTTGGGGCCGATGATGGCATGCAGTTCGCCGGCCGCGACGTCGAGCGACACGTTATCGGTTGCGGTGATGCCGCCGAAGCGGCGTACCAGCTTTTCGACCCGGAGCAGCGGTTCAGCCACGGCCAACCCTCCCGAGCAGGCCCATGATGCCGCCGCGCCCGAACAGCACGACGAGCAGCAATAGCGGGCCCATGATCAGCGCCCAATATTCGGTGACCTGCGACAGCAGCTCTTCGAGCACGAGATAGACCACTGCGCCCATCACCGGGCCGAACAGCGTGCCCATGCCGCCGAGGATCACCATCACCATGAGGTCGCCGGAGCGGGTCCAGTACATCACGGCGGGGCTGACGAAGTCGGTGTTGTTGGCGAGCAGCGCGCCGGCGAGCCCGCACATGGTGCCCGATATCACGAAGCAGACGAGCTGATAGCGTTTCGCCGGAAAGCCGATCGCCTGCATGCGCTGCTCGTTGGAGCGCAGCCCCTGCACCACGAGGCCGAAGCGCGAATTGACGACGCGCCAGATCAGGAAGATCACGCCAAGGAGACACGCGACGCAGAGATAGTAGAACTGCACGCGGTCGGAGAGATTGACCAGGCCGGAGAAGTCGCTGCGCTTGTAGACGGTGAGGCCGTCGTCGCCGCCGTAACGCGCAAGGCCCGAGGCGACGTAATAGGCCATCTGCGCAAAGGCCAGCGTGATCATGATGAAATAGACGCCGCGGGTTCGCAAGCTGAGCGCACCGATCACGAGTGCGAACAACGCGGACGCGGCGAGCGCGACCGGAAACTGGACGAAGCCGGAGCCGACGCCTTCCTGCGCCAGAATGCCCACGGCATAGCCGCCGATACCGAGATAGGCGGCGTGGCCGAAGCTCATCATGCCGCCATAGCCCATGATCAGGTTGAGGCTCGCAGCCGCCAGCGCCAGGATGACGATGCGTGTGAACAGCGTCAGGATGAAGATGTTGCCGGAGAGCGACGAATAGAGAGGCAACAGCACGAGGCCCGCCAGCATCAGGGCCGTGACGGCCTTGCTCACGCTCAAACCCTTCATCGACGGTTGGCCGGAAACAGCCCCTCCGGCCGCACCACCAGCACGATTGCCATCAAGAGATAGATCAGCATCGAGGACAGCGCCGGCGCGGCGGTGGAGGCCGCGGTCGAGCTCAGCACCTGGCGCAACAGGTTGGGCAGGAAGGCGCGGCCGAGCGTGTCGATCATACCGACGAAGATCGCGGCAAGGAACGCGCCGCGGATCGAGCCGATGCCGCCGATCACGATGATGACGAAGGCGAGAATCAGGATGTTCTCGCCCATGCCGATCTGCACAGTGAGGATCGGCGCCTGCATCAGGCCCGCGAGGCCCGCGAGCGCCGCACCGAGGCCGAAGACCAGCGTGTAGAGCAGCTTGATGTTGATACCGAGCGCGCCGATCATCTCGCGATTGGAGGCACCGGCGCGGATCAGCATGCCGATGCGGGTGCGCATCACGCCGAGATAGAGCAGCAGCGCAACGAGCAACGCAACCACGATGATCGCGACGCGGTAGGCCGGATAGTAGATGCCGGGCAGAAGCTGCACCGGCACGGTGAGCCAGGCCGGCAGCGGCAGCGCGAGCCCGGCGGGACCCCAGATCAACCGCACGGCCTCGTTGAAGAACAGGATCAGGCCGAAAGTCGCGAGCACGTGGTCGAGATGGTCGCGGCCGTAGAGATGCCGCAGCGCCGTCACTTCGAGCACGATGCCGAGCAGCAGCGTCGCGCCGAGCGCCATCAGCGCGCCGAGCACGAAGCTGCCGGTCCAGGCGACGAAGGTCGCTGCGAAATAGGCACCCATCATATAAAGCGAGCCGTGCGCGAGGTTGACGAGATCCATGATCCCGAACACCAGCGTCAGCCCGGCGGCAAGCAGGAACAGCAGCAGGCCGAATTGCAATCCGTTCAAGAACTGTTCGACGACGAGCAGCATCAAAACTCTTTCAGGCGCACGCAGCGTCGCGCCGATGTTCGAACACGGTCGCCATCAGTGAAAGAGCTCCCCCCGCCTCTTCAAGGCCGAAAAATGGGTAATGGCAGTATCGTTCCGAGGCAAGAGCGATTCTGCGCCAGACATGCACTTTGTTGCATCTCGGTGCCTGCAGCCGAGCGGCAATGCAGGAAAGTTGCCACGCTGAATGGGTCAACCTGCCGCACCGGCCTGCCTCCAGAACTGAGCGGTTGGTGTTGAACGGTCAGGTTGCTGACGGCGCCGGCCTGCAACTCTTCGGCTATGGCCGAAAGCAAGAGATGCGCGTGATCGGCACGGTGACGCCAACGAACGCGGTGCGATGCACCTCCATTCGAGGCGCGTGATCACCCCTCCCCGCAAGGAGGAGAGGTTGAGAGCATGCCCTTTAGGAACGGAAGAGGATCCGCCTAATGCGATGTCATCTGGTGAGGGAAATCATCCGGCTCGGCCATGACGGTGTCCACGGTGGAAGCTTCCAGCGCAGCCATCCGGAACAGATAGGCGAGCGTTGTCAGTCCGGAGTCCTCCGCCATTTGTGCAAGCTCGAGCGCCATGTCGGACATGTAGCCGAGGTTCTCGTCCCTGGTCTGCGCCATGATCTGGCTGTCCCGCATCATGTCCGACATCTCAGGCGGTCTTTCGTTGCGCCGCGGCGAGGCCGCAGCCGTTGGCAAGGGCGATGGCGTCGAGGCGCGGACCATCCTGTTGGATGACATGCGTCATCCCGATGCGATTCCGCACGATGTCGAGGGACTCCTGACGAACCTCGATCGTTGCAGCCATAGTCCAGGAGTCCTCGATCAGGGACGGCAGTCCGAGGGGTGTCACGACGAATCCGATGTCGTGGAAACGCGGCAACCACCACGTCTCCATGACCAGGCAGAGACGCTCGATGCCCTGGCTGAGACAGAACTCCTGCGCTGACGCCATGAGCCGCAGGTTGAGCGCGCCGTCGCGGCGATCGCGCGCGACGAAAAAGCGGGACCATTCCCAGACCAGCGGATCCACGGGGCAGCCGCGCACCGCGGCGAGATGCGGGAACACCTCGCTCATCATCGTCGGCTTGGTGGTGGGATAGAGCCGGTAGCCGCCGAGCACGCGGCGATCCTCCAGGGCGAGGAAGTAGATCGCGTCCTCGTTGTCGTAGACGTCGATCTCGCGGCCGTCGGGCTTGCGCAGCGCCTCCCACTTCCGCTCCTCGACGAAAATCTCGTGCCTTACCCGGAAGTGCTGCTCGATGACGTCTTCATAGAGGTGCCGATTGGTGGCGGAAATCACATGAATCATGGAGTCCCCCATTGCTTGAAATGGAGGAAGCCTCGGAGAAAAACGCCGCGACGACTATTGGGAAATTTCCCAGTAGGCGGACAGCCTCAGGGATTGATGATTCTGTGGCGGATCGCGATCGCGACCGCATGCGTCCGGTTGACCGCCCCGAGCTTGCGCGCGGCGGTTGCAAGATGCTCCTCCGCCGTACGCTGCCTGATGTCCAGGATCTCGCCGATCTCCCAAGCCGACTTGCCTTGCGCGGCCCAGGCAATCACCTCGCGCTCGCGGGGCGTGAGCCGCGTCGAGGGATGGGGTGCGGGATCCAGCAGGCGGCGGATGTGGTCGAACCCGTACATCGCCATCAGATGCAGCGCCGGCTTGCTGCGCGCATTGAGGTCGAGATGGACACCCGCGAGCGAGACGCCGGCCTCATAGCCGGTCAGCCCGTGGATCGGCACGACGAAGCCGCGGGACATGCGGAAATCGGCGGCCCGCCGCATCACCTCCACGGCGCCAGGCTCGAGCTCCGCATCATAAGGCGCCTCCGACCATTCGAACGGATTCACCGTCTGCCGGCATTTGCGGATGACGGGGTCGACGCGGTCGTAGTTTCTCTCAGTGTAAATGTCGAACCATTCCACCGGCCAGCGCTTGGCAAGCACCATCTGGGAGAAGCGCTGATCGGGATTCGGCAGACCGGTTACGATGATGTGCTCGAAGCCGTATCGGCCGAAGGCCATTGCGAGTGCATCCATGGCGTCAGGAACCCTGCTGTAGGCTCCCAGACCCTCGATGAAGTCGAGCGCTTCCCGACCATATTCAACGGCGGACATCGGTGCGTTTCCCGTCCCTTGCCGCTCGCTATAGCACGACTTTGGGGGACGCCTCAATTCGCCGCCACCGTAGTTTCACGGAGCGCTACACGCTCCGAAGATTTAATCTACTTGTGGAGGAATCGGCATCAAGATACAGCTTGAATGTCCGAAGCGGGAAACCACGATGGAAGATGAGAACATCGCCCTCAACAGCGTGCTCGGCCTGGAACTCAACCGCGTGTTTTTCGCCGTTCGCGAGACGGCAAACAAACAGAAGATCGTCGAGTTCGCGCGCGCGGTGCTGGAAAGCGAACGCGCCAGGCTGCCCGACAGCGCTTCGCCCGAGGGACCGGCGAGCTGAGGCATGCCGTTGCTGCAAAAGCGTACGAACGGGCGTGCGCCGTCATTCCATTCGAACTTGCCTTTTTTAGTCGAAACAATCTGACCGCGAAGCTTCTCCGTCGTTGTCATCGGCGAGTGAGCTGCGCTCTCACTTACCCTCCCCTGGAGGGGGAGGGTGAAGCGTCGCCCTCCCGTCCGTATTGACAGGCATTTGCCGCTGGAAGTCCTCGCATCGCTCGTGAGATGATCGCCGTCGCGATCGCCTTTCGGGATGTCCAGGACATGATGACGCTGCGCCAGGTCGAAGTGATCCGTGCCGTGATGGTGACGGGCACCATCGGCGGCGCGGCGAAGCTGCTCAACGTGTCCGCGCCGGGCATCAGCCGGCTGGTCAAATACACCGAGCGCTCGCTCGGCATCCGCTTCTTCCAGCGCCAGAACGGCCGCTACTTCCCGACGCCGGAGGCTGAGAACATTTTTGAGCAGATCAACGGCGTCTACAAGAAGGTCGATGATCTCTCCGAGATCATCTCCAAGATCGGACGCGGCGGATTGTCCGAACTGCGCATCGGCTCGGTGCCGAGCATCTCCCAGGTGATGGTGCCGCGCGCGATCGAGCGCGTCCGGCGCCGCTATCCGGATCTCGGCATCGACATCAACATCCTCAAGCTCGAGGAGGCCATCGACTATCTCCTGCTCGGCCGCGGCGAGTGCGTGGCGATGAGCTACCGGCTCGAGCATTCCGGTCTCGACTTCATGCCGCTCGCCTCCGGCGAGCTCTATTGCATCGTGCCGCCCGGCCACGAGCTCGCGGGGCGCAAGCAGGTTTCGGCTGCCGAGATCACCCGTTATCCGCTGATCGGCATCGACCCGAACGACCCTTACGGGCGGATCATGGCCGAGATCTTCGCGCGCAACCGGCTCGACTACAACATCACCATCCGCGCACGTTTCGGTACCACCGTCTGCGCGCTGGTGAAGGCGGGCCTCGGCATCGCCATCATCGACCAATTCACGGTGGCCCATGGCGGCTACCCCGGAATCGAGCTGTTGAAGATCACCGAGCCGACGCGGTTCGATACCTACATCGCGGTGAAGCGCGGCGCGCCGCTGTCGCTCCATGTCGAATATTTCATCGAGGCGCTGCGCGCCGAGATGCGCGCGGTCGAGCCCTCCCGCAGCAACGGAAAGGGTGGAGCGGTGCGCGGCCGGCGAAAATAACACTATGTTAGGTTTGTCGGATAAATGGGTAATTGTGTTAGCTGAGGGAAAGTCTATCGTCGCACTTGGAATTGCGCGGATTTCCCCGCTAATGGCCGGGAAAGAACGCCCCTCACCAGACGATAGTGGATCATGTCGAAGCGCGGCCCCGCCACCAGCAAGAAGCTCCTCACCGGCCTGCTCGGCGCACCGATCGCGCATTCCGCCTCCCCCGCCATGCACGAGCGCGCCGCCGAGGCGCTCGGCTGGCGCGGCCATTACCAGCTCATCGAGATCGCCGGCGCCGATGCCGCACAGCTCAGCACTTTGCTCGAGGGCGTGCGCCGTCTCGGCTTTGCCGGCATCAACGTCACCTATCCCTACAAGGAGGCGGTGGTCCCGCTGCTCGACGAGCTGGCACCGGGCGCCGCCGCCATGGGCGCGGTCAACACCGTCGTTGTCCGGGACGGCCGGCTGATCGGCCACAACACCGACACCACGGGCTTTGCCCGCGCCGTTGCGCCGCTGCTGGCGCCATCCGGCAACGCGGTCGCCGTGATCGGCGCCGGCGGCGTCGGCAAGGCGATCGCTTTCGCACTGGCGAGCCTGGAGGTGGCCGACATCCGCATTTTCGACAGCGAGCCCGCGCGCGCCGAAACGCTCGCCTCGCTGCTTGCCCCACGCGCGGGCGCCAGGGTGGCTGGAAGCGTCGAGGATGCGCTTGATGGCGCAACCGGCCTCGTCAACGGCACGCCGGTCGGCATGC
This sequence comes from Bradyrhizobium sp. ISRA442, assembly GCF_038085055.1. Lineage (NCBI taxonomy): Bacteria > Pseudomonadati > Pseudomonadota > Alphaproteobacteria > Hyphomicrobiales > Nitrobacteraceae > Bradyrhizobium > Bradyrhizobium sp. ISRA442. The sequence continues at coordinate 82,116 of NZ_JALGCN010000030.1, forward strand.
TGCCGAACCGGGGTATTCCGGTCCCGGCCACGCTGCTGCACGAAAAATTGTGGGTCGCTGACGCCGTCTATTCGCCGCTGATCACGCCGCTGCTGGCGGCAGCCCAGGCCAAGGGCGCGCGGATCATGACCGGACGCGAGCTCGCGATCTACCAGGCGGCCGACGCCTTCGAGCTGTTCACGGGCCTTGCCCCATCGACCGAAGTCATGGGACAGGCTTTCGACGAGGTGATGGCGGCCCGAAGCTCAGCCTATTACGCAGCGTAACCCGAGCGGCCGGACACAAGGCTGCCGACGACATCAAGTGAAACGGGAGGAGAGACGATGAAATCGACCATTCTGGCGGGCGCCTTGTTTGCCTTTGCCGCAGCAACCAGCGCCCATGGCCAGGCGATCAAGCTTGCCGACGTCGCCGAGCTTTCGGGCGGCGGCGCCACCGTCGGCACCAATTGGAAGAACGGCATTGATCTTGCGATCGAGGAGATCAATGCCAAGGGCGGCGTGCTCGGCCGCAAGTTAGAGGTCACCCACGCCGACTCGCAATCCAACCCCGGCGTCGCCCGCGCCCAGGTGCAGAAAGCGCTCGACGCCGAGCCCTATGTGCTGCTCGGGCCCGGCTATTCCGGCTCGGTGAAGGTGACCGCGCCGCTGGCGGCGGAGGCCGGCATCGCCCAGATCATGGGCGGCGAGGCCGCCGAGCTGACGCAGGCCGGCAACAAATTCCTGTTCCGCACCTCGTTCGGCCAACAATCCTCGATGCCGAAGGTCGCGAAATACATCCACGACGAGATGAAGGCGAAGACGGTCGCGGTGGTCTGGGTCAACAATGACTTCGGCCGCGGCGGGCGCGACGTCATCGTCAAGGAGCTCGACCGCCTCGGCTCCAAGGTCGTCGCCGACCTCTCGACCGAAGCCGGCCAGGCCGACTTCGCCGCCGACGTCGGCAAGATCAAGGCCGCCAATCCCGACGCCGTCTTTGTCTACCTGAACGAGGAGGAAAGCGCGCGCATCCTTAAAGAGCTGAAGCGACAGGGCGTCACTGCGCCGCTGATGGGCGAGACCACGCTGATCGGCCAGAAGGTGATCGAACTCGCGGGCGACGCCGCCAACGGCGCGCGCGGCCATGTCGGCCTCACCACCGACGCACCGGTCGACCTGATCAAGGCGTTCCGCGACAAGTTTTCCAAGAAGTATAATTACGTGCCGGACCACAACGGTCTGAAGGGCTACCTCGCCGTCTACATGATCAAAACCACCACCGAGAAGATGGGCAAGGTCGATTCCAAGGCTTTCGCCGACACGCTGCACGGATTGACGATCAAGGCCGCGGATGAGCCGGGCATCCTGATGGACGTCACGTTCGATCAGAACGGCGACATCGATCGCCAGAGCTTTCTGGTCGAGGTCGTGGAAGGCAAGCAGGTCGTGAAGCAGGTTCTGCCGAAGCTGAAGTGAGGTCCTGCCCTTCTCCCTCTCCCCGCTCTTCGCGGGGAGAGGGTTGGGGTGAGGGGCCGCTTCCGCGGTCACGGTGACAGTTGAATTCGCGAGGAGAGCCCCTCACCCCACCCTCTCCCCGTAAGAACGGGGGAGAGGGAGTGATAGGCCTGAATTCGCGTCGACCCAATTCGATCGGGCTCTAACGAAAAGAGAACCCCATGTCCAATCTGTTCGATCTTCTGGTCGCGGGGCTCGCCACAGGCGCAATCTATGCGCTGGTGGCCGTCGGCTTCACGCTGCTCTGGCAGACCTCGCAGACCATCAACTTCGCGCAAGGCGAGTTCGTGATGCTGCCGGCTTTCCTGATGCTGGCGGCGATGCATGTCGGCGCGCCGTTCTGGCTCGCCATCATCCTCGGCATCCTGCTCTCGATGATCCTGCTCGGCCTCGCCTTCAAGCTGCTGCTGGTCGATCCCATGATGCGCCACGGCGTGCTGCCGCTTGCGATCGCCACCATGGCGCTGGCGATCGGCATCAAGGAAGCCGTGAAGCAGTTCTTCAGCGCCGAGGCCTCGTCGTTTCCCTCGATCGTGCCGACCGGCGACATCTCGGTGCTCGGTCACGCGGTCTCCCTGCAAAGCATCGGCGTGCTCGCCGTCGCCATCCTCGCCGTCTTCGGTCTGACCACGCTTTTGAACCGCACTTCGCTCGGCCACCAGATGCAGGCGGCGGCGCAGAATCCAACGGTCGCACGCATCATCGGCGTTCCCGTCGAGCGGATGATCCTCCTGACTTTCCTGATCAACGCTTTCCTGGTGGCGCTGGCTTCGCTTTTGATCACACCGATCTATCTGGCTAAATTCTCCTCCGGCGAGGTGCTGGGCCAGGCCGCCTTCATCGCCGCCATCGTCGGCGGCTTCAACCAGGTGCGCGGCGCCATCGCCGGCGGCCTGTTGATAGGCGTGCTCGACAATCTCGCAGCCGCCTACGTGTCGACCCAGTATCGTGCGGCCGTGCCGCTGATCTTCCTCATCGTCGTCATCCTGTTCCGGCCGCAAGGATTGCTCGGCCGCGCCGAGGAGCGCACGGTATGAGCGGATTTGGCAAGCCTCTGAAGATCGCGCTCGCCCTCGCCGTCATCGCGGCGCTGATCGTGGTCCCCATGAACTTCAATCGCTACGGCCTGTTCATCCTGAGCCAGTGGGCCGTGATGACCATCGCCGCGATGGGGCTGAACCTCACGCTCGGCTATGCCGGCCAGGTCTCGCTGGCACAGGGCGCCTTCGTAGGCATCGGCGCCTATGCCGCGGCGATCATGACGACGCATGGCTGGCCGCTGCCGGCCGCGATCGTCGTCGCGATTGCCTTAAGCTTCGCGGTCGGCTGGGTGCTCGGCTATCCGGCACTGCGCGTGCAGCACCACTATCTCGCCTTCGTCACGCTCGCCTTCTCCACCCTCGCCTTCCTGGTGTTTCGCAACGAGAGCTGGCTCACCGGCGGCATCTATGGCATTTCCAATATTCCGCGGCCGCACATTTTCGGGCTCGCGACCAACAAGCCGCTGCCCTTCTATTATGTCTGCCTCGGCTCGCTCGCACTCGTGTCGATCGCGGTGTGGTGGCTGATCCGCTCGCCCTGGGGCCGCGCTTTCATGGCGCTGCGTGAAAATCCGCTGCGCGCGCAGTCGCTCGGCGTCGACACGCGGCGCTACACGCTGATGGCCTTTGCCATCGGCTCGGCGCTCGGCGGCGTCGCCGGTGCGCTCTACGCGCCGCTGACGCAATATATCGATCCCGTGCCGTTCAACCTGTCGCTCTCGCTCGACCTGTTGATGATGGTGATCGTCGGTGGCGCCGGCTTCTACTTCGGCCCCTTCCTGGGGGCGATGATCGCGGTGCTGCTGCCGGAATGGCTGCGCTTCACCGAAGGCTACTATTTGATGCTCTACGCCGTCGCGGTGATGCTGCTGCTGATCTGGTCGCCGACCGGCATCCTGGGAATCCTCGATCGTTACCTCGCCGCGCGCCGCACCAAGGCAGCCTCTGCACTGCGCGCCGTCGCGAAATCACGACTGGAGACGGCGCAATGAGTCCGGTTCTCGAAGTCACCAACATCAAGAAGAATTTTGGCGGCATCAGCGCCGTCGACGGCGTCAGCTTCGACGTGCGCGAGGGCGAGATCCTCGGCCTGATCGGGCCGAACGGCTGCGGCAAGTCGACCCTGTTCAACTGCATCCTGGGCCAGCTCACACCGAGCAGCGGCGAGGTCAAGCTCGACGGCAAGACAGTGACGGGCTTGCGACCCGCCGAGCTCAACAAGCTCGGGGTCAGCCGCACCTTCCAGCTCCTGCAGGTCTTCCCAAAGCTCTCGGTGCGCGAAAACCTGATCCTTGCGGGCCAGGAGCATCAGGGTAACATGGCTTCGCGCCTGGTCGGCCGCTCCGATGCGGGATTGACCGGCGCAGCGGACCAGATGATCGGCTTCTTCAAGCTCGATCATCTCGCCGCCGAGCCGGCCGGCGGCCTCTCCTACGGCCAGCAGAAGCTGCTCGACGCCGCCATGGCCTTCATGGGCGGACCGCGCCTGGTGCTGCTCGACGAGCCCGCCGGCGGCGTCAATCCGTCGATGCTGGCCGACCTGAAGGACCGGCTGGTCGCGATCAACCGCGAGAAGAACGCCACCTTCGTCGTGATCGAGCACAACATGGAATTCGTGATGTCGCTGTGCTCGCGCGTGATGGTGATGGCGGAGGGCAAGGTACTGGCGATGGGACGGCCGGACGAAGTCCGCAAGAACCCCGCCGTGATCGAAGCCTATCTGGGTCATTGAGGGAGCGAGCCATGAGCGACCCGATCCTCTCCGTTCAGAATCTTGTCGGCGGCTACGGCAAGATGACCATCCTGAACGGCACGACATTCTCCGTGCCGCAGGCGACCATCACCACCATCATCGGCCCGAACGGCGCCGGCAAGTCGACGGTGTTCAAGGCGATCTTCGGCCTGTTGAAGCTGCGCGAGGGCAAGATCAGCTTCGCCGATCGCGATGTGACTAACTTGGGCCAGCGCGCGCTGCTCAATGCCGGCATCTGCTACGTGCCGCAGGGGCGCAACATCTTCCCCGAGTTGTCGGTGCGACATAACATCGAGCTCGGCGGCGTCGCGGCGAAGGGCATCGACCTGCAGAGGCGGATCGAGGCCGTGCTCGACCCGTTTCCGGCACTGCGGCGGAAGTCCACGCAGCAGGCCTCGACATTGTCGGGCGGCGAGCAGAAGCAGCTCGAGATCGCGCGCTCGCTCCTGCTCGAGCCAAAACTCGTGCTGATCGACGAGCCCTCGATCGGGCTGTCGCCGCTGATGGTGCAACAGACCTTCGATATCCTCAAATCTCTGCGCGACCGCGGCATCACCATCCTGATGATCGAGCAGAACGCGCGCTCGGCGCTGGAGATCTCCGATTTCGGCATCGTCTTGGAGCTCGGCCAGACCCGCATGGTCGACAAGGCCGAACGCATCCTGAATGATCCCCGCATCGGCCAGCTCTTCCTCGGCGGCGTCATGGAGGAGAGCGCCGCATGAGCGCGAAAATGCGCATCGCCGTTGCCGGTGCCGGCCTGATCGGCCGCCGCCATGTCGAATTGATCGAGGCATCAAGGGATTGCGCGCTGGCCAGCATTGCCGATCCTTCACCTGGCGCAAAGGACTACGCGGAGGCACGTGATGTGCCCTGGTATGCGGACCATCGCGCGCTGCTGGAGCAGGAGAAGCCCGACGGCCTCATCATCGCCTCGCCCAACACGCTGCACCTGCCGATGGCGCTCGATTGCGCGGCGGAGGGCGTGCCGGCGCTGATCGAAAAGCCGGTGACGGAGAATGTTGCCGCCGCGCAGCGCCTCTGCGCCGCGGTCAAGCGGATCGGCGTGCCGATGCTGGTCGGCCATCATCGCCGGCACAATCCGATCATCAAGGCCGCGCGCGAGGCCGTCGCGACCGGCCGCCTCGGCCGGCTCACCGCCGTGGTCGGACTGTGGCTCCTGAAGAAGCCGGACGACTATTTTGGGGTGGCCTGGCGACGCGAAGCGGGCGGCGGGCCGCTTCTCATTAATCTCATCCACGACATCGACAACCTCCGCTTCATCTGCGGCGAGATTTCCGAGGTCCAGGCGCTGACCTCGAACGGGGTCCGTGGCTTTCCCGTCGAAGACACCGCCGCTCTGCTGCTGCGCTTCGCCAATGGGGCGCTTGGAACGGTGACGGTGTCCGATGCGACGCCGGCGCCGTGGAGCTGGGAGCTGAGCTCGGGCGAAAACGCGGTGTATCCGAAGCAGGATCAGCCCTGTTACGTCTTTGCCGGCACGAGCGGCTCGCTGTCGGTGCCGACCATGGAGCTGTGGTCCTATCCGAGCAATCCCGGCTGGCACGCACCTCTGTCGCGCGAGACGATCGCACCGCGGGCGTTCGACCCTCTGGTCGAGCAGCTCCGTCACTTCTGCGCGGTGATCGCGGACCGTGAACAGCCGCTGATCACGATCGAAGATGCAATGGGAACGCTGGCCGTCGTCGAGGCCGTCAGCGAGGCCGCCCGCACGGGACTCACCGTAGCGCCGGGCAGGATCATGGAGCAGGCAGCATGAACAAACGTTCGATCGCGACAGTCTCCCTCTCCGGCGCTCTCGATGAAAAGCTCCGTGCCATCGCCGCGGCCGGCTTCGATGCAGTCGAGATTTTCGAGAACGACCTGTTGTCGTTCGGCGCAAGCCCGCGCGAGATCGCAAAACTCTGCCGCGATCTCAATCTTGGGATCTGTGCGTTCCAGCCGTTCCGCGATTTCGAGGGCATGCCGGAGCCGCAACGCGCGCGCAATTTTGCCCGCGCCGAACGCAAGTTCGACCTGATGCAGGAACTCGGGACCGATCTGCTGCTGATCTGCTCCAACGTCTCCCCTAGCTCGCTCGGCGGCATCGACCGCGCGGCGGACGATTTTCGCGAGCTCGGCGAACGCGCCGCGAAGCGCTCCTTGCGCGTCGGGTACGAGGCGCTCGCCTGGGGACGGCATGTCAACGACTACCGCGACGCCTGGGAGATCGTGCGGCGCGCCGATCATCCCGCAATCGGCGTCATCCTCGACAGCTTTCACGCCTTGGCGCCCGGCTTTCCAACCCGCGCGATGGCCTCGATCCCCGGCGACAAGATTTTTCTGGTGCAGCTCGCCGATGCGCCGAGGCTCGAGCTCGACATCCTGTCCTGGAGCCGCCATTTCCGCTCCTTTCCGGGCCAAGGCGATCTGCCGGTCGGCGAGTTCATGGAGGCGATCGCGGCGACCGGCTATGCCGGCCCGCTGTCACTGGAGATCTTCAACGACCAGTTCCGCGCCGGCTCGGCCGCACAGACCGCGATCGACGGCCTACGGTCGTTGATCCTGCTGCAGGATCAGCTCGCGGAGAAGTGGCCTAAGGCTTCCGACAGGTCGCTTACACCAAGAGCCGTGAGCCACGGCACCGGCTTCGTCGAGTTCGCGGTCAACGAGACCAAGGCGGGCGATCTTGCCCGCCTGTTCGCGCAGCTCGGCTTCCGCAAGACCGGCAAGCATCGCAGCAAGGCGGTGGAGCGCTGGTCGCAGGGCAAGGTCGAGCTCGTGATCAATTGCGAGACCGACGGCTTTGCGCATTCCCACTACGTCACGCACGGACCCGGCGTCTGCGCCATCGCGCTCGACGTCGATGATGCCGGCCGCGCCATGGCGCGCGCGGAGGCGCTGAAGGCGCGCGCCTTCTACCAGCCGGTCGGGCCGGGCGAGCTGGAGATTCCGGCGATCCACGGCGTTGGCGGCAGCCTTTTGTATTTCCTCGATCAGGCCGGCCGGAACTGGGACACGGATTTCGAGCCGGTCGCGAGCAATGCAGACAAAGACGCGCTGCTGGCCGTCGATCACATCGCGCAGTCGATGCCCTATGACGAGATGCTGTCCTGGCTGTTGTTCTACACCGGCATTCTCGACCTGACGCGGCTGCCGCAGATGGAGATCGCCGATCCCAGGGGTCTCGTGCAGAGCCAGGCCGTCATCAATGGCGACCAGAGCCTGCGCTTCGTGCTCAACGGCTCCTCCGCCAACCGCACGCTGCCGGCGCGGTTCATCTCGGAGTTCTTTGGCTCAGGCGTGCAGCATGTCGCGTTCTCATGCGAGGACATCTTCGCAACGGTCGCAGCGATGCGCGCGCGCGGCGCCGAGTTCCTGGATATTCCGGACAACTACTACGATGATATCGAAGCCAAATACGACCTTGGGCCGGAAGTCATGGCGAAACTCCGCGCCAATCACATCCTCTACGACCGCGAGGGCGACGGCGAGTTCTTCCAGGTCTACACCCACATCTTCGATGAGCGCTTCTTCTTCGAGATCGTGGAGCGACGGGACTATCAGGGATTCGGTGCAGCCAACGCCGGCATCCGCCTCGCCGCGCAGGCCCGCGAGGTGCGCCCCGCAAGTATGCCGCGGGTGTGAGTTTCTTCCCCTCTCCCCTTGTGGGAGAGGGTGGCTCGCCGCGAAGCGGCGAGACGGGTGAGGGGTCTCTCTCCGCGCGCGCAACTCTCGCAGAGAGTTTGCGGAAGCCCCCCTCATCCGGCGCTTCGCGCCACCTTCTCCCACAAGGGGAGAAGGGAACGCAGCTCGTTCGTGGCTAATTCAGCTCACTTCATCGGGCACTTGTCGTGGAAGCGATCCTGATCGTTCTCGACGATGGTGGCGACCGTCTTCAGCGAGAGCTGGCCTTCGGCGTCCTTGACCACGTCCTGCAGATAGAAGCTCTGCACCGGGATATGGTTTTTGCCGTATTTGAACGCGCCGCGCAGCGACTTGAAGTTGGCCTTCTCCATCTCGGCCTTCATCGCGTCCTTCTTGCTGGTGTCGCCCTTCACGGCGACCACCGCGCTGTTGATGAGCTGGGCGGCGTCATAGCTCTGGGCGCCGTAATAGGTCGGGCGCAGACCGGTGTACTTCTTGCGATAATCGGCGACGAAGCGCTTGTTCTGCTCGTTGGGGAGGTCGTTGACCCATTCCTGCGCGCCGGGCACGCCCAGCGCGTTCTCCTTCTGCAGCGGCAGCGACAGCTCGTCGACGGTGAAGGCGGTGTAGAGCGGCATCGTGTTCTTGAGGCCGGCCTGCACATACTGGTTGAGGAACTGCACGCCGGCCGCGCCGGGATAGAACACGAAGATCGACTCGGCGCCGGAGGCTCGCGCCTTGGAGAGCTCGGCGGAGAAGTCGAGCTGGCTCGGCCAGACCGTGTATTCCTCGCCCTTGATCTCGCCCTTGAAGGTGCTCTTCACGCCCGCGAGCATGTCCTTGCCGGCGGCGTAGTTCGGCCCGATCAGGAACACGCTCTTGACGCCCTTCTGGTTCATGTAGAGGCCCATCGCCTGCGGCGTCTGGTCGTTCTGCCAGGAGGTCGAGAACACGTAAGGCGAGCACAGCTCGCCGGCGAGCTGCGACGGACCGGCATTGGCTGAGATCATGAAGGTCTTCGAGTCGACCGCCGTCTTCAGCGAAGCCAGCAGCACGTTGGACCAGATGTAGCCGACGATGAAATCGACTTTGTCGGACTGCACCAGCTTCTCGGTCTTCTGCTTGCCGACATCCGGCTTCTGCTGATCGTCCTCGTAGATCACCTCGACCGGCTTGCCGTCCATCTTGCGCCCGAGATGATCGAGCGCGAGCTCGAACGAGTTGCGCATGTCGTTGCCGATCACGGCGGTCGGGCCGCTGAAGGTCGAAACGAAGCCGATCTTGATGGTGTCGCCGGCGACTGCCGGGCTTGCCAGCGCGAGCGCAGCCGCGCCCGCCAGCCAGAATGCCGTCCTCATAGTCACTCCCCTCCTCATTTATTAATCCCGGAGACGAGGTGATCGCCGCCCCCGGGTCTGTCTCTATTGAACGCAAAATCTGTCGAGCCGCCAATGGCTCAGCCCCTGCCCTGCACCATATTTCGCCCCAATCGGGGATGGCAAGAAATATAATTCTACTCACTTCGGCGAAGGCTGCGGCGCTTTTTCGCGGACCTCGATACATGCCGTCTATTCGCCGATTGATGAAGGCTATTGGACCACTGCGCCCGATCCGCTCTTAAATAAAGTAAGAGACCAGCGAGATTCGAGGGCGCATCCATGACCACGACACCCCATCGCGTCGTCATCGTCGGAGCCGGCTTTGGCGGGCTGGAGACGACCTACCGGCTCGCAGGCAGCCCGGTCGCGATCACGCTGATCGACCGCCGCAACCACCATCTGTTTCAGCCGCTGCTCTATCAGGTCGCGACCGCCTCGCTCGCGACCAGCGAGATCGCCTGGCCGGTCCGCCATCTCATGCGCGACAGGCCTGAGGTGACGACGCTGTTTGCGACTGTGAGCGGCGTCGATGCGGCACGGCGCTGCGTGCTGATCGACGACGGCAGCGAGGTGCCCTACGACACGCTCGTGCTCGCGACCGGCGCGCGCCACGCCTATTTCGGCCACGACGAATGGGAGCAATGGGCGCCCGGCCTGAAGACGCTGGAGGACGGGACCACGCTGCGCCGGCACATCCTGGTGGCGTTCGAGCGCGCCGAGCGCGAGACCGACCCCGCGCGGCGCGCGGCCCGGCTCACTTTCGTCATCATCGGCGCCGGTCCCACCGGCGTCGAGCTCGCCGGCACCATCGCCGAGATGGCGCATCACACGCTACCTAAGGACTTCCGCAACATCGATACGCGGAAAGCACGCGTCGTGCTGATCGAGGCGGGTCCGCGCGTGCTGGCCGGCTTCGCCGACGATCTCTCCGCCTACGCGCAGGCCTCGCTGGAAAAGATCGGTGTCGAGGTCGTGCTGGGACAGGCGGTCACCGAGATCGACCGTGATGGCGTGGTCTATGGTGGGCAGCGCCTGAATGCCAAGACCAGGATCTGGGCCGCCGGCGTGCGCGCCTCACCCGCCGCCGAGTGGCTGGGCGCGCCGGCCGATCGCGCCGGACGCGTGCAGGTCGAAGCCGACCTGACGATCCCCGGTCATCCCGAAATCTTCGCGATCGGCGACACCGTCAGCATCAATGCGTGGGAGGGCAAGCCGGTGCCCGGCATCGCGCCGGCCGCCAAGCAGCAGGGGCGTCATGTCGCCGAGACCATCAAGGCGCGCCTGCGCGGCCAAGCGACCGGTCCGTTCCGCTACAAGCACGCCGGCAGCCTGGCGCAGATCGGCAAGCGGCTCGCGGTGATCGACTTCGGCCGCATCAAGCTGCGCGGCACGATCGCATGGTGGATCTGGGGCATCGCCCACATCTACTTCCTGATCGGCCTGCGCCATCGCCTCAGTGTCGCGCTTAGCTGGCTCTGGATCTACGCCCGCGACCAGCGCGCCGCGCGCCTGATCACGCAGGGCAGCAGCAAGGTGGTGGGGTAGAGGGATC
>NZ_JALGCN010000031.1:0-82116 GCF_038085055.1 Bradyrhizobium sp. ISRA442
CCTGATCCGGCGTTTCCACGAGGCCAAGGTCGCGGGCGCCAGATGCGTCACGGTCTGGGGCACCGGCACGCCGCGCCGCGAGTTCCTCCATGCCGACGACATGGCGGATGCCTGCGTGCATCTGATGAAGACTTATTCCGGGGCGGAGCTGATCAATATCGGCACCGGCGAGGACATCACCATCGCCGACTTCGCCCGCCTGGTCGCCGATGTCATCGGCTATCGCGGTGAGATCACGTTCGACACCTCGCGCCCCGATGGTACGCCGCGCAAGCTGCTCGACATCAGCCGTCTCGCGGCACTGGGCTGGCGCGCGACGACGTCGCTGGAGGATGGCTTGAAGCGGGCTTATGAGGCGTATCTGGCCGACGCGCTGGCTCCTGCACGATAGTGCTGCCAAGACGATGTCCTTGCAAAGGGCGGTCACAGCCTGTTGATTTCGGTTGATGCGCAACAGCCGCATTTTCCTGCGCTGTTCGCTTGATGACGGACAAATCCCCTTAGGAACCTTCACTGTAAGCACGAGTTGGCCGGTCGGGCAGGGCGAGACGTCACACGAGGCAGATCGTGCAGGAAGTTGTGCCCGTGCGCTCCACGGCGCAGATCGCAGGCCATCCCATTCATCCGATGCTGGTGCCGATCCCAATCGTGTGCTTCATCGGCGTGCTGCTGACGGACATCGCCTATAGCGTGACCGCCGAGATGATGTGGGCGAATTTCTCCGCCTGGCTCCTGCTCGTCGGCGTCATCTTCGGCGTGCTTGCGGCCATCGCGGGCCTGACTGATTTCCTGGGCAACCGTCTGGTCCGGGCGCAAACGCCGGCCTGGCCGCATCTGATCGGGAACGCCGTGGCGCTGATCCTGGCAATCATCAATGCGCTGATCCACACGCGCGACGCCTGGACATCGGTATGGCCTATCGGGCTGATCCTGTCGATCCTCACCGTCCTCATCCTGCCCGTCACCGGTTGGCTCGGCTGGGCGATGGTCTATCGTCATGGCGTGGGGGTTGCGCGATGACTGCCGCATTTGTCCGCTTGGTGTTGTGCGGTTCGCTGCTGTGTCTCACCGGCTGCAATGACGGCAGCGGCGATCCCAAGGCGCAAGTCGGCACCAATCCGTCCCTGCCGGACATCCAGCAATATCTTCTCCCGCCGATTCACATCGCTCGCATCGTCGGATGGAAGAAGGACGAGACGCCGACCGTTGCGCCGGGCCTGCAGGCCAAGGCGTTCGCGACGGGCCTGCAGCATCCGCGTGTGCCCTACGTTCTTCCCAATGGCGACGTGCTGGTGGTGGAATCCAAGGCGCCGAACGCCGCCGCGATCAAGCGGCCTAAGGAGATCGTGATGGGCCTCGTTGAGTCCTGGGCGACGTCCGGCGGCGATAACGGTGCGAGCAACCGCATCACGCTGCTTCGCGACAGCGATGGCGACGGCGTGCCGGAGACGCAGAGTGTGTTCCTCGATCACCTCAACTCGCCGTTCGGCGTCGCGCTCGTCGGCAATGATCTCTATGTCGCCAACACCGACGCCATCGTCAGATACCCCTACACCGAGGGCGATACCAAGATCACCGCGCCCGGGACGGTGCTGACGCCGCTTCCGGGCGGTCCGATCGATCATCACTGGACCAAGAGTCTCGTCGCGAGCCCGGATGGGGCAACCCTCTACGTCGGCGTTGGCTCCAACAGCAACATCACCGAGAACGGAATGGAGGCCGAGCACAATCGCGCCGCCATCCTCGAGGTCGACCGCGCCAGCGGCCGTTGGCGCGTCTTCGCAAGCGGCTTGCGCAATCCCAATGGCCTGAGCTTCGAGCCGCAGAGCGGCGCGCTTTGGACGGTGGTGAACGAGCGCGACGAGCTCGGCCCGGATCTTGTTCCGGACTACATGACGTCGGTGAAGGAAGGCGGCTTCTATGGCTGGCCCTACAGCTATTACGGCCAGCACGTCGATCCCCGCGTCAAGCCGGAGCGGCCCGATCTGGTCGCGAAAGCCATCGTGCCGGACTACGCGCTGAGCTCGCATGTCGCACCGCTGGGCCTTGCCTTCTACACCGGCACCAGCCTGCCTGACGCCTACCGTGGCGGCGCGTTCGTCGGCGAGCACGGCAGTTGGAACCGGCAGGTTCTGAACGGCTACAAGGTCGTGTTCGTGCCGTTCACCGACGGCAAGCCGAGCGGCCCGGCGCAGGACGTCGTCACCGGCTTCCTGAACAGCGATAATCAGGCGCGCGGACGCCCGGTCGGCGTCGCGGTCGACAAGACCGGTGCCCTGCTGGTCGCCGACGACAGCGGCAACACGGTCTGGCGCGTCACCTCCGCGCGGCCGCAGCTCACGCAACGTTAAGCTCAGCGCCGCGTTGAGAGTTCAGACGATCCAAAAGCCAAGCCGGGAGTTGGACCAATGGGCCTCGCTCAATACGCCGTCGTGCCGATCCAGGATGGATGGGGCGTGCTGCACGACGGCAACGTCAACAGCAAATACGAAACCAAGGAGTCTGCCTTCGAATCCGCGGTGGCAGCGGCGTCGCTGGCACTTCGTGAGGGCCATGAGGTTCATGTCAGCGTGCCCGGCCGCGAGGCGGGTGAGACCGCGCTCGGCGTCTAGTTCGGCCGGGCGTCTTCAAGCAAAGTTTGGATGGAGGCCGTGATGACCAAGCCTCGTGAGCAGAATGGCGTCGAGCCGTCGCGGTCCGAAGAGGACATCCAGCGAGATCAGCTCGGTCCGCGCGGCGTGCCCGGCGCGCCGGACCCGGCCAAGATGACCCCGCAGCGCGACAAGAAGACGCCCAAGCACATCGATCCCGGTCACACGTCCTGAGTGATCCCGAAGTAAGCGTCGCTTGCGGCGGAGCCGATCTGCGGCTGACGCCGCAGTGCCATTCGGAACTGATATTCCCGTTGCCTGCGACTGCGGGTAAGACAGGCCCATCGGCGTGATCTGCACCCTTGGGGCGGGCGACTGGCGGAATGCGGTTCTTGAAATCTGACGGCAGGCTCATCGGCATCCTGCTGGTGCTCGCGATCACCCAACTCATCGGGTGGGGGACGATCGGCCTTCCCGCGATCATAGGCCGCGATCTCGCGGCGGACCTCGGCATGAGCCTGCCGGCGGTGTTTGCCGGCACGTCGGTTCTTTACGTGACCATGGGGCTGTGCGCGCCCTGGCTGGCCAAGGCATTTGCGCGGCACGGTGCGCGCAAAGTCATGATGCTGGGCACGGTCATCGCCGTGCCGGGCTTCGTTGTTCTGTCCGTTGCGCGCGAGCCGATGCTGTATTTCGCCGCCTGGATCGTGCTCGGCATGGCGGGCAGCGCGTCGCTGTCGACCGGCACTTACATCATGCTGAATGAGGTGGCCGGGCGGCAGGCCAAGAGCGCCATCGGCGCGCTCATGCTGGTGACGGGGCTGTCTAGCAGCATCTTCTGGCCGACCACGTCATTCCTGAGCGGTCTCGTCGGCTGGCGCGGGACGTGTCTCGTCTATGCGGCCATGCTGACGCTCGTTTCACTTCCCCTCTATGCCTTCGCGGCCCCACGCCGAAGCGTCGCGAAGGACGATGGCGATGCGCCGGCAAAGCGTGCCGAAGCGCCTTCGATTCCCCGCAGCACATTCGGCCTTGTCGTCTCCGCGATCACCCTCAATGCCTTCGTCAATTTCGGCCTGAGTGCCGTTCTCATCGAGCTCCTGCGGGCGGAGGGGTTGGCACCGGCGCAGGCGATCGCCTTCGGCTCGATGCTCGGCGTGATCCAGGTCAGCGCCCGCGGGCTCGATTTCCTCGGCGGCGGGCGATGGGACGGAATCACGACGGGGCTCGTCGCGGGCACGGCGCTTCCGATCGCCATGCTGCTCCTGATGCTGAGCGAGGGCGCCACCTGGGCGGTCGCAATCTTCATCCTGCTCTACGGCGCCGGCAGCGGCGCGATGGCGGTCGCGCGGGCGACGATACCGCTGGTCTTCTACGACCAGGCCGAGTTCGCCAAGGCGATGTCGATGATTGCGCTGCCGCTCAATCTCGCCTCCGCCATCTCTCCGCCCGTGCTTGTAAGCCTGCTCACCCAGTTCGGCAGCCGCGGCGCGCTGAGCCTGACCTTGGTGTTTTCCTGCGCAACAGTGCTGATCCTGATCCTGCTCGGCCGCCGCCGCCCGCAAATCGCCGCGGCTGGCGCAGCCTGAGGCCTATTTGCCCGTCGCGCTCGCACTGAGGCGCGTCATCAGTTCGCGCTGCTTGCGGAACGCATCCGGAATCGCGCCGTATTTGAGCGACGCCGTGCAGTCGTCCAGCGCCGCCTTCAACTCGCCGAGTTGCATGTAGGCATAGCAGCGATTGTTGTAGCTCACCGCAATGTCCTGTTTGGATGTCACCGCGGTATCGTAGAGATATTTGTACCGGTTGAGGACATCCAAGGCGCTGCCGTTGTCGTTGCGGCGGAAATGGACCATCGACAGCGCGATTGCGGCCGAGCTCCGGAACTGGTGCTCGGACTCGGCGACGACAGTCAGATCGCGCGCGGCCGGATCGGCATCGCCTTTGTCACTATGCGCCACGCCGCGCCAGTAATGCGCCGGCAGGTTGCCCGGCCATCGATCGATCGCCTGCGTGCAGGAGCGGATCGCGTTGTCGTAATCCTTGAGTTGGTAATAGGCGAAACAGACGGCATGATCCTGCCCGGTCTTGTTGCCGATGGCGATGGCCGCTTCCTCATAGGCGATCATATCGACGTAGCGATGGAGCTTGTTGGCGAGGTAGGCCATGTGCTCGTAGACGCCGGCAATGGCGAGGTATTTCTCCTCGTCGCCGGGGAACGACATGGCCTCGATGTCGCGCAGCGCTTCCTCGTCTTTTTGCAGGGCGTTGTCGTAGAAGCCCTTGCGGCTCCAGGACTCCGCGACGACCTTGTCGATGACGTAGTTGTTGCTGCCGGGCTTGTCCTGCTTGAGCTGGGTGTCGCTGTGCATACTGCTGGCAGCTAGCTCGAGCATGGCGCCGGTGTAATGCTCACCACCGCTGGTCTTCAGCATGTTGGAGAGCGGCTGCTCCAGCGTCGTGCTGAACTGATATTTGTCGAAGCGGTCGTAGAGGTTCAACGCGTCCACGACCTTGCGCTCGAGGTCCTTGGTAACGACCGCCTGCATGCTGGGAGCGGTGCACTCTGTCATCTTGTCGTTGTCCGGCCAGAAGCGGCTGCAGCCGGTAGCGGCGGTCTCCAGGAGATAGCGATAGAGCGCGACGTGGAGCAGCTTCAGCGGCGAGCCGTCGGCGGCTTCGCCGGCGTAGCGATCGACGAAAGCATACATCGCCTCGACGCTTCCGCCCCATTTCGGCTGGAGCACGACCAGCATGGCCGGATACAGCGGATAGTATCCGGGATATTTGGCGACGCCCGCCTCGAAAGCGCGCATCATCTCGTCGGAGAAGCCATAGCCACGCAGGATCTTCAGCCATAGCTGGAAGCTGTAGGGATTGCCGCCGTCGAGGTGGATCGAGGCTTCGATATCGGTCCGCGCCCGCTCGATCAGGACGCCATAGGCCTCCATGCGGGCGGCGGGCGTCTCGCTGACGAAGTTGCTGCCGCGTTCGAGCCAGGCCTTGTCATGAAGGTAGGCGGCACGGACCAGGAGCGGTATCGCATCATTCTTGTTCCGCGCGACCCAGGCGTCGAGATGTCCTTCGAAGTCCCGGTCGTTCAGATCCGGAATGGCGCCGATGAGATCGCCGAAGGGAAAGAAGCGCCAGGTTTCCACGCGGCTGCTCGCGAGGGCAGTGGCAACGATCTTGTCTACGGCGGGAAAATCCTCCTGCTTGATCGCATTGCGGGCCCGGAGCGCTTTTTCCGACGTCAGCTCAATGGTGCGGGGCTTGAGGTTCAGTGCCGCGATCCTGGCTTTGACCTCGTCGGTGAAGTCGCGGCCGGCTGCCTGTGCTGCGGGCCCACAGCCGAGGACAATGGCGAGCGACAGGACGCTGAGCGCGATGCGTGTCGGCGGCCGGCGGAGCAGGATGGAGAGAAGGCGGGCCATCTTCGAGCTCTTCATGAATGTCTCGTGCGAGAGGTCATAGGCGAGGAGGACGCGCGACGCGTTGTGCGTGGCGGCCCCAATGATGCGGTGAGGCTGTTAAGATTCGCCGGGGGTAGGGCCCCAAAATTTCACCAACATGTCACGGAGGTTGTCAGAAAGCGTTAGCTTTACCGGGGCGGGCGCCCCTGCGGTCGAGCGGGGATGGCCGTATGCCGCCAGTGCAGTGCTCAGCGCGCGAAAATGGTGTATCCGCAAAGAGCGCGGCCAAGGCCTGACGCCGCCGCGCCAAGATCAGTTCCCGGAGGAAACCTACATGTCGGCCTTGCCGCTTTCAGGCATCAAGATCCTTGACCTCACGCGCGTGCTTGCGGGTCCCTTGTCGGCCCAGATGCTGGGCGATTTGGGCGCGGAGGTGATCAAGATCGAACGGCCGGGCACCGGCGACGACGCACGCGCCTTCGGCCCGCCTTACCTGACCGACCCCGAGGGCAAGGCGAACAACAACAATTCGTTCTATCTTTGCGCCAATCGCAACAAGAAGTCCGTCACCGTCAACATCGCCAAGCCGGAAGGACAGGAGATCATCCGGCAGCTCGCGAAAGACGTCGACGTCTTCATGGAGAACTACAAGGTCGGCGATCTCAAGCGCTACGGGCTCGACTACGAGTCCATCAAGGCTATCAACCCCGGCATCATCTATTGCTCGGTGACCGGCTTCGGCCAGACCGGCCCGTACGCGCCGCGCGCCGGCTATGACGCCATCCTGCAGGCGATGGGCGGCCTGATGAGCGTCACCGGCCATATCGACGGCGAGCCAGGCGAGGGCCCGATGAAGGTCGGCCCGTCGATCGTCGACTACATGACTGGCATGAACACCTCGATCGGGCTTCTCTCGGCGCTCTACCATCGCGACGTCAATGGCGGGGAAGGGCAGCATCTCGACGTCTGCCTGTTCGATACCGTCATCGCGTCATTGTCGCACTGGCTGCAGATCTACCTCGTCAACGGCAAGACACCGCCGCGCCGCGGCACCTGGGGCAATGGTGGCATGCCGGCCGGCGTGTTCCGATGCACCGACGGCGAACTGATGCTGGTGGTCGGCAATGACGGCCAGTTCCAGCGTACCTGCGCCGTGCTCGGCGAGCCTGAGCTCGCCAACGACAAGCGCTTCATCAAGAACAACGACCGTGTCGTGCACGGCAAGGAGATCATGGCGATCTTCGCCGGCCTGTTCCTGACGAAGCCGGTGGCCTATTGGCTGGAGAAGCTGGAGGAGGCCGGGGTGCCGTCAGGTCCGATCAACAATTTCGAGCAGGTGTTTAGCGATCCGCACGTCCAGTCGCGTGGCATGCGGGTGAAGGCCAACCACCCCTTCGAGCCCGATCTGTCGCTGATCCGCAACGCGCTGACCTTCTCGGGGACGCCGATCAAGGACTACCGCGCCCCGCCGCTGCTGGGCGAGCACACCCAGGAGGTGCTCGGCGGCAAGCTCGGCTATGATGCCGGAAAGATCGAAGCGCTGAAGAAGCGGGGCATCATCTAGCGGCCCGGCGTGCTCAGGCGCGCAAGTGCGCTGCTGAGCGCGCCACCATCTCCCACAACGGGAGAAGGAAGAGGGCCGGTAATCGCGTTGAGTTACACCGACAAGGGGCGCCATCGCATGATCACCGGCAAGACCATCATCACCTGCGCGATCACCGGCAATCTCACCAAGCCCGAGCAGTCGCCTTACTTGCCGATCACGCCCGAGCAGATCGCGACATCTGCATTGGAGGCCGCAGAGGCGGGCGCAGCTATCGCGCACATCCATGTACGCGATCCCGCGACCGGCCGCCCCTCGATGTCGATCGAGCTCTACCGCGAGGTGATGGAGAGGATCCGCGCGCGCAACAAGAGCCTCATCATCAATCTCACCACCGGTCCGGGCGGGCGTTTCGTCCCCTCGATCGAAGATCCCCGCGTTGCCGGCCCCGGCACCACGCTGCTGCAGCCTGAAAAGCGCGTCGAGCATGTCGAATTGCTCAAGCCCGACATCTGCACGCTCGACCTCAACACCATGAATTCCGGCGGCGAGGTCGTGATCAACACCCCGCGCAACGTCCGCATCATGGCCGAGCGGATGACGGCGGCGGGCGTGCTGCCGGAGATTGAGCTGTTCGATTCCGGCGATTGCCATCTGGCACGCGACCTGTTCGCCGACGGCACGTTGAAGGGACCGGGCTTGTTCTCGCTTGTGCTCGGGGTGAAGTACGGCTTCTCCGCCACGCCTGAGACGATGTTCTATGCCCGCAGCCTATTGCCGCCGGGCGCCATCTGGTCCGGATTCGGCATCGGCCGCGCCGAGTTCCCGATGGTCGCACAGGCGTATTTGCTCGGCGGCCACGTCCGCGTCGGCATGGAGGACAACCTTTATATGTCGAAGGGCGTGCTGGCGAAGACCAACGCGGAGCTGGTCGCGCATGCAGCCGCGATCCTGAAGAGCCTCGGTGCGGCTGTCGCGACGGCCGCCGATGCGCGGGCGATGCTCGGGCTGGCCTGAACGCCTCACTCCTGCTGCTCGCGCCAGGCACACTTCGCGGCCTCGCGAAAATCCGAGGGCCGGCTGCCGAAATGGCGGCGGAAGGCGCGGTTGAAATAGGAGACGTCGCCAAAGCCGCTCTCGTGGGCGATCCGGGCGATGTTGAGATGTCCGAAGCGGCGGTCGACCAGCATGCGGTGGGCCCTTGCCAGCCGCTCGGCGAGCACGAAGGTCGAGAAAGACGAGCCGTCCTGCTCGAACAATTTGCGCACATAGCGCGGCGAGATGCCGTGGCGGGCGGCGATCGCTTCCGTCGACAGCTCGCTATCGCTGAGCGCGGCCAGGATGTCCGACTTGATCGCGCTCAGCCGCGCCGCGGTGCCACCGCGCTGCCGCGCGAGCTCGGCATAGTCGCCATGGGCGCCGAGCGCGAGTGCGGCGAGATCGATCAGGTGCTCGGATGCGCTACGCGCGACCGCCGGATCGGACGGCGGCGCGCCGTTGCCGAGCGCGTCGACATAGCGGGTCAGAAGACGCAGCGCGTCGTTGTCACTCGGGATCGAGCGGCCGAACGCCCGCGTATAGTGCGGGGCGAGCCGCGCCAGCACCGGCAGCGAGAACAGCAGGGTGACGAAGCTTCCTTCGGTCAGCATGGTGCTGGTCGAGGGATCGAGCGGCGCGATCACGCTCGCGCTGCCGACGCCTGAGATCAGCTCCTTGCCGAACTGGGTCGCACTGGCGCGGCCCGAGCGCAGCACGCTGATGGCGAGGAGGTCCTTGCTCCGCGTCGCGAGCTCCTTGGAGACGCGATAATGCGCCGCCGAGCGCGAGCCGGCCGCGATGCTGACGTTGGGCAGCAGATTGAACGTCACGTCCGCATGAAACGGCTGGTCCCCGATCGGCTCGATGTCGACGCTGGCGATGCCGCGCCCGTAGACCTCCCGCCACATCTGAAGCCGTTTTGCTTCCGGAAAGTCGCGGGTCGAAATGTGTGCGCGCCGGAATGGTCCTGTGTCCTGCATGTGCCCCCCGGGAATCATCGGTACCGCAGCTTTGACGCAGGATGCCAGAGGGAAGTTCGAAGCTGGACCTGGCCGGCCGAAATGTCGGCTGCGCCCGGGTCGATGTCACGTTGAGACAAGCCGGCACGCGGATTTGGTGGCACGGGCGCCACACTGACCGCCGAACCGCCGTGATGTTCCGCCTGGGCCGATCGCGCGTTCCGCCAAGGCCAAGACAGTTGCGCGGCCCTCGGGTCAATTGCCGGCCGAACGGCTGCTTCGGCCGCAAGACTGGGAATGACTGATGACGATGGAAAGCCGCACCGCCGCAATCAAGACGGTGCACCGCCCGACCTCAATGCGCGACAGCACGGGACTGCTGCGGCGACTGGCCGCCCCGTTCTCGCTGTCGGCGGCCGCGGTGGTCGCCTTGCCGGGGGGGCCTGCGGCCGCCGCCTGCGTGCAGTCGGGCAGTGTCGTCACCTGCAGCGGCGCGAACAGTACCGGGTTCGGCTCCGGCCTCGAGAGCAATCTGTCGCTGACGGTGGTGTCCGGCGCCTCGATCACCGTTCCGTCCAACGTGATCGCGATCGACCTCGGCGCCGGCAACACGGCCGTCAACAACGGCGCCATTTCGGTCGGCGACAATGCGGCGGGCATGCAGGGGAGCGGCAACAACAACACATTCACCAACACCGGCACGATCGCCATCGGCTCAAATGCCGCGGGCATCTTCATGCTGGGCAACAACAATAAGGTGTCCAACACCGGCGCGATCACCGGATCGACGCTCATGGGCGTCGGCATCGATGTTCTCGGCACGGGCAACGCCGCAACCAATTCCGGCACTATCACGCTGACCGGCACGGCCTCGACCGGCATCTCCGCCAACGCGACCGGCAACACCATCCAGAATTCGGGGACCATCACGATCGGTGGCGGTAGCGGCACCAACGGCCAGGGCGTCTTTCTGCTCGACAGCAACACTTTCACCAACAGCGGCACGATCCATGCCGCCGGCGACGACAGCGTCGGTGTCAGCATCTGGGGCAACGGCAACACGATCACCAACACCGGCACGATCGTCGCGACCGGCGCCACCGGCATCGCGGTCGGCTTCGGCGGCACCGGCAACACGGTCGTCAATAACGGCACCATCAAGGGCGGCACCAACGGCTATTCGCTGTTCTCGTTCGGCACCACGGGCAATAGCATCACCAACAACGGTACGCTGGACGGAGCCATGTTCTTCATCGGCACCGGCAACAGTCTAACCAACAACGGCCTGGTCACCATCAGCGATCCGGCGACGGCGCTTGCGCCCGGCAACATCGACTTTGGCGGCACGTTCACCCAGTCGGCGCAGGGCACGCTGGCGCTGCGCGTTGACAGTGCCGGCCATGGCGACGGCCTCTATGCCCAGGACCAGGCCAAGCTCGGCGGTACCTTGCGAGCGGTCGTGCAGGCGGGCCTCTACCAGTCGACGACCACCTATACCGGCCTCGTGCAGAGCCCTGGAGCCGTCACCGGACAGTTCGGCGCCGTCACCTCGTCCTCGGCCTTCTTCAACGCGGTCGCGACCTACAACGCCAACTCCGTGGACCTGACCCTGACGCGCCAGGGATTTGGCGCGGTGGCAGGTGAGACGGCGAACCAG
Source organism: Bradyrhizobium sp. ISRA442 (assembly GCF_038085055.1). Lineage (NCBI taxonomy): Bacteria > Pseudomonadati > Pseudomonadota > Alphaproteobacteria > Hyphomicrobiales > Nitrobacteraceae > Bradyrhizobium > Bradyrhizobium sp. ISRA442. Next base: position 11,202 of record NZ_JALGCN010000031.1, read on the forward strand.
CGTGCGGTCGGCAATGCGCTGGAGGCCGGCTACACGCCTTCGCTCACGGGGGTTGCCGCGGCATTCTATTCGCAGCTTCTCGCCGCAGGTTCGGTGGGCGTGCTCGACAAGCTTTCGGGCGAGGGCACCAGCGGCACCCAGAACACGGCCTTTGCCGCCGCCAACATGTTCGGTCAGACCATCGATGGCCAGATGAATGCCTGGCGCGCCGGCACCCGTGGCAGCGCGACGGGATCGGGTGCGCTCGGCTATGCCGAGGCGCGGCCGGCGACCTCGGCGTTCAACGCGCTGAAGGCGCCGCCGTTCGCGCAACCGCAATGGCACGCCTGGGCGTCGGGCTTCGGCGCCGGACAGTCGCTGTCGGGCGATGCGGCGGTCGGCAGCGCAGGCTTCAGCGACCGTGTCGCGGGCGGCGCGGTTGGCGTGGATCATCTCGTTGGTCCGGATCTTCTGGTCGGCATCGCCGCCGGCGGCTCCAGCGCAACGTTCAATGTCGATGATCGCGCCACCTCCGGCCGGCTCGACGGGGCCCATCTCGGCGCCTATGCGATGCAGCGCTTCGGTGCGGCTTACGTCTCGGGGCAGCTCGCCTACAGCCACTTCAACAACTCGACCACGCGCATCATCACCGGCGTCGGTGCTGACGAGATCGCGAAGGGCTCGTTCGGCAGCGATCAATTCGGCGGAAGGCTCGAGGTCGGCCGCACCTATGATTTCGGCACGGTCGCGGTGACGCCGTTTGCCGCGCTCCAGGCGGCAAGGCTGTGGCAGGCGGGCTATACCGAGACCAGCATCACGGGCGCGGGGCCCGGCGTGCTCGGTCTGAGCTACGCGGCGCGGAGCGTGTCGTCGCTGCCGCTGTTCCTCGGTAGCAAATTCGATGCGCGGTTCGATCTCGGCAACGGCATGATGTGGATGCCGTTCGCAAGCCTTGCTTGGGTGCACGAATTCTCGCCGACCCGCGACGTTACCGCGACGCTCGTGTCGATGCCGGTTCCGGCCTTCACCGTCGAAGGCGCGCGGGCCGCCAGCGACGCCGGTCGCGTGGAACTCGGCTCGCGCCTGGTGTTGAACCGCTGGTCGGAACTTTCGGCGCGCTTCACCGGCGAATTCTCGAACGTGGGCCAGATTTATGCCGGCACCGGATCGTTGCGGATAAGCTGGTAGCGCGATGCAACCGCGCGGAACCCGCGTGACGCTCGGGCTTGCCTGGGGCTTGTCCACAATCCCCAGGTGAATCCGGTCCGTAGTCGACCCGGCTTCCTCTTTTCGCCCGACTCTGATTCGATCTTTGCCATCCGTCGCATCAGCGTTCGGGGGGAAGAAGAATGTCCTACACGATCGGGTTCCAGGCCAAGAACCAGAAGGCAATCCTGGCGACAGAAGCGGCCACGGCCAATCAGGCGGTTGCCGTCGTTGCAGCGCTGCAACAGAGCGCAAACGCCATCGAGTTCATCCGCTCGCCTCAGGAAGGCGACATGGGTATCGAGATGCTGCTGCTGCTCGCCAAGGAAGAGGCCGAGGAGATGCCGCAGCGGGTGTAGCCCGCGAGCGCGACCACAGTTCGAGCTCAAGCGAAGCATGCTGGCTGCATGATGATGTAGCCTGTTGCTACCTTGCTTGAACCGAAGGTGGCCGCCCATGAAGCGCGAGGCTCTGCGCGTCGAACCGATCTCGACCTATCTCGACCGCTGGAAGGCGCCGGTCTCGCCGGTGACGCGCGCCGGCGACATGATCTTCGTCTCCGGCCTGCCGCCGTTCGACCCCGAGACGGGCGAGATCGCGGTTGCGCCGATCGAGCGCCAAAGCGAATTGATCCTGGAGCAGATGAAGCTGTGCCTTCAGACGGCGGGCGCCTCGCTCGACAACGTCATGAAGTGCAATGTCTACTGCACCTCAGCCAGGCACTTCGCCGTCTTCAATGCGATCTATGCGCGCTATTTCCCGGAGCAGCCGCCGGCGCGGATCTTCGTCTGCATTCCCGAATGGACCGGGCCTTTCGACATCGAGATCGACTGCATCGCGATGGTCTGAGATTTAACGCGCATCGCGTGCCAGCGCACGCGCCGGGGCCTTGGTCTCGGCCTTGCCGGCGGTCAGCGCCATCGCCGCGACACTGACCACGCGCGCGATCACGTCCTCGACGTCGTCGAGGTCGCATTTGCCCTCCGACAGCTTCGTCAGCCGCTCGCTCTCGCGGATGGTGTGGTGCGCCATAGCGAGCGCAAAGTTGAGACCCCAATAGATATCGATGTCGCTGCGCTCGGGCAGGGACCGTCGCATCGCGGAGACGAATTTCCGCAAATGGTCGATCTCGCGGTTCTTGATGCGGCGGATCGGCGGCACGGACTCGATCGAGGCGCGGATCATGAAGCGCGCCGCGGTCGAGCGCTGGTTCTCCGGACCAAGGCAGCCGCGCAGCGTCGGGCCGACGAGGGCGCGCAAGATCACCTCGATCGGCGCGCGGCCGCCGCCTTCCTCCTCGGCCGCCTTCAATTCGCGCAACCGCTCGCGGTTGGTCGCGATCGACCGCGTCACGAACAGCTCTGCGATCAGCTCGTCCTTCGAGCCGAAATGATAGTTCACCGCAGCTAAGTTGACATTGGCATCCGCGACGATGTCGCGCAGCGTGACGTCGCCGAAGCCGCGATCGGCATAGAGCCGCTCGGCGGCAGCGAGGATTGCGGATCGGGTGTGATCGCTGGCCATGGAGTGCCCTCAGGCGAGGGAGTTGCAATTCAAACAGTTGTATGAAACTATCGTTTGAAGGTCGGAAAAAGTCAATCCGCTTGATGGAATTAGCCGCGCTTGCGGCGTTGGTTCCCTCTCGTATCCGCAACTTGCCGAATGGTGCTTGCGAGCTGCGCGCGGCGGGAGGACAGTCCGGCGCAAAACCGCTTTGTAGAAAGAGACGAGGAGCATCCCATGGATTTCGATCTGTCGCCCAAGCAGAAGGAATGGCTCGACCGCGTGCAGTCGTTCATGACCAAGCACGTGCGTCCGGCGGTGCCGGTCTACAACGAGCAGGACAAGAGCGGCGATCGCTGGAAGGTCATTCCGATCCTGGAAGACCTCAAGAAGAAGGCGAAGGCCGAAGGCCTCTGGAACATGTTCATGCCGCCGTCCGAGCATGAGGACGATGAATTCCGCGGCGCGGGATTGACCAATCTCGAATATGCGCTGCTGTCGGAGCAGATGGGCCACATCTCCTGGGCCTCTGAAGTGTTCAACTGCTCGGCGCCCGACACCGGCAACATGGAAGTGTTCATCCGTTACGGCACCAAGGAGCAAAAGCGCAAATGGCTGCGTCCGCTGATGGACGGCGAGATCCGCTCCGCCTTCCTGATGACTGAACCGGCGGTGGCGTCGTCCGATGCCACCAACATCGAGACCCGAATCGAGCGCGACGGCGACACTTACGTCATCAACGGCCGCAAATGGTGGTCGTCGGGCGTCGGCGATCCCCGCTGCAAGATCGCGATCCTGATGGGCAAGACTGACCCTTCGGCTGCAAAACATCAGCAGCAGTCGCAGATCCTGGTTCCGCTCGACACGCCCGGCATCAAGGTCGAGAAGATGCTGCCAGTGTTCGGCTTCGATGACGCGCCGCACGGTCATGCCCAGGTGCTGCTCGAGAACGTGCGCGTGCCCGCATCCAATATCCTGCTCGGCGAAGGCCGCGGCTTCGAGATCGCGCAGGGCCGCCTCGGTCCGGGCCGCATCCATCACTGCATGCGCACCATCGGCAAGGCCGAGGAGGCGCTGGAGAAGATGGTGAAGCGGCTGATGTCGCGCACCGCCTTCGGCAAGAAGATCGTCGAGCATTCGGTGTGGGAGCAGCGCATCGGCGAAGCCCGCACCAACATCGAGATGACGCGTCTGCTCTGCCTCAAGGCCGCCGACATGATGGACAAGGTCGGCAACAAGACGGCGCAGGCCGAGATCGCCATGATCAAGGTCGCAGCCCCCAACATGGCGCTGAAGATCATCGACGAGGCGATCCAGGCCTTCGGCGGCGGCGGCGTCTCGGACGAGGCGGGGCTTGCCAAGGACTACGCCCACATCCGCACGCTGCGGCTCGCCGACGGTCCGGACGAGGTGCACAATCGCGCCATTGCCAGACTTGAAATCCGGAAGTATGCAAACTCTCCCGGTCATTAAGAGGGAGCGCCCTTTGGTGCTCCCGACTTGAAGAAACGACAGGGCATGATCCGCAAAAGCCGGATGACCGCTTGACGCAAGTGCGTGCGCGGTGACCGGCTAGGATCATGCACCGACTGAAGAGGGAGCGTCATCGTGGCTGACGGCGTCAGGAAAGACGAAGAGTTCTCGGGCACCAAGCCGGTCGAGGAGCGGCATCGTTTCGACGAGCTGCGCCTGGACGCCTGGATGCGCGACAACGTCGAAGGCTATGAGGGGCCGCTGGTCGTCCTGCAGTTCAAGGGCGGCCAGTCGAATCCGACCTACCGGCTGAATACGCCGAGCCGCTCCTACGTGATGCGCCGAAAACCGTTCGGCAAATTGCTGCCGTCGGCGCACGCGGTCGATCGCGAATACCGGGTAATCGCAGCACTCGGCAAGCAGGGTTTTCCGGTTGCGCGTGCCTATGCGCTCTGCCAGGACGACAGCATCATCGGGGCGGCCTTCTACATCATGTCGATGGAGGAGGGCCGCGTGTTCTGGGATCCGACACTGCCGAGCCAGGATCCCGAAGCGCGGCGCAAGATCTTCACCAGCAAGATCGAGACGCTGGCCAAGCTCCATATGTTCGATCCCAACGCGATTGGCCTCGCCGACTTCGGCAAGCCCGGCAATTATTTCGCACGGCAGATCGACCGCTGGACCAAGCAGTATCGGGCGTCCGAGACCCAGCACATTCCTGAGTTCGAGAAGGTCGCCGAATGGCTGCCGAAGACCGTGCCCGAACAGGCACGCGTCTCGATCGTGCACGGCGACTATCGTCTCGACAACATGATTTTCCATGCGACGGAACCGCGCGTGCAGGCCGTGCTCGATTGGGAGCTGTCGACGCTCGGCGATCCCATGGCCGACTTCACCTATCTGTTGATGCAGTGGATCATGCCGGGCCTGCAGGGCGCCGACCTCAAGGCGCTGAACATTCCGAGCCTGGAAGAGGCTGCACAGATTTATTGCAACGTCACCAAGATGAACGTGCCGGACCTCAACTGGTACTTCTCTTACAATCTCTTCCGCCTCGCGGGCATCACGCAAGGTATCGCCGGCCGCATCCGCGACGGCACCGCTGCCAACGCCAAGGCGCTCGAATCCGCCAAGCGCACCGTGCCGCTGTCGAAGGCGTCATGGGAATACGCCCAGAAGGCGGGCGCGGTGTAAGGAACGAAGGCGCGGCCGGTGGCCGCGCCCTTTTGTTTTAGATTGTCGCTGTCGTCACACACTCCGCGTCATTGCCCGCGAAGGCGGGCAATCCAGTATTCCAGAGGCCATGCAGGGATACGGAGAAGCCGCAGCGTACTGGATGCCCCGCCTGCCGCCTTCGCTAAAGCTTCGGCGGCCCAGGACCGCAAGCCCGGCGAAGCCTAGGCGTAGCCGGGTCGCGGGGCATGACGGCGATGTTGCGGTGACGCATCCGCAAGAAGGGCTATCCGCATGATCGATTCATCGACCCTCATCACCTACATCCTCATTGTGCTCGGCTTCGTCTTCATCCCGGGGCCAGCCACACTGCTCACCATGGCGCGCGCCGCGAGTTCCGGCACGAAGGTCGGGATCGCGACGGGAGCGGGGGTCGCCGCGGGCGATCTAATTCACACGAGCATGGCAATCGTGGGCCTCTCGGCAATCATCGCCACCTCGGCGCTGCTTTTCAGCGCCGTCAAATATGCGGGCGCGGCCTTCCTGATCTACCTCGGCATCCGCGCCATGCTCGACAAGGCGCCGATCGATATTGCCGGCGGCGCTCCGCCCATCAGCGCGACGAATGCATTTCAGCAGGCCGTCCTGACCGAGGTGCTCAACCCCAAGACGGCCCTGTTCTTCCTCGCGTTCCTGCCGCAATTCGTCCGGCCGGAGCATGGATCGACCACGCTTCAGCTCGCCATCCTCGGTGTCGTGTTTGTGCTGCTCGGTCTTGTCAGCACGGTCGTGTTTGCCGTCGGCGCCGCCCGCCTCGGCTCTTTGCTACGCCGCCACCCGGCTGTCGTGAAGTGGCAGGGCAAGGTGGTCGGGACCATCTACTGTGCCGTCGGCGTGCGGCTGGCATTGCAGGAGCGTTGAGCCGGTAGGGCGGATTCGGCCCCGCAGCCGGGCCGAGCGCAGCGAGATCCAGGGAAAACTGTCCCGCATGTCGCTTCGCTCATGCGGGCTACACGCTGTCCCCACACTCTCCGCGTCATTGCCCGCGAAGGCGGGCAATCCAGTATTCCAGAGGCTGTGCAAGGATACGGAGAAGCCGCGGCGTACTGGATGCCCCGCCTGCCGCCTTCGCTAAAGCTTCGGCGGCCCAGGACCGCAAGCCTGGCGAAGCCTTGGCGTGCCGGGTCGCGGGGCATGACGCGATGATGAGGAGAGCTCGCACTTCGTCATTGCGAGCGAAGCGAAGCAATCCAGAATATCTCCGCGGCGACGGTCTGGATTGCTTCGTCGCTTCGCTCCTCGCAATGACGAGGGTGCGATTACGACGCCGCGCAATGCGCGATCAGCTTCTCCACAAACCCCGCGCACTTCTCCAGCTCCGCCATCTCCACGAACTCGTCGGGCGTATGCGCCTGCGCGATCGATCCCGGGCCGATCACCACTGATGGCACACCGGCCATGCTGACGAACAGGCCGGCCTCGGTGCCGAAGGCGACCTTGGCGTGGTCGTTGCGTCCGGCGAGCTGTTTTGCCAGCGTGACGATCGTGGCATCGGCGTCGGTGTCGAGGGCGGGATAGTCGAGGATCTCCTCGAAATCGATGCCGCACTCCGGATGCTTTGCCTTCATCGCCGGCTCAAGCTCGGCTTTCGCCCAGGCGATGATCGCGTCCGTCACCTGCTTGGATTCGGTGATGCCGATGCCGCGGCATTCGAACTCGACCGCACAATGATCCGGCACGATGTTGAGCGCAGCGCCGCCATGCACGATGCTGGTGAGGAGGGTGGTGTGCGGGACATCGTAGAGGTCGTCGCGCTCACCACTGCTTGCCAGCTTCACGGCACGGCGACGGATTTCGGTGATCAGCTCGGCCGCATATTCGATCGCGTTGACGCCGTCGGGCGCGATCGAGGAATGACGGGCGAGCCCGCGGAACGTTGCGCGCACGCCGTGCTTGCCCTTATGGCCGACGATGACCTGCATCTGGGTCGGCTCGCCGACGAAACAGCCGAGCGGCTTGACTTTTTTCTTCGCGACCTCGCCGAGCATCGGCCGGACGCCGACACAGCCGATCTCCTCGTCATAGGAGATCGCAAGATGGATCGGCGTCTTCAGCTTCGCCTCCAGCATCTCCGGCACCATCGCGAGACACACGGCGACGAATCCCTTCATATCGGTGGTGCCGCGGCCGTAAAGCCTGCCGTCGCGCTCGACCAATTTGAACGGATCGTGGCTCCAGTCCTGGCCGACGACCGGCACCACGTCGGTATGGCCTGACAGCACGAGGCCCGGTCGATCCTCCGGCCCGATCGTGACCCACAGCGAGGCCTTCTGTGCCGGCTCATCGACGATGCGCTCGGCTTTGACGCCGAGGGCGGCAAGGTAGCTCTCGATGTGGGCGATCAAGGGCAGGTTGGAGCGGTCGCTGACAGTGTCGAAGGCGACGAGGTCGGCGAGGAGCTTTCGGATACGATCGGTTCTTGAACTTGGCATTTCCAGAGTCTTGTCAGAGGTTGCGGAGATAGAAGCTGCTTGCATGAACCATACCAACGGAGCAGTCCGATGGGCAAATCAGACGGTGGTCCGTAGCCGCGATGGTCTCGTAGGGTGGCTAGCGAAGCGTAGCCCACCGCTTGTCTCACCACTGGGTGGAAAGGTGGTGGGTTACGCCCATCGGGCCGCGCTCGCGCGGACCGTTCGGGCTAACCCACCCTACAAGTCCTTGCGCTGCCCGTCGGGCAAAACACGCCAGCGGTGGGTCAATTCGCGAGACGAAAATATTCGTCTTTACAGAAATTCTGTTTTACCGTAGTTTTCGCTCACTCCGGCCCAAGGAAGAGGGGCGTATCGCGATCGTCACGACACGCGGGCCGGGCGGCGGTGGATGCAGGTCGCGTCGGCGCGAATGGCTTCGCAGGGCGGGCGACCGTGAGCGAAGGCATCGCGCACACGACCGGTGTGATCAGCGTACGGCAAAATCGTGTGGTCCTGGCGCCCGGAGTCTGTGCGTCAAGTCTTGCGGTGATGTGGCGGCCCGACCGGACCGCGCGCATCAGCCATCTGCAAGGCGACGGGGGCAATAGTGCATCGCTCCCCGGGGAGAGCACGACATAAGCCGTTCCAACCACTGCGCAGGGAAGGCCGGGATGTTTTCCGGTTGCCCCGCGGTTTTTCCCGCTGTGCATTGTAGCGCAAACTGCTCTTGCGCATGGCGGGCCATGGGAGCCAGCCGGCTCCCGGTCTTCCCTGCGCCCTCCTTCATTGGCGAGGGTGAAGCGATGAAACAAAGCTCGGGCGAAACAAGCCGCGAGGACGCGAAGGTGTGTCCGCAACGGAAATGCGAATTGAAAGAGCGCCGCCGTCACCCACACTCCGTCATTGCGAGCGCAGCGAAGCAATCCAGAATCCTTCCGCGGCAGCCTGGATTGCTTCGCTGCGCTCGCAATGACGAGGTTGAGGCAGTTGCGTGCAATGCGCCCCACCGCCGTCCCGGCCTTCGCCGGGACGACACCGAGGATGGGGCGGCGCCGTACAGGACGAAGGCGAGAACGCGTGTTAAACCGGCTTGCCCGTATACGGCATCGACGCCGTGAGGCCGCCATCGACTGGAAAGGCCTGGCCGTTCACATACGATGCTTCGTCGCTCGCAAGGAACAAGCCCATCGCCGCGAGCTCGTGCGGCTGGCCGGGGCGCTTCAAGGGGTTGAGCTGGCCGATCTTATCGGAGGTGCCGCGCTCCCTGGCGCGATCGAAGATCGGCTTTGTCATGCCGGTTTCAATCAGGCCGGGGCAGACCGCGTTGATGCGCACGCCAGTGCCGGAGAGCGAATAGGCGGTGGTCTGCACCAGGCTGATCACGCCGGCCTTGCTCGCAGCATAAGGATGTCCGCTGGCGCCAGCCTTGAGGCCCGCGACGGAGGCCGTCAGCACGATCGCGCCGGACTGCTGCTTGACCATGTGCGGCATGGCGTACTTCACGGCGAGGAACGGCCCGATCAGATTGACACGCAAGATCTCCTGCCAGTGCTCGACAGTCTGCTCGGGAATAGGAACGAGCCCGCCGGAGACGCCGGCATTGGCCCAGATCACGTCGAGCCGGCCGTGTGTCTGCACCGCCTTGTCGATGACGGCAACGACGTCCTTCTCGGAGCCCGCATCCGCCAGCATCGCTTCCGCGGTGCCGCCGGCCTTCCTGATCTCCTCGACGGTGTCCTTCACCGCTTCGGTCCGATCAACCGCGATCAGCTTTGCACCTTCCTTGGTGAACAACAGTGCAGCCGCGCGTCCGATGCCGCTGCCGGCGCCAGTGATGATGACAGATTTGCCTTGCAGGCGGCCCATGCGCTTCTCCCTTGTGGCTCCCGCGCGACGCTTGCCGCGCGACGGAATTTCAAACAGAATTTCAAACGGCCAAGAAATCTTAAAACGGCAAAGTGTCTTGAGACACGTTCGTTACTCACGTACAGCGACATCAAACGGGATGGAAGGGTTTCGATGGCAGGCGCAGACAAACCGAATGTGGTCACAACACGGTGGTGGTGGGTGCGTCATGCGCCGGTGCGCAATGACGGCGGCAACATCTACGGGCAGAGCGACATCGCCTGCGACACCAGCGATGCCTACGTCTTCGCTGCGGTCGCAAAGGTCCTGCCGCGCAACGCGGTGTGGTACTCGAGCAATTTGATGCGCACGCACCAGACTGCGGAAGCGATCTGGGCGGCGGGCTTTCCGAGGCCCGCGACCATGACATGGGAGGCGGATCTGGCCGAACAACATCTCGGCCAGTGGCAGGGCATGAACCGCGCCGCGTTCGTCGCGAGCCGTCCGGTCGGCTCGAGCTGGTTCGCCGATATCAACGAGCCCGCGCCGGGCGGCGAGAGTTTCATGGACCTTTACAACCGCACCCGCCGCACCATCGAGCGGATCAATGTCGAAGCCGCGGGCCGGGATGTGATCGCGGTCGCTCATGGCGGCACGATCAAGGCGGCGCTGGGACTCGCGCTCGGCGGCCAGCCGGAGCAGGGGCTCGGGTTCGATATCGACAATGTATCGGTGACGCGGCTCGATCATTACGCGAGCGCCGAGCGGGTGGTCTGGCGTCTGCCGATGGTCAACCAGCAGCCGTGGATCGCGGACGAAGCGCACGCCGGGATGCATCAGCCGGCCGGACCGGAAATCAAGAAGCTCGCCTAAGGCCGTTGTCGCTGCGCGCGAGCGCGGCGTAAGCTCCGAGCCAATTTCAAATCGTACTGTGGGAGAGAAACATGACCTTGTTCGACATGAAGGGAAAAGTCGCCGTCATCACCGGCTCGACGCGCGGCATCGGGCTTGCGATCGCCGAGCGCATGGCCGAGCACGGCGCAAAGGTCGTGATCTCCTCGCGCAAGGCCGATGTCTGCGACCAGGTCGCAAAGGACATCAACGGCAAGTTCGGCAAGCATACCGCGGTCGCGATCGCTGCGAACATCTCCTCGAAGGAGAACCTGCAAAACCTCGTCGACGAGAGCAATCGCGCCTTCGGCAAGATCGACGTGCTGGTCTGCAACGCAGCGTCCAACCCGTATTACGGTCCGCTCGCCGGCATCTCGGACGATCAGTTCCGAAAGATCCTCGATAACAACATCGTCGCCAACAACTGGCTGATCTCGATGGTGGTGCCGCAGATGATCGAGCGCAAGGACGGCTCGATCATCATCGTCTCCTCGATCGGCGGCCTGAAAGGCTCGACCATCCTAGGCGCCTACGCGATCTCCAAGGCCGCCGACATGCAGCTCGCGCGCAACCTCGCTTGCGAATACGGCAAGCACAACATCCGCGTGAACTGCATCGCGCCCGGCCTGATCAAGACCGACTTTGCGAAGGCATTGTGGGACAATCCGGAGAACCTGAAGGCCTCGACCTCGCGCTCGCCGCTCCTGCGCATCGGCATTCCCGACGAGATCGCGGGTGCGGCCGTGTTCCTGGGCTCGAAGGCCGGCGACTTCATGACCGGCCAGACCATGGTGATCGACGGCGGCGCGACGATTAGTTGACGCGTTAGCGCGTGGGAATGGGCAAGTATGCAGCCCCCACACCGGCGTCATCGCCCGACTTGATCGGGCGATCCAGTATTCCAGAGGCGGAAGTCGTGCGAACGAACGACCGCCGCGGAGTACTGGATGCCCCGGTCAAGCCGGGGCATGACAGATGAGAGCGGGGAGAGCGCCGCGCGTCCGACGAAGGGTCTTCAATCCACCGCCGCGTACACCAGATTCCGCACCAGCGTGCGGGTGTAGTCGCGCTGGCCCGGGCCCTGGCTCATGAACACCGCGAACAGATCCTCCTTCGGATCGATCCAGAAGAACGTGCCTGCAATGCCGCTCCAGAAATACTGGCCGACGCTGCCGGGGAACGGAGCGATGCCGGCGTCCCTGCGTACGGCGAAGCCGAGGCCAAAACCGTGGCCGGGAGCGAGCAGGGTGCCGTTGGTCGGAACGCCCGGTCCGAGGTGATCGGAGGCCATCAGCTCCAGCGTCTTGCGGCCGATGATCCTGTTGCCGTCGAGCGTGCCGCCATTGCGCAGCATCAGGCAGAAGCGGGCATAGTCCATCGTGGTCGACACGAGGCCGCCGCCGCCGGACTCCATCACCGGCTGTTCCAGCATGTTGAAGAGCGCGACCTTGTCGCCGCTCCAGGGATCGACCGGAAACGGCTCGGCGAGCCGGCGGGCATTGGCCTCAGGGGTCGAGAAGCCGGTTTCGGTCATCTGGAGCGGCGCGAGAATCCGCTCGGCCAGGAACGTACCGAGCGACTTGCCGCTGATGATCTCGACGATGCGACCGAGGATGTCGGTCGAGCGGCTGTAGTTGAATTCCGCGCCGGGATGGCAGACGAGCGGAAAGCTCGCGACAAGGGCGGCGTGCTCGGCGTTGGAGATCTTGCGGCTGCGCACCCGCGAGTCCTGGTAGATCTTGTGCACTGGCCCGTCGCCCTGGTGCTCATAGGTCAAACCAGAGGTGTGGCGGAGCAGGTCCTGCACCGTCATCGGCCGTTTGCTCGGAACCAGTTCCAGCTTGCCGCCGCTGACCACGCCGACCTTCTGGTCGGCGAACTCCGGAATGAATTTTGCGACGGCGTCGCCGAGCAGCAGATGCCCGTCCTCGACCAGCGCCATGATGGCGACGGACACGATCGGCTTGGTCATCGAGAAGATGCGGAAGATCGAATCACGCGCCATCGGCGCAGAACCCGCCGGGCTCTGCCGTCCCAACGCCTCGAACCAGCCGACCTGACCGCGGCGCGCCACCAGTACGGTGACGCCGGGCACGGTTCCCTTGTCGACCTCGCGCTTGAAGGCGTCCGACATGGCCTGGAGACGGGGACGCGACAGCCCAAGCGCTTCCGGCTTCGCCTCCGGCAAAGGCGGCGTTTTCGGCGTGATCGCGGCGTGAGGGGCGGCTTGAACAGTCGCTTGGGCGGTCATGTGGGCACTCCCGGTTGCTCTTTATAATTATCGGGAATGAACTCTGGCCCAGAAGCCGCGGCACAAACAAGCGAAGCCAGCGCGCTTCTCCCTTGCAATCCGGCCGTCCCCTGTGCTTGAAAGCGCGCCTGACCCTAAGGCGACGATAGGGTTCGTAGGAGTGTAGCTCAATTGGTAGAGCACCGGTCTCCAAAACCGGGGGTCGCAGGTTCGAGCCCTGCCACTCCTGCCAGCTAGTCCCGACAATCATCACCGGATCAGAGGCAGGGCGAAGCTCGGATCGCGCTTCATGCCGGCCCGGTAAGCCCTTGATCCGGATTGAGTCTGCGGAAGCCGGGCGTGGGCCGATGCCGTCGGGCGCGGCCTGCCGATATCTTGACCTTTGGCCCCGTCCGCAGTATCTACCCGACACCTGCAGCCGGCCCGTTAGACGCGGATTTCCGGCGCGGCTTTGAAATCCCGAACAAGCGAGCCCGGTTTCCGGCTCATCCTTCACGCGAGGGTTGGGCCAACGGCGGCTGTTCGGATCCCTGAAATCTTTATCTCGTCTCACGACGGACTTTGGACATCAAACGATGGCAGTCAGCCCGTTCAAGTTCTTGCAGGAAGTGCGCTCGGAGACCGCCAAGGTCACCTGGCCGACCCGTCGCGAGACGACGATCACCACCATCATGGTGTTCGTCATGGTCGCGCTGGCATCGATCTTCTTCTTCGCCGCCGACCAGATCATCCGTTATCTCGTCACCCTTCTTTTGGGCATTCACTGATGGCAACAGCCGCCGCAATTCAATCGTCCGACAAGCGCTGGTACATCGTCCACGCCTATTCGAACTTCGAGAAGAAAGTCGCCGAATCGATCCGCGAGCAGGCCAAGCAGCGCGGGCTCGAGGACCTGTTCGAGCAGGTCCTGGTGCCGATCGAGAAGGTCACGGAAGTGCGCCGCGGCCGCAAGATCGACGCCGAGCGCAAGTTCTTCCCGGGCTATGTGCTGGTGAAGATGAGGCTGACCGACGAGGCATTCCATCTGATCAAGAACACGCCCAAGGTGACCGGCTTCCTCGGCGCCGAGAACAAGCCGATGCCGATCTCGGAATCGGAGGCGATGCGCATCCTGAACCAGATGCAGGAAGGCGTGGAACGTCCGAAGGCGTCGGTATCGTTCGAGATCGGCGAGAATGTGCGCGTGGCCGACGGCCCGTTCGCCTCGTTCTCGGGTGTGGTCGAGGAAATCGACGAGGCGCGTTCGCGCGTGAAGGTCGCGGTGTCGATCTTCGGCCGTGCCACGCCGGTCGAACTGGAATTCGGTCAGGTCGAGAAGGTCTGACCGGGTAACGCGTGAAGCCAAAAGCTTCGCGCAAAAAGAGGCCGTGGGAGGGAGAGGGCGGTCGCCAGCCGCATCCGACCCAGACCACGAACCTGAAACCGCCGGCGGTCTGCCGGCACAACAGGAGTGATACATGGCAAAGAAAGTGACCGGATACCTGAAGCTTCAGGTCCCGGCCGGTGCGGCGAACCCTTCGCCCCCGATCGGTCCCGCGCTCGGTCAGCGCGGTCTCAACATCATGGAGTTCTGCAAGGCGTTCAACGCCCAGACCCAGAAGGAAGAGAAGAACACCCCGATCCCGGTGATCATCACCATCTATGCGGACCGTTCCTTCACCTTCGAGATGAAGACGCCGCCGATGTCCTTCTTCCTCAAGCAGGCCGCCAAGATCCAGTCCGGCTCGAAGGCGCCGGGCCGTGACAAGGCCGGCCAGGTGACCAAGGCGCAGGTGCGCGAGATCGCCGAGAAGAAGATGAAGGATCTCAATTGCGATACCATCGAAGCGGCCATGAAGATGGTCGAGGGCTCGGCCCGCTCGATGGGTCTGGAAGTTGCGGGGTAAGCGGTCATGGCAATCGGAAAGCGTTTGAACAAGGCCCGCGAGGGCGTTGACCGCGAAAAGCTTTACCCGCTCGCGGAAGCCATCAAGATGGTCAAGGAACGCGCCAAGGCGAAGTTCGACGAGACCATCGAGGTTGCGATCAATCTCGGCGTCGATCCGCGTCACGCTGACCAGATGGTCCGCGGCGTCGTGACCCTGCCGAACGGCACCGGCCGTACGCTCCGCGTCGGCGTGTTCGCCCGCGGCGCCAAGGCCGATGAGGCCAAGGCTGCGGGTGCCGACGTCGTCGGCGCCGAAGACCTCGTCGAGAGGGTGCAGAACGGCACGATCGATTTCGACCGCTGTATCGCCACCCCCGACATGATGCCGCTGGTCGGCCGTCTCGGTAAGGTGCTCGGCCCGCGCGGCCTGATGCCGAACCCGAAGATCGGCACCGTGACCATGGACGTCACCGGCGCGGTGAAGGGTGCCAAGGGCGGCTCGGTCGAGTTCCGGGTCGAGAAGGCCGGCATCGTGCAGGCCGGCGTCGGCAAGGCCTCGTTCTCCGAGGACAAGCTGGTCGAGAACGTCAAGGCGCTGGCCGATGCCGTCGCCAAGGCGAAGCCCGCCGGCTCCAAGGGCACCTACATCCAGCGCGTCGCGGTGTCCTCGACCATGGGCCCCGGCGTGAAGGTTGAGCCGGGCACTATCCTCGGCTGAGGCTCGCAGGATTAAGATTAAAGAGATGAGGCGAGGGGCGGAATTGGGCAACCGATTCCGCCCCTTCCATTTGTGGGGCGACGCTCAACGGAAACAAGAACAATGGCTGACAAGGTCCTGATCTACTCGCGCTTCCCGAGGACGATGATGACGCGCTTCGCCGAGCGTTTTGACCTGCTCGACACCGGCGGCAAGCCGGCGCAGGAGGTGTTTTCACCCCAGGAGCTCGGCGGCATCCGCGCACTGCTGACCGCCGGCGGCTCTCCGCTCGGCGCCGAAGCAATGGATCTCCTGCCGCAGCTAGGCGCAATCGTCTGCTACGGCACCGGCTATGACGGTGTCGACCTCGAGGCCGCTGCTGCCCGCAACATCGCGGTCGGCCACAGCCCGGGCGCCAATGCAGCCTCGGTTGCCGACATCGCGATGACCCTGATGTTAGCTGCGACCCGGCGGATCCTGGTCGCTGATCAGTATGTCCGCAGCGGCGACTGGGCTGCGTCAAAACAGTCGCCGATGATGCGGCCGCAAACGGGCCTGCCTGGCCGGCGCATCGGTGTCTACGGCATGGGCGAGATTGGCCGCAAGATCGCCGCGCGCTGCGCGGCATTCGAGGCGGAGGTCGGCTATTTCAGTCGCACCAAGCACAATCTGCCCTATCAATACTTTCCAACGCTGGAGGCGCTCGCCGATTGGTGCAGCGTGCTGATGATCGCGGTTCGCGCCGGCGCCGAGACCCAGCATGTCGTCAATGCCGACATCCTCAAGCGCCTGGGAGGGGACGGCTATGTCGTCAACGTCTCCCGCGGCTCGGTGATCGACGAGAAGGCCCTCGTTGCGGCCTTGAGCGACAAGACCATCGCCGGGGCGGGTCTGGACGTCTACGACAAGGAGCCGCACGCGCCCGATGCGCTGACGGCGCTCCCGAATGTCGTGCTCTCGCCCCATATCGGCGGCCACACCCTGGACTCCCACAGCGCCATGCAGAACTGCGTGCTGGCGAACCTGACCGCGTTTTTCACCGGCCAGCCGCTGCCGCATGCGGTCAAAACGGCCTGAATCGGTCCTTTCGGCGCGCGTCAAGGGCTCGGCGCAATCGATTGGAAGTGGTGTGAATTTTGCTCTTGGCAAGCGGGCCCGGAGCGGTTAAAGAACCGGCTCCGGACGCGCTGGCTCCAGCGAGCGCGTCCGTGCGCGCATCCCGAAAACCCGACACGACAGGAGATCATTCCTTTTCAGGACGTCCGTAAGGATTTGCCGGAAAAGGAAAGAGGATCCGTCGGTTGGAGGATGCGAGCAGAGGTCGGGCGGTTCGCCGGCTGACCTTGTCCTGTCCAAGACTGCAGGCGCCCGCGGGGAATTTCGATTTCTCAACGGCTTAATCGCATGGCCTGCATAGACGGGTGAAGACCGGATTTCACTTCGCATCCAGCTTCAGGCGGGTCGCGGAATGGGTTTGGTTCGGACCTCGACACCCGTGGGCCTCAAAAGGGTTCCGGGAGGGCAGGCTTTGAATTGTCGTCTTGCCCGGCGTGTCCTTGGGGTTTTGGCCCGGAGGTTCAGGTTTGGGTGGGACGATGGGTGCAACCCGGCGGTCCCGCTCTTTTGCGACGACCGCCAACCGGAGAGAGCTTGCTGTGGAACGAGCGGCAAAGAAAGAAGCGGTCGAACAGCTCAATGAGGTCTTCAAGACCACGAGCGTCGCGATCGTTGCTCAATATTCCGGCCTGACCGTTGCCCAGATGCAGAACCTGCGCAAGCAGATGAAGCAGGCTGGTGCCTCGGTGAAGGTCTCGAAGAACCGTCTCGCCAAAATTGCTCTTGAAGGCACTGACGTCGTTGCTATCGGCCCCATGCTGAAGGGGCCGACCGTGATCGCGACTTCGAACGATCCGGTAGCGGCGCCAAAGGTCGCCATCGAATTCGCCAAGGCGAACGAAAAGTTCGTCATCGTCGGCGGCTCGATGGGAAAGACCGTCCTGAATGTCGATGGCGTGAAGGCGCTTGCCTCGCTGCCGTCGCTTGATGAACTGCGCGGCAAGATCGTCGGCCTCATCGTGGCCCCGGCGACCAAGCTCGCTCAGCTCGCCAATGCGCCCGCGGGCAAGCTCGCGCGCGTCATCCAGGCTCATGCCTCAAAGGGCGAAGCGGCCTGACGCCCTTCGCAAAACTCAAACCCGAACCAGACTTACACTCAAGGAAACTGAACAATGGCTGACTTGCAGAAGATCGTTGACGACCTCTCGAGCCTCACCGTGCTCGAAGCTGCCGAACTGGCGAAGCTCCTCGAAGAGAAGTGGGGCGTGTCCGCCGCTGCCGCCGTCGCGGTGGCTGGCCCGGCTGCCGGTGGCGCTGCTGCCGCTCCGGCGGAAGAGAAAACCGACTTCACGGTCGTTCTCGCCTCTGCCGGCGACAAGAAGATCGAGGTCATCAAGGAAGTCCGCGCCATCACCGGCCTCGGCCTGAAGGAAGCGAAGGACCTCGTCGAAGGCGCTCCGAAGCCGCTGAAGGAAGGCGTGAACAAGGAAGAGGCCGACAAGATCAAGGCCCAGCTCGAGAAGGCTGGCGCGAAGGTCGAGCTCAAGTAAGCGCAGCTTACTTGAGCGAGATCCCGGGCGAGCGTCAGCGAGACCCGGGATCTTGGCCCGCGATGCAGATGGCCTTTTTGGCCTCGGCGGACGGGCTGAATGCAAAAGGCGTGCGACGGCGCAGTCCGACGCAAGCCGAACACGAAAAAGTGTGGGGATTTGGGGGCTTACCCCTCGAATCTCCACTATTGTCGCCCCATATCGGGTCGACAGCACGAAAGCGCGGTGGGCAGGGACGCCGGATTTCCCTGTAAGCCGTTGGGAGAGCAGGCTATTTCGGGCTTTTGCAGTCCGTGAAGACTATCGTTGTGACGGGCGGGTGCGCATCTGCGCCCCGCGCGTCGTTTTGCGTTTTGAAGGTCTGAAGAACAGATTCAGGACATCGCGGCCTGAAACTGGGCTTCCGGACCCCAAAACGGGTTCGAAAAATTCAACCCGGGGGCGGTGGCAGCCGCGTCCTGGACGGCGCGCCCAGAGCGGGCGACGAAATGAGAGGCCACGATGGCGCAGCAGACATTCACCGGTCGCAAACGCGTTCGCAAGTTCTTCGGACACATCAAGGAAGTCGCCGAGATGCCGAACCTCATCGAGGTTCAGAAGGCGTCCTATGACCAGTTCCTGATGGTCGATGAACCCACGGGCGGGCGGCCGGATGAGGGCTTGCAGGCGGTGTTCCGCTCGGTGTTCCCGATCTCGGATTTCTCCGGCACCTCGATGCTGGAGTTCGTCCGCTACGAGTTCGAGCCGCCGAAGTACGACGTCGACGAGTGCCGCCAGCGCGGCATGACCTTCGCTGCGCCGCTCAAGGTGACGCTGCGCCTGATCGTGTTCGATATCGATGAGGAGACCGGCGCGAAGTCGGTGAAGGACATCAAGGAGCAGGACGTCTACATGGGCGACATCCCGCTCATGACGATGAACGGCACTTTCATTGTCAACGGCACCGAGCGTGTCATCGTCTCCCAGATGCACCGTTCACCCGGCGTGTTCTTCGACCACGACAAGGGCAAGACCCACTCCTCGGGCAAGCTGCTGTTCGCCGCCCGCGTGATCCCGTATCGCGGCTCCTGGCTCGACATCGAGTTCGACGCCAAGGACATCGTCTATGCGCGTATCGACCGTCGCCGCAAGATTCCGGTGACGTCGCTGATGTTCGCGCTCGGGCTCGACGGCGAGGCGATCCTCAACACCTTCTACAAGAAGATCCTCTACAAGCGGACCAAGGACGGCTGGCGCGTCCCGTTCGACGCCAACCGCTTCCGTGGCTACTCGACCATCAACGACCTGATCGATGCCGACACCGGCAAGGTCGTGCTTGAGGCCGGCAAGAAGCTCACCGTGCGCGCCGCCCGCCAGCTCCAGGAGAAGGGGCTGAAGGCTCTGCGCATGGCCGATGACGAGCTCGTCGGCAACTACGTCGCCGAAGACCTCGTCAATCCGAAGACCGGCGAGATCTACGCGGAAGCCGGCGAGGAGATCACCGACAAGCTCATGAAGGCCCTCAACGAGCAGGGCTACAAGGAGCTGCCGCTGCTCGACATCGACCACGTCAATGTCGGGGCCTACATCCGCAACACGCTCTCGGCCGACAAGAACATGACGCGCGAGGACGCGCTGTTCGACATCTACCGCGTGATGCGTCCGGGCGAGCCGCCGACGCTGGAATCGGCGCAGGCTATGTTCCAGTCGCTGTTCTTCGACGCCGAGCGTTATGACCTCTCCGCGGTTGGCCGCGTCAAGATGAATATGCGCCTCGACCTCGATGCGCCCGACACCCAGCGCACGCTGCGCAAGGAAGACATCCTCTCCGTCATCAAGACGCTGGTCGACCTGCGCGACGGCAAGGGCGAGATCGACGACATCGACCATCTCGGCAACCGCCGGGTGCGTTCGGTCGGCGAGCTCATGGAGAACCAGTACCGCATCGGCCTGCTCCGCATGGAGCGCGCGATCAAGGAGCGCATGTCCTCGGTCGACATCGACACGGTCATGCCGCAGGACCTGATCAACGCGAAGCCCGCGGCCGCCGCCGTGCGCGAGTTCTTCGGCTCCTCGCAGCTCTCGCAGTTCATGGACCAGACCAACCCGCTGTCGGAGATCACCCACAAGCGGCGCCTGTCGGCGCTCGGACCGGGCGGTCTGACCCGCGAGCGCGCCGGCTTCGAGGTGCGCGACGTGCACCCGACCCATTACGGCCGCATCTGCCCGATCGAGACGCCGGAAGGTCCGAACATCGGTCTGATCAACTCGCTTGCCACCTTCGCGCGCGTCAACAAGTACGGCTTCGTCGAGACGCCGTATCGTAAGGTGAAGGACGGCCGCGTCACCGACGAAGTCGTGTACCTCTCGGCGATGGAGGAGGGCCGCTACACGGTCGCGCAGGCCAACGTGCCGCTCGACCCGAAGGGCCGCTTCACCGAAGACCTCGTGGTCTGCCGTCACGCCGGCGAAGTCATGCCGGTGACGCCGGACAAGGTCGACTACATGGACGTGTCGCCGAAGCAGCTCGTTTCGGTCGCCGCGGCGCTGATCCCGTTCCTCGAGAACGACGACGCCAACCGCGCGCTGATGGGCTCGAACATGCAGCGCCAGGCGGTGCCGCTGGTTCGCGCCGAGGCGCCGTTCGTCGGCACCGGCATGGAAGGCGTGGTCGCCCGCGACTCCGGCGCCGCGATCGCGGCGCGCCGCTCGGGCGTGATCGACCAGATCGACGCCACCCGCGTCGTCATCCGCGCCACGGAAGATCTCGACCCGACCAAGTCGGGCGTCGATATCTACCGGCTGATGAAGTACCAGCGCTCCAACCAGTCGACCTGCATCAACCAGCGTCCGCTGGTGAAGGTCGGCGACATCGTCAAGAAGGGTGACATCATCGCGGACGGTCCGTCGACCGATCTCGGCGAGCTCGCGCTCGGCCGCAACGTGCTGGTCGCGTTCATGCCGTGGAACGGCTACAACTTCGAAGACTCGATCCTGCTCTCCGAGCGGATCGTGAAGGAAGACGTCTTCACCTCGATCCACATCGAGGAGTTCGAGGTGATGGCCCGCGACACCAAGCTGGGCCCCGAGGAAATCACCCGCGACATTCCGAACGTCTCGGAAGAAGCGCTGAAGAACCTCGACGAAGCCGGCATCGTCTACATCGGTGCGGAAGTGCGCGCCGGCGACATCCTGGTCGGCAAGATCACGCCGAAGGGCGAAAGCCCGATGACGCCGGAAGAGAAGCTTCTGCGCGCCATCTTCGGCGAAAAGGCCTCCGACGTCCGCGATACCTCGCTGCGCGTTCCTCCGGGCGTGCAGGGCACGATCGTCGAAGTGCGCGTGTTCAACCGCCACGGCGTCGACAAGGACGAGCGTGCGCTGGCGATCGAACGGGAAGAGATCGAGCGTCTCGCCAAGGACCGTGACGACGAGCAGGCGATCCTCGACCGCAACGTCTACAGCCGTCTCGCCGACCTCCTTGAGGGACGGCAGGGCATCGCGGGCCCCAAGGGCTTCAAGAAGGACACCAAGATCACCCGCGCGGTGCTCGAGGAGTATCCGAAGTCGCAGTGGTGGCTGTTCGCCTCGCCTAACGACAAGCTGATGGCCGAGATCGAGGCCATGCGGAAGCAGTACGACGAGTCGAAGAAGGGGCTCGAGCAGCGCTTCCTCGACAAGGTCGAGAAGCTGCAGCGCGGTGACGAGCTGCCGCCCGGTGTGATGAAGATGGTCAAGGTCTTCGTCGCGGTGAAGCGCAAGATCCAGCCCGGCGACAAGATGGCCGGCCGCCACGGCAACAAGGGCGTGGTGTCGAAGATCGTGCCGATCGAGGACATGCCGTTCCTCGAGGACGGCACGCATGCCGACATCGTGCTCAATCCGCTCGGCGTGCCCTCGCGCATGAACGTCGGACAGATTCTCGAGACCCATCTCGGCTGGGCCTGCGCCGGCCTCGGCAAGCGCATCGGCCAGACGGTCGATGCCTACCTGTCGAAGCAGGACGTGAAGCCGCTGAAGGAGACCTTGAAGAAGATCTACGGCGAGGACGAGACGATCAAGACGCTCAACGACGGCGAACTGATCGAACTCGGCCGCAACCTGAGCCACGGCGTGCCGATTGCGACGCCGGTGTTCGACGGCGCCAAGGAGTCCGACATCGAGGAGATGCTGAAGCTCGCCGGTCTCGACGCTTCGGGTCAGTCGACCGTCTATGACGGCCGCACCGGCGATCCGTTCGATCGCAAGGTGACGGTGGGCTACATCTACATGCTCAAGCTGCACCACCTCGTCGACGACAAGATCCATGCGCGTTCGATCGGTCCGTACTCGCTCGTCACCCAGCAGCCGCTGGGCGGCAAGGCGCAGTTCGGCGGCCAGCGCTTCGGCGAAATGGAGGTGTGGGCGCTCGAAGCTTACGGCGCGGCCTACACGCTTCAGGAAATGCTGACCGTGAAGTCGGACGACGTCGCCGGCCGTACCAAGGTGTACGAGGCGATCGTGCGCGGCGACGACACCTTCGAGGCCGGTATTCCGGAATCGTTCAACGTGCTGGTCAAGGAAATGCGCTCGCTCGGCCTCAACGTCGACCTGCACAATTCCAAGATGGGGCCGGCGCCGACGTCGGAAGCGGCCGAGTAACGCGACCATTCATGCCCGGCCGGCTCGGCCGGGCATCGGCGCCCGGTCCGGAGCCTTGAGGGCAGGGCGCCCCGCGAAGTGAGATTTTCGAATTTGCTGCCGGGAGGCGACCGGCACGCGAGGAGAAGACGATGAACCAAGAGATTATGAATCTTTTTAACCCGACGACGCCGGCTCAGGTCTTCGACCAGATCCGGATCTCGATCGCGTCTCCAGAGAAGATTCTGTCCTGGTCCTACGGCGAGATCAAGAAGCCGGAGACCATCAACTACCGTACCTTCAAGCCCGAGCGCGACGGCCTGTTCTGCGCGCGCATATTCGGGCCGATCAAGGACTACGAGTGCTTGTGCGGCAAGTACAAGCGCATGAAGTACAAGGGCATCATCTGCGAGAAGTGCTCGGTCGAGGTCACGCTGTCGCGCGTCCGGCGCGAGCGCATGGGCCATATCGAGCTCGCCGCACCCGTCGCCCACATCTGGTTTCTGAAGTCGCTGCCCTCGCGCATCGGCCTCCTGCTCGACATGACGTTGAAGGATCTCGAGCGGATCCTCTACTTCGAATACTACGTCGTGTTGGAGCCGGGCCTCACCGCGCTGAAGGACCGCCAGCTCCTGTCGGAAGACGAGTATCTGAAGGCGCAGGACGAGTACGGCCAGGATTCCTTCACCGCCATGATCGGTGCCGAGGCGATCCGCGAGCTGCTCAAGGGCATGGACCTCGAGAAGCTCGAGGCGTCCTTGCGCGTCGAGATGCAGGAGACCGACTCCGACATCAAGCACAAGAAGCTCGCCAAGCGCCTGAAGATCGTCGAAGCGTTCCGCCATTCCGGCAACAAGCCGGAATGGATGATCATGACCGTGATCCCGGTGATCCCGCCGGATCTGCGTCCGCTGGTGCCGCTGGACGGCGGCCGCTTCGCGACCTCGGACCTCAACGACCTCTACCGCCGCGTCATCAACCGCAACAACCGCTTGAAGCGGCTGATGGAGCTGCGTGCGCCGGACATCATCATCCGCAACGAGAAGCGCATGCTTCAGGAGGCCGTCGACGCGCTGTTCGACAACGGCCGCCGCGGCCGCGTCATCACTGGCGCCAACAAGCGCCCGCTAAAGTCGCTCGCCGACATGCTCAAGGGCAAGCAGGGCCGCTTCCGTCAGAACCTGCTCGGCAAGCGTGTCGACTATTCGGGCCGTTCGGTGATCGTGGTCGGTCCCGAGCTGCGCCTGCATCAGTGCGGCCTGCCGAAGAAGATGGCGCTCGAGCTGTTCAAGCCGTTCATCTACTCGCGGCTTGACGCCAAGGGCCTGTCCACCACCGTGAAGCAGGCGAAGAAGCTGGTCGAGAAGGAGCGGCCCGAAGTCTGGGACATCCTGGACGAGGTGATCCGCGAGCATCCGGTGCTGCTCAACCGCGCGCCGACGCTGCACCGCCTCGGCATCCAGGCGTTCGAGCCCGTGCTGATCGAGGGCAAGGCGATCCAGCTCCACCCGCTGGTCTGCGCCGCGTTCAACGCCGACTTCGACGGCGACCAGATGGCCGTGCACGTTCCGCTGTCGCTGGAAGCGCAGCTCGAAGCGCGCGTCCTGATGATGTCGACCAACAACATCCTGCATCCGGCGAACGGCCAGCCGATCATCGTGCCGTCGCAGGACATCGTGCTCGGTCTCTACTATCTCTCGATCCTGCGCGAAGGCATGCCCGGCGAGGGCAAGGTGTTCGGCGAGATGTCCGAGCTCGAGCACGCGCTGCATTCGAAGGTCATCCACCTCCACACCAAGATCAAGTATCGGTGGGAAGGCATCGGCGAGGACGGCAAGCCGGCCCGCCGCTGGATCGAGACCACGCCCGGCCGCATCATGCTCGGCAACGTGCTGCCGAAGCACCCCAAGATCTCGTACGACATCATCAACAAGCTGATGACCAAGCGCGAGATTTCGGGCGTGATCGACCAAGTCTACCGTCACTGCGGCCAGAAGGAGACTGTGATCTTCTGCGACCGCATCATGGCGCTCGGCTTCTACAACGCCTTCAAGGCCGGCATCTCGTTCGGCAAGGACGACATGGTCGTGCCGCACGGCAAGTGGAAGATCGTCGACACCACCCGTACGCTGGCGAAGGATTTCGAGCAGCAGTACAATGACGGTCTGATCACCCACGGCGAGAAGTACAACAAGGTCGTCGACGCCTGGTCGAAGGCGACCGAAGAAATCGCCAAGGCGATGATGAAGGAGATCTCCGCCACCAAGAAGACGTCGAGCGGAGCCGATGCCGACATCAACTCGATCTACATGATGGCTCACTCCGGTGCGCGTGGTTCGCCGGCGCAGATGCGCCAGCTCGCCGGCATGCGCGGCCTGATGGCCAAGCCGTCGGGCGAGATCATCGAGACGCCGATCATCTCGAACTTCAAGGAAGGCCTCTCGGTGCTCGAGTACTTCAACTCGACCCACGGCGCCCGCAAGGGCCTCGCGGACACCGCGTTGAAGACCGCGAACTCCGGTTACCTGACCCGTCGTCTGGTCGACGTGGCGCAGGACTGCATCATCACGCAGGACGATTGCGGCACCAAGCTCGGCATCAAGATGCGCGCCATCGTCGATGCCGGCACCGTGGTCGCCTCGCTCGGCTCGCGCATCCTCGGACGCGTGGCCTGCGATGACGTGCGCGACAGCACCGGCAAGGTGATCGTCAAGCGCGGCACGCTGATGGAAGAGAGCCACGTGGATGCCATCCACCAGGGCGGCGTCCAGGAGGTGAAGATCCGTTCGGCGCTGACCTGCGAGCTCGTCAACGGCATCTGCGGCAAGTGCTACGGCCGCGACCTCGCCCGCGGCACGCCGGTCAACCACGGCGAAGCGGTCGGCGTCATCGCGGCGCAGTCGATCGGTGAGCCGGGCACCCAGCTCACCATGCGCACCTTCCACATCGGCGGTGCGGCGCAGCTCAACGAGCAGTCGTTCGTCGAATCCAACTTCGACGGCAAGATCGTGATCAAGAACAAGGCCATCGCCCGCAACAGCGAAGGCCACTTGATCGCGATGGTGCGCAACATGGTGGTGGCAATCGTCGATGCCGACGGCACCGAGCGTGCAACGCACCGTATCCAGTACGGCTCGCGTCTGCACGTCGACGAGGGCGACATTGTCAAGCGCGGCCAGCGCATCGCCGAGTGGGATCCGTACACCCGTCCGGTTCTCACCGAGGTGGAAGGCACGATCGGCTTCGAGGATCTGGTGGAAGGTCAGTCGATCTCGGAAACGCTCGACGAATCCACCGGCATCGCCAAGCGCGTGGTCATCGACTGGCGCTCGACCCGCGGCGGCTCGGACCTGCGTCCGGCCATCGTGGTCAAGGGCAAGGACGGCAAGGTGCTCAAGCTCGCCCGTGGCGGCGATGCCCGCTACATGCTGTCGGTCGATGCGATCCTCTCGGTCGACATCGGAGCCAAGGTCCAGCCGGGCGACATCCTCGCCCGTATCTCGACCGAAAGCGCCAAGACGCGTGACATCACGGGCGGTCTGCCGCGCGTGGCGGAGCTGTTCGAGGCACGGCGTCCGAAGGACGCGGCGATCATCGCGGAAATCGCGGGCACCATCCGGTTCGGCCGCGACTACAAGAACAAGCGCCGCATCTCGATCGAGCCGATGGACAAGACGGAAGAGGCGCGCGAGTACCTGATCCCGAAGGGCAAGCACATCCACCTTCAGGACGGCGACGTCGTTGAAAAGGGCGACTTCATCGTCGAAGGCAACCCGGCGCCGCACGACATCCTGGCGATCAAGGGCATCGAGGAGCTCGCGGCCTATCTGGTCAACGAGATCCAGGAGGTCTACCGGCTCCAGGGCGTGCTCATCAACGACAAGCACATCGAGGTGATTGTCCGCCAGATGCTCCAGAAGGTGGAGGTCACCGACCAGGGCGACACGGACATGATCTCGGGCGAGCAGGTCGACAAGATCGAGTTCGACGCGCTCAACGAGAAGGCCAAGGAAGAGGGCAAGAAGCCCGCCACGGGTACGCCGGTTCTGCTCGGCATCACCAAGGCGAGCCTCCAGACCCGCTCGTTCTTCTCGGCGGCATCGTTCCAGGAGACCACCCGCGTCCTCACGGAGGCGGCGGTCAACGGCAAGATCGATCCGCTCGAGGGCCTCAAGGAGAACGTCATCGTCGGCCGGCTGATCCCGGCAGGCACCGGCGCCTCCATGGCCAAGATCCGCGAAGTCGCCATGAAGCGCGACAAGCTGATCCTCGACGAGCGCGAGAAGCAGGCTTCGATCGTCTCGCCGGCGCCGGAAGCGGAGCCGGTGGCGCTGCCACCCGCGGAATGATGCTTCATCCGTAAGAATACCGAGGACAATGAAAAGGCCGGCGTTTGCCGGCCTTTTTGCTGCTTTCTTTCCTTGTTGCGGTGCGGGGACCGCGTTTGTTCATCTTTCCTTCAGCCTGAAAAGCGCTTTTGCTAGGGCTACTTAGACCGGAGGTCCCGACACGGGGGGCGGCCGGAGACCACGGAACTCACATGCTTGATCTCGCAATCGTAGGCGGCGGCCCCGGCGGGCTGATGAGCGCCTGGTATCTGAAGCGCAAGCTCGGCGATCTCTGCCGCGTCACCATCTTCGAGGCCTCCGATCGGCTCGGCGGCAAGATCGTCACGCGCAAGTTCGATTCTGCCCCCGCGATGTACGAAGCCGGCGTCGCCGAGATCTACGACTACTCGATGACCGGACCCGACCCGCTACGCGAGCTGATCCAGCATTTCGGGTTGCAGACCATTCCGATGGATGCGGAGCAGGTCCAGCTCGGCGGCGAGCTCCTGAACGACGTGGCCGGCATGCGCCGCAAATACGGCGCCAAGACCGCGGCCGCAATCGAAGCGTTCCGCAAGCGTTGCGCCGAGATGATGTCGCCGATCGAGTATTACGAGGGCGTCGGCGCGCACGACAACGAGAACCCCTGGGCCTACAAGACGGCCGAGCAGGTGCTTGACGAGGAAGTCGAGGACGAAACCGCCAAGCGCTTTTTCAAGGTGATGGCGCGCTCCGACATCGCCACCGAAAGCCACAATACCAACGGGCTCAACGCGCTGAAGAACTACCTGATGGACGTGGACGGCTATATCGGCCTCTATTCCATCCAGAACGGCAACGAGCAGCTCGTCGACTGCCTGCAGTCGGAGGTCAGCGCCGACATCCAGCTCAATCATCGCGTGCTCACCGTCGGCAAGGCGTCGACCGGGCGCTATCAGCTCAAGATGATGAACGGCAAGGGGCCGGAGACGCGCGATTTCGATCTCGTGCTGGTCTGCCTGCCGCATTCATGGCTCGCGACCATGAGCTGGGAAGGCGAGCAGCTCCGCAAGTCGATGGTCAAGCACGTGTCTTACTTCGACCGTCCGGCGCATTATCTGCGCGTCTCGATCCTGTTCGATACCCCGTTCTGGGGGGAGAAGATCCCCGGCGCCTGGTTCATGTCGGAAGCCTTCGGTGGCTGCTGTGTCTACAATGAAGGCGCGCGCCACGACGTCGGCAAGCACGGCGTCTTGAACTGGCTGATTCCCGGTTCGGACGCGCTGGCCTTCGCCAACCTCTCGGACCAGGAGCTGATCGACGCCGCGCTGAAATCGCTGCCGGCATCCCTCGGAGATGCGCGCGCGCATTTCATGGAAGGCAAGATCCATCGCTGGCTGTCGTCGGTGAACGCGCTGCCGGGCGGTCTGCCCGTGCGCGACGTCATGACCAATCATCGGCCCGAGCCGAAGGAACATCCCGGCATCGTGCTGGTCGGCGACTATCTGTTCGACTCGACGCTGAACGGCCTGCTCGACTCCTCGGATGCGGCCACCGACATCATCCTGACCGAGATGATGCGCCTGCGCCGCGCGCGCGCGCAAAGCGGAGAGCGGGTCTCCGACAAGATCGACCGCGGCTATTTCGAGAACTATCGTGGGGTCGGCCCCTATCACGAGGTGTGGCGCCAGTTCACCGATCCTGATTATCTCGCCAGGCTGATCGGCATCGTCTGGGGCGGGGCGAAAGGCTCGAAGCTGCTCGTCGCCGGTTCCGCCAGCGGCGAGCTGGTCGGGGCGTTGCGCGAGCGCGGCATCGATGCCTGGGGCATCGAGAACAACCGCGCCATCCATGCCCGGACGCCGACGGCGCTGAAGAAGTACAACAAGCTCGGCTCGATCGTCGACATGCCGTTCAAGGACGACGCATTCGAATTCGTGTTCGAGACCAGCCTGTGCCACGTCTCCCCCAAGCAGGTCGTGCGCGCGATCCGCGAGCTCAATCGCGTGGTCAAGACCGGGCTCGTGTTCGGCTCGATCACCTCCGACATGGCCCCGGCGCTGATCGATCGCTACGACCTGCTCCGCGGCGTCAAGAAGCTCGGCACCTGGTGGGAATGGTCCGAACTGTTCTTCGGCAACGGCTTCGACCTGTCGATGCACCGTAACGATTGCGCTGATGCGCTCTGGGAGGCGACGCTCGCTGCCAACAAGGGGCCAGGCCAGTGGTACGCCGACGCCGACAGTTTGCGCTATTCCTTCTTCGACAAGGTCGAGGACGAGGACTAGTCCTCGCGAATTCGCCAATTGCTTTGCCGAATTCATCTTGATCGCATAGAATCGATGCAATAGCGGTTCGCCGCTTTTTTCCTGATTTCTCTGCGGTCATGCCGGCCGTCAGCACCGGTTGGTTTCATGGCATCCAGGCCTCTCTCGCCCGACAAACAGAAGCTCGCTGCGGAAGAAGCGGCCGAGCTCGAGGACAAGCTCGCATCCGCCACCAAGCCGGAACTCGAAGACGACGAGGGCGACGAAGACGAGGACGACGAGCTGGGGCTCGACGATGATGATGAGGACGAGGACCTCGTCGTCTTTACCGCGCGCGAGGCCGCCGGCGCGCTCGCGACCATCTGGGGTTTCGTCACCCCGTACCTGACGAACTACAAGCGCATCCTGGCGTTCGTGTCGTTCGGCGTCATCGTCGAGACGCTGTTCAACGTCATCATGCCACTCAGCCTGAAGTTCCTGATCGACGATGCGCTCGGCGAGGAGGACTTCCAGGCGCTCTACAAGATCCTCGGCGTGCTCGCAGCCGCCGGCATTTTCACCTCGATCGTCGCCGTCTGGTACGAGCGCTGGGATGCGCGGCTCGCGGCCTGCGTCATCTCCGACGTCCGCAGGCGGCTGTTCGAGCACGTCCAGGATCTGCCGGCGGCCTATTTCGGCCGCACCAAGCGCGGCGAGATCCTGTCGCGCTTCTCCGTCGACCTTTCGGCATTCGAAGGCGCGGTCAAGACCTTCACCAACAGCGCGGCGCTTCCGTTCCTGGAATTGATCGCCGGCATCATTCTGATGGTGTTCCTGAACTGGCAGCTCGCGGTGGTCGCGCTGCTGGTGTTTCCGATCACGCTGATCGGGCCGCGCATTCTCACCCCGAAGGCGGTGCAGGCGAATTACGAGCAGAAGCTCAACGAATCCGCGCTGCTCGGCATGGTGCAGGAGAACGTGGCGGCGCAGGCCGTGATCAAGGCGTTCAGCCTGCAGCGCAAGATGTTCGGCTTCTTCAGCCTCCGTAACGACGAAACGCGCAACAGGATCGCCTCAGCCGCGTTCCTGTCGACCATGGTGGAGCGGACGGTCACGATCTCGGTGCTGCTCCTGCATCTCGTCGTGCTCGCAATCGGCGCGTATCTCGCGACCAAGGGCCAGATCACAATCGGCACCTTCGTCACATTCGAGAGCGCATTCTGGGAGGTATCGTACAACATCGCCCATGTGATGCACTTCATCCCGGTGTCCATCTCCTCGGCTGCCGCCATCCGCCACATCCAGGAGCTGCTGGACGAGCCGACGCGTGGCGCCGATCGCCCGGGCGCACCCGACCTGCCGCGCATCACCCACGACATCACATTCGACCGCGTCACCTTCCAATACGAAGGCAGCCAGACGCCGGTCGTGGACAATCTCAGCCTCAAGCTCAACGTCGGCAAGAGCATCGCCGTCGTCGGCCCCAGCGGCTCCGGCAAGAGCACGCTGCTCAACCTGATCCTGCGCCTGTACGTGCCGGATGAGGGGCGGGTCACGATCGACGGGGTCGACATCCGCAAGGTCACGCTGGATTCGTTGCGCCGGAGCATGGCGGTCGTGTTCCAGGAGAACATGCTGTTCAACATGTCGATCCGCGAGAACATCCGGCTCGGCAAGGAGGGTGCGACCGACGAGGAGGTGGAGGACGCCGCCAAGAAGGCCGAGATCCACCGCTACATCATGAGCCTGCCGCAGCGATACGACACGCCGGTCGGCGAGCGCGGCGATACGCTCTCGGGCGGTCAGCGCCAGCGCATCGCGATCGCGCGCGCGATCATCCGCAATCCGTCGGTGCTGCTGCTGGACGAGGCGACCTCGGCGTTGGACCAGACCACGGAAGCCGCGATCAACCGCACGCTGCTGAAGGTCGCCAAGGGCCGTACCATGATCTGGTCGACGCACCGGCTGACCTCGGTGGTCGAGATGGACGAGATCATCGTGATCTCAGGGGGCAGGGCGATCGAGCGCGGCTCGCATGCCGAGCTGCTTGCCAGGAACGGGGCCTATCGCAAGCTGTGGAACGACCAGATGCACCAGCCCGATGGCGCCGCGGCTCACGCCGGCTTCGATGACGACGAAGACGACCTCGCCGAGGATGATGAGGACGAGGGCGACGAGGAGTGACCGAGGAAGTTCGGCTCCAGATCGAACGCACCTCCAAGCCGTCGCAGCAGTCCCTGAGCTGACAAGGCGATGATGCGCGCCTCGTGGAGGATGTTGAATTGCCGGCTCGGCGCCTTGTCGAGGAGATGGCCGCCGCGCGCGATTCAGTTCTCGCCGGCAAAGGTCGCACGACGCAGCACTGATTCCCCAATTCCCGTCCGTAAGAAGCGCTCGAGCTGTACCGGGCCGCTGATTTTTTTCGGCCCGAAAATCGGTTGGATAGCTCCTATGCGGGTCGATCAGCGCCGCCGAAATCCCGGCGCGCCCAAGTATTGCGGCGGCGGTCGAGCCGGAAAGTCCCCCCGCCGATGACGGCGATGTCGGTGTAGCGTATGGCGCTCGTCTCTGCCGAAGGCGGCAGATTGACCATGAAGAGAAAAAAAGCCTTGGCGTTGGTTATAAAAGTATATTTTGCCCGGATATAATTTGTTCTGGGCTGGCGGAACGGGTGCCTCGTTCCCATATCCGGCAGACGCGGCGAGTGCGGCAAAGAGACGATTTCTGCAGGCGTCTGAGGCGCTTTGTAACTGTCGTTTCGCCTTGACTTGACCGATTCTCGCTTATAGAAAGCGCCTCACTTAACGACAGGCGGTGAGCATCGCCAACGTCGGAACGGGCCACCCGTTTGATCCTTTTGGGATCGCAAAGGCGGGCACCAACCTCGACGAATGCCGCTCAAACGCTGTCGATTATAGCTAGGCAATGCCAGGACGATTTTAGTTCTCTTGAGCACGTCCTCTTGAGATCGAACTCGGATGCATGACCTCGGTGTGCGGACCGCAGCTTTTCGCTGATCGGGCTAGATACTGCGGTCCTCTGTGGCGTCGAAGCGCTTTCCGCTCAGCAATGGAGCGGTTGGCGCAATTTCGCTTTGCGCGGAGTATTCCGGGCAGGGCGGCCCCGTCGGGCGGGCAGTCCGGCAGAAGAATTTGCGAATCCGGTAACGGTTCGCGGCAAGACAGCGGTCCCGGAAACGGGCCGCGGCAGAAAAAGGGTGAAGGCCAGGATGCCGACGATCAACCAACTGATCGCACAACCGCGTGAAGTGCAGAAGTCGCGCAAGAAGGTGCCGGCGCTGCAGCAGTCGCCGCAGAAGCGCGGGGTTTGCACGCGCGTCTACACCACGACCCCGAAGAAGCCGAACTCGGCGCTTCGTAAGGTCGCCAAGGTGCGCCTGACCAACGGCTTCGAGGTGATCGGCTACATCCCCGGTGAGGGCCATAACCTCCAGGAGCACTCGGTGGTCATGATCCGCGGCGGCCGCGTCAAGGACTTGCCCGGTGTGCGCTACCACATCCTCCGCGGCGTTCTGGATACCCAGGGCGTCAAGAACCGTAAGCAGCGTCGTTCGAAGTACGGCGCCAAGCGTCCGAAGTAAGCGGGAACCACGTCCATGTCTCGTCGCCACTCAGCGGAAAAGCGCGAAGTTCTGCCCGATCCGAAGTTCGGGAACATCGTGATTACGAAGTTCATGAACTCGGTGATGTATGCCGGCAAGAAGTCGGTCGCCGAAGGCATCGTCTACGGTGCACTCGGCATCATCGAAACCAAGACCAAGCAGAACCCGCTCGGCGTGTTCGAGCAGGCGCTCGAGAATGTGATGCCCACGATCGAAGTGCGTTCCCGCCGCGTCGGCGGCGCGACCTACCAGGTTCCGGTTGAGGTTCGCTCAACCCGCCGGCAGGCGCTGGGCATCCGCTGGCTGATCGCGGCTGCGCGCGAGCGCAATGAGAAGACGATGACCGAGCGGCTCTCGGCGGAGCTCTTGGACGCATCGAATAACCGGGGGAACGCCGTCAAGAAGCGTGAAGACGTGCACCGGATGGCGGAAGCCAACCGTGCCTTCTCGCACTATCGCTGGTAACGGCGAAACAATCGGACTCGCAAGGAACACCCCATGCCCCGCCAACATGCCATCGAAGACTATCGTAACTTCGGTATCATGGCGCATATCGACGCCGGCAAGACCACGACGACCGAGCGTATCCTCTACTACACCGGCAAGAGCCACAAGATCGGCGAAGTGCACGAGGGTGCCGCGACGATGGACTGGATGGAGCAGGAGCAGGAGCGTGGCATCACGATCACCTCGGCTGCGACCACCGCCTTCTGGGCCGGCAAGCGCCTGAACATCATCGACACCCCCGGCCACGTCGACTTCACCATCGAGGTCGAGCGTTCGCTGCGCGTGCTCGACGGCGCCGTGTGCGTGCTCGACTCCAACCAGGGCGTCGAGCCGCAGACCGAGACCGTCTGGCGCCAGGGTGACAAGTACAAGGTTCCGCGCATCGTCTTCGCCAACAAGATGGACAAGATCGGTGCGGACTTCTTCAAATGTCTGTCCGACATCGTCGATCGCCTCGGTGCCAAGCCCGTCGCGATCCAGCTTCCGATCGGCGCCGAGAACAACTTCAAGGGTCTCGTCGACCTCGTGAAGATGAAGGGCGTCGTCTGGAACGATGAAGCGCTCGGCGCGAAGTTCGACTACGTCGACATTCCGGAAGATCTCGTCGACCAGGCCAAGGAATACCGCGAGAAGATGGTGGAAGCCGCCGTCGAGCTCGACGACGACGCCATGGCCGCCTACCTCGACGGCAAGGAGCCGGACGAGGCGACGCTGAAGAGGCTGATCCGCAAGGCGGTGCTGACCGGGGCGTTCTATCCCGTGCTGTGTGGCTCGGCCTTCAAGAACAAGGGCGTGCAGCCGCTGCTCGACGCCGTCGTCGACTATCTGCCGTCGCCGCTCGACGTGCCCGCGATCAAGGGCACCGACGACAAGGGCAACGAAGTCGTGCGCAAGGCGGACGACAAGGAGCCCCTGGCGCTGCTCGCGTTCAAGATCATGGACGACCCGTTCGTCGGCACCATCACCTTCTGCCGCATCTATTCGGGCATTCTGGCGTCGGGCACCGGCGTCGTGAACTCGACCCGCGAGAAGAAGGAGCGGATCGGGCGCATGCTGTTGATGCATGCGAACAACCGCGAGGACATCAAGGAAGCCTACGCCGGCGACATCGTCGCGCTGGCCGGCCTGAAGGAAGCGCGCACCGGTGACACGCTGTGCGATCCCGACAAGCAGGTGATCCTGGAGAAGATGGAATTCCCCGAGCCGGTCATCGAGATCGCGATCGAGCCGAAGTCGAAGGCCGACCAGGAGAAGCTGGGCGTGGCGCTGGCCAAGCTCGCCGCGGAGGATCCGTCCTTCCGCGTGTCGACCGACCACGAGTCCGGTCAGACCATCCTGAAGGGCATGGGCGAACTCCATCTCGACATCAAGGTCGACATCCTCAAGCGCACCTACAAGGTCGACGCCAACATCGGCGCGCCGCAGGTGGCCTTCCGTGAGCGCGTCACCAAGCGCGTGGAGCACAGCTACACCCACAAGAAGCAGACCGGCGGTACCGGCCAGTTCGCGGCGGTGTCGTTCATCGTCGAGCCGAACGAGCCCGGCAAGGGCTACGAGTTCGAATCGAAGATCGTCGGCGGTGCGGTGCCGAAGGAATACATCCCCGGCGTCGAGAAGGGCCTGGAGAGCGTGCTGTCGTCCGGCGTGGTCGCGGGCTTCCCCGTGGTCGACGTCAAGGTGCAGCTCGTCGACGGCAAGTACCACGACGTCGACTCGTCGGCGCTCGCCTTCGAAATCGCCTCGCGCGCCTGCTTCCGCGAAGCGCTGCAGATGGGCAAGTCCGTCCTGCTCGAGCCGATCATGAAGGTCGAGGTGGTGACGCCGGAAGACTACACCGGTTCGGTCATCGGCGACCTGAATTCCCGGCGCGGTCAGATCCAGGGTCAGGACATGCGCGGCAACGCCAACGTCATCAACGCGATGGTGCCGCTCATGAACATGTTCGGTTACGTGAATAACCTGCGCTCGATGAGCCAGGGTCGCGCGACCTTCACCATGCAGTTCGACCACTACGCAGAAGCGCCGGCGAACGTGTCGGCAGAAGTCCAGAAGAAGTTTGCCTGATTGTCGTCGGTCTCAAGCTGACGATTGAACGGAGAGTCAAATGGCCAAAGCAAAGTTTGAA
The DNA here is from genome assembly GCF_038085055.1 of Bradyrhizobium sp. ISRA442. Taxonomy (NCBI): domain Bacteria; kingdom Pseudomonadati; phylum Pseudomonadota; class Alphaproteobacteria; order Hyphomicrobiales; family Nitrobacteraceae; genus Bradyrhizobium; species Bradyrhizobium sp. ISRA442. Next base: position 46,573 of record NZ_JALGCN010000031.1, read on the forward strand.
CGTAACAAGCCGCACTGCAACATCGGCACCATCGGTCACGTCGACCATGGCAAGACGTCGCTGACCGCGGCGATCACGAAGATTCTCGCCGAGACCGGCGGTGCGACGTTCACGGCGTACGACCAGATCGACAAGGCGCCGGAAGAGAAGGCTCGCGGCATCACCATCTCGACCGCGCACGTCGAGTACGAGACGCAGAACCGTCACTACGCCCACGTCGACTGCCCCGGCCACGCCGACTACGTGAAGAACATGATCACCGGCGCCGCCCAGATGGACGGTGCGATTCTGGTCGTGTCGGCTGCTGACGGCCCGATGCCGCAGACCCGCGAGCACATCCTGCTTGCCCGCCAGGTCGGCGTGCCCGCGCTCGTCGTGTTCCTCAACAAGTGCGACATGGTCGACGATCCGGAGCTGCTCGAGCTCGTCGAGCTCGAGGTCCGCGAGCTGCTCTCGAAGTACGAGTTCCCGGGCGACAAGATCCCGATCATCAAGGGTTCGGCGCTCGCCGCTCTCGAAGACTCCGACAAGAAGCTCGGCCATGAGGCCATCCTCGAGCTGATGCGGAACGTCGACGAGTACATCCCGCAGCCGGAGCGTCCGATCGACCAGCCGTTCCTGATGCCGGTTGAAGACGTGTTCTCGATCTCGGGCCGCGGCACCGTCGTGACCGGCCGCGTCGAGCGCGGCGTGATCAAGGTCGGCGAGGAAATCGAGATCGTCGGTCTGCGTGCGACCCAGAAGACCACGGTCACCGGCGTGGAAATGTTCCGCAAGCTGCTCGACCAGGGCCAGGCCGGCGACAACATCGGCGCTCTGCTCCGCGGCACCAAGCGCGAGGAAGTCGAGCGCGGCCAGGTGCTCTGCAAGCCGGGTTCGGTCAAGCCGCACACCAAGTTCAAGGCTGAGGCCTACATCCTCACCAAGGAAGAGGGCGGCCGCCACACCCCGTTCTTCACCAACTACCGTCCGCAGTTCTACTTCCGCACCACCGACGTGACCGGTGTCGTGCACCTGCCGGAAGGCACCGAGATGGTGATGCCGGGCGACAACATCGCGATGGAAGTGCACCTGATCGTGCCGATCGCGATGGAAGAGAAGCTCCGCTTCGCGATCCGCGAAGGCGGCCGTACCGTCGGCGCCGGCGTCGTCGCCTCGATCATCGAGTAATTACGCGAATAAGGATTGGCGAGTAGCGAGTGGATACATTCGCTATTCGCTGCTCGCCACTCTGCTCAAAGAAAGACCACGGCAATGAACGGCCAAAATATTCGTATCCGTCTCAAAGCGTTCGACCATCGTATTCTCGATACGTCGACCCGCGAGATCGTGAACACGGCGAAGCGCACCGGAGCGCAGGTCCGCGGACCCATTCCGCTGCCCACCCGCATCGAGAAGTTCACCGTCAACCGTTCGCCGCACGTCGACAAGAAGAGCCGTGAACAGTTCGAGATGCGCACTCACAAGCGCCTGCTCGACATCGTCGATCCGACCCCGCAGACCGTCGATGCTTTGATGAAGCTCGACCTGGCTGCCGGTGTCGACGTCGAGATCAAGCTCTAAGATTTTGGATCCCGTTCGCGAAAGCGGACAGAAAGAACAGGAAGCAAGCCGATGCGCTCCGGAGTGATCGCACAAAAGGTCGGGATGACGCGGGTCTTCACGGAGACCGGCGAACATATCCCCGTGACCGTGCTGAAGCTCGGCAATTGCCAGGTCGTAGGCCACCGCACCGAAGAGAAGAACGGTTACGTCGCGCTGCAGCTCGGTTCTGGCAGCCGCAAGACCGTTTACATGCCCAAGGCCGAGCGCGGCCAGTTCGCGGTCGCTAAGGTCGAGCCGAAGCGCCGGGTCGAGGAATTCCGCGTCTCCGCGGACGCCATGATCCCGGTCGGTGCAGAGATCCAGGCCGACCACTTCGTCGTCGGCCAGTTCGTCGACGTCACCGGCACCTCGGTCGGTAAGGGCTTTGCGGGCGGTATGAAGCGCTGGAACTTCGGCGGTCTGCGCGCCACCCACGGCGTGTCGATCTCGCACCGCTCGATCGGTTCGACCGGTGGTCGTCAGGATCCCGGCAAGACCTGGAAGAACAAGAAGATGCCCGGCCACATGGGTGTCGACCGCATCACCACGCTCAACCTTCGCGTCGTCCAGACCGATGTCGAGCGCGGCCTGATCCTCGTCGAAGGCGCCGTTCCCGGCTCCAAGGGCGGCTGGATCCGCGTGCGCGACGCCGTCAAGAAGCCGCTGCCGAAGGAAGCTCCGAAGCCCGGCAAGTTCAAGGTTGCGGGCGGTGAAGCCGAGGCTGCGGCCCAGCAGGAGGGTGCGTGAGATGGAATTGAAGGTCACGACCCTTGAGGGCAAGGAAGCCGGCTCGGTCCAGCTCTCCGACGCCATTTTCGGCCTCGAGCCGCGCGAGGACATCATCGCGCGCTGCGTGCAGTGGCAGCTCAACAAGCGCCAGGCCGGCACGCACAAGGCCAAGGGGCGCGCCGAGATCTGGCGCACCGGCAAGAAGATGTACAAGCAGAAGGGCACCGGCGGTGCCCGTCACGGCTCGGCCCGCGTGCCGCAGTTCCGTGGCGGCGGCCGTGCTTTCGGTCCGGTGGTGCGTTCGCACGCCACCGACCTGCCGAAGAAGGTCCGCGCGCTGGCGCTGAAGCATGCGCTCTCGGCCAAGGCCAAGGACGGCGATCTCGTCGTGATCGAGAAGGCCGCGCTTGAGGCGCCGAAGACCAAGGCGCTGCTCGGCCACTTCTCGGGCCTGGGGCTCACCAACGCGCTGATCATCGATGGCGCCGAGCTCAACAACGGCTTCGCCGCGGCGGCCCGCAACATCCCGAACATGGACGTGCTGCCGATCCAGGGCATCAACGTCTACGACATCCTGCGCCGTCAGAAGCTCGTTCTGACCAAGGCCGCCATCGATGCGCTGGAGGCGCGCTTCAAATGACGAAGAACATCGAGCCTCGCCACTACGACGTGATCCTGTCGCCGGTCGTGACCGAAAAGGCGACGATCGCCTCGGAGCACAACAAGGTCCTGTTCAAGGTGGCCGCGAAAGCGACCAAGCCGCAGATCAAGGAAGCGATCGAGAAGCTGTTCGACGTCAAGGTCAAGAGCGTCAACACGCTGGTCCGCAAGGGCAAGGTCAAGGCCTTCCGCGGCAATCTCGGTTCGCAGTCGAACACCAAGCGCGCGATCGTGACCCTCGAAGAGGGCCACCGGATCGACGTCACCACCGGTCTGTAAGGTCGTACGACGATGGCACTGAAGACATTCAATCCCACGACGCCGGGCCAGCGCCAACTGGTCATGGTCGATCGTTCGGCCCTCTACAAGGGCAAGCCGGTCAAGACGCTCACCGAGGGCAAGCTGTCCAAGGGTGGCCGTAACAATACTGGTCGCATCACCGTGCGTTTCCGCGGCGGCGGTCACAAGAAGACGCTGCGCAATGTCGACTTCAAGCGCGAGAAGGTGGACGTTCCCGCCACCGTCGAGCGGCTGGAATACGATCCGAACCGCACCGGCTTCATCGCGCTGATCAAGTACCAGGACGGCGAGCAGGCCTACATCCTGGCGCCGCAGCGCCTGGCCGTGGGTGACATCATCGTCGCCGGCAACTATGTCGACGTGAAGCCGGGCAACGTCATGCCGCTGGGCAACATGCCGGTCGGCACGATCATCCACAACATCGAGACCAAGATCGGGAAGGGCGGCCAGCTCGCCCGTTCCGCTGGGACCTACGCCCAGCTCGTCGGTCGCGACCAGGACTACGTGATCATCCGCCTGAACTCGGGCGAGCAGCGCCTGGTCCACGGCCGTTGCCGCGGCACGATCGGTGCGGTGTCGAACCCGGATCACATGAACACCTCGATCGGCAAGGCCGGCCGCAAGCGTTGGATGGGCCGCCGGCCGCACAACCGCGGTGTCGCAATGAACCCGATCGACCATCCGCACGGCGGTGGTGAAGGTCGTACCTCGGGCGGTCGCCACCCGGTCACCCCGTGGGGCAAGCCGACCAAGGGCAAGAAGACCCGCACCAACAAGTCGACCAACAAATTCATTCTCCTAAGCCGCCACAAGCGGAAGAAGTAAGGAACGCCGGACATGGTTCGTTCAGTCTGGAAAGGCCCGTTCGTCGAGGGTTCTCTGCTCAAGAAGGCAGATGCCGCGCGCGCGTCCGGCCGTCACGACGTCATCAAGATCTGGAGCCGTCGTTCGACCATCCTGCCGCAGTTCGTCGGCCTGACCTTCGGCGTCTACAACGGCCAGAAGCACGTGCCGGTGGCGGTCAACGAGGAAATGGTCGGTCACAAGTTCGGCGAGTTCTCGCCGACCCGGACCTTCCACGGCCACTCCGGCGACAAGAAAGCCAAGAAGGCTTGAGGATTAAACGATGAGCAAACCTAAGCGCGAACGGAGCCTCGCCGACAACGAGGCCAAGGCGGTCGCCCGGATGCTGCGGGTGAGCCCGCAGAAGCTCAATCTGGTCGCCCAGCTCATTCGCGGCCGGAAGGCGTCTGCCGCGCTCGCCGACCTGCAGTTCTCGCGCAAGCGGATCGCGGTCGACGTCAAGAAGTGCTTGGAGTCGGCGATCGCCAACGCCGAGAACAACCACGACCTCGACGTCGACGATCTCGTCGTGGCGCAGGCTTTCGTCGGCAACGGCCTCGTGATGAAGCGCTTTGCCGCGCGCGGCCGCGGCCGCTCGGGCCGTGTCTACAAACCATTTTCGCAACTGACGATCATCGTTCGTCAGGTCGAAGCCGAAGCGGCCGCCTAACGGGACGCGAGGAGAATACGATGGGTCAAAAGATCAATCCGATCGGTCTGCGTCTCGGCATCAACCGGACCTGGGACTCCCGCTGGTTCGCCGGCAAGCAGGAATACGGCAAGCTGCTGCACGAGGACGTCAAGATCCGCGAGATCCTGCACAAGGAGCTCAAGCAGGCGGCGGTCGCCCGCATCGTGATCGAGCGTCCGCACAAGAAGTGCCGCGTCACCATCCACTCGGCCCGTCCGGGCGTGGTGATCGGCAAGAAGGGCGCCGACATCGACAAGCTGCGCAAGAAGGTGGCGGACATCACCTCGTCGGACGTCGTCATCAACATCGTCGAGATCCGCAAGCCGGAGCTCGATGCGACGCTGGTGGCTGAGTCGATCGCCCAGCAGCTCGAGCGCCGCGTGGCGTTCCGCCGCGCGATGAAGCGCGCCGTTCAGTCGGCGATGCGTCTCGGCGCGGAGGGCATCCGCATCAACTGCTCGGGCCGTCTCGGCGGTGCCGAAATCGCGCGCATGGAGTGGTACCGCGAAGGCCGCGTGCCGCTGCACACGCTGCGCGCCGACATCGACTACGGCGTCGCGACCGCGTTCACGACCTTCGGCACCTGCGGCGTCAAGGTCTGGATCTTCAAGGGTGAGATCCTCGAGCACGATCCGATGGCCCAGGACAAGAGAATGGCCGAAGGTGAGGGTGGTGGTAGCGGTGGCGGCCGGCAGCGTCGCGACGCGGCCGCGGCCTGAAGCCGACTGAGAATTTGAGGGCTTAAAGCCATGATGCAACCTAAGAAAACGAAGTTCCGGAAGGCGCATAAGGGCCGCATCCACGGCGTTGCGTCTTCGGGCGCGACGTTGGCATTCGGCCAGTTCGGCCTGAAGGCGACCGAGCCTGAGCGCGTCACCGCGCGCCAGATCGAGGCCGCCCGCCGCGCGCTGACCCGCCACATGAAGCGCGCCGGCCGCGTCTGGATCCGCGTGTTCCCGGACGTTCCGGTGTCGAAGAAGCCGGCCGAAGTCCGCATGGGCTCCGGCAAGGGTTCGCCGGAGCTGTGGGTCGCCCGCGTCAAGCCGGGCCGGGTGCTGTTCGAGATCGACGGCGTCAACACCCAGACGGCGCGCGAGGCGCTGACCCTGGCGGCCGCCAAGCTGCCGATCAAGACGCGCTTCGTCGAGCGTATTGCGGAGTAATGGCCATGGCCCAGATGAAGATTGAAGACATCCGCGCGATGAGCCCCGACCAGCAGGATGACGCCATCCTGAACCTGAAGAAGGAGCGCTTCAACCTGCGCTTCCAGCGTGCCACCGGGCAGCTCGAGAACACCTCGCGCCTGCGCGAGGCCCGCCGCGACATCGCCCGCATCAAGACCGTCGCCGCGCAGCAGCGCGCGAAGAAGAAGTAAGAGGCCTACGAAGATGCCGAAACGTACTCTGCAGGGCGTGGTCGTCAGCGACAAGCAGGCCAAGACCATCGTGGTGCGCGTCGATCGCCGTTTCACGCACCCGATCTACAAGAAGACGATCCGACGTTCGAAGAACTATCACGCGCACGACGAGAACAACCAGTTCAAGCCGGGTGACGTGGTCTGGATCGAGGAATCGAAGCCGATTTCGAAGTTGAAGCGCTGGGTCGTGATCCGGGGCGAACACAAGAAAAGCGCCTGAGCTGCCGGCATCTAGCCGACTGACTTCAGGGAAATGTTGAGCGCCGGCCAGGCTGGCGCAAAAGAGAAAGAGGACGAGGTGCATCAATGATTCAGATGCAGACCAACCTCGACGTGGCCGACAATTCTGGCGCACGCCGTGTCATGTGTATCAAGGTGCTCGGAGGCTCCAAGCGCCGCTACGCCACGATCGGCGACATCATCGTCGTCTCGATCAAGGAAGCGATTCCGCGTGGCAAGGTGAAAAAGGGCGACGTGATGAAGGCCGTGGTGGTGCGTGTCCGCAAGGACATCCGCCGCGCTGACGGTTCGGTCATCCGCTTCGACCGCAACGCCGCCGTCCTGATCAACAACCAGGCCGAGCCGGTCGGTACCCGTATCTTCGGGCCCGTGCCGCGCGAGCTGCGCGCCAAGAACCACATGAAGATCATTTCGCTCGCACCGGAGGTGCTGTGATGGCTGCGAAGATCCGCAAGGGCGACAAGGTCGTCGTGCTGACCGGCCGTGACAAGGGCCGCACCGGCGAGGTGTTCGAGGTGCGCCCGGAGGCCGGCACGGCTCTCGTGCGCGGCATCAACATGGTCAAGCGTCACCAGAAGCAGACGCAGGCCCAGGAGGGCGGCATCATCTCGAAAGAGGCGCCGATCCAACTGTCCAACATCGCGTATCTCGGCAAGGACGGAAAGCCGACGCGCATCGGATTCAAGATTCTGGCGGACGGCAAGAAGGTCCGCATCGCCAAGAGCTCGGGAGCTGAGATCGATGGCTGACACCGCCTACGTGCCGCGCCTGCGCGCGGAATATGACGCGAAGATTCGCGGCGCGTTGACCGAGAAGTTCGGTTACGAGAACGTCATGCAGGTTCCGCGGCTGGACAAGGTCGTGCTGAACATGGGCGTCGGCGATTCCGTCAACGACCGCAAGAAGGCTGAGAACGCCGCCGCCGAACTGACCCAGATCGCCGGCCAGAAGGCGATCGTGACCTATTCGCGCATCGCGATCGCGACCTTCAAGCTGCGTGAGAACCAGCCGATCGGCTGCAAGGTCACGCTGCGCAAGGCCCGCATGTACGAGTTCATCGATCGCCTGGTGACGGTCGCGCTGCCGCGCGTCCGCGACTTCCGCGGGCTGAACCCGAAGAGCTTTGACGGCCGCGGCAACTATTCGCTCGGCATCAAGGAGCACATCATTTTCCCCGAGATCGACTTCGACAAGGTCACGGAAGCCCGCGGTATGGACATCACCGTCTGCACCACGGCCAAGACCGACGAAGAGGCGAGGGCCTTGTTGACCGCTTTCAATTTCCCGTTCCGGCAGTGAGACGCTGACCTAAAGCCTCTCAAACGCGGATACCCAGGAGCCAAGCATGGCAAAGAAGAGTTCAGTCGAGAAGAACAACCGGCGCAAGCGGATGGTGAAGAACGCCGCCGCCAAGCGCGAGCGGTTGAAGGCGATCATCGCCGACAAGAAGATCCCGATGGAGGAGCGGTTCGCCGCGACCCTGAAGCTCGCGGAAATGCCGCGCAATTCGTCGGCGACCCGCATCCGCATGCGTTGCGAGCTGTCGGGCCGTCCGCGCTCGAACTATCGCAAGAACAAGCTGTCCCGTATCGCGCTGCGCGAACTTGGCTCCAAGGGCATGGTCCCGGGCCTCGTGAAGTCGAGCTGGTAAGGAGGGTCGTTTAGATGTCTACGCACGATCCAATCAGCGATCTGATCACCCGCATCCGCAACGCGCAGATGCGCTCGAAGACCAAGGTCTCCACGCCCGGCTCCAAGATGCGCGAGAACGTGCTCGAGGTGCTGAAGTCCGAGGGCTACATCCGCGGCTACGCCACGGTCGAGCATTCCTCGGGTCGCAGCGAGATCGAGATCGAGCTGAAGTATTTCGACGGCGAGCCCGTCATCCGCGAGATCGAACGTGTTTCCAAGCCCGGGCGTCGCGTCTACGCCTCGGTGAAGAACCTGCCGCGGGTCAACAACGGGCTCGGCATTTCGGTGTTGTCGACGCCGAAGGGGATCATGGCCGACCACAGCGCGCGCGACGCGAATGTGGGCGGCGAAGTCCTCTTCACGGTGTTCTGAGAAGGATTTTCGATCCATGTCACGAGTTGGCAAAAAGCCTGTGACGGTGCCGTCGGGCGTTACCGCGACCGTCGATGGCCAGACCGTCAAGATGAAGGGGCCGAAGGGCCAGCTTCAGTTCATCGTCCATGACGACGTCGAGGTGAAGCTCGAGAACGGCCAGGTCAAGGTCAAGCCGCGGGTCGAGACCAACCGCGCGCGGGCGCTCTACGGCACCGCACGCGCCCAGGTCGCGAACCTCGTCGAGGGCGTCACCAAGGGCTTCGAGAAGAAGCTCGAAATCACCGGCGTCGGTTATCGTGCCGCGATGCAGGGCAAGAACCTGCAGCTCGCGCTCGGCTACAGCCACGACGTGATCTATCCGATCCCGGAAGGCATCACGATCGCCGTGCCGAAGCCGACCGAGATCATGGTGTCGGGCAGCGACGTCCAGCGCGTCGGCCAGGTCGCGGCTGAGATCCGCGCCTATCGTCCGCCGGAGCCCTACAAGGGCAAGGGCGTGAAGTACGCCGACGAATTCATCTTCCGCAAGGAAGGCAAGAAGAAGTAACGGAGCCGGTCATGTCGAAAGCCAAGGTTACGAATGCCCGGCGCAAGCGGAGTGTGCGGCTGAAGCTGCGCCGCTCCGGAGGCGGCCGTCCGCGCCTGTCGGTGTTCCGCTCGTCCAAGCACATCTACGCCCAGGTCATCGACGACCTGAAGGGCGAGACGCTGGCGTCAGCCTCTTCGCTCGAGAAGTCGATGCGCGACGGTGGCAAGACCGGCGCCGACATCGATGCGGCGAAGGCGGTCGGCAAGCTGCTGGCCCAGCGCGCCGCGGAGAAGGGCGTCAAGGAAGTCGTGTTCGATCGCGGCAGCTACCTCTATCACGGGCGCGTCAAGGCTCTTGCCGATGCGGCGCGTGAGAGCGGGCTGAGCTTCTAACAGAATTTGAGGATTGAGGCGTAAGCCTCTGAAGGATTGGAAAAACCATGGCAGCTGAACGCGAACACCGCGGCGGACGCGAACGGAGCAGGGAGCGCGAGGAGCGCGACAGCGAGTTCGTCGACAAGCTCGTCCACATCAACCGCGTGGCCAAGGTCGTCAAGGGCGGCAAGCGCTTCGGTTTCGCAGCGCTGGTCGTGATCGGCGATCAGAAGGGCCGCGCCGGCTTCGGTCACGGCAAGGCACGCGAAGTGCCTGAGGCGATCCGGAAGGCGACGGAAGCCGCCAAGCGCAATCTGACCCGCGTTTCGCTGCGCGAGGGCCGTACGCTCCATCACGACATCGCCGGCCGTCACGGTGCGGGCCGTGTGTACTTGCGGGCCGCTCCGGCCGGTACCGGCATCATCGCCGGCGGTCCGATGCGCGCCGTGTTCGAGACGCTCGGCGTCCAGGACGTGGTGGCGAAGTCGATCGGCTCGTCGAACCCGTACAACATGGTGCGCGCGACCTTCGACGCGCTGAAGCACCAGGATTCGCCGCGTTCGGTCGCAGCCCGCCGCAACATCAAGGTGTCCACCCTTCAGGCCCGTCGCATCGGCGGCGATGCCGAGGCGGCTGCGGACTAACGGAAGCTTTTCGGAGTAGACTCCCATGGCCAAGGCCGCAAAGACGATCAAGCTCGAGCAGACCGGCAGCGCGATCCGCCGCCATCACTCGCAGCGTTCGACGTTGATCGGACTCAAGCTCAACAAGATCGGCCGCGTCAGCGAACTGCCGGACACCCCGGCCGTCCGCGGTATGATCGAGAAGGTTCACCATCTCGTCCGCATCGTCGACGAGAAGTAAGACAAGGAGAAGGGCGATGAAGCTCAGCGATATCGCCGACAACGCCGGCTCGCGCAAGAAGCGCATGCGCGTCGGCCGCGGCATCGGTTCGGGCAAGGGCAAGCAGTCCGGCCGCGGCGGCAAGGGCCAGACCGCGCGTTCGGGCGTGCGCATCAAGGGTTTCGAAGGCGGCCAGATGCCGATGCATCGCCGTCTGCCCAAGCGCGGCTTCAACAACATCTTCCGCGTCGAGTTCGCCGAGATCAATCTCGACCGGCTCCAGGAAGCGGTCGATGCCAAGAAGATCGACGCCGGCAGCGTCGTGAACGCCGAGGCTCTCGTCAAGGCGGGCGTGCTGCGCCGCTCCAAGGCCGGCCTGCGGCTGCTCGGCCGCGGCGAGCTCAAGGCCAAGCTCAACATCGAAGTGCATGGCGCCTCGAAGTCCGCGATCGCGGCGGTCGAGAAGGCCGGCGGCTCGGTGAAGATCCTCGCGCCTGCCAAGGAAGAAGGCGAGGCAGCGTAACAACTGCGTCATTGGCCCGCGCCTGGCGGGCCTTTACGTATGCTGGACGTTGGACTTATCGAAGCCGAGCACCAGATAATGTCCGGCGTCCGCCCAAGTAGCCCGGCCGCGGGCATGACGGCGCAAAAAGCGGCGGGAGAAAGCCCAAGATGGTCTCAGCAGCGGAACAACTGGCAGCCAATCTGAATTTCGGCGCGTTTGCCAAAGCTGACGAGCTGAAGAAGCGCATCTGGTTCACCCTGGGTGCGATGCTGGTTTATCGGCTGGGCACCTACATCCCGCTGCCCGGCATCGATCCCAATATCTGGGAGCAGGTGTTCCGCTCCCAGGCGGGCGGCATCCTCGGCATGTTCAACATGTTCGCCGGCGGCGGCATTCACCGCATGGCGATCTTCGCGCTGAACATCATGCCGTACATCTCGGCCTCGATCATCATCCAGCTCCTCACCACCGTCTCGCCGCAGCTCGAGGCGCTGAAGAAGGAAGGCGAGGCGGGCCGCAAGACCCTGAACCAGTACACGCGCTACCTCACCGTGATCCTGGCCGCGTTCCAGTCCTACGGTATCGCGGTGGGCCTCGAGGGCGCGGGCAACGTCGTCAGCGACCCCGGCATGTTCTTCCGCCTCTCCACCACCATCACGCTGACCGGCGGCACCATGTTCCTGATGTGGCTGGGCGAGCAGGTGACTTCGCGCGGCATCGGCAACGGCATTTCGCTGATCATTCTGTCCGGCATCGTCGCCGAGCTGCCCTCGGCGCTCGCCAACATGCTGGAACTCGGCCGTCAGGGCGCGATGTCGACCGGCCTGATCCTGGTCGTGATCGTGATGGCGGTTGCCGTGATCGCCTTCATCGTGTTCATGGAGCGCGCCCAACGCCGGCTGCTGATCCAGTATCCGAAGCGCCAGGTCGGCAACAAGATGTTCGAGGGCCAGTCCTCGCATCTGCCGCTCAAGCTCAACACTTCGGGCGTGATCCCGCCGATCTTCGCGTCCTCGCTGCTGCTGCTGCCCACGACGGTTGCGAACTTCAATGCCGGTAAGGGGCCGGAATGGTTCCAGTGGATCACCACCCAGCTCGGCCACGGCCGGCCGTTGTTCCTGTTCCTCTATCTCGCGCTGATCGTGTTCTTCGCCTTCTTCTACACCGCGATCGTGTTCAATCCGACGGAGACCGCGGACAACCTGAAGAAGCACGGCGGGTTCATTCCGGGCATTCGTCCAGGCGAGCGCACCGCGGAATATATCGACTACGTGCTGTCGCGCATCACCGTCGTCGGCGCGATCTATCTCGCGATCGTCTGTCTGATTCCGGAAATCCTGATTTCCTACGCCTCGGTGCCGTTCTATTTCGGCGGCACGTCGCTTCTGATCGTCGTCAGCGTCACCATGGACACGGTGGCGCAGGTGCAGGGCTATTTGCTCGCTCATCAATACGAGGGGCTGATCCGCAAGTCGAAGCTGCGCGGCGGACGCCGTCGCTGACGCACGGCGGCCCCTTCAGGCCGCCGATCGACGTGTCATCGATTCGCTGCGCGCACACGGCGCAGCGCCTATCGGGCCCGCGCTGAGCGCGCGATTGGCTCGGCCGAGCTGCTCTCACCGCCACGTCATCGCTGATTTCGCAGGCTTTCTTGGTGCCCGGCTGCTCGCTCCCCTATGATATGGGTGGCGGTGCAGCGCTGATTGTGGTTTGCACTGTTTGTTGATCTTCAAATGCAGGTGCGCGACGTATCGCTCACCAATCCGGGGGGCGTACGCCGATGAGAATTATACTTCTGGGACCGCCGGGGTCGGGCAAGGGGACCCAGGCGCAACTTCTGGTGCAGCGCTACGGCATCGTCCAGCTCTCGACCGGTGAGATGCTTCGCGCTGCGGTTGCGGCCGGCACGCCCATCGGCCTCAAGGCCAAGGAGATCATGGCCAATGGCGGCCTCGTCCCCGATGACGTGGTGGTTGGAATCATCTCCGACCGGATCGACCAGCCAGACGCCAAGCGCGGTTTCATCCTGGACGGCTTCCCCCGCACCGTGCCGCAGGCCGAGGCGCTCGACGAGCTCCTCAGGCACAAGCATCTCAAGCTCGACGCGGTGATCGAGCTGCGCGTCAACGAGAGCGCGCTGCTCCAGCGCGTCGAGACCCGTGTGGCGCAGATGCGGGAGCGCGGTGAGGAGGTCCGGGTCGACGACACTCCGGAAGTCCTGACCAAGCGGCTGGCCAGCTACCGCAGCCTGACGGAACCGCTGATTCACTACTATTCGGAGCGGCGGAAGCTCTCGACGGTCGATGGCATGATGGCCATCGACGAGGTCACCCGGGCCATCCATCGCCTCCTGCTAGCGCTCGGGGCCGTCGAGCCCAAGACGCACGCCAGAAGCGCGGCCAAGAGCACGGCCAGGAGCGCCGCCAAGGCAGGGGGCAAAAAGGCCGCCAAAACCGCTAAAAAGCCGGCGAAATCCGCCAAAAAGGCCAGCAAAGCCGCCGCAAAGGCCTCCAAGAAGGCTGCCAAGGGAGGCAGGAAGGCCGTGAAGAAGGCGGCCAAGAAAGCCGTCAAAAAAGCCGCGAAAAAGGCCTCGAAGAAGAGCCCAAAAAAGGTCACGAAAAAGCGAGCCAAACGCTAGCGGCGGTTGACGAAAGCCCCCTGAATCCCTTAATAAGCCCCGCATCCAAGTCGGATAGTTTCAGACGATGCCGGGCCCCAGGAAGACCGGGGGTGGGCGTCGTGTTCGCGTTTGTGAACACCTGCCCGAGAAAGCAAGCACTTAAAGCCCGATTCCTGACGAGGGATCGGCAACAGGAGAGAAGGCCGTGGCCCGTATTGCCGGCGTAAACATTCCCACCAACAAGCGCGTGCTCATCGCGCTGCAGTACATCCATGGCATCGGCCCCAAGATCGCCGGTGACATCATGGAGAAGGTGAAGATCCCCGAGGATCGTCGCGTCAATCAGCTCAGCGACGCCGAAGTGCTTCAGATCCGCGAAGTGATCGACCGTGACTATCTCGTCGAGGGCGACCTGCGCCGCGAGGTCGGCATCAACATCAAGCGTCTGATGGACCTCGGCTGCTATCGCGGCCTGCGGCATCGTCGCGGCCTGCCGGTGCGCGGTCAGCGTACCCACACCAATGCGCGCACGCGCAAGGGGCCGGCCAAGGCCATCGCCGGCAAGAAGAAGTAAATCAGCGGATAGGGAATGGCGAATGGCGAGTAGGGGTTTTCCCTATTCGCTATTCGCCGCTCACCATTCGCTTCCACAGGTGTAGCCGCTGGCATTACGGCGGCGTTTGAGATCTTCAGAAAGGGACTCAATGGGCAAGGAAGCCACCCGCGTTCGCCGTCGTGAGCGCAAGAACATCGCCTCCGGCGTCGCGCACGTGAACTCGTCGTTCAACAACACGACCATCACCATCACCGACGCGCAGGGCAACACGATCGCCTGGTCCTCGGCAGGCACGATGGGTTTCAAGGGCTCGCGTAAGTCGACCCCGTATGCGGCGCAGGTCGCGGCCGAAGACGTCGCCAAGAAGGCGCAGGAGCACGGCATGCGCACTCTCGAGGTGGAAGTTGCCGGTCCGGGTTCGGGCCGTGAGTCCGCGCTTCGCGCGCTGCAGGCGGCTGGCTTCACCGTCACCTCGATTCGTGACGTGACGACGATCCCGCACAATGGTTGCCGTCCGCGCAAGCGTCGGCGCGTTTGATGTGAAGACGCGGACGGTCTCGGCCCTCCGCGAAGACTTTTGCGAAGCCGCGGACGCGATCCGCGGCCTTCTTCAACGCCAGTATTTGACGTGGCAAATTGACTGGCCTGTATGGGTGAAACAGTGACGATCCAGAAAAATTGGCAAGAACTGATTCGGCCGAACAAGCTCCAGGTAACGCCCGGCAGCGATCCGGCCCGCTTCGCGACCATCGTCGCCGAGCCGCTCGAGCGCGGCTTCGGCCAGACGCTCGGCAATGCGCTCCGCCGCATTCTTCTTTCCTCGCTCCAGGGCGCGGCGGTGCAGTCGGTGCACATCGACGGCGTGCTGCACGAGTTCTCTTCGATCGCTGGCGTCCGTGAGGACGTCACCGACATCGTGCTCAACATCAAGGACATCTCGATCAAGATGCAGGGCGAAGGCCCCAAGCGCATGGTCGTGAAGAAGCAGGGCCCGGGCGTAGTCACCGCCGGCGACATCCAGACGGTCGGCGACGTCACCGTGCTCAATCCCGACCTCCAGATCTGTACGCTCGACGAGGGCGCCGAGATCCGCATGGAGTTCACGGTCTCGACCGGCAAGGGCTACGTGCCCGCCGAACGCAACCGGCCCGAGGATGCGCCGATCGGCCTGATCCCGGTCGACAGCCTGTTCTCGCCGGTCCGCAAGGTCTCCTACAAGGTCGAGAATACCCGCGAGGGCCAAATCCTCGACTACGACAAGCTGACCATGACGATCGAGACCAACGGCGCGATCTCGCCGGATGACGCGGTGGCCTATGCGGCGCGCATCCTGCAGGATCAGCTCAACGTGTTCGTCAACTTCGAAGAGCCGCGCAAGGAAGTCGCCCAGGAGATCATCCCGGATCTCGCCTTCAACCCGGCCTTCCTCAAGAAGGTGGACGAGCTCGAGCTGTCGGTGCGTTCGGCCAACTGCCTGAAGAACGACAACATCGTCTACATCGGCGATCTCGTGCAGAAGAGCGAGGCGGAAATGCTCCGCACTCCGAACTTCGGCCGCAAGTCGCTGAACGAGATCAAGGAAGTGCTGGCCCAGATGGGTCTGCACCTCGGCATGGAAGTGCCGGGCTGGCCGCCGGAGAACATCGATGAGCTCGCCAAGCGCTTCGAGGATCACTACTGATCCGATTTCACCGTCGTGGCCGGAGATTTCCGGCCACGTTTCTTAATGGGCGAACGCAGGAAGCCCACCTGAGCAACTGGTCCGACGAACCGTCGCGGCAGTTCAAACGTAAGGAATAGTCACATGCGTCACGGCAAGGTTCATCGGAAGCTCAACCGCACGGCCGAGCATCGCCGCGCGATGTTCGCCAACATGGCGGCCTCGCTGATCAAGCACGAGCAGATCGTCACCACGCTGCCCAAGGCCAAGGAGCTTCGCCCGATCGTCGAGAAGCTCGTCACCCTCGGCAAGAAGGGCGGCCTGTCGCTCCGCCGTCAGGCGATCGCCGAGCTGCGCGACGTCGACATGGTCAAGAAGCTCTTCGACACGCTCGCCACCCGCTACAAGGACCGCCAGGGCGGCTACACCCGCATCATCAAGGCCGGCTTCCGCTACGGCGATAACGCCGCGATGGCCGTGATCGAGTTCGTCGACCGCGACGTCGACGCCAAGGGCCAGGACTCCGGCCCGGTGCAGGAGAAGGAAGCCGAGGCGGCATAAGCCGGGCGGCATCAGGTTTCGAAAGCGGCGCCCTTGGGCGCCGCTTTTTTGTTGGCCGTTTGTCGAAGATCAATGGTGTCGTCCTGGCGAATGCCAGGACGACAGGTGGAGCGTTCTGCTCACGCATCAGTGAGTGCGGATTGCGGCTGCTTGGGCCGCGTCCGATATCTCCATCGACATCAATGGAGATGAGACATGAAGCTCGACCTTTCCGGAAAGACTGCCCTCGTGACCGGCTCGACCGCCGGCATCGGCCAAGCCATCGCCAAGGGGCTTGCTGCCGCCGGCGCGAGTGTCGTGGTCAACGGGCGCGGCCAGGACAAGGTCGATGCCGCCGTCCGCAAGCTGGAAGGGACGGGCGCCAAAGTCCGCGGCATCGCCGCGGACGTGTCGACCGCAGCGGGTTGCAAGGCACTTGTTTCGGCGCTGCCGGAGGTCGACATCCTCATCAACAATGCCGGCATCTTCGAGCCGAAGGATTTTTTTGAAATCCCCGACGAGGACTGGAGCCGCTTCTTCGAGGTCAACGTCATGAGCGGCGTGCGGCTGTCGCGCGCCTACTTGACGGGCATGCTCAAGCGCAACTGGGGCCGCATCGTCTTCATCTCCTCGGAGTCAGGGCTGAACATTCCCGTCGAGATGATCCATTACGGTATGACCAAGACGGCGCAGCTCTCGGTGGCGCGCGGGCTCGCGCAGCTCACGCGCGGCACCGGCGTCACCATCAACTCCGTGCTGCCGGGCCCCACCATGTCGGAGGGCGTCGAGACTTTCGTGAAGGATCTCGCGAGGCAGAACGGACAGTCGGTCGACGAGGCCGCGGCCAATTTCGTCAAACAGCACCGTCCAAGCTCGCTGCTGCAACGCTTCGCCAGCGTCGACGAGATCGCCAACATGGTTGTCTATGTCGCTTCGAAGGAGGCCTCCGCGACCAACGGCGCGGCGCTCCGCGCCGAGGGCGGCATCGTCAACACCATCGCCTGAGTCGATGCGCGTGGCCGCTTATGTGATCTCCGAAGTCGAGATGCGCGATGTCGCAAGCTTCGAGGCCTATCGCACGCTCGCCGCTAAAACCATCGCGCAATACGGCGGCCGTTACCTCGTCCGTGGCGGCGCTGCCGACGTGGTGGAGGGCGGCCCGCCACCGAGAACCATCATCATCGTGGAATTTCCGTCGATGGCGCGGGCACGCGAATGGTACGCCTCGCCGGAATATGCCGAGGCATTGAAGCTGCGGCGGACAGCGCTGGAGCGGCGGCTGCTGTTCGTGGAGGGCGTGGTTCCGGCCTAGCTGGTCTGCTCGCTTTTCAGCTTCAAATCGCGGCACGACCGGTTAAAGATCGATTGATGATCACGGCTCGGTCTATCCGCAACAAACGTCTCTTCAAGGTCACCTCTGCCCGATGGCAGCGGCGGGCGATCTTCCTGCTGGGCGGAATTGTCGTCGGCGCCGCGGCCGTGGCGCTGGCGCAGCTCGCCGACCTCGCCCAGGACGCCTTCAGGCTGCTGCTCGCGCAATCGCGCTACGCTGTCCTGCTGGTGACGCCGCTTGGCTTCATGCTGTCGGCTTTCCTCACCATCCGGCTGTTTCCCAACGCCCAAGGCAGCGGAATTCCGCAGGCCATCGCCGCGCGCCACCTGAACGATCAGACCGAGCGGGAGCGGCTCGTCTCCTTGCGGGTTGCCGCCGGCAAGATGCTTCTAACCTTGTTCGGCCTGTTGTGTGGTGGCTCCGTCGGACGGGAAGGGCCGACGGTGCAGGTCGGCGCATCTGTCATGTTCGCGCTCGGACGCGTGTCGCCGAGGCGTCAACCCGGATTGATTCTGGCTGGCGCGGCGGCGGGCGTCGCCGCCGCCTTCAACACCCCGTTGGCGGGCATCGTGTTTGGCATCGAGGAAATGAGCCGCGCCTTCGAGACGCGCACCAGCAGCCTCATCATCGCCGCCGTCATCGCAGCAGGCCTGACGTCCTTGGCACTGATGGGCAACTACACCTATTTCGGCAGTAGCGCGATGTCGCTGGCCCGCGGGGTCGACTGGCTGGCGGTCCCGGCCTGCGGCGTCGTTGGGGGCGTCGCCGGTGGACTTTTCAGCCGCATCGTCATCACCATGGCGCGGGGGCTCGCCAACCCGATCGGTCGTGCGATCAAGGCCCACCCGCTGTGGTTCGCGCTCGTTTGCGGGTTTGCGGTTGCGATCTGCGGCCTGGTGTCCGGCGACACCATCTACGGCACGGGCTACGCGCAGGTGAAGCAGGCGCTGGAGCATGGCTCGCCGCTGCCGCAGGACTTCGGCGGCCTTAAATTACTCGCGACGACCTTTGCGGCGGTCAGCGGCATACCCGGCGGCATCTTTTCGCCGTCACTGGCCGTCGGCGCCGGCCTCGGCAGCAACGTTGCGCTCCTCTTCCACGACGCGCCGATCGGCGCGATCATGCTGCTCGGCATGGTCTCCTATTTTGCCGGCGTGGTGCAGGCGCCGATCACGGCCTTCGTGATCGTCACCGAGATGACCGACAATCACGCCATGGTGGTACCGCTGATGACGGCGGCGTTGATCGCCCACTTCGTCTCGCGGATGATCTGTGAGGAGGGGATCTATCACGCGCTCGCCAAGGGCTTTGTCGAGCGGGCGACGCGTCCCCCCGAGGGGGCAGCGTCGCCCGCTTCGCAGTGAGGATTACCACCCCTCCAGCACGATCTTGCCGCGCGACTTGCCGCTTTCCAGCAGCGCATGCGCGCGCTTGAGGTTGGCGGCGTTGATCGTGCCAAAGGTCTGGTCGAGCGTGGTGCGCAGCACGCCCTTGTCGATGAGGTCGGAGACGTCGTTGAGCAGATGATGCTGCGCGATCATGTCCGGCGTCTGGAACGAGGAGCGCGTGAACATCGATTCCCAGTGAACCGAGATCGCCTTGCCCTTGAATGCGCTCACGTTGAATTCCGGTGGATCGTCGATCAGGCCGAACCGACCCTGTGGCGCCATGAACTCTGCGATCGCCTTGTAGTGCTGGTCAGTGAAGGTGAGGCTCGCCACCAGTGCGACCGGCGGCAGCCTCAAGCTCTCGATCTGCTCCTTCATCGGCTTGCCGTGGTCGACCACCGCATGCGCGCCGAGATCGAGGCACCATTTCTGTGACTCCGACCGCGTCGCGGTCGCGAGCACCGTCAGCCCGGTGAGGCGGCGGGCGAGCTGGATCAGGATCGAGCCGACGCCGCCGGCGCCGCCCGTGATCAGAAGCGTCCGCGGATCGACGCTTCTACCCGGCACGGCCCCGAGCCGGTCGAACAGCAGCTCCCATGCGGTGATGGAGGTGAGGGGAAGGGCCGCGGCCTGCGCGAAGGACAGGCTCTTCGGCTTGCGGCCGACGATGCGCTCGTCGACCAGGTGGAATTCCGCGTTGGTGCCCTGGCGAAGGATCGAGCCGGCGTAGAACACTTCATCGCCTACCTTGAACAGCGTGACGTCGGGCCCGACGGCATCGACTACGCCGGCTGCGTCATAGCCAAGGATCTTGATCTCGCCCTCGGGCGGGGCGGCGCGCTTGCGCACCTTGTAGTCGACCGGATTGGCCGAGATCGCCTTCACAGCGACACGGATGTCGCGCCCCTTCGGCTCGGGCGTTGTGGTCTCGAAATCGATCAGTGCCTCCGCATCCTCGATCGGAAGCGATTTTTTGTAGCCGACGGCCTTCATGGCTTGTCTCCATCAGATGGCGTGACGTTCCCGGTGTCGTCCCCGACGAGTGCGCAATTGCGCACGCGGAGGCGGGGCCCATAACCAGAGTTGTGTTGCTGCGAAAGCTCCAACTGCGAGCCTTCGGAACAACAACTCAGGCCTGTGGCTATGGATCCCGGGCTCGCGCTTTTCGCGCGCCCCGGGACGACGCGTGAAAGCCTAGAACGCGAACTGCGTGCGCATTGCGATCGCGTCGAACTTCGAGCCGACGTCCGCGGTCGAGACCGGCGAGGCCTGCTTGGAGACGGTGCCATGCAGGTAATCCAGCATGAACCGCACGTTGCCGTTGACGTACCAGTTGAGCGCGAGCGTGTAGACGGTCTGCCGTCCGCCGGCGATGCCGGCCGGGGTTGCGAGCTGATTGTTGAGGTCGATCGTCGAGAAGCGCCCCGCGATCTCCCACGCGCCCCAGCCGCCGCCGTCGAGCGAGAACGGATGCGCCGGCTTGACACCGTTATAGGCCGCGTTCGCCGCATTGTAGGTCCGGCTCTCACCAGTCAGCACATAGCCGGCCTGGGCATAGCCGCCCTGGAATTTCAAGCTCGGCAAGCCGGTCGGCACCACTGATGTATTCGCGCCGCGATCGACATTGTACCAGAAATACTCGCCCTGCAGGATGAGAGGTCCATAGGTCGCGGCCGCTTCGACGCTGTAGACCTGCGCACCTGACACATTGGCGATCGCGCCGGTCGAGACCAGCGTGGTCGGATCGAGGCGCAATTCCGGGCGGTCGCTCAGTGTGAGCGTCTGCGTATTGGCGATCAGATTGCGCGGCGGCTGGATCAGCCACTCCGCATCGGCGCCGAGGTGGATCGAGTAGTCCTTGCCGCTGACGACCTGGCCGGCAACGCGGGCGACAGCGCCATATTGCTCGGACGTGCCGGCCGGTGACGTGCTCGAGGCGGAGTGGATCGCGCCGGTCGACGGTCCCGTGACATAGCCACCGATCCAGAGCACGTCGTTGTACCAGCGCGTGCCGGCCGCTGAGCGGAAGTCGCCGGCGGCGATGTTGGTGGCGATCACGCCCGGCGAGGCGCGTTCCATGAACATGATGTCGTTGGAGCTCGTGGCCTCATCCATCGTGTAGGGCAGATCCATTATGCCGGCCTCGATCGCCATCTTGCCGCCGAACGGCTTGAGGCCGGTGTAGCTGAGATAGGCGTTCTCGACGCCGGACACGCCACCGCCCGGCAGCGATCCCGGCGCCGCACCGCCAAATCCGTCGGACGAGCCGCCGAAATCGTAGATCAGCGCGAAATTCCAGTCGTTGAAGAATTTGCCGGTAACGCCGATGCGCGCACGGCGGACGTTCTCGCCGCTGTCGAGCTTCTGCGGCACCGTTGCCGCCGTATTGGGACGATAGTCATAGCCGCCGACGTCCCAGTGCAGGCGGCCGGTGATCGCGACACAGTTCGCTTGGTCGGCGGTGCAGATCGTCGGGCGGTTGTTCGGCATCGTCACCACGACGCCCGACGCCGGCACCGTCGCCTTCACCGGTACCGCCGCATTGGCATTTGCGATCGCGGCCTTCGCCTCCGATCTTGCTTCGGCTTTGGCTTCGGCCTTCGCTTCGGCCTTGGCTTTCGCCGCGGCCGCCGTGTTCGCCGCGGTCTGACTTTGGAGCTTGTCGAGTTTCTGCTCCAGTATTTTCAATTGCTGCTTCAGGAGTGCGATCTCCTGTTCGCTGCTGCTTGCCGATTGGGCCTGGGCCTGCGAGGCCGCCAGCGCGCCGGCGAGACCAATCGCCGTGGCCGCAATTCTTGTCCTGCTCACGTCAGCACTCCATCGGTTGATGAACTTCCTTCCCCAAGTCGCAACGGGAGAGCCTAAGAATGATCGATGACTGCCCCGCGACGGCGCGCCAACGGCTGCGGTTCCCACTGATGCAAATTCGCCGCAACCGAATCCGCCATCGGACAGCATGCAAGATGACGGATGTCATGCCAATCCGTGCGGCCAAGTAAAATGAGATGGCGCACGCAGAACTTGCCGGCCGCCTTGGGCGAGGGAGGGGTGAATATTGCGGCGCGGCGCCCTTCTATTGGCGAGCGAACACGCCTATATTCCGGCGTCTTTTCCGAGAGGTAGGAATGTTTCGACCGATCTGTATCGCTGTCATCACGGGATTGTGCATCGCCCTTTCGGGCAGCCTTGATCCGGCCTCCGCGCAGGACCGCCGGGTGCCGTCCTCGATGGCGGAGCTGCGACTGTCCTATGCCCCGATCGTGCAGCGGGTACAGCCGGCGGTCGTCAACGTCTATGCGGCCAAGGTGGTGCAGAACCGCAACCCGCTGCTGGATGATCCGATCTTCCGCCGCTTCTTCGGCGTGCCGGGCCAGCAGCCCGAGCAGATGCAACGCTCGCTCGGCTCCGGCGTCATCGTCGACGCATCCGGCCTCGTCGTCACCAACGTCCACGTCATCGAGGGCGCCGACCAGGTGAAGGTGTCGCTGTCAGACAAGCGCGAATTCGAGGCCGATATCGTGCTGAAGGATTCCCGCAGCGATCTCGCCGTGCTGCGCATCAAGGACGCGAAGGAGAAATTCCCCACGCTCGACTTCACCAATTCGGATGAATTGATGGTCGGCGACGTCGTGCTCGCGATCGGCAATCCCTTCGGCGTCGGCCAGACCGTGACCCACGGCATCATTTCGGCGCTGGCGCGCACGCAGGTCGGCATCACCGACTACCAGTTCTTCATCCAGACCGACGCGGCGATCAATCCCGGCAATTCCGGCGGCGCGCTGGTCGACATGAACGGCAGGCTCGCCGGCATCAACACTGCGATCTATTCGCGCTCCGGCGGCTCGCAAGGTATCGGCTTTGCCATTCCCGCCAACATGGTGCGCGTCGTCGTCGCCTCCGCCAAGAGCGGGGGCAAGGCGGTGAAGCGGCCGTGGCTCGGCGCGCGGCTGCAGGCGGTGACGCCCGACATCGCCGACAGCCTCGGCCTGCGCTCGCCGACCGGAGCGCTGGTCGCAAGCGTTGTTCCGAACGGTCCCGCCGCAAAGGCTGGGCTGAAATCCTCCGATCTGATCGTCGCGATTGATGGTCAGAGCGTGGATGATCCCAACGCATTCGACTACCGGTTCGCTACGCGTCCGCTCGGTGGCACGGCACAGGTCGACGTGCAGCGCAACGGCAAGCCGCTCAAGCTCACGGTGGCGCTGGAGACGGCGCCCGACGCCGGCCGCAACGAGCTCGTCATCACCGCGCGGTCACCGTTCCAGGGCGCTAAGGTC
Organism: Bradyrhizobium sp. ISRA442; assembly: GCF_038085055.1. Taxonomy (NCBI): domain Bacteria; kingdom Pseudomonadati; phylum Pseudomonadota; class Alphaproteobacteria; order Hyphomicrobiales; family Nitrobacteraceae; genus Bradyrhizobium; species Bradyrhizobium sp. ISRA442. The sequence continues at coordinate 69,729 of NZ_JALGCN010000031.1, forward strand.
TCGACCATCACGCCGGCTGTGGCCGATGAGCTGCATCTGGACGCCGACACCGAAGGTGTCGTCGTCACCGATATCGGCGGCGATACCGCGGCCGCGAATGTCGGCTTCCAGAAGGGCGACATCATTCTGGCGGTGAACAACCAGAAGATCAGCAAGACCGGCGACCTAGAGAAGGCGGCCGGCGAACGCCAGCGGATCTGGCGCATCACGCTGGTGCGCGGCGGCCAGCAGATCAACGTCACGCTGGGCGGATGAGTCCGAAACGACCACAGGAGACGCCAACTCTCTTTGCCGCGGCGGGGCTCGATCAGGAAGCTCCGCGTCCGCTGCCGGATCGATTGCGTCCGCGCGCGCTGTCGGAGGTCGTCGGCCAGGACCACATTCTCGGGCCCGACGGCGCGCTGACGCGCATGCTGGAGACGCGCACGCTCGGCTCTCTGGTGTTCTGGGGCCCGCCCGGCACCGGCAAGACCACGGTGGCGCGGCTGCTTGCCGACGCGACCGACCTGCACTTCGAGCAGATTTCCGCGGTGTTCTCCGGCGTCGCCGACCTGAAGAAGGCGTTCGACGCCGCACGTGCCCGGCGCGAGATGGGCAAGGGCACGCTGCTGTTCGTCGACGAGGTGCACCGCTTCAACCGCGCGCAGCAGGACTCTTTCCTGCCCGTGATGGAAGACGGCACTGTGGTGATGGTTGGCGCCACCACCGAGAATCCGTCCTTCGAGCTCAACGCCGCGTTGCTCTCCCGCGCGCGCGTGCTGGTGTTTCATTCGCTTGACGCCGCCGCGATCGAAAAGCTGTTCGCGCATGCGGAAGCGGTCGAGGGCAGAAAGCTGCCGCTGGATGCGGAGGCGCGTGCCGCACTGGCGCGCATGGCCGATGGCGACGGCCGCGCCGCGCTGACGCTGGTTGAAGAAGTCTGGCGTTCGGCGCGGGCGGGCGAGAGCTTCAATGCCGCGCAGTTGCAGGACATCCTGCAGCGCCGCGCCCCGATCTACGACAAGTCGGCCGACGGCCACTATAACCTGATCTCGGCGCTGCATAAATCGGTGCGCGGCTCCGATCCCGATGCCGCGCTCTATTACCTCGCCCGCATGCTCGATGCCGGCGAGGATCCGCTGTTCCTGGCGCGCCGTGTCGTGCGCATGGCGGTCGAGGACATCGGGCTTGCCGATCCGCAGGCGCTCGTCATCGCCAACGCGGCGAAGGACGCCTTCGATTTCCTCGGTCATCCCGAAGGCGAGCTCGTGATCGCGCAGGCGGTCGTCTATCTCGCCACCGCGCCGAAATCGAATGCCGTCTACACCGCCTTCGGCGCCGCCATGCAGACCGCAAAGCAGGCCGGCTCGCTGCTGCCGCCAAAGCACATCCTCAACTCGCCGACCAAGCTGATGAAGTCGGAGGGCTACGGCACCGGCTACGAATACGACCACGACGCGCCTGACGCCTTCTCCGGCCAGGATTACTTCCCCGAGGCACTGGGACGCCAGACCTTCTACGACCCGCCGGAACGCGGCTTCGAGCGCGAGATCCGGAAGCGGCTGGAATACTGGGCCAAACTGCGCAAGGAGCGGGGCGGCTCGCGCTGAAAACGGCCATTTCGTCGTGACGAAAGGCCGCTTTTAGGCTACGCAGGCACGCATGAGCCGCCGCATCAAGAGAGCCAACCCAAAACCCCGCGCCCGCGATGAGCACAAGGAGGCGCGTCCGTTCAAGGCGCGCAGCGCGCAGAAGGCTGGGCCGCGTCCGGGCGGCAAGCCGGGCGCGAAGCCGCAGCGCTTTGCGGGTGAGCGCGCCGAACGGCGTGCGCCGGAGCCTATCCCCGCAAAGCCCGTCGAGGCTTTGCTGCCGACCAAGGTCCAGACCGTCACCGTCACGGCCGACGAGAACAACATGCGCGTCGACCGCTTTCTCGAGGCGCGCTTTCCCGGCTTGTCGTTCTCCCACATCCAACGCGTCGTCCGCAAAGGCGAGCTGCGCGTCGACGGCAAGCGCGTCGACAGCAAGGACCGTCTGGAGGAGGGGCAGAGCGTCCGCATTCCGCCATTGAAGCTTGACGCGCCCAAGGTGCCCGGCGCGCTGTCGGAAGCTGCGCAAAAGACCCTTCAGGCGCTGAAGGAGATGACGATCTACGAGGACGACGACGTCCTCGTCCTCAACAAGCCCGCTGGCCTTGCCGTGCAGGGCGGCTCAGGCATGACGCGGCACATCGACCAGATGCTGGAGGTGATGCGCGACGCCAAGGGTCAGAAGCCCCGCCTCGTGCACCGGATCGACAGGGAGACGTCGGGCTGTCTCCTGATTGCCAAGACACGCTTTGCTGCGAGCCATCTGACTGGCGCCTTCCGTTCGCGTTCGGCGCGGAAGATCTACTGGGCGTTGGTGCCGGGCGTGCCGAAACCGAAGCAGGGCCGCATCTCGACCTTCCTTGCCAAGGAGGAGGGCGAGGAGGACACCATCATGCGCATCGCCCAGCACGGTGACGAGGGCGCGAGCCACGCGGTGACCTACTATGCGATGGTCGAGACCGCCGGCAACAAGCTGACCTGGGTGTCGCTGAAGCCGGTCACCGGCCGCACCCATCAGCTCCGCGCGCATATGGCTCATATCGGCCATGCCATCATCGGCGACCCTAAATACTTCAACAGGGAGAACTGGGAGCTGCCGGGCGGGCTGCAAAACCGGCTGCATCTGCTCGCGCGCCGCATCGTGATTCCGCATCCGCGCGGCGGCGTGATCGACGCGACCGCGCCGCTGCCGCCGCACATGCAGCAGTCATGGAACCTGCTCGGGCTGGATGCAACCAGATTTGATCCGATCGAGAACGCGCCTGAAGAATAGTCAAGTTGACCGGGCGCTGGAGGAGCACAACATATCCTCCATGAAACGGCTCTCGATTTCTCTTCTTGTCTTGGCGTCGCTTTTGGCGGGTCAGATTGCCTCGGCGCAGTTGCTTCTGCCGGGGACCTCACAATTCAATCCGCCGCCGCCTCCGCCACCCCCTCCGCCCCAGATCGAGGTGCCGAAAGTCCCGCAATTCGACGCGCCGCCGAGCTACAACTACCAGCCGATCCCGCGAACGTCGTTCGGCGACCGCATCTCGAAATGCTTGGAAGACGCCGCCGGCGCAGGGTTAGGGCCCGCCGCTCGGGCGGCCTATTCGCGGAGCTGCGCGAACCAGTAAGGCCCCCATGAGGTGGTGCCCGCCGCTCGCTTTATCGGCCACCGGTCTTATCTTAAAAGCCTGGCATTCAGGAAGCGGGACCGAAAACGTAAGATGCGTGAATTGTTCGATGAGGCTGCGGGGCAATCCCCGCTCGATCCGCATGAAGCGGCCCGCCAGGCCGCACGCGCGCCGCTGCGCAAGCGCTTCTACAAGGAGGTGGGCGTGGCCGAGGCCGAGGGCGGCTTCACTGTCACGCTCGACGGCAAGCCGATCCGCACGCCTTCGAGCCGCCAGGTGGTGATCCCTTCGCGGGGGCTGGCCGATGCCGTGGCCTCGGAATGGGAAGCGCAGAAGGAAGCGCTCGACCCCATGACCATGCCGCTGACGCGGCTCGCCAACAGCGTGATCGAGGGCGTCGTCGACCGCGTCGGTTCCGTCAGCGACGATCTGGCAAAATACTTCCAGTCGGATTTGCTGTTCTATCGCGCCGGCCATCCGGAGGGGCTGGTCGCCCGCGAGGCCGCGCATTGGGACCCCGTGCTGTTCTGGGCCGCCGAAACGCTGGGCGCGCATTTCATCCTGTCCGAGGGCATCATGCACGTGAAGCAGCCGGAGGAGGCGGTGCAAGCCGCGCGCGCCGCGCTGCCGGACGATCCTTGGGCCGTGGCGGCGCTGCATGTGATCACGACGCTGACCGGTTCGGCGCTGCTGGCGCTGGCGCTGGCGCACGGTGCGCGCGATGCCGACCAGGTCTGGGCGGCCGCCCATGTCGATGAGGACTGGAACGCCGACCAATGGGGTGTGGACGAAGAGGCCGCCGGCCGCCGTGCCGCCTGCCTGAGGGATTTTGAGGCCGCCGTGGCGGTGCTCGCGGCCGCGAAGCCGGCCGGGGCCGAAGGTCCTTAACGAGAGGTTTACGACCACGGCCCTAGGGTGGAGGCGCATTCCCTTGGGCCGCCTCTATGCCGACGCCGATAAGCTCGATCGTCCCCGTCAGTTCCGCCGGCCCCGTGGCCGATGCGGGAACGAGCGGGCTCGTGCTCCAGGACGGCAGCGTGGTCGACGCCAAGGTCGTCAGCGTGCTTCCCGATAACCTCGTTCGGATCGCAATCGCCAATCTCTCCCTCGACGTGATGTCGGAAGTGGCGCTGTCGCCGGGACAGAACCTTCAGCTTGCGGTGTCCCAGAGTGACGGCACCATCCGGCTCGCCGTCGTCAACGGGACAGGCGAGGCGCTGACCGATCAGGTCACGCTGACGCCGGCCGGTGCATCACGGGTGGACAGCCCGCCGCTTGCGCCGTCGCTGAGCGCAATGCGCAATCCCCTGACGCTGGCCGAACAGGTCGCGGTGACCGTGGCCTCGGCCGAGGCCGTGACGAAACAGGGCAGCCAGGCGTCGCTGTTTGCTAACCTCACCGCAGTCGTGACCGGCAGCGATCTGCCGGCGGGTCTAAAGCAGGCGGTGCTGGGCGTGCTCGCGCAGCAGACGCCGCTCAACAGTCAGCTCGACGGCGGCGATATCGAGTCCGCCTTCCAGAAGTCGGGTCTGTTTCTCGAGGCCTCGCTGGCGTCCGCCGCGACGCCGTCGTCCGGTACCATGCCGGATTTGAAGGCGGCGCTGCTGGTGCTGCGCCAGACCTTGGCCGCGGCCTCCGGCACGCTCGAAGCTGGCGCGTCGCAAGCGGCGGCGCAAGCAGCCGCGCCTTCGATGAACTCTGCCGCCCCGTCGCAGGCCTTGCCGGCTCAGGCTGCAGCCGAGGCGGTGCAGGCAGCGTTGCCGTCCGCGAACGCGGATATCGCTCAATCGCCGCAAATGCCGCGCAGTGCCAATCTCGCAGCCGCCGTGTTGGCCGATATGGCTGGCGACGCTCCGCAAGCGACGACCGGGCGGACCATGACCGCGGGCCTTGCCGCGAGCCTCCTGCAAGAAGTCACGCAAAATCTGCCGCGCATGACGGGCAACGTTCCGGGTTCGAACAAGGCCGTGCCGGATAGCCACGTGTTCGAGGCTGTGCGCACGGCCACGCCGCCGCCGTTCCGCGGCGCGCTGCCGTCGCCGCAATCGATCGTCGCACCGTCGCTCACGCCAGATACCCCGCTGGCTACGACAGTGCATCGCCTGCTCGACGACACCGATGCCGCGATCGCGCGGCAGACCTTGTTGCAGGTCGCCTCGCTGCCCGATCGCGTCGACGCCAGCGGCCATCGCATCGATCCGACCGTGCCGCAGTGGAATTTCGAAATCCCGTTCGCGACGCCGCAGGGCACTGCGATGGCGCAATTCGAGATCTCGCGCGACGGCGGCAGCGAGTCAGCCGATCCCGCCAAGCGCACGTGGCGCGCACGTTTTTCGCTCAATGTCGAGCCGGCCGGCCCGGTGCATGCGCTGATCACGCTCAATGGCGACAAGACTTTCGTGCGGATGTGGGCGGAGCGACCCGCCACCGCGCAGCAATTGCGTGCCGGCGTCGGTGAACTCAGCCAGGCCCTGACGAAGGCTGAGCTCAAGCCCGGCGACATTATCGTGCGCGACGGCACCCCGCCGCAGCCGGCACCGGCCCGCGCCGGGCACTTCCTGGATCGCGCGACATGAGCGACGACACCAAGCTTGCGATCGCGCTTCACTACGAGAAGGGCAGCGGCGCGCCGGTGGTCGTCGCCAAGGGCAGGGGCACGATCGGCGAGAAGATCGTCGAGATCGCCAAGGCCCACGACATCCCGATCGAGGAGAACGAAGTCCTGGCCGGCGCGTTGTCCAACGTTGAGCTCGGCGAAGAGATCCCGCCGGACCTTTACAAGGCCGTCGCCGAGGTGCTGGTGTTCGTGCTGCGACTATCGGGCCGGGCGCGGTAGAGCATGATCCGGACCGAAGGGCCGCACTAGCGCAAAGTGTGTAGCGGTTTTCCCTCGCGACAAACGCGGAACGCGTTTGCGCGGAGATCATGCTCAAACAACAACCTAAAGCGCGATAACGATTCATCCCAATCTCATCGCGCTTTAGCCTGTCATCGTTTCAACACGATAGCGGCTGCATGATCGCGGCCACTTTCACCACTCAACGGACGTTTCGCTTGCCCACCCGCCGTTCCACCCTCGGCCTTCTTGCCGCAGCCGCCATCCTGCCGTCGCGCGCGCTTGCCAATGTCGCGCCGCCGCGCAACGAGATCCGCGAGAGCCTCGCAAAGCGCTTCACCGATCTAGGTACGGCCGGCACCTTCATCGGCTACAAGGTCGACGATTACCTGATCATCGCCAGCGACAGGGAGCGCTCGGGCGAGGGCAAGCTGCCGGCCTCGACCTTCAAGATCCCGAACTCGCTGATTGCGCTGGAGACCGGCGTGGTCGCCGATCCCGACAAGGACGTCTTCCCCTGGGATGGCGTCAAGCGCCCGATCGAGGCCTGGAACAAGGACCACACGCTGCGCAGCGCGATCGCGGTGAGCGCAGTACCGGTCTATCAAGAGATCGCACGCCGCATCGGGCAGGAGCGGATGCAGAAATACGTCGATCTCCTCGACTACGGCAATCGCGACATCGGCGGCGGCATCGACCAGTTCTGGCTCACCGGAAATCTGCGCATCGATCCGGTCGAGCAGATCGATTTCGTCGACCGGCTGCGCCGCCGCGCGCTGCCGATCTCGAAGCGCAGCCAGGATCTCGTCTGCGATATCCTGCCGATGACCAAGGTCGGCGACGCCGTCATTCACGTGAAGTCGGGACTTCTGGGCGCCGAGCGCGGCGAGCCGTCGCTCGGCTGGATGGTGGGCTGGGCTGAGAAGGGCAGTGCGCAAACGGTGTTCGCGCTCAACATGGATTGCCGCGAGCAACGTCACATCGACGCCCGCATGACCATGACGCAGGCCTGTCTCACCGATATCGAGGCGATCTAGCGCCGGTTGAGCGCCAACGAAACGCCGGTGACATTGGTGCCCTGCGGACGGATCGAGACGCTTTGTCGGCTGCCGCGCGTCGTTAGCGACAGATTGGCCGAGAAGTTATCGCCGCGCGCGGCTGCGTCGACATGGTCTGCCGTCGCGCGCCCCGAGATCGTGCCGGAAGCGTTGCGCGTGGCTTCGCTCCATGAGCCCGAAATGGCGCCGTCGCGATATTCGACATTGCCCGCGAGATCGAAATTATAGCTCTGGCTGGCGCATCGCAGATTGAGGCGAAGCTCGCCGCCGCCACCTGCGACGTTATAGGTCGCGCGGCAGCGCAGCCGTTCCTGTGCGCCGTCGGTTGTGCTCAGCGTGCCGCCGCCCGACCATGTGCCGGCCATCGCGGCAAACGGAGATGAAGCGGCGCCGGCTGCACCGTAGGGAAGGCACAGCGCGACGACGATCAAGCCTGCCCGCGCAATACCGGATCTGGACATTGCAGACCTCCATCTTGGGATTCATGGTCGTTCCAACGCGCGAACCGGAAAGCGGTTCTTGGAGTTCCACAATGTCTGGCGTCCCTTGGCGCGCTGGACTAGCCTGGTTGGGAACAACCAAAGCGGGAGGAAACGATGAATTCTGCCTTGTGGGCCTCGTCACTGGCATTGGCTGCCGCGGGCGGCTGGCTCGCCGCCACCACGTTTGCAGCGCCTGCCACCAGCAAGGAGCCGCGCTTTCCGCAGCTCACGATGAATCAGCTCGACGAGAAGCAGAAGCCGCTCGGCGAGCAGATCATGAAGGTCTCGAGCGTCGGCATCGGCGGGCCCTACAATCCGATGATCCGCAGCCCTGTGCTCGGCCAGCGCCTGTTCGACCTGTTTCACTATTTGCGCTGGGAAACTTCGGTTCCAACCAAGCTCAACGAGTTCGCGATCCTGGTGATCGCGCGGCAGTGGCGCTCGCAGGTGGAATGGTTCGCCCATGCACCGCTCGCGGCCAAGGCGGGCCTGTCGCCGGATATCATCGCCGAACTGAAGGCCAATAAGCGGCCGTCGAAGATGGCCGAGGACGAAGCGGTGGTCTACGACTTCGTCACCGAGCTCACCACCACCAAGAAGGTCTCGGACGAGACTTACGCGCGCGCTAAGAAGGTGTTTGGCGATCAGCAGATCGTCGATCTCACCGCGCTCGCCGGCAATTACGTGATGGTCGCGATGCTGCTGGCGATGGCCGAGGAGACTGTGCCGCCGGGCAAGGAGGAGCCGTTCAAGGCGGGTGAGCCGTAAGGCGAGCAGCTTCTTTGTGGCCATCCTTCGAGACGCCCGCCCTTTGGGCGGGCACCTCACGATGAGGTCTTTGCTTCGCGGCGAAGATGCTAGACCCTCATGGTAAGGAGCCCGCGCAGCGGGCGTCTCGAACCATGAAGGCCGAGCAGCCAGTAGAATAACCACGACGCGCGCTGTCCCGCCCGCCGCCAAGGGACCGCAGATCAGGCCCCGTCCTGCCGCCCGATCCGCCCGAGATGGGTAAAGCCGAAGCCGGCGGAATATTTCAGGCCATAGCCGAGCGCCCGGTCGACGCCGATATGGGCGAGCCAGATCAAGGCTATGGACAGGGTGAGCGGCGAAGCTAGGCCGAAGCCCAGCGTCATCAGCGTCACCGGCGCCAGGTAGCTGTGGGCGGCGTTGTAGACCATCGCCCCGAACTTCGCGTCCGACAGGTAGGCGAGGAAGCTTAAGTCAGGCACCAGGAAGAGCAGGAGGTAGAGCGTCCAGGAGCCGCCCCAGGCGCCGTAGAGCAGCGTCATGCCCGCGAACAGCGTCAGCCCCTCCAGCCGCAAGAGAAGCCTGACGCCGCCGGTGGCCGCGCCGGTCTCGGTTACGCTCTGATCCATGGTCCGCCTCCCAAGGCAAAACTTTGTAATCGCTCACGCTTTCCGCGCCGGCAGGGCAGCCCTGCGAGGCCGAAAGCCGCTTCCCGGCCCGCAAAATGCCGTGTTAGAACCCCCGGCAATCGCATTTAGCTAAGAACTGGCGGGAGCAAATGAAACATATCCTGGACGCCCTTGAAGAACGTCGTGCCGGCGCAAAGCTCGGCGGCGGGGAAAAGCGCATCGAGGCGCAGCACGCCCGCGGCAAGCTGACGGCGCGCGAGCGCATCGAGCTCTTGCTCGACAAGGGATCGTTCGAGGAGTTCGACATGTTCGTCGAGCACCGCTCCACCGAGTTCGGCATGGAGAAGACCAAGGTGCCGGGCGACGGCGTCGTCACCGGCTGGGGCACCGTCAACGGCCGCAAGACTTTTGTGTTCGCCAAGGACTTCACCGTATTCGGCGGTTCGCTGTCCGAGACCCACGCGCTGAAGATCACAAAGCTTCAGGACATGGCGATGAAGGCGAGGGCGCCCATCATCGGCCTCTATGACGCGGGCGGCGCGCGTATCCAGGAGGGCGTCGCGGCGCTCGCGGGCTACTCCTACGTCTTCCGCCGCAACGTGCTGGCTTCGGGCGTGATCCCGCAGATCTCGGTCATCATGGGGCCGTGCGCCGGCGGTGACGTCTATTCGCCCGCCATGACCGACTTCATCTTCATGGTGAAGAACACCAGCTACATGTTCGTCACCGGCCCTGACGTGGTGAAGACCGTCACCAACGAGGTCGTCACCGCCGAAGAGCTCGGAGGCGCTTCGGTTCACGCGACGCGCTCCTCGATCGCCGACGGCGCCTTCGAGAACGACGTCGAGACGCTCTTGCAGATGCGGCGCCTGGTCGACTTCCTGCCGTCCAACAACACCGACGGCGTGCCGGAATGGCCGAGCTTCGACGACATCGGCCGCGTCGACATGTCGCTCGACACGCTGATCCCCGACAATCCGAACAAGCCCTATGACATGAAGGAGCTGATCCTGAAGGTCGTGGACGAGGGCGACTTCTTCGAGATCGCGGAGGCCTTCGCCAAGAACATCGTCACCGGCTTCGGCCGCATCGCGGGCCGCACCGTCGGCTTCGTTGCCAACCAGCCGATGGTGCTCGCCGGCGTGCTCGACTCCGACGCCTCGCGCAAGGCGGCACGCTTCGTCCGCTTCTGCGACGCCTTCAACATCCCGATCGTCACCTTCGTCGACGTTCCCGGCTTTTTGCCCGGAACCGCGCAAGAATATGGCGGCCTGATCAAGCACGGCGCGAAACTGCTGTTCGCCTATTCACAGTGCACCGTGCCGCTGGTGACGATCATCACCCGCAAGGCCTATGGCGGCGCCTTCGACGTCATGGCGTCCAAGGAGATCGGTGCCGACATGAACTACGCCTGGCCGACCGCCCAGATCGCGGTGATGGGCGCCAAGGGCGCGGTGGAGATCATTTTCCGTTCTGACATCGGCGACCCCGAGAAGATCGCGGCGCGCACCAAGGAATACGAAGACCGCTTCCTGTCCCCCTTCATCGCCGCCGAGCGCGGCTACATCGACGACGTCATCATGCCGCACTCGACCCGTCGCCGGATCGCAAGGGCGCTGGCGATGCTGAAGGACAAGAAGACGGAAATGCCGGCGAAGAAGCACGACAATTTACCGTTGTGAGGGGGCTACCGGCTGGAGCCAAAGCTCGCGAGGCACCTTGATCTTCCAATGACCGAAGACGATCCTCTCGACGAGATTTCCGAGATCGAAGCGCGGATCGAGGCGTTGGCCGAGATCGCGGAGCGATGCCGGAAGTTCATTCTGGCTTCCAAGATCGCGATCGGCGGCGGGGCCGCATTGCTGCTGATCACGATCCTCGGCCTGCTCGGAGCAGGTCAGGTCGCGGCGCTCGGATCGATCGCCTTGGTGCTCGGCGGGATCGTGTCGCTCGGCTCGAACATCAGCACGTTGCGGCAGACCGATGCCGCGATCAGCGCGGCGGAGATGCGCCGCCTGGAGTTGATCGGCAGGATCGACCTTCGTCTGGTCGCTGATACGCCCATGAAGCTGATGTGAAGCGGCTTGCAATCGTCTGCCGGGGGCCTACCATGACTGGCGTTGGACCCTTGCGGGAGCGCAGCCATGGAACTCGCCGTGGTGCCCATCGTCAAGCCGGACGCCACCAACTTCATCTTCGGCCAATCGCATTTCATCAAGACCGTGGAAGACCTCCACGAGGCGCTGGTCGGTGCGGTGCCGGGCATCCGCTTCGGACTGGCCTTCTGTGAAGCCTCCGGCAAGCGGCTGGTGCGCTGGTCGGGGAACGACGAACCTGCTCTCACCCTCGCGCGCGACAACGCATTGGCCATCGGCGCCGGACACACGTTCCTGATCTTCCTGGGTGACGGATTCTTTCCCGTCAACGTGCTGGCTGCGGTGCGCGCGGTGCCGGAGGTCTGCCGCATCTATTGTGCGACGGCCAATCCGACACAGGTGATCGTCGCGCAAACGGACCTCGGGCGCGGCGTGCTCGGCGTGGTGGATGGCAACTCGCCGCTAGGCATTGAGACCGACGCGGACATTGCGTGGCGGAAAGACCTGCTGCGAAAGATCGGCTACAAGCTGTAACGACTGGATGCCGGCATTGGCCGGCTCCACGCGTTGCGCTCAAGCGGTCGACGCCAATTGCGTATCTCGTGGAGAGCGCACGATCATGAAGGCCTTGCTGCACCTGTTTGCCATGGTTGTCGCGGCGTGGGAGGCGGCCGCACAGGATGCACCACCGGACGACCAATGCGTCCGTGAACGCGCCGCCATGGTCGAAACCATCCGGGCCTACGCCCGGTCCGCCGGAAGTAGCTTGGGAGAGCAAGGCCTGTCGGAAAAGGTGCTCGAGGCCATGGCGCAAACCAAACGCCATCTGTTCATCCCCGAGCGATCCTGCGCGATCGCTTACGCCGACAGTCCAGTACCGATCGGCCTCGGCCAGACCATCTCGCAGCCCTCCATCGTGGCCTTGATGACCCATTTGGCCGAGGTCGCGCCCGATCACGTCGTGCTCGAGATCGGCACAGGTTCGGGCTACCAGGCCGCCATCCTTGCGCACCTGGCGCGAAAGGTCTGCACCATCGAGATCATGCCGCAATTGGCCGAGACCGCCACCAAGACTCTGAGAGACCTCGCGTATGACAATGTGAGCGTCAGGCTTGGCGACGGCTACGATGGCTGGCCCGAATGCGGTCCCTTTGACGCCATCGTCGTGACGGCCGCGCTGGAGCATCCGCCACCGCCGTTGATCGAGCAGCTCAAAGTGGGGGGTCGTCTCGTCATGCCGGTGGGAGCCGGTTACACCACGCAGGAGCTCACGGTCGTCGAAAAAGTCGCCCCCGGCAAGACGATGACGCGCAGCGTCGCTCTCGTGCGGTTTGTCCCCTTTACGCGTTCACAGAA
>NZ_JALGCN010000032.1:0-81970 GCF_038085055.1 Bradyrhizobium sp. ISRA442
CGCCAGGCGCTCCTCCATCGTCAACAGGATCTCGCTGATGCCGAACAGGCCGATGACTGCAACGAGGAAGTTGATGCCGCGCAGGAGCTCGGCCGAGCCGAAGGTCATGCGCAACTGCCCCGACACCGTGTCCATGCCGACGCCGGCCAGCAGGAGCCCCAGCGACATCGAGATGACGGTCTTGTGCTTGGCCTCGCGCCCGAGACCGACGAAAGAGCAGAAGGTCAGCAGGTAAACGGCGAAGAACTCGGGCGGACCGAACTTCAGCGCAAAGGACGAGATCATCGGCGCGAGGAAGGTGATCAAGAGCACCGCAACCAGCGAGCCGAGGAAGGAGGAGGTGAACGCCGCCGTCAGCGCCTCGGCCGCCCTGCCCTGCTGCGCCATCGGATAGCCGTCGAAGGTGGTCGCGACCGACCAGGCCTCGCCCGGGATGTTGAACAGGATCGAGGTGATGGCGCCGCCGAACAGCGCACCCCAGTAGATGCAGGACAGCATCACGATCGCCGAGGTCGGATCCATCGTGAAGGTGAGCGGCAGCAGGATCGCCACGCCGTTGGGCCCGCCGAGCCCCGGCAGCACGCCGACGAAGATGCCGAGCACGAGCCCGACCAGCATCAGCACGAGCGTCTTGCCCGTGAGCAGGACAGCAAAACCGTGAACCAGGAGACCGAAGGCTTCCATCGGGGTCCGCCTAGTAGCCGAAGGCCGCTTCCAGCGGCCCCTTCGGCATGATGACGTCGAAGGCGATGTCGAAGGTGACGAACATGATCGCCGTGAACAGGAAGGCGGTGAGCAGCGACTTCCACAGCGCGATCTTGCCTATCAGGCGCATGAAGCCGCCGATCAGGAGGAAGCTCGCGACATAAAGGCCGAGGAACTGCGTCACCAGGCAGAACAGGAGCGTCGGGACGAACACCGCCATCACGCGGCGGGCCTGCGCGCGCGTGACGAAGGTCTCCGCAGTCGCGCGGCGCGCAAGCAGCGCGGAGATCAGGCCGTAGAGGCTGGCCCCGCCGAGGACGACGGCGAGATAGAACGGGAAGTAGCCGGGCTCGGGCCCGGTCGCATCCCACGAGATGCCGGTGCGCCAGTTGTCGTAGCCGAGCGTCGCGGCGAGCGCGAGCAGTAGCAGCGAGACGATGATCTCGATCGTGCCAGCGCTCACGACGGATGGCGAGTCATCCTCGGGCGCGGTCGGATCGTGGACGACGATTTCTAGATCGGTTTGGGACATGGCTCTGCAAGATCAAATTGCGCGGTCATCATCCGCGCAGGCGGATGATCCAGTACTCCGTGCAGAAGCCGTCTTTCGTCGAACTCTGTGCAATACCGGATGCCCCGCCCTCGCGGGGCATGACGCCGAGGGTGTGGTCACTTCGCGACGAACCCGGCTTCCGTCATCAGCGACTTGTTCAGAGCGTCGTCCTCCTCGAGGAATTTCACCATGTCCTTGCCGGTGAGGAAGATCGGCTTCAGCGCCTGCTTCTCCATGTACTCCTTGTACTCCGGCGTCTGCGTCACCTTCTGGAACAGCTCGACATAGAACGCCTGCTGCTCCGGCGTGACCTTGCCGGGCAGGAACATGGCGCGCAGCATCAGATACTGGACGTCGACGCCCTCCTCCTTGCAGGTCGGGATGTCGGCCCAGGACTGCGTGTCCGTCACCTTGCTGGTGTAGGAGATGCGCTCCTTGTCGAACACGCAGAGCGGACGCACCTGGCCGGCACGCCAGACTTCTAGATTCTCGGATGGATTGTTGACGTTGGATTCGGTGTGGTTGCCGACGAGCTGGGTCGCCGCCTCGCCGCCGGACTTGTAGGGCAGATAGGAGAACTTCGCGCCGGTCTTCTGCTCGAGGAAGACCGTCAAGACGTGGTCCTCGCGCTTGGAGCCGGTGCCGCCCATCTTGAACGGCGAGCTCGCAGCCTTCGCGGCCGCGACGAAATCCTTCACCGTCTTGGGACCTGAGCTGTTGTCCCACAGCACGAACTGGTCGAGCGCGATGACGGACACCGGCGTCAGCTCGCGCCAGTTGAACGGAATCTTCGCCGACAGCGGCAGCATGTAGATCAGCGAATAGGCAATCAGCACCTTGTTCGGATCGCCCTCGCTGGACTTCATGTACATCAGCGCTTCCGCGCCCGAGGCGCCGCCCTTGAGCGAGACGACCATCGGCTGCTTCATCAGATTGTTCTTCTGGATCGCGGCCTGCATCATCCGCGCCATCTGATCTGAGGCGCCGCCCGCGCCCGCGGCGACCACGATCTCGACCGGCTTGGTCGGCTCCCAGCCGGCAAACGCCGGCGCGCTCAACAACAGCGCCGTCGCAGCGCCGACGGCTTTCACTGGAATTCGCACGAGTTTCGTCCCCTGGTTCTTATTGGCTTTGTGATGCCGGGAAATTTATCGGTGCATTGTGCGGACTAATACTGACGAGTTCAAGCAGGCGGACATTCCGCCGCATATGACTTTCGGCTGACGCAAGTAAAGCCGGTGAGCCCCTACTTGCCCTTCCAGTTCGGCGTGCGCTTGTCGAGGAAGGCGTCCATGCCCTCGCGGAAATCCTCGCTCATATAGGCCTTCAGGATCAGATCCTCGCCCTCCTCGCGCGACAGCGTGCGGCGGATGCGGCGCACCGCTTCCTTGGTCGCTTCGAGGGTGAGCGGTGCATGGCTGGCGACGAGTTTTGCGGTCTCGTCGGCGCGGCGCTGCAGCGTCTCGACGTCGGGCACGACCTCGTTGAGCAGGCCGAGCGCCAGCGCCTCCGGCGCCTCGACCAGGCGCGCCTTGAAGATCAGGTCCTTGGTGCGGGCCGGCCCCACCAGCGAGACGACCCGGCTGATGTTCGACATCGACAGGCAGTTGCCGAGCGTCCGCGCGATCGGAAAGCCGATGCGGGTTGTTTCGGTGCCGATGCGAATGTCGCAGCAGGCCGCAATGCCGGCGCCGCCGCCGGTGCAGGCCCCCGCGATCGCCGCAATCACGGGCACGCGGCACTGTTCGAGCGTGCCGAGCACGCGGTCGATCCGCGCCTCGTAGTCCAGCGCGTCCTGCGCGGTCTTGAAGGCGCGAAACTGCGAGATGTCGGTGCCGGAGGCGAACGCCTTGTCGCCGGCGCCGGTCAGGATCAACGCCTTGATCGAGCGATCCGCGTTGATCTCCAGGCAGATCTCCGCCATGCGCTCGTACATGGCGAAGGTCAGCGCGTTGCGCGCCTGCGGACGGTTGAAGGTGATCCGCGCGATGCCGTCCTGGACAGAGTAGAGCAGGTCTTCATTGGCAGTCGCAGGTAGGTTCATCGCGCGCTCTCTTCTCTTCTAAAATTGGTTCAGGCGACCTGCGCCTTGGCCATCGGCACCGCGTCGCGTCCCTTGAGGACATCCATGGCCGCCAGCACGCCGCCGCTGCGATGCGGGACCTTGGCGAGATCCAGGCCCATCTCGACGCCGGCCAGCGTGCCCATCAGCATCAGGTCGTTGAAATGGCCGATATGGCCGATCCGGAACACCTTGCCCTTGACCTTGTTCAGGCCGGTGCCGAGCGACATGTCGAAATTCTCCAGCACCACCTTCCGGAAGCTGTCGGCGTCATGGCCCTCGGGCATGCGCACGCCGGTCAGCGCCGGCGAATGCGCGTTAGGATCGGCGCACTGTGTCTCCAGACCCCAGACCTTGACCGCGGCACGCGTCGCCGCACTGTGGCGCTTGTGGCGGGCCCATACGTTCTCGAGCCCCTCCTCTTCCAGCATCTTCACCGCCTCGCGCAGGCCGTAGAGCAGGTTGGTGGCGGGCGTGTAGGGGAAGGTGCCGAGCTTGTTGAAGCTGATGACTTCCTGCCAGTCCCAGTAGGAGCGCATGCCCGGGTTGCCCTTTGCGGCAGCGAGCGCCTTCTCCGAAATGGCGTTGAAGCCGAGGCCGGGCGGCAGCATCAACCCCTTCTGCGAGCCAGCGACCGAGACGTCGATGCCCCAGGCATCGTGCTCGTATTCCATCGAGCCGAGGCCGGAGATCGTGTCGACCATCAGCAGCGCCGGATGCTTAACCCTATCGAGGATCTTGCGCACCTCGAGCGGCGGCGTCAGGCAGCCGGTCGAGGTCTCGTTGTGCACGACGCAGACCGCCTTGATCGCATGCTGCTTGTCGGCAATGAGGCGCTTCTCGATCTCGGCGAGGTCGGCACCATGGCGCCAGTCGCTCGGGATGAAGTCGACGTCGAGCTTGAACTTGTCGGCGATGCCGCGCCAGAGCACGGCGAACTGGCCGGTCTCGCACATCAGCACCTTGTCGCCGGGGGCGAACACGTTGACCATCGCCGCTTCCCAGGCGCCGGTCCCGGACGAGGGGAAGATGATCACGGGTTGCTTGGTCCGGAACACCCGCTGCATCGCGGCCAGAACGGCGAAACCGAGCTCGGCGAACTCCAGACCGCGATGGTCCAGCGTCGGCATGTCCATCGCCCGCAGCACCCGGTCGGGTACGTTGGTCGGTCCTGGAATCTGGAGAAAATGCCTTCCAGTGTGCACGGTCATCGGCGTCCTTCCCGGTCTGCCCTTGGTGTTGGTGGGGCGCCGAATAGCACCATTTGACCGGCTTGTCCCCTCTCCTCAAGGCGCCTCCCATGCATATCCGGCGGACCTTGCCCCAAGCCCCACCTCCTACCCCGCAGCGACCACTTTTGCCGTGGGGATGCGCCCCTCCGCCTCCGCGAACGGGCGTTCCGGATGCATCAGGAAGGCGGAGACGCCGCCGAGCAGGAGGAGCCCTATCGACATGAGGAACGGCAGGTACCAATTGCCGGTCACGTCGATCACGAATCCCGCCACCAGCGGCGAGACGATGGCGGCGAAGGCCGAACCGGTGTTCATGATTCCCGACGCAGTGCCGGAATATTTCGGGGCGATGTCCATCGGGATCGACCACATCGGGCCGATCACCAGCTCGGCGCAGAAGAAGCCCGCCGACAGGCACAGCGCGACCACCGTGATGTCGTGGACGAACAGGATCGGCAGCAGCGATAACAGCGCGCCCGTAAATCCCGCAACCGTCACGCTCAGCCGTGCCAGGCGGACATTGCCGGTACGATCAAGAATTT
Organism: Bradyrhizobium sp. ISRA442; assembly: GCF_038085055.1. Taxonomy (NCBI): domain Bacteria; kingdom Pseudomonadati; phylum Pseudomonadota; class Alphaproteobacteria; order Hyphomicrobiales; family Nitrobacteraceae; genus Bradyrhizobium; species Bradyrhizobium sp. ISRA442. The sequence continues at coordinate 5,095 of NZ_JALGCN010000032.1, forward strand.
TGTCCGAGAGCACGCCGCCGACGCTGTCGCCGACCACGCCCGCGAAGAAGACGCCCGAGGCGAACAGGGCGGAATTCTTGATGTCGAGGCCGTAGGTGTTCTTGAAGAACAGCGGCAACCAGTTGAGGTACAGCCACAGGCACCAGCCATAGCAGAAATAGGTCAGCGTCACCGGCCACATCCGCCCCAGCAGCGGGCCCCAGGGCACGCGCGGCCGCTCGCCGACGGGGCGCGGCGGCAACGCCGCGAGCTCCGCCTGCGTGATGGAGGCGTGGTCCTTCGGCTCGTTGCGGAAGTACCAGACCCAGATGACGCCCCAGACCAGGCTGACGAGGCCGAGCACGACGAATGCCCCGCGCCAGGTCAGCCAGAGGATCAGGAGCGCGACCACCGGCGGCGTCACGGCATTGCCGAGCCGGGCGAAGGAATGCGTCAGCCCTTGCGCAAAGCCGCGGCGGGTCGACGGCGTCCAGTGCATCGCGCGCGTCGCGGTCGGAAAGGTCGCGCCCTCGCCGAAGCCGAGCGCAAAGCGCGCGACGAACAGCGCGGCGAGACCGCTCACGAAGCCGGTCATGATGGTCGCTGCGGCCCAGATCATGCCGCACCAGAACAGCGTCTTGCGCGGCCCGAAATGATCGCCGACCCAGCCGCCGATCACCTGAAACAGCAGGTACGGATAGGCGAAGGCGGAGAACACCAGGCCGAGCTGGGTATTGCTGAGTCCGAGCTCCTTCTGGATCTCGCTGGCCGCGGTGCCGATGTTGACCCGGTCGACATAGGTGATGAAATACATCGCGCAGAGCATTGCCAGTACGACATGCGTGGCCTTGAGCCGGACTCCCATCGCAATCCCCTCCCGCGTCGCTGTTGTTTTGATTGTCGGTGCGCGCAGAGGCCGGCTATGTGCCGACCACCTTCAGATGCGGCGACGAATTGCCTTGCGGGCGCTGCTCCAGAAGCTTCATCGCAGTCTCGACGCCGCCGGAGCGGTGCGGCACGCCGGCTACCGACAGGCCCATCTCGACGCCGGTGAGCGCGCCGAGCAGCGTCAGCACGTTGCATTCGCCGAGATGACCGATGCGGAAGACCTTGCCGGCGACCTTGGACAGGCCCGAGCCGAGCGACATGTTGTAATTGTCGAGCACGACTTTCCGGAACTGGTCGGCATCATGCCCGGGCGGCATCAGCACCGCCGTCAGCACCGGCGAGAATTCGGCGGGCTCCTGGCACAGCACCTCGAGGCCCCAATGATTGACGGCGGCGCGCGTCGCCGCCGCAAGCCGCTGATGGCGCGCGAAGACGTTGTCGAGGCCCTCTTCGAGCAGCATCGCGATCGCCTCGCGCAGGCCGTAGAGCAGGTTCGTCGCCGGCGTGTAGGGGAAGAAGCCCTTGGCGTTCGGCTTCAGCATCTCCTCCCAGTCGAAATAGGAGCGCGGCATCTTGTTGGTCTTGGATGCGGCGCGCGCCTTGTCCGAGATCGCGTTGAAGCCGAGGCCCGGCGGCAGCATGAAGCCCTTCTGAGAGCAGCTCACGCTGACGTCGACCTTCCATTCGTCGTGCCGGTAGTCGACCGAGCCGAGCGAGGAGATGGTGTCGACCATCAGCAGCGCCGGATGCGAGGCGCGGTCGATGGCGGCGCGGATCTCGGCGATGCGGCTGGTCGCGCCGGTCGAGGTCTCGTTGTGCACGACCATCACCGCCTTGATGGCGCGCGCGGTGTCCTCGGCGAGCTTCGCCTCGATCTGGGCGGGATCGGCGCCACGGCGCCAGTCGCCGGGGATGAAGTCGACCTCGATCCCGAAGCGACCGGCCATCTGGCGCCACAGGGTGGCGAAATGGCCGGTCTCGACCATCAATACCCTGTCGCCCGGCGACAGCGTGTTGACGATCGCGGCCTCCCAGGCACCCGTCCCCGACGAGGGAAAGATCACCACCGGCCCTGACGTCTGGAAAATCTTCTGGCTGCCTTCGAGCACGGCCCGGCCAAGCTCGCCGAACTCGGCGCTGCGGTGATCGATCACCGGCATGTCCATGGCGCGCAGGATGCGGTCCGGCACCGGGCTCGGACCGGGAATCTGGAGGAAATGGCGTCCCTGATGCATGAAAACCTCCCTATTGGCGGGCTCTGGCCCGGCTTCTCACCCATTTTGCATTCATTTTTTGTCCTTTCAATCTAATTTTGGTATGCGATTGTGAACATCGACGCGGCTAGCCGGGCAAATTATTGTGCTGCATATGAAATCCACGATTCCCGACGACGGGGTTCCGATCGGCCAAACCGCCGGCCAAACCTCCAGCAATGGCAGCGACCGCCAGGAAGCCTCGCTTCACGGCGAGATCCTGCTGCGGCTGCGCGACTACGTGGTCGAAGGCAACATCCCCGAGGGCGCACGCGTTCCTGAGCGCCAGCTCTGCGCGATGCTCGGCATCTCCCGCACGCCGTTGCGCGAAGCGCTCAAGGTGCTCGCCGCCGAGGGGCTGATCGAGCTGTTGCCCAACCGCGGCGCGCGGGTACGCCAGCTCAGCCAACGCGATCTCGAGGAACTATTCGACGTGATGGCAGGCCTGGAAAGCCTGGCCGGGCGCCTCGCCTGCGAGGCCATCACCGACGATGAAATCGCTGATATCGAGCGGCTGCATTACGAGATGTACGGCCACTATCTGCATCGCGACATGCACGGCTATTTCCAGACCAACCAGCGCATCCACGAGCGCATCGTCGATGCCGCGCGCAACGAGACCTTGAAGACCGCTTACGCCAACTTCGCAGGACGGATTCGCCGCGTCCGCTATTCCGCAAATTTCGCCCGCAAGCGGCAGCGCTGGGGCGAGGCCATGCGCGAGCACGAAGCCATCCTCGATGCGCTGCGCCGCCGCGCCGGCAGCGAATTGAGCGACATCCTGTTCCAGCACTTGCGCAACAAGCGGACGGCCGCGATCGAGCACCTGACCGAAGCCGCCGAGGACGCACCGGCGCAGCCTTAAGAGCTGTCCAGCTTGCTCATTTTGCATTCATAATATAATCGGTCAGAAACAGGAATGAATAATTCGATGAGGCCAAGCGGGCCCGTTGGATCAGTCCGGGATCAGGGATGACAAACGCCTCCTCGCTCGAACGGCGCCTGCGGTCGGAATTGACCGGGGACGTCCTGTTCGACGCCTTCAGCCGCGGCCGCTACGCGACCGACGCTTCGTTCTACCAGATCATGCCGGCCGGCGTGGTCGTGCCCAAGACCATGGACGAGGCGCTGCGGGCGCTGGCGATCGCCCGCGACGAGGGACGGAAGGTCACCCCGCGCGGCGGCGGCACCTCGCAATGCGGCCAGACCGTCAATGACGGCCTCGTCGTCGATCTGTCCAAGCACCTGAATCGGATCCTGTCGCTCGACGTCGACAACCGGACCTGCGTGGTCGAGCCCGGCATCGTGCTCGACGACCTCAACCGCCAGCTTAGGAAGCACGGCCTGTGGTTTCCGGTCGACGTCTCCACGGCCTCGCGCGCCACCATCGGCGGCATGGCCGGCAACAATTCCTGCGGCGGCCGTAGCTTGCGCTACGGCACCATGCGCGACAACACGCTGTCGATGGAGGCCACGCTTGCGGACGGCACGTTGGCAAGGTTCGGCGAGGTGTCGCGCGACCTCTCCGACGTGAACGCAAGCGGGACGACGCTGGCGCTGTTCCGCGACATGCTCGACCTCGGCGCCCGCGAGGCCGGGGAGATCGCCGCGCGCTTTCCCAAGGTGCAGCGCCGCGTCGGCGGCTACAATCTCGATGCGCTGGTCCCCCGCAACGCGCCGAACAACTTGGCGCATCTCCTGGTCGGCTCCGAAGGCACCCTCGCCTTCACCACCAAGGTCGAGCTGAAGCTCTGGCCCGTGATCCGCAACAAGGTGGTGGGCGTCTGCCATTTCGGCAGCTTCTACGAGGCGATGGACGCAGCCCAGCATCTGGTCAAGCTCAAGCCGATCGCTGTCGAGCTCGTCGACCGCACCATGATCGCGCTCGGCCGCGACATCGCGATGTTCGCACCCGTCATCGGCGCCGCCATCAAGGGCGATCCCGATGCCGTGCTGGTGGTGGAGTTCGCCGAAGAGGACCAGGCGGATAATGTCGCGCGCCTGAAGCAGCTCACCGAGCTGATGGGCGATCTCGGCTTCGGCTGGAACAACGACAAGCGCAAATGGGGCGGCGTGGTCGAGATCACCGAGCCCGCCCTGCAGAGCGGCATCGCCGATTTCCGCGCTGCCGGCCTCAACGTCATGATGTCGATGAAGCAGGAGGGCAAGCCGGTCTCCTTCGTCGAGGACTGCGCGGTGCCGCTGCCGCATCTGGCCGACTACACCGCACGGCTGAACGAGGTTTTTGCCAGACACGGCACCAGCGGCACGATGTACGCGCATGCGTCCGAGGGCTGCCTGCACGTGCGCCCCGTACTGAACCTGAAGCTGGAGAAAGACGTCAAGGCGATGCGCGCCATCGCCGAAGAGGCCTTTGCGCTGGTGCGCGAATACAAGGGCTCGCATTCCGGCGAGCATGGCGACGGCCTGGTGCGCTCCGAATTTCATGAGACCATGTTCGGCGAGCGCCTCGTCGCCGACTTCCGCGAGGTGAAGAGGCGCTTCGATCCCGATAACGTCCTCAATCCCGGCAAGATCGTCGATGCGCCCAAGATGGACGACCGCTCGCTGTTCCGCTTTCGGCCGGACTATCGCGTCGCTGAGCTGAACACGAAGCTCGACTGGTCCGCCTGGCCCGGTGCCGGCGGCGGCTTCCAGGGCGCAATCGAGATGTGCAACAACAACGGCGCCTGCCGCAAGCTCGAGGGCGGCGTGATGTGCCCGTCCTACCGTGCGACGCGGAACGAGAAGGACGTCACCCGTGGCCGCGCCAACACGCTGCGGCTGGCGATCTCCGGCCAGCTCGGCCCCGACGCGCTTGCCTCGGACGAGATGATGGAGACGCTGAAGCTCTGCGTCTCCTGCAAGGCCTGCCGCCACGAATGCCCGACCGGCGTCGACATGGCCAAGATGAAGATCGAGGTGCTCGCCGCGCGCGTCGCCTCGCAGGGCCTGACGCTGCGCGACCGGCTGGTCGGCTATCTGCCGCGTTACGCCGGCCTCGCCGCACGCTTTGCGCCACTCGCGAACCTGCGCAACCGCAGCCCGCTGCTGCGAAAGCTATTCGAGCGCTTTGCCGGGATCAGCGCGCGCCGGGCGCTGCCCGCCTTCCGCCGCGACGTCTTCGTGCCGCCGGCTACCAGCGTCGGGCCGGAGGCCGGCCGCGAGGTCGTGCTGTTCGCCGACACCTTCAACCGGATCTACGAGCGCGAAAATCTCGACGCCGCACTGCGCGTGCTCGCGGCGGGCGGCTATCGCGTGCATCTGCCGAGACCTTCGGGCGGCGGCCGGCCGCTCTGCTGCGGCCGCACCTTCCTCTCGGCGGGCCTTGTCGACGAAGCCAAGGCTGAGCTCGACCGTCTCGTTGCCGCCTTCGCGCCCTTCGCTGCGCGCGGCGTGCCGATTATCGGCCTCGAGCCGAGCTGCCTGCTGACGCTGCGCGATGAGCTCGCCTCGCTGCGCAAGGACGACGACGCCAAGGCCGTCGGCGCCCACGCCCTCACCTTCGAGGAGTTTCTGGTGCGCGAGGCGGAGGCCGGACGGCTGCAGCTCGCGCTCGGCACCGTCGCCGACAAGGCGATGGTGCATGGCCATTGCCACCAGAAATCCTTCGGCGCCTTTAAGCCGGTCGAGCAGGTGCTTCGTCTGATCCCCGGCCTCAAGGTCGAAACGATCGAATCAAGCTGCTGCGGCATGGCCGGCGCCTTCGGCTACGGTGCCGATACCTACGATGCGTCGATCGAGATGGCCGAGCTGTCGCTGCTACCGGCCGTGCGGCACGCCGACCCAGCGACACTGGTCGTCGCCGACGGCACCTCCTGCCGGCACCAGATTCACGACGGTGCGCAGCGCGAAGCCCTTCACGTCGCCCGCGTGCTGGCGATGAGCCTCGATCGCGCAGACACCCCATCTATGACCTCGCCCATGACAAAGGAAACCAGCCATGGCTGAACTGACCCTCGACGTCGCCCGCAAGATTCTCGACGCCGCCTTCGCAAAAGCAACCGAGCTGAAGCTGAAGCCGCTTGTCGTCACCATCCTCGATGCACGTGGCGTCCTCAAGCTCGCCGCGGCCCAGGACGGCACCAGCCTGATGCGCGCCGAGATCGCGCACGGCAAGGCCTATGGCGCGCTCGCCATGGGCCTGGGATCGCGCGCGCTGTATCAGCGGGCGCAGGAGCAGGCCTATTTCATCGACGCCGTGAACACGATCGCCAAGGGCGCGCTGGTGCCGGTACCCGGCGGCGTGCTGATCCAGGACGGCACCACGCTGCTCGGCGCCGTCGGTGTGTCCGGCGACACCTCCGACAACGACGAAGCCTGCGCCATCGCCGGCATCCAGGCCGCGGGGCTGAAGGCCAACGCGGGATAGCACTCGCCATAACGAAAGCGAAAGATCACAGTAGGACGATGCCAGGGTCGCTTAACTATTCATCGGAATTTCGTCGGCATTTCCAGCGAGGACGCGCACTGCACCAACGCCGAGGGCTCTCCGCGGATTGACTGACCGGACCGGCATGCCCTTCGTGGCAGGGGTCGACTATTCTACTGCGATCGTGTGATTCGTCGGGGGTTCGAGTCTCTGGTCCGCTACATCGCGAAACCCACTATTTCGGAAGCTCTGTTTTCTTACCGGAGAGCAGCCTAACTCGGAACGTCGGATCTCGATAGCCCGCCACAAACCGCCGTTCATGCGCGATCCGTCGCCGCCACAATGGTCGACGAGCAGGTTCAAATCGGGGAGACGCAACCACCGATGCCGACATTCGGTTCAAGTTGCGATCTGAGTGTCCCTTGCGTCCCAAACGCAGTGAGTTTATTATAAAATATTGATTTTCTTTAGGTAATGGACGCATCGACCGCGTTCTGTTCACGGTCGTTTCATCCCGCTTCGTTGCGGCGTCCTGGACGTGAACGAGAACTGCTCGAGATCTGGGGCAGCTTGAAGCAAGCCCCCTGAAATCGACCGAGCGGCTAATTAAGAGACACGCTGCGACTATTGATTCTCAACCGATTTTCTCGAACTGAGCCAAGATCCGACTATTTGAGATCAATGGGTTACAACGAAACATCCAACCACAAGAGCGCGTCATGTTGTCGGATCGACACATCCGAAACGTCTACCGCCTTTTACACACACCAACCAAACCTACGACCCAGAGAGTCTACCGCATTGTGAAGCCGTTCTCGATGATACCGGAAGACAGGCCGAGATCGCGGTCGCCGACCTGAACGTTTAGCCCGTCGGGATCCCGCACGTGGAAACTGTTGCTATCCTGCTGCGGGTCCAGCCCCATCGCGGCAAGGCGAGCTTGCAGCCAGGCGGCGTTGTAGCCGTCGATCCCGAACATAAAATGAGAGATCGTGCCGGGCTGCCCTTCTTCGCGCAGCACCAGCATGCTTTCCCCGAAGCCGAGCAGCACGCTTTTCGCGCTCTCCTGGATGATCCGCACCCCGAATGTACGGCAGTACCAATCCTTAGAGCGCTGGAGGTTGGAGACGGAGATCGCGATGTGATTGACTGTCTTGGCGGTACAAATCGGCGGGTCAATACTGATCCTCTCGTCTTCCTGCTGAAGGGAAGTGTTGCCAGCATCTTCGCAATTCCATGTTAGATCGTCATGGCACGGCATGGGAATCGTTCTCTTGCGGCTCGTTAATTGATGGGAATCCCAATCAGCTGGCTCGATCGGTCCACAGGCCTCCGGTATCGGCAGGAAAGCCGGCAGCGGCACGCGCACGTGCCTTGGCCGCGAAGTAGGTTTTCGACCACGCAAACCGGCTGCCTGCTTTGGAGAGGCCGACGCTGTCGGCGATGCTGGCGAGGCTGATCGTGTGCCCGGCGGCCGCCCAATGGCCCTCAGGCACCTCGTCGATGATGACCTGAATGCTGTGGCCGACGTCTTCGCCCGAGGCCGTCGTAACGGCGAGGATCGCTTCGGTCACCCATGCATGCACCTCGCTCTTGTGCTCGGCGTTCATGTAGCCCTCAGGGAGATTGACGTGAACGAGGAACCGTCCGGGCGGCGAGACATAACCGTTTCCGGTCTCCCCGCCGGCCCACCAGTCGCCCTGGGCAAGTTCATTGAACAGAACCCAGGCAAACGCGCGGCCGCCTCGCGTATTCGCTCCGCCCTCCATCCGAATCATCACGTCGGTGAGTTTCTTGGCGAGATTGGCCTTCGCGGTCTCGTCGAGATCGCCGGCGCCATAGCAAACATTCATGATAGGCATGTCAGTTTCCTCGTCGGCTGCCGAGGCAGCTGATATCGGTGCGGTTGGATTGACAGAGGAGTGATCGGCAGATGTTGCGGCGGCTGCAAGGCCGTTCTGTAAGTTCCGCGATTTGAGCGACCGCCGCGGGCGCTCGGGGTGGCGGCGTCGCGCGCGTCGTCAGTGGCCGGCATGCTCGCTCTCCCACTTCTTGATATTTGCATCAGCGATCATGATCGTCTCGACGATCATCACGTCGGTGTCGTCCTGAAGGACCTCGATATTGATCGAGCCCGTCGCCCAAAGCCCGATGCTGTCGCGTCGGCCGAGCACGGCGCTGCCGCAGCGGATCGAGCCCTCGCGCACGAACACGTACGCGCCGTGCGATGCGGTGCGCAGCTTGTAGGAAAACGAGCGACCTTTGTCGGCCATCAGGCGGGAGACACGCAGATCCTGGGGGATCGGCAGCGCGCCGTCGGCATCGCCGATGAGCTGCACGATTTCGTTGCGCCGGCGGCGATAATCGAAATGGGCACGGTGATAGGTCGGTGGAAGAAAGAGCTGCTCGGGAAGCAGCCAAAGATAGATGGCATGCATGTCCTCCGGCGTGACGCTGAGCTCGGAATGTTTGCCGCCCGAGCCTGCAGAGAAGACGTAATAGTCGCCGGCTTGCAGCCGGTCGACCATGCCCTCGCCAGCCGTGTTGATGTGTGTGAGCTCGCCCTCGAACACGAAGGCGCAGATGACGAAGTTGTGGTGCGGATGCATGTTGTAGCCGCAGCCCGCGCCGTGGAAGATCTCGTCGCCGAAAACACGGACCGGACCGAAGCCTGGCCGTCCGGCCTGATATTCATGGAAGTTGAAGCTGGACGCCCGCGTGACGAACCCGTCGGGATGGCCGGCGATGTAGGAAGATCGCGATCCATCGGATCTGATGAGGTCGTGTCCACGTTCCGCTTCGCGAATGATAAATGAATTGCTCATGGCCGTGTGTCCTTGTGTTGGCGCGTCAGGCGACGCGGGCCAGATCGGGGCCGCCGGAGGCGTAGCCGATCTCGACCATCTCAAACATGTGCTTTGGCGTGCCGCAGTCCGGGCACACCCAGTCGTCCGGAATGTCCGCCCAGCGGGTGCCGGGAGCCAAGCCGTGCTCAGGCAGGCCAAGAGCTTCGTCGTACGAAAAGCCGCAGCCGAGGCACATCAGCCGCTTGAAAGGTTCGTCAGCCATCTTTGACTCCATGCGTTGCCTGACCTCCCTCCGACCCCGGATTGCAAGTATCGAGTTATGTGTTGGACAGGCGTGATCTGATGGCACGAGATATGCGCGTGGGGGTGTATGAATACAAATACAACTTCAATATGCAGATATCGGCGAGCGATATGGTCGGGAGGATTCGTGTGGCGCGACAAGCGGATGCGTCGTGCCGTGTCCCCTTTTTCGGCTTACGAGGACCCCGCGCTCAATAGTGAAGCGTGCGCCCATAAGGGCGTATTATCCTCGTTCCCACGTACTCCGACCGCCGAATTTGGCAGGAGAACCGCTCCGGAATCGAATTGTAGACAGCTGAACTCAGAAGATCGTGTCGATGCTGGCACTCAGCGGAATGCCAGCAGAATGGTAACTGTACTCACAGGGTCTGCCGGATCACCTACCCGCTACATCCCAAGCTCAGAATCTCCAAGCCCTCGCCTATCGACACGTAGTCAGCCGCCGATCGCGTGAGCCCAGCACTTGGAAGCATCCTGGCACTATTCGGGCGTTTGCCTATGTCACGGCGTTTTCGTCACAGCAGGCGGGCTCCAGCTTCCGTCAAGGATCGAGGGGTTCTGCTGTTTGGGCCAGTACATCCGCATGGTCAGGTTGAAGCCACCATCCGGAGCTGGTAGCCAGTTTGCTTCCTTGCCGGGTCCTGGCGAGTCGTGCTGGATATAAATGTCCGTTGAGCCGTCACTATTCTGCTGCAGCGGCATCCAGCTGCTGATTGCGTAGCGATGAATTGCATTCTCGACGAAGAAGGACTGCGGGTCGTACATGGTCACCGACCAAAATGCGTTGACAGGCGGCATCTGCCCTGGCCCGAAGTGCAGGACATATCGGTTACTGCCGTTCAGAGGTTTGCCGTCTCCGTCCACGAACGTTGTCGGATAGAGGGCATCTGCAGGAAGGTTCGCAGCCAGCGCGACCAGCGCGATGTAAGCACGGGACTCGTAATCCGTCCCGAACGCTCCGATGTTGCTCTTGGGAATGTGCCAGCCGTTGACCGACGTACCCATGTGCTTGGCTTGCCCTTGCAAATAGGCGAGCGTCCGCCCTACCGCTCCGTCCAGGCTTTTGCCCGCTTCGGGACCCAATTTCGCCGGGTCAAAGGGCTGCCCAGGGACGATACCGATCCTCGACAGCTTCTCCAGCATCGCCGCGTCGGCTGCGGGCGGAGGATTCGCGGTCAGTTGCTTGGCCAGCGTGGCAAGGAAATCGGCGCCGCTCATGCGCCGGAGCTGCTCAACAGGTGGCGTCTTCATGTCGGCTTGCGCATCGACGGCTCCCTCGGGAGCCGAATACGGCTGACCAAACTTCGATAGCGGAGTAAGGGTGTATCCCGCTTGGATCGCGTGCACGGCTGAATAGTCCGCAGGACCATTTGTCTGAGTGCGCCCGAGAATCCAGACCATATTCGTCGGGGATTTTATCTGCTCCATTCCACCCGGAAGCTTCCCGCTCCAGTCGGGTCCGGTAATGACGAAGTTGCCAGCCCTTGTTCCGGTTGTGCGCGAACCCGGACTCGCAAATACGTTGGTCCACGCGTCAAGCATGGGTAGGAGATAGTAGCGACCGCCGGATTCCGGCACCGACAGGACCAGCGGCTCCGATGAAAGGTCGAGGAAGGCGGACGAGTACAACGTGTCCACGTTGGCTCGTACCACGTTCTTGAACGTGGCCGGCGGGAAGATGGGTGCATGAGCGAACTGGTTCACGGGCGCTGCCATGGCATTCGGACGTGCAACATTGGTCATCCGCCTCCTCGTCAGGTCCATCATGACCAGCGGCAAACCGTAGATGACCGCTTCAGTGACCATGTCGACCACCTTCTGCTCCGTGGCGGCAACGCTGGCTTCGCTGGGCACCGCCGTATCCTTCGCGGTTTTGGTGCCAATCGCTTGTGCTGCGCCCGGACTACACGGGGCGAGCCAACAGATGAGTGCGAGCGCCGCAAAGCCCTTTTGTATCTGTCCAAACACGAGCTGTCTCCAAGTTACAAGATCGGTCGAATTCACTTTGTTGTTCGAAAGTTGGCTTACCTCGAGGTTCGGCGAGATCTCTTCCGATACGCCCCATCGAGAGTAACCTGAATGCGCGACGGGCGGTGCTAACGTGCCGCCGACAACTGGCCCTCATCGATGATGATGGTAGAACCATGCATCGCCTTGACGTCGTCCGACGCCAAGAACAGGACGGCCTGCGCAATCTCCTCGGGCGGCGAATATGTACGTCCGCTAGGCGTCGCAAGAGCCTTGCGGGAAAGGATTTCTTCCGAGCCTGGTCCCGTCCGGTCGCTCGCATTGAGCGGCGTCTCTGTATTGCCCGGCGCGACTGCATTGATGGCGATACCGTAGCCGGCGAGCTCAGCCGCGAAAGACTTCGTGAGCATCACGATTGCAGCTTTCACAGCGCCATAGAGTGCGTACTGCGGAACGCTCTTAAACGCCGCCACTGAACTCACATTGACGATCTTGCCATACCTCGCCTGCTGCATCAGCGGCGCCACGCGATGAACCATGAAGAACGTATTCTTCAGGTGGGCGGACACCATGAGATCGAATGCTTCTTCGGTGGTCTCACCAAGTGCGGTCGGAAAATAGACTCCGGCACAATTGATCAGGATATCGATGCGACCATGGTCGGAGGAAAAAGCACTCACCAGCCGATCAATTTCGGCCACATGCCGCAAGTCCGCGGCATAGGCTCGAGCCTTGCCGCCCCTTGCTTTGATCTCGGCGACCACGGCCTCCGCTCTGCTGATATCGGAGCTTGCAACCACGCCCACGGTCGCGCCCTGTTCAGCAAACAGCAATGCGATTGCGCGACCGATACCGGAGCTGCTCCCCGTCACCAATGCCATTTTACCGCGAAGCTTCATGATATTCTCCGTATCGATTGAACGGGTAAGTGGATCATCGCCTTGGCAGCAGATGTCCGTGCCGGTCGACAAACGTTCCAACCGCAGCAAACACCTGATCAAGATCGCCGTCGGACATGGCGAGCGACAAGGCCATCATACCCCGCCTCGCAATCCAGATTTGCTCTTCAAGCATGTGAAAGTAGAAGAGCTCGCGTAACCGTGGATCAGACCTCGCGGCATCCTTCGCGTTCCGGAGCTGTCCAGCGATGAAGTGGATGCCCATGATGGAGCCGAAGCCGGTGAACTGTGCCGCGATGCCGGCCTTCTCAAGCATGGCGCTCAGACGCTCACGCAAATCGTTGCCGCGCGCTGTCAGTTGCGCCAAAGCGGTCGCGGTTACAACCTCGGATAGGACGGCCGCCCCGATATGCATACCCAGGCTGTTGTTGTTGAACGTCCCTGAAAGTATCAGTGATGCCGGCTTTCTGGGATCAAAAGCGGCCATGATTTCCTCTCGACCTCCGAACGCTCCGAATGCGAGCCCGCCGGCCATGTATTTTCCGAGCGTGGACATATCGGGCGTGATGCCCCAATAGCCCTGCAACCCATTAGGAGCGAGGCGCGAGGTCTGGATTTCGTCAAAGATCAGGACGATGCCTTGGCGCTCCGTCTCCTCTCGAAGCATGGCGAGAAACGGCTTCTCGGCAGGTATGCTGCCGCCGGCGCCAAGCATCGGTTCGACGAGCACGGCCCCCAGCTTATCTCCCTCCCGCCGGATTACCTTCCTTGTCGCGTCTGGATCATTGTAGGGCGCCTGTACGACGTCGAGCCTGGTGTTGAGGGGCGATGGACCGGATACCGGGAAGTTGAGACTGCCGCCGTGATAGGCTCCCTCGAACACCAGGACCTTGGACCTCCCCGTACGATGCAGTGCCGTCGCGAGAGCCGAGAGATTGGCTTCGGTGCCAGAGTTCGCGAACCGCACCTTGTCGATCGAAGGGAAGCGTTCGACGATCAGGCGAGCGAAACGTGCTTCGGCTTCGATCTGGCCACCAAAGCTGAGCCCGTTGTCGAGCGCCTCGCGGATGGTGCGGAGCACTACGGGATTGGAGTGACCGAGCAGCCCTGCCGTATATTCGCTAAGCGCGTCGACATAGCGCTTGCCGTCGATATCCCAGAGATATGCATCCTTGCCGCGCGCGATGAATACCGGAAAGGGTGAATTGAAAAGGCCAGTCCGGGTCGTTCCGCCCGGCAGATACTCCGCGGCGCGGACAAAGGCTTCGAGGCTCTTGCCATTCCGGGCCGTATAGTTCGTACGTGCGGCCGCCAGCGCACGATCAATGTCGCTTTCTGAATTCCTAGGATCGGCTGGGGTTAAGCTCATGCCGGCATTCTCCAAGATCAATTCTTGTAAGCTTTGAGAGAGAGGATATCGCGAGCCTCGGTGGGTGTAGCCGGCCGGGATCCAAGATCGGACAAGATGCGGACCGCCTTGGCGACCAGCTCGGCATTGCTGCGCGCGAGCCGACCTTTCTCAATCTGCAGATTATCCTCCATGCCGACCCGCACATGGCCGCCCCGCAGAACCGACATCGCGACCGCCGGAAAGGCCATTCGGCCAACCCCAAAGGCGCTCCATTCCCAACCGTCTGGCAGCATGCTCGCCAGTACCGACAGCATTTCCGGACTAGCAGGCGCGGCATACTTCACGCCGAGCACAAACTGCAGAAAGTTCTTCTTGGGCAGAACGCCCTCGGCTGCGAGATCACGCGCCAGAATGACGTCGCCAGGGCCGAAGATTTCGAGTTCCGGTGCGGTACCCGCGGCTCGGATACGCGCAGCCATGACGCGAAGCGAGTCAGGCGTGTTGATGACGACGGAGCCGAAAGAGTACATGGTGTTGAGATCGAGTGTGCATATCTCAGGACGCAGCTCCTCAACATGAACTACTCTGGCTTCCCCGCGCATCAGCGACGTTCCCTTGCCGGCTACAGCCGGGTCCTCCTTGCCAGGGACGAAGCGCTGGCCGGGCCCCGTCGTGAGATTGATGATGACGTCCACCCCGCTGTCCTTGATACGGTCGACGACCTTCCGATAAAGCTTGGTGTCCATCGAGGGCGCACCGGTTTCAGGATCCCGGACATGAATATGGACAATTGCCGCGCCAGCTTCCGCAGCTTCGATGCACGACTGCGCAATCTGCGCCGGCGTGACGGGAAGATAGGGGCTTTGGCTCGGTTGAGCCAAATTGCCGGTGACGGCGCAGGTGACGATCGTCGGGCGTGAGAAGTTCACGATTGCTTCCTCCAGGGGATTCTTCTTGATCAGGCAGAGAGTACGAGCTCTGGCTGAGCGTGCGTTGCGGTCGCAACCTTTATGTCCAGCCAGCCGCGCTCGTCGACTGCGAGCTGGTCACCTCCATTGAGGATCACCGTGGTCGTTTCCGCCTCGACGATCGCGGGCCCTTCTATGAAGTCACCGGGCTGGAGCTTTTCGGCGGCATAAACGTCGACGTTCCTCCACTCGCCGAAATAGGCCTTGCGCTTGCGAGCTGTCACCAAGGAGTTCGACGATACGGCAGGTATCGACTTCTTTGTCCGTGCAACCATACCAACGGCCGCGACTCTGCCGTTGACGAGAACAACTTCCTCATCGGGCAGCGAATACGTGTACAGATCTTTGTGGGCGTGGTGAAAGCGGTGTTCGATCTGCTCGCTTAGATCTGCGGCGTCCAGATCCACGTCCGACAACGGAACGTCAACCTCGAACACCTGCTCGCCGTAACGCATCTCTGCGGATTTCTCGATCTCGATCGGTCCGCTGAACCATGCGCGCAAACGGTCCAAGGCCTGCTTCTGCAATCTCACGAACATATCGCGGACTTGCGTGTGCGACGACGCTTTACCTGTCCTGTAGTAGGTCTGGCTCACCTCATACCGCAGATCACTGGTGAGCATGCCCCAGGCGGAAAGAACTGAAGCTTCGGTCGGAATGATGATGCGCTTGATCTCCAGCTCTCGCGCCACCTCCACCGCATGGATCCCGGCGGCACCACCAAAGCTGAGGAGCGCAAATCGCCGCGGATCGACGCCACGTCTAAGCGTCATGAGCCGGATGCCATCAGCCATCTTCAAATTGACCAGCCGGAAGATACCTGCCGCGGTCTTCTCCCGACTTAGGCCGAGCTTGACTGCCAGCCGATCAAGTGCGGCCTCCGCAGCGTCCTGATCGAGAGGACGGCGGCCGCCCATGAAAGTGGTGGCGTCGAGATAGCCGAGGATCAGGTTGGCATCAGTCACCGTCGGAGCCTGGCCGCCATTGCCATAACACGCAGGTCCGGGCACCGACCCTGCGCTTTCCGGACCGACGCGGAACGAGCCCGTGGCATCGACGCTGGCGATCGATCCGCCCCCGGCGGCAATGCTCGCAATGTCGAGGCTGCGCAGGGCAATCCGCTGATCGGCGAGACCTCCGTCGGCCGACAGAGTGGCGCGACCGTCGGCGATTAGCGAAATATCCGTGCTGGTCCCTCCCATGTCGAACGGCACGAGATTGGGCAGGCCCAGCAGTTCAGCGCACCGCTTACTTCCCGACACGCCGCCAGCCGGACCCGACAGCACGGTAGCGGCCGCGAGCCGCGCCGCCTCTTCGACCGGCGCCACGCCGCCGTGGGAGAGAATGATGAAGAGGCTGCCGGCGAAGCCGGCCTCCCCCAACCGCTGCTCCAGGCCCTTCAGATAGTGGCGAACAGCCGGACTCACATAGGCGTTGACGATCGTTGTCGATACCCGCTCGTATTCCTTGATCTGCGGCAGGACGTCGGACGAACGCGAGACGCTGACACCCGGCAACGCCCTTGCCAAGCGCTCAGCGGCAGCGATCTCATGCGATGGATTGCTGTAGGAATGCAAGAAACACACTGCGACTGACGTCGCGCCCGATACGCGAACAGCCTCGATCGCCTGATTCAATGACGCTTCGTCCAAGGGAACGATCACCTCACCCATCGGCCCGATCCGTTCCCGAACACCGAAGCGCAAATTGCGCGGGACCAGCGGGGCCGGCGGCGGCGATCGCAAATCATAGCGATCGCCTTTCAAACCCTCCCGCATCTCGATCACGTCGCGATGCCCTGCGGTCGTCAGCAACGCCACCTTGGCGCCCTTGCGCTCAAGCAGCGCGTTCGTTGCCACAGTCGTGCCGTGCACGATGCGCTCGGTCTTCCCGAGCATTTCAGCGCGCGGCGATCCCAATCTCCGCGCCAACTCTTCGAGGCCGACCATAACCCCGATTGACTGGTCCTGCGGAGTGGACGGGGACTTCGCAAACACTGTTCGGCCGCTCTGGTCGATGGCCACGAGATCGGTGAACGTGCCGCCGACATCGATTCCGATGGTCAACATGGTTTCGAACCTGCTTTCTGCTGAGGGCTAGCTGACAAAGCCGAGTTCGCGATCAGCTTGCCGCGCTTGTTCCGAGCGCCTTTCGGGGGGGCCCCATCCGCCGCCGCCGGAGGAACGAATCTCGAGGCAGTCGCCCGGCAACACTTCAATGCCGACCTCCTTGGTCCGCAGCGCGCGAGGCGGCCGGCCATGCGAAATCAAACGATAACGATGCGGGGCGCCATCACATCCGCCGAGCAGTCCGCAGGCGCCGTGACGCACCCCCTCGCCAGCGGTGTTAGCCATCGCTGGCTTTTCGGTTTGAACAACCAATTCAAGTGCGACGCCGAGGCCTCCGCGGAACTGACCGTCACCGCCGGAATCGGCGAGATACTCATGATGGCGGAAGTGGAGCGGAAATCGCGCCTCCGCGACTTCGATGCTGCCGAACTTGATGCCACCAGCCGAATGCCATTCGCCGATCGAGGACCAGCCATCGCCGCCGGAGGATGCTCCCCCTCCCGGGCGCGCCTGGAACATGTGCCAGATGAACTGACGGCCGGTCCGTGGATTTTCGCCCTGGATCGCGATGCGGAAGCGACGGCTCCAACCCGCCATCGTCCGTTCTGGACAACATTGGGACAAGGCCTTGATGATTGCTTCGATGATCTCGTTTGACGGATGTGACGTACAAAAGCTGACCGGCAGGCCCGGATCCGACCACACGACCGTTCCTCTCTTGGCAATTACGGTGAGAGGCCGGAACGCGCCTGCGTTCTTCGGTATGTCGGCGTCGATCAAATAAGCAAAAGCCATCACAACGCCGGCCTGCATATTGGCGTAGGAGGAATTGACGAAGCTCATCGTCTGCGGATCAGAGTCCGAGAGATCGATTTCGATGTTGGAGCCCGTCTTGGTCACCTTCGCCGCGATCCGTATGTCTTCCCTCCCACGACCATCGTCGTCCAGGAATGACTCGCCATAGAACACCCCGTCCTTCCAAGTCGAGACGACGTCCCGCGCTTTCTGCTCGGCAGAGTCGAGAAGGATCTCGATCACTTGCTCGACAACGTCGGAGCCGAGTTCGTCGAACAGGCGCGTCAAACGGCGTTCACCGAGATGGGCGGCGCCGATCATCGCCGAAAAATCGCCGTGAAAGTCGCGCGGATTGCGGACGTTGAGAGCCAACATGTCGACGATGTCGTCGCGCCGCCTGCCAGCATCGTAGATTTTGATAGGCGGCACACGCAGGCCCTCCTGCCAAATCTCCGTGGCGTGTGGATTGTAGCCGCCATAGGTGGCACCTCCGACATCGCTGAAATGCGCCCGCACGATCGCCCAAAACAATCGCCGGCCGCGATCGAAGATCGGCACGAAGATCGTCATGTCCTGGAGGTGGCTGCCGCCGTGATAGGGGTCGTTCAGCAGTATGACGTCGCCCGGAACGACGTCGTCGAACTTCTCCTCGACCGCTATCGTCGCCCAGGGCAAGGCGCCGACATGGATCGGAATATGATCGGCTTGCGCGATCAGCCTCGCCTTGGTGTCGCAAATTGCAATGGAGAAGTCGCGGCTCGAGTTGAGGATTTGAGAATAGGACGTCCGAAGCATTGCTTCGCCCATCTCCGTCACGATCGAGCTGAGGCGGTGCTGAACTACGGATCGGGTAATGGGGTCGACACTACTTGTCACATTGGACATCATCGGAAGCCTTGAGGTCGCTGGTCTACGGTCGCCAGACACGATCTTCATCGCGTAGCTGCGGTGGCAGCGATCGCATCCGCGACCGCGTGCACGATGATGTCGACGTCGTTCGACGTCATCGGCGTGGATAGAGCGAACAGCCCGCCTGGCGCCAGAATTCCGCGGCTCAGAAGCGCCAACGTGAAGGCTGCCATCTGCCTTGCTTGGTTCGGATTCATATACGCCGAGCGATAGTCCCGCACTTTGCGATCGCCGAGATGGATCCTGCACAGCGAACCGCAGCCGGTAACATAGCCCGCCGTTTGATGTCGCCGGAGAGCCGATTCGATGCCGTCTCGCAATTGGCTTCCAAGCACATCCAAACGGGTGAACGCAGCGTGGTCGAGCAGCTGCATCGCGACCAGCCCGGCCCGCATCGTCATTGGATTCGCGGCGAAGGTCCCTGCGTGAGGCAGCGCAGGCTTTCCGTTCGACGGATCGAACACGGACATCACGTCGGCCGAGCCGCCGATGGCACCAACAGGAAATCCGCCCCCCATGATCTTGCCGAGCGTCGTCAGATCGGGAGCGATGTCCCAGAGGCCCTGTGCGCCGTGAAAGCCAAGGCGGAACGTGATGACCTCGTCGAAAATCAGAAGAGCGCCGACCTCATGTGTCACCATACGCAAGGCTTCCAGATAGGACCGGTCCGCCGGTACCAGGCCGGCGCGGTTGGGCATCGGATCGATCAATACGCAGGCCAGCTCACGACCGTGCTCGCGAATGAGCTCGACCGCGCCATCGGTATCGTTGAAAGGAATGACGATAGTGTCATTCAGGACTGAGGGCGGCGTACCTTTCGCGTAAGGCTTGGAAATCGGCGCGTTCGCGGTCCACTGCTCAGGCGAGGTGTCAAGACTTACCTCGGCATGATCATAGGCCCCGTGATAGGCCCCTTCGCATTTCGCGATCTTGAACCGGCCGGTATAGGCTCGCGCCGCCTTGAGGGCCGTCATAACGGCCTCCGTTCCTGAATTGGCGAACCTGATCCGCTCGACTGCTGGAAGACGCTCAGTGAGAAGCTCAGCCAGATCGATCTCCGATTCGGTCGGCATTCCGAAGGCTGTACCGAATGGAAGTTGCTCTGCGGCGACTTCGACCAACGCCGGATGGGCGTGGCCATGGATCAGTGCCGTGAAATTGTTACCGCAATCGATCAGCTCGTTGCCATCGACGTCCCAGATCCGGCAACCCTTCCCTCGCGCGGCGTAGACAGGAAAGGGCTTCATATAGAGCGTCGAACGCGTGTTGCCGCCGGGCATATGGGCCCGTGCCCGTTCGTGAAGCTGCTCGGACCGGCGATGTGATTGAGGGTACATTCGAATTCCTTTGGCTCATCGACCGAGATAGGCTTCCCGGACCCGGGGATCGTCCTTCAAATCGGCAGCATGACCATGCAGCACGATCTTTCCGGCTTCCAACACATAGGCGCGGTCGGCCACTGCAAGCGCCAGAACAGTGTTCTGTTCGACGACCAGGATGGTAAGACCGGCGCTCGCGATGATTTTGACGCGCTCGTACACCTCCTCAGCCAGCCGCGGTGCAAGGCCGAGGGACGGCTCGTCCAGAAGCAGCAGGCGGGGGCGTGCCATCAACGCACGCCCGATCGCGAGCATCTGCTGCTCGCCTCCGGAAAGCGACCAACCGAGCTGGCGCCGACGCTCCTTGAGCCTGGGAAAGAGCTCGAAGACACGGTCGAACTCTTCCGAGCAAGACCCGGCCCAGCCCTTCCAGCTGGCAGTGGCAACGACGAGATTCTCCTCAACCGTCAGTCCAGGAAAAATGCGCCGGCCCTCCGGTGCTTGCGCAATTCCGAGCGCAACACGCCGATCAGTCGGCAGCTTCAGAATCGACGTGCCGTCAAAGGCGATGTCGCCCCGGCGCACCTTGTTTAGCCCGGAGATCGCATGCAACAACGTCGTCTTGCCGGCCCCGTTTGCGCCGATCAATGCGACGGTCTCGCCGGCCCGGACTTCCATATTGACGCCAGAGACGGCAGTGATGTCACCATGGGTGATCGTCAGGTCGCTACATGCGAGCATGGACGTATCCCTCACCAAGGTAGGCTGAAAGCACAGCAGGATTGGACTGAACCTCGGCCGGCGTTCCTTCCGCGATCTTGCAGCCGAAATTCAGCACGAGAATGCGCTCCGCAAGCCGCATCACCATGCCCATGTTGTGTTCGATCAGGACGATCGCCAGTTGGTGCTGCTTTCTCAGCAACGACAAGCGTAGCATTAGCTGTTCGACTTCGGCCGAGTTTAAGCCAGCGGCCGGCTCGTCCAGGAGAAGCACTTTCGGTTCACAAGCGACAACTCGGGCGAGCTCGACCATCCGTCGCCGCCCGTAGGACAGCGTCTTGATCGACCGATCGGCGATGTCGGCCAGTCCCATCTGTTCGATGATTTGCATGGCCTGGCGGCGTAGTTCACGTTCTCCCAGGTTTGGATTGATCGCCGCGCCGACCATGACGTTCTCGAGAACCGACAGACGCGGAAACGTACGCCCATGCTGAAACGTACGACCAAGGCCTGAGCGGATCCGCTTGTTGGTCGCAAAACGCGTGATATCCCGCTTGGCAAGCAGCACGGAGCCGGCGTCTGGAACGACGAGCCCGGTAAGGACATTGAGCAAAGTGGATTTGCCCGCGCCATTGGGCCCGATGACCGCGACGAATTCGCCCGGCGAGACGGTGATGTCGACATCGTCCAGGGCGGCAAGCCCGCCATATCGTTTGCTGATGCCGCGTGCTTCGAGAATCATCATGACTTCGCTTCCGCGGGCTTGGCAACGGGAGCCCGCGAGGGCAGACGGAAGAAGCTTCGCAGTCCCATGATCCCGCTGGGCAGGAACACGAGGACGACGAACACCAAAATCCCGAACAGTGCGAGATAGGCGTTGCCCAGGAACCGCAGCCACTCGGGCAGGAACGTAAGCAGCACCGCCCCGAGAATTGCGCCGCCAATCGAGCTCTCTCCGCCGACGATCAACATCGCAAGATAGGTTATTGAGTTCGTATAGGAGAAGTCTTCCGGCGAAATGAAACGGACATGGCAGGCGAACAGACATCCCGCTAGGGCGGCACAGGCGGCGGAGAGCGTGAAGGCTAGCAGCTTCAGGCGCGGGGTATCGAGTCCGGTCATCTCGGAGGCGAGCTCATCATCGCGCACGGCAATCAAGGCACGGCCGTAGCGCGAATGATGCAAGAAAGATGCGAGCAGGACCACGATCGCAAGACTGAGGAGGGCCAGCCACAGGAAGCCGCGCTCACTCGTTAGCGGATAGGACAGGACCTCGAAGGGAGGAATGCGGGAAATACCATTGGTCCCACCAGTCAGGTCGAGCCAGTTCGAGGTGATGATCACGAACGATACGTTGAGCCCTAACGTCGCGAGCGCGAGATAGTGTCCTTTCAAGCGCAGCAGCGGCAGCCCAATGACCATTGCAAACACCACGGCGACGGCAATGGCCGCAGGCATCGCCAACCAAGGCGATACCCCGCTCCGCGTGGTCAGGATCGCCAGCACGTAGGCGCCGAGCCCCACGAATGCAGCATGTCCCAGCGAGATCAGGCCTGTATAACCAAAGGCGATATTAAGCCCGACCACAGAGACCGCAGAGATCACGGCGAGGTTGAGGAGCCGAAGGTGATATTCGGGAAGAACCAGCGAGAGCGATCCACCAATTGCGAGAATGCAGATGACCAGGACCGATGATCGAAAGATGGACATCCCTCAGCCCCGATCCTGGATCTTTTCGCCGAACAGCCCTTGCGGGCGTACGAACAAGAATCCGATCATGATGCCGAACGAGATCAGGTCCTTGTAGGCCGACGAGATATAGCTTGCGCCGAGCACCTCGCTCAGTCCGACGAAGATGCCGCCGAGCACGGCACCAGGCAGGCTGCCGAAGCCCCCGATGATGGTCGCGGCGAACGCCTTCAGTGCGACGGGATCACCCATGTTGACGTCGGCAAACCACATTGGTCCGAGCAGAAGCCCGGCGGCGCCGGCGAGCAGCGCACCCAACACCCATGACATGGCGAGGAGCCTGTTGACCTTCAGCCCCATCAGCTTGGCGGCCTGAACGTCCTGCGCCACGGCTCGCATGCCGATCCCGAAGCTGGTGCGGTGCAGGAGAACCCAAAGGCATGCGACCAGCAGAGCCGTCATTCCGACCGTCATCAAGGCATGGACAGAGATGACCGCGCCGCCGAGCTCGACCGTCATGCCCTCGATCGGGGACGCGAGTCGCACCGGCCACGAGCCGAACGTCAGGAGTGCCGCGTTCTGCATGATGATGCTGACAGCCACCGTACCGATGATGACCGTTACCGCCGGACTAGCTCTGAGGGGGCGATAGACGAGCGCGAAAAACGCAATTCCGAAGGCCGCCATTGCAAGCAGCGCCACGCCATAGGCGATGGGCCATGGCAGGTGAGCATTCACCAGAGCCGCGACGCCTGCAAACGTTCCGAACATCACGAACTGACCGGCCGCAAAGTTCACAACCCCGGTCGTCTCGTACACGATCACGAATCCCATGGCAGCCAGCGCATAGACGCCGCCAATGGCGAAACCATTGATCGCAAGCTGGAAAAAGTCTGCCACAAGTCCTCCGATGCTGCCGGTCGCAGCCGAGCTCAGTTGATCGAGACCTTCTTCACCAGCTCAAGCGTCTTGCTGTTCGCTTTCGGCTTCACGATCACCACATCGTGGACGCCATTACCTTTGTCATCGTAGCTGTAGACGTGACCGATGCCGTCCCAGGCCTTCTGCGCCGAGAGCCAGTTCCGAAGCGCGACAGGTTCAAGTCCAGCCCCGCGCATAGCGTCCGCCATGAGGAAAGCGCCATCATAGTAAGCGAGACCGTAGGGGTCCGGGGCGGTCCCGAACTTGGCCTGATATCGGTCGACGAAGTCCTTCATTCTCGGGCTTGTCGACGGATCTACCAGGGCGTCCAGCACGCCGAACGTGTTCTCGATATCAGATGCCGTTAACAATTGCAGCGTGGCCGTCACATACAGAGAGGACGAACCGACGAGCGGAGCCTTCATGCCAAGTGATTTGTATTGCCGAACTGCCAGCGCCATGTCTTGCGGGTACCCGAAGAGCAAGACTGCGTCCGCGCTCCTGTTGCGCAAATTCACGATCTGCGCCGAGAAGTCCTTGTCATTCTGACCATAAGCCTCTGAGCCGACGATACCCACCCCGCGCGCCGCGAGAGCCTTGGCCGCGGCTTGCGCGCCACCCTGGCCAAAGTCATTCTGGATATACAGAATCCCGGGCCGCTTTGCGTTCAACACGCTCGTCACGCAATCGACCATACCTAAGGCAGCCAAGCTGTCTGCAGGCCGAAGACGGAACATCCATTCGTTGCCACCCTCCGCAATTGCATCGACGCCGCCGGCATACATCGCCGGCACCTGCACTTTCTTCACCTCGGGCGACACGGCAAGATTCTGGGTCGAATAGCTCGAGAGAAAGAAGAATGACGGCTTGGTTTCCTGGGCCAGCTTAACGTAGGCGTTTACAGCCGTGCTGTTCGATCCCTGCGTATCTTCGAACACGATCTTGATCCTGCGGCCCCGGATGCCACCCGCCTTGTTGATGTCCTCCTCCGCCATCTTGAGCGAGTTGAGATACTGCAGACCCGTCAGGGACAAGGGCCCCGTCATCGGAACGGTCGCGCCAACCAGGATATCTGCCTCCTCGGCGCGAGCCGGGACGCCGGCGAGCGGAGCCGCGATAATCGCAGCCATCGACTTGAGGAAGCTCTTGCGCGTGATTCCCATAGCTCCGTTCCCGCTTTGACAGGTATCGTCTCGTTTTTCGAGACGAAATCTCGAATAACGAAACACTAGATCCTGCCGGAATCGGAGTCAAGTCGCATCGGCGATGAGGCTGGTCCGGAGTTGCAACCCGATCAAGTGCGAGGGCATTCGGGAAGACCTCTCCGACCGTATGGGGAGGTTGCGAGCAGCGGAAAATTGACCTACTGAGCCGTCTCATCACCCTGATGCGATCCAACGAATGTCGGAAAAAGACCCCTCTCCTGGGCCACTCACGCGGTACTTCGATGTCCTCGAACTCATCGCCTCGTTTCCCGGGGCGCTAACGCTTGGAGACGTTTCGTCGCTCCTTGGGCTTCCCAAAGCGACGGCTCATAGGTTGCTGAAGGGCCTTGTCCGATCCAATCTCGCAAAGGAGGGGGATGGTGGTCGGACGTACCAATTGGGCGAACGCGTCACGCGCGTTCTTCATGCGAGCGCGGAGGAAGGTTGGCTCTCATCGCTTGCGGGGCCACATCTCCGTGCTCTGTCCGAGGCAACATCCGAAGCGTGCTTTCTGGCCCGCCTTGTGGGCTCACATGTCTTCGTAGCTGTTTCCGAGGCGCCCGACATGAAATGGATACAGCACGTGGCAGAGGGCCTTGAGATGCCTGTCAACGCCGCGGCTTCGGGCAAGGCAATCATGGCTTACCAGTCAAAGGAGCTCATCTCCGAGGCCCTTTCACAGGACCTGCCAAAGCCCACAAACCTCTCTCAAACGAGCCGCCGCTGGATCGAGAAAGAATTCGCGACTGTTCGCGAGCAGGGATATGCGACCTGCGTAGGAGAAATATACGAAGGATCGGCCGCAATCGCATGTCCCATCATGCTGCCGGAAGGCAGCGTCCTCTATTCGGTCGCAATAAGCGGCCCCCAAGAGAGGGTGATGGACAAAAAGATGCCGCAGCGCCTGCAGATCCTGCGTGACACCGCCGCGGCCTTAGGAAAGGCGCTTTCGCTCGGAGCAAGCATTCGATCCCGCCATTGAGATCCCGATTTCTTTCCAGGTTGCGAATATGGACGTTAGTCGAGGCGCTCCCTTTCTTTCCTCGGAAATGCACGTGGAGCCCAGTTGGATTGACCATGATGGTCATCTCAACATGGCCTACTATCACGTGCTTCTCGACCGCGCTTCTGATGAATTCTGGGTGTCGCTGGGATTGGGTCCACGATACATCGAGACCACGCGCTGCTCGACTTTCGCGGCCGAGTGCCACATTCGCTATCTTCGGGAAGTTCACTTGAAGGATCAGGTGCGCACTGCAATATTCCTGATCGGCGCGGACGAGAAGCGCCTGCATACATTTCGTCAACTTTATCGTTCGGATGGCAGCTTGGCCGCGACGTCGGAAAACATGTCGCTTCACGTTGACCTCAATACCCGCAAGGTCGTTGCTTTCCCTTCCGAAATCAAGGATCGACTGCAAGCGGTTGCCCAGCTTCATCAGCGCCTCACTCCGCCGTCCGGCATCGGCCGGCGCATTTCTATGAAAGCGCGTTGATTGACCGATGCAAAGGTTAGAATCAACGCTACTGCTCTCGGTCCATCCGGCCTCTTCTGGTGCCTACACTGCGTTTTGAAGGCCTTCTCGGCCCCGGCAGGGCTATGGCGGTGCATTTGTTAAGGCCACGACTTCCAATTCGGACTGTTTCCCCCCGCAGTTGCAAGCGCCCCAAAGGGAGAGCCGAGACACTCGAAGACAATGGAGCAATCCGCTCCATCAGGTCTCGTGAAACAAGAACGGAATGCTTCGTTTCTCGACACGCAGTTTGAATACGCGCCGCCGTATTCATCGTGTCCCCCAACAGCGCAATCTCCAACCTGAAAAGGCCGAGCTCTCCCACCACCACGGGTCCAATGTGCAAGCCCGCGCGAAATTGCGGCACAACGCCAAATTCCGCGCTATATGTGGCAGCCGCCTCCTCCAATGTCCTGAGCGCGTCAAAGCATGCCGTCACACACCTTATATTGGCCGTCGCATTTCCGGGCGCCCACGTCGCGATCACCTCGTCGCCGACGTATTTGTGAATTTCTCCTCCTTCCCTGACAATCGGCGTCGTCACATCGGCGATGAATCGGTTCAGGAAATCGAGGAAGCGTAGCTCACCAAGATGCTCGGCATGGCTGGTGGACGATGCCATATCCAGAAACAAGACGATGCGCTCTTCAATCTTCGGCCGATGGTAACGACCGGCGATGAACGAGAAGAGAACGCCTTGTCCAAGGAGCTGGTTGATGCCGACCAGCGCGTTGAAGAGCATGCTGAGCGCGATCGCCAGCCACACATCTCGGGGCCGAGGAACCGCGACGGGCGCGCCCGAGATCAGTGCGGGCACGATACTCAAGGCGATTAGGATGATTGCAATGTAGACGAGGGCGCGAAGCATGATCGCGACCGAGAACGGCAGCTTGCGCAAACGATTGACACGATCGTTCTCGAAGACGAACAACTCAATCGCCAACACGGCGAGGCAGACAGTTGCGCCTGTTAACGCGCCCCGGAGGGCGCCTGCTCCGGAATGAGCGAGACCATCCGCAAGATGCCCCCGGACCGCTCCAGCGACGATGCTGACGATCATGAAAGCCCTGATCAGAGGACTGATATGTGTGATGCGATCCGTGCGATAAGACCTGCTCACTCCTGACGTCAAATTTGCGCGCTCTGTCATCACACTACCCGCTCGTGACGGCGTCGGCGAACGCGATACCCAAGCGCCCGCCCCTCGCCGAAAGTCTCCCATTCACCAGCCAGGTTCAAGCCGCGAAATCCCGGAGCAACAAGCCTCCGCAGATGATAAGGAATATCCCGAACGCGACCAGTGGAAGCGGAATCGTGACAGCCGCCAGCGCGCCGCCGATCATGGCGCTCAGGGATTCTGCACCCACCTGGAGTGCCTGGTTGTTGCCCATGACGCGGCCTTGCCGCTCCGAGGACACAGCGTTGGACAGGATCGTCGGGCATGCGGCAAGCGCGATCGTCCCCATCATGGTTGTCAGACCGCCGGTGATCCAGATCGAGCCTATTTGAGACGGCACTGTAATCGCAATCATGGCGGCCCCGGCGGCGATGCAGGCGGTGATGGCGAGGCGATTCAAACCAATCTGGCGGGTCAATGGGGCCATGATGCAGAAGCTCGTGATTGCCGAGATCAGAGCCAGCCCCGAATAGATCAAGGTGGTTTGATCGACGCCCGTATCCCAGCGATCGACCAAATAGACGAGCACCATCCGGAAGTAGCCGAATAGCGCAAGATAGATCAGGAAATTGAGCAGATAGAGCCGCCGGATTGGCTTATCGGTAAAGATGCTGCTGAGATTTGTGATCGCGGCGATCATGCTGAAATCGGCGTGCGGGTCAGCCGCGTGTGTCTCGGCGAAGCGCCAAATGAGCGTTGTGACAAGGAGCGGTACCATCAACCAGAACGGAACGCTCCAGCCGAGATGCAGGGCCATCTGGCCGCCGACTATCGGGCCGGCGATATAGCCGAGACTGGAGCTGGAGTACGTCCAGGCAAACAGACGCGGGCGCTCATCTGGACTGCTCATGTCGGAAATCGCGCTCTGCGCGATGGCGATGTTCGATTCCGCCAGCCCGCCAATCAAGCACCCCATTCCCAGCAGGACGAGAGATCGCCATTGGATGCCGAGAGCTATGACGACATATCCAAGCACGGTCACCACGAGCGAATTGACCAGGACAGGTCTGCGGCCGTAGCGGTCGGACAAGGTGCCCAGGATCGGAGATCCCACGAACTGACCGAGCGGGTAAATTGCAAGCAGCAGACCAAGGACGATGCTCCGCTGCCCGACAGTGGCGCCGTCTGGCAGAAATCCATTGTTTCCCATCAGCATGGGTGCAAACAAAGTGATCATGAGCGAGTAGCCGCAAAAGCCGATGAAAATCAGCAGATAGAGCGGCAGGAGCGGGAAAATGCGCGTTGGGCCTGTTTGGTCGATCCGTGCAGTCTGCGCCGGAGTGCAGTTCGCCATGTCAGTCATCACCAAGCCCTCTCATATTGCCGGGGTACGATCGCGTCGCGCCCAAGATGCAGGAGATCGCACTGGCGGTCGTCGTCGCGCCGGACAAATGATCCAGCTGGCGGCCAAACACAAATACAGCTTCGATATGCTGCTATCGGCGAGAGCTATGGCCGGCGCGAAAGGGTCCGCCGGCAACGCTCAGGCAAGGGCAACCGCCTGCCGGCCCACTTCAACGAGGCCTCGACTTTAAGGCAATTGGCATTTGTCCGCTTTGGGGGTGCCGACCGTCAGCTAGAACGAATTTCGCGTCTATTGGGACAACGCTTCACGCTTGCCGCCGAAAGGCTTCTTGGCTTGCTCCCGCCAGCGCTGAAAGGTCACATAGAGCATCGGCACCAGGAAAATGCCTATCGAACTGGCAGCGAGCATGCCTCCGAAGACCGCCGTGCCTACAGCCCTTCGGCTGATCTCGGCCGCTCCTGTTGCCGTCACCAGCGGTACGAGTCCGAGGATGAATGCGACCGAGGTCATCATCACCGCGCGGAAGCGCATCTGCGACCCCAGCACCGCGGCATCCGTGATCGACATGCCCGCGTCGCGTTGCTCCTTGGCGAATTCGACGATCAGGATGCCGTTCTTGGCGGCCAGTGCGATCAGCACCACGAGGCCGATCTGGGCATAAAGATCGAGATTCAACCCTGCGATCTTGATGGCAAGGTAAGAGCCGCACACACCGACCGCGACCGCAAGCAAGACTGGAATTGGAATGGTCCAGCTCTCATACAGCGCGACCAGGAACAGATAGGCAAACAGGATTGCCAGGCCGAGAATGATTCCGGTCTGCCCCGACGCTGCCTGCTCCTGATAGGCCGTGCCGGTCCATTCGTAGGAATAGCCGGCCGGCAGCGTTGTCTTGGAGAGCTGCTCCATCGCCGCGATTGCCGTTCCCGAGGAGACGCCGGGCGCCGGGCCGCCATTGATCGTCACCGAGCGGTAGTTGTTGTAGCGGGTGATGACCTGCGGTCCCGTGACGATCCTCGCGCTTGCGATCGAGCGCAGCGGCACCATGTCGCCGGTCGCGTTCCGCACATAGATCTGCCAGAGATCAGAAATGTCGCCGCGGTTGGCGGCCTCGCCTTCCACATTGACCTGCCATGTCCGGCCGAACAGGTTGAAGTTATTGACGTAGACGCCACCAAGCGTCGCCTGCAAGGCGGTGAAAACGTCACTCATATTGAGGCCCAGCGCCTGGGCCTTGGCACGGTCGATGTCGAGATAGACGGAGGGATTGCTGGCCGTGAACGTCGAGAACACGCGCGCGAGGCGCGGATCGCGATTGGCCGCGTTGACCAGTCCACCCATCACGCTGCCGAGCGCAGCCGGATCCTGCCCTTCCAGTGCGTCGAGCTGATACTCGAACCCGCCGGAGGTCGAAAGCCCGATGATCGGCGGCAGGTTGAACGGGAGGACGTTGGCTTGGCGGATCTGGGCACCCGCGCCGAACGTTCGCCGGATCACCGCTTGCACCGTATCCGTTGCCGCGCGACGATCCGCGAACGGCTTCAAGCGCGCGACCATGAAGGCTGAGTTCGGCTCGTTGCCACCATCAAGCAAGGAGAAGCCGATGATCGAGAGCACGTGATCGACCGCGGGCTCCTTCTTCAAAAGCTCCTCGACTTGCTTCGTCACCTCGCTGGTGCGCGCGACGGAGGCGCCGTCGGGCAATTGCACGGCAACGAAGAAGGCGCCTTGATCCTCCTCGGGAAGGAAGCCGGTCGGCGTGAGCCGCGAGATGCCGACGATTCCGCCCGCGAAAATCAGCACTACGACCAGGGATAATACGGCGAGCCGCAGAAGCCGCCGCACAAGGCTGGCGTAGCCGTCACGGACCCAGTCGATGCCGGCGAGCACGCGTCCCACGACGCCGCGCCTGGGTCCGCGATGGCGCAGGAACACGGCGCAGAGGGCTGGTGACAGCGTCAGTGCATTCAATGCCGAGATCACCATCGCCGCGCTGATCGTAACGGCGAACTGGCGGAACAGCATACCGGAGATGCCTGGAATGAAAGCGATCGGAACGAAGACCGACAGCAACACCAGCGAAATCGCGATGATCGGCGCGGTGATCTGCGCCATCGCCTTTTTGGTCGCCTCGGCGGGGGAAAGGTTCGGCTCCTCCTCCATGACGCGCTCGACGTTCTCGACCACGACGATTGCATCGTCGACCACAATTCCGATGGCGAGCACCATCGCAAGCAGCGAGACCGTGTTGGCCGAATAGCCCATCGCGAGCAGCACCGCGAAAGTGCCGATCAGGCTGACAGGCACGGCAATCGCGGGAATGATGGTGGCGCGCAAACTGCCAAGGAACAGGAACACGACGATGACGACGAGGACGAAGGCTTCGGCCAGCGTCTTCAGGACCTCCTTGATCGTGTCGGCGACAAAAGTGGTGGAGTCGTAGTGCACCAGATAGGTCAAACCCGGCGGAAACCGCTCGGAGAGCTTGGCAAGTGTCGTCTGCACCGCGTTGGCCGTGGTGACCGCGTTGGCGCCCGGGGCGAGATAGATGCCGATCGGCACGCCCGGATTTCCGTCGATCCTGGATTCGCTATCCATGTTCTGCGCGCCGATCTCGACGCGGGCGACATCCTTGATCCGGAGCATAGAGCCGTCCGGGTTTGCGCGCAACACGATGTTGCCAAATTGATCTGACGTCGTGAGCCGCCCCTGCGTCTGCACGTTGAATTGGAATTGCTGATTGTCACTGATCGGCCGGGCGCCGATGCGTCCAACGGGCGCCTGCACGCTCTGCGACCGGATCGCTGCGACCACGTCCGATGGCGCCAGATTGAGGCTGGTGAGACGCTGGGTATCAAACCAGATGCGCATCGAGTAGTTCAGCTTAGCGAACAGAGTCGCCTGGCCTACTCCCGGCGTGCGGGAGATCGCGTCCAGCACATTGATGATGGCATAATTGGTGATGAACAGCGGGTCCTGCGCGCCGGTCTTGCTGTAGAGCACGAGGAACTGCAGCACAGCCGACGACTTCTTCTGCACCACGAGGCCCTGCGCCTGGACCTCGGTAGGCAATTGCGCCAGCGCGCTCTGCACGCGGTTATTGACATTGACGGTATTGATGTCGGGATCGCTTCCGAGCGCAAACGACAAGGTCAGGGTATAGCTGCCGTCATTACCGCTCGTCGACTTCATGTACAGCATCTTGTCGACACCGACGATCGCCGCTTCGAGCGGCTGGGCGACGCTCGACTCCACGACCTCGGCGGAGGCTCCAGGAAAGTTCGCAGTCACCGTCACCTGCGGCGGCACGATGTCCGGGAATTGCGCGACAGGTATGCGCATCAACGCGAGAGCGCCGGCAATGGTGATGACGAGCGCGATGACTATAGCGAGCCGCGGCCGATCAACGAAAATGGACGAAATCATTGGGTTATTCCCGACGGGGTCGTTCGGAGCGCGCTTTTCGCGGTCCCTTCCTGAGCATTCATGCTGGATTGGATGAGCGCGCTGGCGGGGCCGGGTGCGATGACCTCACCTGGCCGCACACGCTGCAGCCCCTCGACGATCACCTTGTCTCCGGGCGCGAGGCCACTTGTCACGGCGGCGATCGTGGAGGTCGATTGACCCAGCTTGATCCGATGCTGCTCGGCCTTATTGTCCGCGGCGACGACATAGACATACTCGCCCTGTTGATCCGACAACACGGCCGAGCGCGGGATCGCCACCACCTCGACCGGCTCGACGCCTTCCAGCAACACGGTCACGAATTCGTTGTCGATGAGTTCGCGCAGGGAGAGATTTTTCAGGACGGGGTTTGGAATGGTCCCCCGCAGCGTGATGGTGTCGGTGTTCTGCGCGATCGTGTTGTTGACGAAGTTCAATTGTCCGGGCTCTCCATAGAGACGCCCGTCCGGGAGACGAACTCTGATGACGACCGCGCTGAAGCCGCCTTGCGCCGCGTAGTGCTCGCGCAGGCTCAATGCCTCACGGACCGAAACAGGAAAGATGACGTACATGGGATCCTGGCTGACGATGGTGGTCAGCACGCCCGAGCTCGGCGTTACGACGTTACCCTCGGTCACCGTTGTGTTGCCGATCCTGCCGTCGATCGGAGAGCGAATTTCGGTGTAATCGAGATTGGTCTGTGACAGCTCGACCTGAGCCTGCGCGGCTTGAACTTGCGCCTCAAGACTTTGCTGGTTGGCGAGCGCCGCATCATAGGTCGATTGCTGGCCGGCTGGCCCGCCGAGCAGCGCCTTTGCCCGCTCCGTCGTCAGCCTTGCATTCGCCAGAGTTGCCTGCAACTGCGCAACTTGCGCCTGCTTCGATTTCAGGTCGGCTTCGAAGGGACCTCGCTCCAGTTGATAGAGCAGGTCGCCCTTCTTGACCTCGGAGCCCTCGACGAAATTGCGCTTCTCCAAAAAGGCGGTGACGCGAGCCACTACGTTGACGCGATTGGTGGCTTCGATTCGCCCCAGGAACTCATTGGTCGGGGTGATCGGCCGCGTGACGGCCTCCATGACTCCAACGGCGGGTGGTCTGGACGCGCCAAGCTGGGCGTTGGCGGGCGGAATCATGGCCAGCACCAACACCCCGGATAGAATGATTCCTGCTATTGGGCCAAATGGTCTGATTGCACGCAGCATTTGCCGGCCTCTATTGGTTGGCAGCGGTCCAGGAAATAGGATTTCAGGTTTTGAAAGGGCGAGCGGAGGGCATCACCGCATTGCGATCTGCTGTACGCATCGAGCGCTTTGGCGATGCGCCGCAAGGAAAGACTTGCGGCGCATCCAAGGCGAGCAACTGCAGATCGCCATTCACTCACATGCCATACAGGATCTTCAGTTCGCCGCTGGCGCGAAGGGCGATCTCGATTCCGTCCGCAGGCAGATACAGCTTCTCGAGCTTGGCCGAGGAAAGATGTCCTTCCATGCGGAAGCCGTCCTTCAGCGGCCTGTTCAACTTCGCGTTCGCGGCGTTGAGCAAGTTCTCATAGGCGACGCCATAGTCCACGCTCATCTTGTCGCGCAGTCCACTCACGATCGGATCGATCATCGCGGCCACGCCCTCATTGTCAGTCGAGGCGCTGAGATCCGAAAGCCGCACGGCATGACCATCGGCATCCACCTGGAGACCAGCGGTGAGATAGGTCCATTCACCGGCGTTCGGATCTGCGTCGGACGCTTTGGCGACGCGCAGACCGATCGCGAGCTTGCCGGACGAAGGATAGACTTCAACATCCCGGACAGACATGCCAGCGGCCGGCGCAATTGAGCCGAGGGCCTGCTGGATCTTGCCCTTCAGCACGTCGTAGCTGATGCGCACGGGCAGGATCACATCGAACTGGCCGGGCGAGGTGACCTCCCGCCCGAGGGCCGGAAGTGCGGTCGGCGTCACCGCCGCCGGATGCTGTCCGATCACGGTTTCGGCGGCGCCCGCCAGCTCGAGCGATCCGCTGAGCACCTTGCCTTCGGCATGTACGCCGGCAAACGCGGCACTTTGGGGCGTCAACTGCAGCCAAACTTCAGGGTCCGCCGAGAGCTGAACTGGCTCAAACGCATGGCGCCAGGCCGTGGCAGCCTTGTCGTGCAGATCGAGACGGCGGGCAGCTGCAAGCGCACGCCCCCTCACCTGCGCAAGCTCCGTCCTGATCCGCGGCTCCGCATAGTTGGCGAGCGGAATCTCGCGGCCCATCACATGCAGAACGGGCGGCTCGCTCCAGCGAAAGCCGTCGCTGAAGTTCAGGTCGAGCGACCAGTCACGCGAGAGTTCCGGCCGCGCTTCGGCCTCGATCGTGGCACTGGCCTCGGTCTCTCCATGGATGCGGGCCGTGAAACGGTTGGCGCCTTGCCCTTCCAACGCGCCGTAGATCGGCACCGAACCATAGAGACGACCGCCGCGACCATAGAGCGACACCGGACCCGACCGCTCGACGTAGCCGTAGATGTCGCAATTGGCGTTGACCCGGAAGAACAGCACCCGGCGATGCACGCAGCTCACACGTTCGTCGATGGTCGCAAGGCGCCGGGGAATGTCTCGTTCGATCTCCTCTGCAAGGGCTGGCAGACCGAATTCGATGGTCGCGGCGATGCGCGACTGCGTGCTGAAAGGCGCCACCGTATCGGGAGCGAGAGGCGGCCTCTCCGCCGCCATTGCAGACGAGCAGAGCCCGAACATGCCGAGCGCGGCGAGTCCTGCTCGCACCCCGTGGCGTTTACCTAACGGCTTCAG
This sequence comes from Bradyrhizobium sp. ISRA442, assembly GCF_038085055.1. NCBI lineage: Bacteria > Pseudomonadati > Pseudomonadota > Alphaproteobacteria > Hyphomicrobiales > Nitrobacteraceae > Bradyrhizobium > Bradyrhizobium sp. ISRA442. Next base: position 39,738 of record NZ_JALGCN010000032.1, read on the forward strand.
GTGGAATTTCATGACATTTACCTCACGGATTGTTTGTTGCATTCAAGATGCTGAAGGTCTCTGGGTCAGAGTCTGGGTCGTCCCATCGGCCGGTGAAATTCGCCGAACGCGCCTTCCCGCGGCCGGTCCTCACCGGCGAAACCCCTTCGAAGAAGGTCTGCGCCCTCTCCGGTTCGCGGCCGATCGACGTCACGCTCTGGGAGTGCCTCATGGCGCTCGAACGTCTCGCCGGCCTCGCGTCGAATCTCGGATTCACGCGCACCGGGCCTTGCCGGTTCGATCCTCCTCGCGACATCACCCTCTGGGCGGTGGAACGCATCGGGACGTGGCGCATCGATCCGATCCCTAGGGATGGCACGTTGCTCGAAGGCAGAGCGATCCCGCAGGAGATCGTCGTGTGCGAGATCGTTGCGCAAGGCGTTCCGGGCTGCCACGTCGCCGTCGCGGCCAAAGCGCTGCGTCAGCGCAGCGTTGGCATAGGGAACGTTGCCGCGATGCGCGGGATTGTGGACCCACACATTGTTTCCGATGTTCATGTTGGCGTGATTGAAGAGGTTATATCGATTGACGTTGATGATGACGTTGTTGTGCCACCAGTCGCAGCCGCCCCAGATCGCCGCGCCGACGACGATCCCCGCACCGAACGAAATGATGTTGCTGGCGACGAAGCCAGGCGGCGACCAGTAGAACGGCTGATAGCCAGGGTAATCCCAGCCGCCATACACTTGGGCTGGATTGTAGACGGGAACGTAGTAGACGTCGGGGTTCACCGGCTCGATCACGATCGGCCGCACTCCCGAACTGGCGCCATCGGCCGGGGGCGGAGCGAGGGTGACGATCTGTTGCGGCGTCGATTGCAGATTGCCGGCAGCTTGCGCCTCGGCGCGCAACTTCTGAACCGCATTGAGCACGTCCTGCTGCTGGGCCAGAAACGCGTCGCCGAGCTGCTGGGTCCAGTCCAGCTTATCGTTCATCATCTGAAGCGTCTGCGGCACTGCCGTCAGGGCTTTGACGCTGGGATCCCAGGGTTGGGTCTGCATCGCGTCCTCAAGCGCCTGTCCCTTGACCGTTGGGTTCTCCCGCGACCATCGAGCCGCCTCGACCACCTCCAGCGGATAGGTCGAAGCCATCAGGATCTGCGTGAGCAGCGAATCCGGATAGAGCGCGATCGGCGCGACGAGCTGCGCGATCTGCGCCTGCGAGAACGCCGCCTGGTCCTGGGTCTCGGCCTGCATTGGAGCCGCAACAGTCGCGTCCTGCGCGCTGGCGGGTGCAGTTGCGAGGTTCGAAACGAGCACGAGCGGCGCGGCGCCCAGCGCGAAACGGCGCATTGTCATTGCAATCTTGTTTGACATCTCTGTTCTCCTTGTTTGCAGCCGCGCGTCTGCGCGCGGCTGCATCGATGGGCGCGGGCGCTCAGAGGCAGATGCGCTGACCGTTGCGCCAGAAGCATCCGGAGCCGCGGCGGTAGGCGTAAACGTTGCCGTAGCGTCCAATGCCGACGGCACCGTTGGGGCCTACGGCGAAACTGCCGTACCGGGTCGTGCAGGCAGCGCGATACACGCCCCTGACGCAGCTCATTGCGCTGGCATCGGACACCGTGAGAAGGACGCCGAGGGCACTCGCCACTGCGACGGCCGCATATTTCGGCTTGAAACGCGCGAGCGCGGAGATGCGGGAGTTCGTCGTGATGGTGTTCATGGGAAGTCTCCTTTCGCGACAAATCGGCGCGCGACATCGTTCGATGCCCCGGCAGAGGGTCGCCATGCGAAGGTGGAAGCTGGACTCAAGGGCTGCGATTTGCCCCGTCCTCAACACGAGGAGAAATGGCTCGGCGACGACACAAAAACAAATACCGCTTCAATATGCAGGTATCGCCTCGTCATATGGCCGGCCGCGCAACTCCAAAATCAGGCGAAAAAGCCAGGGAAACGGAGGCCCTGGACGGCGCAACCTCAGCTAGTATACTCGGACGCCTCACATGATCGTGTACCACAACCGGCACCCGCCACCTTCTCCGACCGCTGGCATCAGGCTGATGGGTCACAGATCGGGTTGCCCAATGCGGCGATCTCATCGATGATGTGCGGCCCCGGTATGGGCAGGACAAAATGCAGTTCCGTCAACTTCGATATTTCGTCAAGATCGTCGAGGCAGGCAGCTTCTCCCGCGCAGCCTCCATCGTTCATGTTGCCCAACCTGCGCTGAGCCAGCAGGTTGCCGAATTGGAGGAAAGGCTGGGAGTGGCCTTGCTTCAGCGCAGTGCGCGGGGCGTTAGGCCGACAGCAGCAGGGGAAATCTTCTACAAGGAAGCTTCCGCGATCTTGCATCAACTCGACCAGCTGCCCGCAGTCGTTCGTTCGGACCGTGACCAGCCAGAAGGGGTGGTCAACGTTGGTTTCATATCCTCCCTCGCGCCGGTACTCGTAGGCTTTCTAGATGAGTGCCGGGAAGCATTTCCGAAGGTCGTGATCCGGTTCTCGGATGGAGACAGCCTCGGCCTGGAAGACAAGATCGCCTCGTCATTGGTCGATCTCGCCGTCCTTCATGAGGTCGAATTCACGACGGCTTTGATGCGCAAACCCTTGTATAGGCAGAAGCTGTTCGTTGTCTCGCGTCAGCCGATAACAACCAACGGAGACCCGATCTCTCTTGAGCGCATCGCGGAGCTGCCCCTCGTGCTGCCGGGGAACGTCAAGGGCCGTCGTGCCTTGATCGAACGCGTATTCGCCGAAGCGAAGCTAAAGACAAACGTCGTTCTCGAAGCAGATTCGCTGGTAAGTGAAATGTGGTCGGTGCGAAATGGGGTGGGTTGCACCATACTTCCGGTAGGTGATCTCTCCAATTTTGGGCCTCACGCTTTCGCCAAGCCGACGTTGATCGAGCCACCGATCTATTTTACCTGCTCCATTGCCTATTCTGCCGATTTTCCACTCACTGCCGCCAGCGAAGCGGTCCGCGATGCGCTCGCCAAGTTCCTTGAACGCCGGCTCAGCGAGGGCAGTATAGTGGGAGCGGAGCGCCTACCGGAACGGTGACGTCCGGAACGGCGGGAACGACTGAAGTACGCTTCAAGGATACGGTTCATATCGGTCCTTTTGGGCCAGAGCAAGCCGGCTCACGTCCTTCACTCCGTGTCCCGTCAAATCAGCGAACACGGCTTCGTCGGATAATGGCAATTTGCACGAATGCTTCCAATCGTGCTCAACCGTCTCGACGAGCCGTCTCACCACGTGGGCCGACGACGTCTCAATGGCAAGCTCGCGACGGTCGTCAAAACTGCCAGGACTGAGATTGATCGAACCGACGACGGCACGCCTGTTGTCAGCAATCATCATCTTGCCGTGCAGCTTCAGCTTCTTCAGCGCATGAACCTTGGCGCCGACGTCGTGAACGATGCGCAGCCCGCTGACACCCTCAAACAGCTTCTTGCGTTTGAGTTTGTGAAGCGCACGGGACATGATCCGGACTTGGACCCCGCGCTTGACCGCGCGGACCAGGCGCTCGATGATCACCATGTCCTGGTAGCGCTCGTTCTGCAGCCACAGCGTTTCCGTGGCGCCGTCGATGAAGTTCGCGATACGCTGCCGGCCGTTGTTTGGGCACCAGATCAGGCTGGAGCCCGGTGTCGGCTCGAACGGCCGCTGCTCCCAATCGGCATCGAAGCATCGCACCATCTCCGCAACTTGCGCCGCGTCCGTGGATACGACCGCGTAGTCACGCGTCTCGGTGAGGTCGCGCGTCTCCCAGTTCAGGGATTCGACGAAGCCGATCCGGTTGTCGATCACCATCGACTTCTGGTGGGTAACAGCAAATTCTGCGCTGCTATCGCGAACATCCACACCCGCCTGGAGCAGCATGGCCCTGGTCGCGTCATTGTCGCTCCTTCCATCACGCCTCGCCGGATTGAGCATCACCCGCACATGCACGCCGCGGCGCCGCGCCGCGATAACGGCATTGAGCAGGGACGGATCGGTGAACAGGAACATGCGGATGTTCAGCGCGTGTTGCGCTGACATGATCGGATCTACGATGGCGCTCGCGGTGTCGTCCGGAAGCACGATCAATCGATGTGACATCTGCCTTGTCCTCCTCTAGGCAGCGTCGGCAACGTGCCGCGCCGCCTGAAACTGGATCCGGTGCAGTTCGGAGAAGAGCCCGCCTCCGGCAATCAGCGCCTCATGGGTGCCCTGCTCGACCACGACGCCGTCCTTCAGCACGATGATCTTGTCGGCATCGACGAGCGTGCTGAGACGGTGCGCGATCATGATGACGGTGCGACCTCTCATCAGCCGCCGCAGCGCCTCGATCACCAGGTGCTCGGATTCCGGATCGAGAGCAGCGGTCGGCTCGTCCAGGATCAGGATCGGGCTGTTGCGGATCACCGCCCGTGCGATGGCGATGCGCTGACGCTGGCCGCCCGACAGGATTTCGCCCCGTTCGCCAACAACCGAATCATAGCCCTGTGGCATCCGGCTGATGAACTCATCAGCATTGGCGATCCTGGCGGCTTCGATGATCTCAGCTTCGGTCGCATTGGGCCGCCCATACGCGATATTCTCCCTGATCGTACCGTGAAGCAGCACAGTATCCTGCAAGACGAACCCGATCTGCGACCGCAACGCGGCGATCTTGTAGTCTGCAATGTCGATGCCGTCGATCAGCACACGGCCCAGCATGGGCTCGTAGAAGCGTGGAAGCAGGCTCAGCACGGTCGATTTTCCAGAGCCGGTCGGGCCGACAATACCGACCACCTCTCCTGGCTCGATGCTGAAGGATACCTCGTGCAGCACCGGCCTGTCCGCCTCATAGCCAAAGCTGACACGGTCGAAGCGGATCGCGCCGCGGACCCGGCCCGGATCGATCGCGCCCGGACGCTCGCGGACGATTTCGTCAGCCGAGAGGATCGCCTGAATCCGCTCCAGCGCGACTGTCGTCTGCGCGATGGTGCTGGTCATGCTGGCGAGATCCTTCACCGGTTTGAAGAACTTCTTGAGATAAGCGAGGTAGACCGTCAGCGCTCCCGCCGTCATCGTTCCCGCGATGATCAGTGACGTTCCCTTCCAGAGCACGACGGCGGTGCAGATCGCGACCACGATGCTGACCATGGGTGACATCAGCGATTTGATGCCGCGCGCGCGAAGCGCTGCAGCGACGGAAGCGTGGCTTGCGTTTTCCAGGTGCGCGATCTCCAGAGCCTGGCCTCCGAAAGCGTTTGTCAGGCGGATCGAGCCAAGTCCGCGCTGCACGATCGAGAGCACCTCTGCCTGGCGGTGCCGGAGAGCGCGGGTGGCGGCCTTGACGGCTCTCTTGAGATGGAACGCGAAGAGCAGAAGGATGGGCGTGAACGCAACGGCGATCAACGTGAAGTCCCAGTCGAGCCAGAACATCACTCCTACCATGAACACGATGGTGAGAAGATCGATGACGATTTCGAGCGTGGATGAGGACGCGAAATCCTGGATGGTGGCGACGTCGCTGGTAATGGTCGATACCAGCGCGCCGATCTTGGCATGATCGTAGTAGCGGAGCGAGAGCCGGTGCAGGTGCTCGTAGATGCGCAGCCGTAAATCGTTGGCGACCCACTGCCCCACGCTGGTCGTGAAGTAGCTGTCGAAATAGCTCGCGACCGCCGCGACGGCTGCGATCGCCAGAGTCGCCGCGCCGGCAAAAAGCGCTACGCCCAGCGTATGCTTGCCGAAGCCGCCATATTCGTGGGCCCAGCTCAACCATTCGGGCAAGCGGTGACTGCCGAGCGCATCGTCCAGGACAAGCTTCAACGGCCAGGGCGCGGCCAGACTCATCGCAATCTCGATCAGCATGGCGAGAAATACGATTGTCAGCCGGCCGCGATAGGGTCTCAGCAGATCGATCACAAGACGAGACATTGCTCTTCTCCGACTACTGCGCCGGTGATTGCGCATCAGCGGTGCTGGACAGCGGCTTGCCACAGTCGGTCGGCGCCGGCCGGCCGGCGAAGCGATCCATCATCCAGCTGACGGCGGCGTCAGCGCTGTCGCGTGCGACAAAGCCGTGTCCGACGCCCTGCACCCACATCATCCGCACCTTGCTGCCTGCCTTGCATTGCCGCTGCATGTAGCTCGCGGTCACTTCGGGGCGCACGATATCGTCGGTCGTGCCTTGCGCGAGAAAGAGCGGAATGCTCGACGGCAGCGCGCCCGGGGTGTTGCGCGCCGCCAGGGAACGCCAGGGCTCGACGGTCGCGATGTTCGGCACCGAGAGGAAGTGCTCCTCGAGCGGCTTCTCCGTCCGGCGTCGCGCCAGGATGTCGAAGATCGATTCGATACATTCGTTGGCCAATTGGTCCACTGCCGGCATGGCTTCCGGCAACACGACCTTGTTGATCGGCGCGCCATAAACGCGCGACCACGACCACAACGTCATCGCGGTCAGGTTCTTGCCACCGGACGTCTTGAAATCGTCACCCATCAAGGTGACCAGCGAAGTTGCGGGCGCCGCAGCGGCAACACCGACCAGGTTGAGCTCGGGCGCATAAGTCCTGGCAATCAGACCGGAGTAGAGCGAGGCCTGTCCGCCCTGCGAATGCCCCCAGACCGCAAAACTGTTGCCGGTCTCCGCGCCTGGCAGGTTGCGCGCGGCACGCACGGAATCGATAACCGCTCGCGCCTCACTGTCGCCGACGAGATAAGGATGAGGGCCTGGCGTCCCCAAGCCTGGATAGTCTGTGGCCGCGACCACGACGCCCTGCTCAATCAACTGACGCAGGCCCGCCATTTGCTGGAACACAAAAATCGCCAGCGACGGCGCGCAGTGTGGCACCACGCCCGTAGTCGGATGCGCCCAGGCAACGACGGGCCGCCCGCCTGCGGGCGCCGGGCCCGGCGGCACGATGATGACACCGGACACCGCAATCGGCTCACCGTGCATGCCGGTCGAGCGATAGAGCACGCGGTAGGCTTGCGCGCCCGCAGGCGCGAAGCTCATCGGCTCTGAGCGGATCAGCGTTCCCGGACGTCCGGCAATCTCCTGGCGCGATGCGTCATAGAAAGAGGTTTGCGCATCTGCGCCGACGACAGAAAGCGCCAACGCGGCCGCGCCAGCGATTACGCCCAAGCAGCGCCTCAGGACCGACGGTGCTTTCATCTGCTTCAACATATTCATGAGAGCCTCACTTGTATCTTGGTTGCCAGCGCCCGGGCCGTTCATCGGGTCCATGCCGCCTGCGAGCGGGCCGGCGAGTATCTTTCCGGCTCAACTTGGCCGCCGAACATCACCTCATGACACGCCTCGCTCAGCCGGGCTTCATTGCCCCGCAGGCAGGCAACGATCTCGCCGACATTCGGGATGAAATGGCTGCACAGCCGAAACACGTCCGGCGTGCAGGCCTGCCGTTGAGCTGCCGTGCCTTCCGCGAACGCCGCGCTGCTGGCGAGCGTCAGGACGATGCCGCCAACGGCGGCGAGCTTGATTGATTTGCGATACATTGGCCCTCTCCTTTGGTTGATTGAACGAATCTATTCTCTTTCTGAGTGCATCGTCGGACGCACCACCGCGCCAGCTTGCCAGGCGGTCCCTTGGCGAAGCCTTGTTGGTCAGATCACTTCATAGGCAAACAGCGTCGCAACGAGCGTTATCCCGATCAGACCGCCGAGGAAGATCAGGTCTGCGATCTGCTCGATGCGATAGCTCAGGCCGGCGCGCTGCGAATATCGAATTGAGAGGTAAGATGTCAGCGCACTCGCCAGGAACATGACCGATGCGAGAGCGGCGTATTCGTCGACATGCGACGATCCGTGCTTCGCTTCGACTAGCTTGACCAGGCCGATCAGCGTCGCGCAAACGCCGATCATCGTCGCCGAGACCGGCAGAATGTGGGACGCGAGCGCTTGGCTTCCTGCTCTTATCGACAGTCGATTTGACATGGATCATTGCTCGGCTCCTCAGGGAGCCCCCTCATCTGCTGGCATTCACTTTTCGGTCCAGAGCCCAGCTCGTTGACCCTTTCTCAGTCTCGCCGAAAAAGATTCACGAGCGAGTGCTCCGCTCCGTCCCGCCACTTAACGGGCGCGACTAATGATCCACGCTGGCATCCCGGACAAATACAGCTTCCATATGCAGGTATCTGCGTGGCCTATAGGTTCGTTCTTTGATGCCGACCGGCTCGTCCTGAAGCTGCCCACGCGACTGGCCTTTGGTACGGTCTATCAAAGCGTTACGCTTCGTATCCGCGCCTCGGCAACGACGGCCATTTGTTGCGTCGATGTCGCTTCGATGCACGCTTTCACGAAGGCGTTACAGTCTACGACGTTCATCACCAAAGACGACATCGGCACGCCGATCCGTCGCCATCGGCGACGGCTATGCCCGCATATTCAAACGGTATTTGTCGCGGGGCGATCGATCGACCACGGAAGTGGCCGCACGGCGCCGATCGCCTCGTCATGAGGGGAACGGTCAGGCGCTTGGCATTTCCGCATCGAGAGAAGGAACACCACATGAAATTCGATTCTCAGTTCACGCGCCGCGGCTTCGCCGCAACTGTCGCAACTGGCATTGCGAGCATCGGGCTGCTCGCGGCCACAGCGCAATCGGCCGAGGCCTATCAGGGTAACATGGAACGTGCGCTTGCATCGCTGCATCAAGCGCTGCAGTCGTTGCAGGAGGCGACTGCAAACAAGGGCGGTCACCGCGCACGCGCAGTGGAGCTGGTCCGCCAGGCCATCGAAGAGACCCAGGCGGGCGTCGCATTTGCCGACGAGCATGGCGGCGGCGGCCGCTAGTCGGACGAGCGGCAGGCACCTTCCGGTGCCTGCCTATCGGTATTTAATCCAACCACACCGCTCCCGGCTTCCTGGCGTGCTCGATCTGCTCCTTCAGAAATTCAATCAGGAGTTTCTTCACGCCTTCGGCACCCAGCGTCAGCGTGAACTGGTTGGACCAAATCAGGCAGCAGGTAAGATGGAATGTCGGCGTAATCAGCACCGGCTCGGCAAAGTCGGCGAGCGAGAAACCTGACATGTCCCCCAAGTTCAGGATGGTGCTGGCAGCGCCGGAGCGCACCGCCGAAAGTTCGCTCGAGATGTTGTCCGCCTCCGCGGCAAGCTGCACCGAGATGTCGGCCTTAGCGAAAGCACGGTCGATAACGATTCGCCGCGCATTCGATTGACCCGGAAGGATCAGCGGGATCTCCGCAAGTTCCTTGATCGGGATTGTTGAGCCGGCGATCGGAGCCGATTGCTTGCTGCGGACGAGATAATGGTCCTGCTGGAACAGCGGCTGCCGCTGTACCGTGGGAAAGAACTCATCTTCAAAAATGAGAGCCAGGTCCAGGCGACTCTTCTCGACCTCCTCGCGCAGGAATTCGCTATCGCCATCGACGAATCTAAGCGCGATTTTCGGATGAGTAGCCCGGCACAGTTCAATGAACGGCCCGACCAGGGTCGTGGAAAGAGATGCCGGCATCCCGAGGCTGACCGGCCCTTCGATTTCACCGATCTTGGAGTGCACCAGGGCCGGCAGATTCTCGTATCGGCGCAGGATCGAGGATGCTTCGTCATAGAACCGCTGCCCGGCAGCCGTCGGCTTGATGCCCCGCGCGCTTCTATGCAGCAATGCGACGCCTAGGGACGCTTCCAGTTCGCCGATCTGCTGGCTCAAGGCCGGCTGCGCCACGTGAATGGTCCTGGCAGCCTGAGAGAAACTGCCGGCTTCGACGATTTTCACGAAATAATAGAGATGGCGGTACTGCATCCTCCGTCTTCCCGCAGCGGTAAACCGATGGTTGCAAAGTGCTAACAAAGGCGCCAAGCTGTCAAGCTCACAGGTGTCGCGACCGTCCATCACGGAAACGGCGAGACCCGCGCCGAGCCACGAGCAAGCCTCCTCTAGCTGCCCTCGACAAAGCCGGCGATGAGCCTGGTCAGCGATTGCTCCAGCTCGTGCTGCGGCACCTGTTTATTTTCCGTCGCCACCACCGCGCGCATCACACCGGCGAAGGCGTAGACAAGAACGAATGCGTCCGCCGGGCGCATAGGTCTTCTCACGCCACCCGAGCCGTCCGGGCCGGCTGTCGTCAGCATGTCGGTCAGGCTCTTGAAGAGCGGGTTCAGCCTGGTAGCAGGTCCGCGCGACAACGCATGTTCAAGCAGAACTCGGTGGACCCGACGCCGCCCGCCATAGCTCGTCAGTATGGAATGCACGATGATCCGAATGCGTTCTCCTGTCGCCCCGGCGCGGGCAGTCGTCATCGCCTGCATCACACGATTTGACAGTCCTTCCAGCTCTCGCCCCGACAAAGCTTCGAGGACCGCGTCCCTGTTGTCAAAATACTGATACAGCGTGCCGATGCTGACTCCGGCCGCTTCAGCAATTGCACTCGTCGTCAGGCCGTCCATGCCGCCTCGCTGAATGAGCCGCGTGGCAGCTTCCAATATGAGGTCGACCTTGTTTTGGGCACGAGCCTGCTGCGGCGTCCTGCGTTTAACTGATTGTTTTGATGTCGGTTTCACTGGGAATCGCCCGTGGCGCCAAACGCGAGTTGAGAATGTGAGCAATACTCATATTATCGCAACGGTCATCAGTTTCAGAGACCTTTCTCAGAACAGAGTTGAGCAATGGACCGGAGAACGATAATCGTCGCTGGAGCGAGCCTCGCTGCTGCAACTTTGGCCACGGAGGGGTCAATGGCGCAATCCACTGCGACCGACAAGCGGCCCGATCAGCGTCTTGGCCAGACCTATCGCTTTGCCGATCCGGACATGGACTTCTTTTTCGTTGCGGCGCTCGGCTGGGGTCCCGCGGGCGGCCTTGATATCGGGCAGGCTTTCTACATCGCTTCGCAGATTACGGATGGCGATGCGGACAGCTGGGTGCGCGCCTTTTCAAATTACGGCGACGCCATGAACGCCCAGGCGGACAGCTGGAATGCGCAGGGCCGAAAGCGTGCCGCCGGTGAGGCCCGGCTCAAGGCGTTCGCCAGCTACCGCTCGGCCTGGCAATTCGCGGGCCCCGGCGATCTGTTCAAGTCCCTCGTGGTCAAACACAAGACTGCCTTTGTCGCAGCCATGAAGGAGCTTGCGCTCCCCGCGTCTCATTTCGAGGTACCTTTCGGCGGCAAGCAACTGCCGGGCGCCTATTTCCAGAATGCGAATCCGAATGCTCCCGTGGTGCTCGTGATAGGCGGTGCCGACACTTGCTTTGAAGATCTGTTCTTGACCGTCGGCCGCAATCTTCTCGACCGTGGTTACTCCGTTGCCCTGGCCGACCTTCCCGGACAAGGCATCACGCAGGCGGACGGACTCTATTGGCAAGCTGAAGCGGAGAAGCCGATCGCTGCGATTGTCGATCTGCTCGTCAGCCGTTTCGGCGCGAAGCCCGGCCGTATTGCTTTGATCGGGCTCAGTCTGGGCGGGTACTTCGCCGCGCGCGCGGCGGGCCATGATGAACGCTTTGCCACCGTGATCGCCAGCACGCCGTTTCCGAACCCGGCCGAGATGTTCGCGCTGGCGGTCAAAGAGAAGGCGAAGTCAGCGCAGCCGCCTTCGGCATCTGCACTGCGCAGCGCGCAAGTCACGTTATGGAAAGCCGGTGCGAGCAGCCCGCAGGACTTCCTGGCGCGCACGTCGAACATGATCGCCGACCCTGCCTTGGTCACTGTTCCATTCCTGTCGATCCTCGGCGCGGGCGACTCGCCCGTCTTCGCGGCGCAGGCTCACGCCTGGCACCGCGACATCAAATCGACCCGAAAAGCCTTCGTTCTACTCGATGCGGCTTCAGGGGCCGACGGCCACGTACAGGTCAACAATCGGCTTCGCCTCGCCCAGGAGGCCACAGGCTGGATGGACGATATCTTCCACCTCTGATTTGAGTCCGTCATTCTTTCGCTGAGCGGGCCCATGCGACGCGAGTCGCTTGTAGATCCGATCGGCGGCTCGACCGCTGAAGTGACCGCGTGAATCCGCTTCGTGGCAAGATCGTCCATACGGTCTGCCAGATCACGGCAAGCCAGCTCTTCAAAACTACTGCAATGAATTTGCTGGCTCCGGCGTCGACGCACGGGTGTCCAGCCATCTGGCGCACCAATAGCCATATAGCCAAACCGTATTTGTTACCGAGGCTCGCTTGAGAGATGGTCCCGCCGCTCGCACACGGCGGCAAGTGCACACCATTCCAGAGGCGACCACATGTCATTCGCTGCTGTTCACATCCATGAAGGATTCGTGCTCGCACTGCTGCTCAAGATGGGGCTTTCGGCGCTGATCGCCGTATCCGTCACCGTTCTTGCCGAAAAGGCCGGCCCCGTAGTCGGCGCATTGCTCGCAACGCTGCCCGTCACGTCGGGGCCGGCATTCTTCTTTTTGGCGCAGGACCACGACGCAGCCTTCATTTCACAGACAGCTCTGTCGACGTTCGCGCAGAACATTCCGACCGCCATCTTCGCGACGTCCTACGTGCTGCTTGCACAACGCCTGTCGACGACTATCAGCGTCGGCGGGGCAATGTGCGTCTGGCTCGTCTATCTCGCGCTATCGCTCTGGGGAGACTCGGGCTTGCCCACTGCGCTCCTACTCGGCGCATGCGTTTTCCCGCTCTGCATCGTCCTTGTCAGGCCTTACCGTCACGCGACGGCGTCTGCGCCGGGGCAGCACGCAAGTGATCTGATCGTGCGAGGTGTGGCCGTTGCAGTGCTGGTCGGTGCGATCGAGGTCCTTGGCCTCGTGGCCAAGCCGATGTGGACGGGCGTGCTGGCTGCTGCGCCTGTCCTCTATCTCTCGCTGATGATCATCCTGCAGCGCCGGCTCGGCGGGCGGGCAGCGGCCGCCGTGATCGCCAACAGCCTTGCAGGTTTCCTCGGCATATCTCTGGCGTTCGTGACCGTCTACCTGCTTGCGGTACCGCTCGGGAAATGGACCGCCCTCGCGTTCGGGCTGACGTTCTCGGCCTCGTGGAATACGGGCCTGTTCCTGCTGCATTGCCGCGGTGCGTCGGTCCTCCAGTCCAATTCCAATCACCTCCTCCCCATCGAAGCCAATCGGAGCTCGTCATGACCAAGACTGTCATCCAATACGTTCTCTCCCGTCTTCACGACATAGGCGTCACCGACGTATTCGGGGTGCCCGGCGACTACGCCTTCTCGATCAACGATGCGATCTGCAACGATCCGAACATGCGCTGGGTCGGATGTTGCAACGAGCTCAACGCGGCCTATGCGGCGGACGGCTATGCACGCATCAAGGGTGCGGCAGCGCTGTGCACGACCTATGGCGTCGGCGAACTCAGCGCGATCAACGGCATCGCCGGCGCGTATGCCGAGCACCTGCCTGTGTTTCACCTCGTGGGCAGTCCGAACATGGCGACGCAGGCCGCCCGCGCGCCGATGCACCATACGCTGGGCAACGGCGAATACGACCTGTTCCGCCGTATGACAGAACCGGTCGTTTGCGCACATGCCGTGATGACGCCGCAGAATGCCGTTTACGAGACCGAGCGACTGATAGCGGAAGCGCTCTATCACCGCCGGCCGGTGTACATGGCGTTTCCGGCTGATCTCGCCAATCAGCCGGTGCTTGGCGAGGCGACGCCGATCTCGCCTCCGCGCAGCAACCCGGACAATCTCGCCGCGGCCGTCGAGGCAATCGCTGCGACAGTCGACAAGGCGCGCACGGCCTGCGTGATCGCCGGCATTCTCGTCAGCCGGACCGGCCAGCGCGAGGTGCTGCAGCGCCTGATCGATGCATCGGGACTGCCGTTCAGCACCATGCTCATGGGCAAGTCCGCGCTCGACGAGCAGCATCCGTCCTATGTCGGCATCTACAACGGAGCGCTGATGAATGACGAGGTGCGTACCTTCGTCGAAGAGCGCGATTGCGTCATGCTGGTCGGTGCGCCGCTGACGGATTTCAACACCGGCGCCTTCACTGCACGGCTTTCGCCGGAAAAGACCATCGCGATCAATCACCACCATGTTCAGGTCGGCGGCAAGAGATTCAACGATGTGGAAATGACCGATCTGCTCGTTGCTCTCGCGAATCACCTGCCGAAACGCGGCTGGGCCAGAATCAAGGCGAAATCCCTCGGCAAAGTGAGTGGCAAGGATAACGACCCAATCGACGCTCCCGCCCTCTATTCGCGATGGGAACGCTTCCTGAAGCCGAATGATATCCTCGTCGTTGAAACGGGTACCGTCTCGATGGGCCTGGGGTTTGCGTTGCTGCCGCAGGACGCTACCTTCTACAACCAGACTCTCTGGGGCTCGATCGGCTGGGCGACACCGGCTGCATTCGGCGCCGCAGTTGCCGCACCGGACAAACGCGTCGTTCTGGTAACAGGAGACGGAGCGCATCAGCTTACCGTGCAGGAGATTAGCCAGTTTGGTCGCCTCGGCTTGACGCCGATCATTTTCGTGCTCAACAACAACGGCTATTTGATCGAGCGGCTGCTCTGCAAGGAGCCGAGCATCGCCTATAACGACATCGCTCCGTGGCATTATGCGGATCTAGCGAAAGCATTCGGGAATGATGATTGGCTAACGGCGCGCGTTACCACCTGCGACGAGTTCGACCGGGCGCTGGAAGAGGCCGGCAGGTCCAAAACCGGTGCCTACATCGAGGTCGTGACCGATGCCTACGCAGCATCGCCGCTGGCGCTGAAGCTGCACGATGCTGTGGCAACCCTCTACAAATCATAAGCTCTACGCGGAATTTGCCGCCCCGGTGATCGCGGCGGCGGCCGCCCTTTCCGACAATCGCTGGATAGACGTCGGCCATACTTGGCACCAATACCCGCATACTGAAGCGGTATTTGTTTTCGCCGAGTTCCTCGACCACTGTGGCGGCCAGCACCAGCGGTGAACCGAAAAGGCTTCACCCTTTCAGGAAAGATGCACATCATGGCAAAGCTTATCTACCGTGTCGTTTCCGCCTGCGGCGCTCTTGGTTACGGCTATCCAAAAGAGTCCCTGGAAAACGCGTTGCGCGGTCGCGTAGACGCCATCATCTGCGATGGCGGCTCGATGGATGCCGGGCCCTACTATCTCGGCACTGGGACGGAGTATTTTGAGCACGAAGCCGTGAAGGCGGATTTCCGTCACATGGTCGAAGCGGGCAAGAGGCTGGGCTGCCCCGTGATCCTGGGATCCTCCGGCATGGCGGGCGGCAACCGCAACCTCGACTGGATGATCGGCGTCGCCAAGGAAGTCTTCGGTGAACTCGCGGTGACGAACGCGAAGGTCGCCGTCATCCGCTCCGAGCTCGATCCGGAAATCGTCATCCAGGAGTTTCGCAAGGGAGCCCTGCGTCCAACCGGCGCCGGCCCCGAGCTCAGCGAGGAAGCACTGCGCGAGAGCACGATCGTCGGGCAGATGGGCATCCATCCCCTGATCACTGCCCTCGAGCACGGCGCACAATACGTGCTGGCCGGTCGCTCTTGCGATGTCGCCCTTTTCGCCTCCGACATGATCCGCCGTGGCATCGATGCAGGCCTCGCCTACCATGTCGGCCACATTCTGGAATGTGGCGCACTTGCCTGTGATCCCGGCTCGCCGTCGGACTGCCTGGTCGCCGAGATCTATGACGACGGCTCAGCCCTCCTCGTTTCTCCGAATCCGGCGCGACGCTGCACCGCCTACTCGATCGCGGCGCACTCGCTGTATGAGGAGAGCCATCCGCAGCTCCAGTTCTATCCCGAAGGCGTGTTGGCGATGGAGAAGACGGAGTTCTTCTCGCGCAGCGCCGGTATAGCGGGCATCCGCAACAGCAAGTTTGTTCGCGCGGGCAAGCCCTGGCCGTGGAGCATCAAGCTGGAAGGATCGCGACGGCTCGGGGCCCGCAAGGTCTCGGTGATCTATATCGATCCCGCCGACCTCACGAAGGTCCCAGTCGACGTACTGGTCTATGGTCGTAACGGCGTGCAGGCAAATCCCGTTCAGGACGGCCAGCGCGAGCTTGGAATCATCATCGAAACCGCCGCAAAGACGGAGGAAGCCGCCGTGCTGCTGGCCAGCCTGCTGACGCACTATCTGATTCACTACGGCTATCCGGGTCGGAAGGCGACGGCCGGCAACATCGCCTATCCGCTGTCCCCCAATCTCGTGAGCTTCCGGCGCGACGACGGGCTGTTCGGCGCAATCGTGCCGAGCGGAACGCGCGATCCGGTGTTCTTCGAGCACTATCCGAAGATCAAGGAGGCTGTCATCAACCTGATTCAGCACGAATTCCCGGATGCGCTAGAAAATGCGAACTTCAAGATCACCGACGCAGATGCGGCCAATCCGGCGATCCTGCTGCGGACCGTCGACCGCAATCCGCAGCGGCTGGCCGCACGGCATGCCCTCGAAATCGAGCGCATCACACAGCTTGCAAAGCCGAAAGCCACTTCGCGGCTCAACCTCGATGCGCCCGACGCGTACGAATGGTCGCTCTATCATCTGCTCCAGAACGAGCACGTCATCAAGAACGTGATGTTCGACATCACTTATTTCCGAGCGAACGGCGCGTCGTGGACGCGGGAAAGTGACGCTCGTCCGCATTATGAGGACATCGGGGAAACTAATTACACCGGCGATCTCGACGATCGCACACTATCGCTGATCGCCGATGCGCCGCCGACGGGTGTGCTGCTCAGATCGAACCGTCTGCTTGACATGGCCGTCGTGATCCGCAGCAAGGACGCAGGCATCAACCGTCTAACCTTCGATATCATCTTTACCTCTGCGGAGCACTACGAGGCAGCGCTGCACTCCAATGTCTTCTCCAGCTGCAATATTGCGAAGCTTCTAGGACTGCCGCGCGAGCACGTTGTCGGCACCTTCTTCGTCGATACCTGCAACGCCATCAAGATCTCGATCGACCGGCCGAACATCTCGGCATCAGTCGACGAGCGCGACGTTTTCGGAGCGCAGCAGCAGACTGCCGTCGAGAACCTCAACATTCCGATCTACGCGACGACGCTCGCCAAGGCCTCGTCGCTTTGACCATCTGCTATATGGGCATGCCGGCGGGGTGCGCGGCCGATGCGCGGTTCCCAAAGCAACGGCCGTTCGGCTCACCCTGCGCTGCCCATCGCGCCCGGCGGAAGCGAACCAAAGCGCAGTTTAGCGTACGATCGCATGGTAGCGCGGGTCGTCTCGTCATCGGCTGTTGCACTTCGCTAGCAGCGGGAAACTTGCGCACGACATTGCTCGACTACAGGAAAGCTGTTTCCGCAGGTCGAATTTGCTACCGTCGAGAGTGCTGGCCCGCAGTCAGGCGGCATCGACCAGCGATCGTGAGCGAGCTAACGCCTTAATGGCAGCACGATTGGGCTTACCCTGCTCGGTGAGCGGAATCCGATCGAGTGAAACGACGACCAGAGATGCCGCGGTCTCCTGACCGAAATGTTCAGCGACCGCTTGACGGCATGTTTCAGCCCCGATGGAGAGTCCCGTCCAGGCGCTCACGGCAGCAATGGTGACTCGTGCTTCATTGTCGATCACCACGACGGCGCAGCGCACCGACGATAGCCCGCACAAGACTTCCTGAATCAATGTCGGCGTCACCAAGATGCCATTGACCTCGGAGGCATCAGCCGCACGACCCAAGATGTGGAGATAGCCGTCCGAATCAAGCCGACCGAGATCCCCCGAGCAATACCAGCCGGCCTTGAAATTCGCCGCCTCGAGCTCGGGCCTGTTACGGTAGCCGCTGGCAATCGCCGGCGATCGGACCTCGATACTGCCGATGTCCCCGGGCTCGCCGAGCGAGCCATCCTTGAGGCGGAACCGAACCTCAACGCCCGGCAGAATGCGGCCGGCGCAGGTGAAAAGATCGGGGCGCGAGAGGTCGTGCTCGGCGGGCGTCAACATGCTTACGATACCCATTTCGCTGGCGCCATAGGTGTGCGCTATGACCGGACCAAGTCGTTCTCGTGCTCTCAAGCGCAGCGTTTGCGGTGCGGATGCGCCGATGTGGGTAAGCGTTCGGAGCGATGACAAGTTTCGGCAGCAGACGTCGGGATGATCCATCAACTCGAAGAGCTGCGGCTCGACCAGGAAGAGATCTGTAATCCGCTCCGCCTCGATCGTGGCAAGGGTATCGGCTGCCTCGAAGGCGCCTTCGAGGACGACACACCCGCCTCCAAGCAGCGTGATATCGACGAGGACTTGCGAGAGATATGCGAGATGACCGTTGACAAGCTGACGACGGTCGCTGGGGCTTGGCACGCTTACCATCGCAGTGTAGGCCGCAAAGCTGCGGCAACTGCCTTTTGGTACCCCGGTGGTGCCGCCGGAGGAAATGATGACGGCGAGGTCCTCCGGCCAAGCCATGACATCGAGCCGAGTGTCCGAAGCCGATGAGGCCAATACATCGAGCCGACCACAGGACGCAGCGCAGTCGACGCCCACCGTCGCCAGCCGCACACCGGCATTCGCGTGCCAGTAATGTATGGTCTCGGGAAACACGACGAGGAGATCCGGCGCCATCTGCTTGAGCAACGCTTGGCGCTGCTCCTCCGTGGGCGGAACGGACAGGTAAACGGCGCCTGCGCCAAGAATGTGAGCGGCATAACGAATGGCGATCGCCTCCGGGCGATTGGGCGCAAACATCGCCACCAGCTTACCGCGCGTGATCCCGACGTCATACAGGACTCGGGCGTACTGGAAGATCATGGCACGGAGTGCCTCGCCGGAGAGATCGGAGCCCTGATGGCGGACGACCGTCGACCGGCCGGCGAGTTCGAGCCGCGCGAGAAGCTTGTCCAGGTAAATTGGGGCAGGTCTGGTATTCATGTTCAGGTCCTTCAGACAAAGGGTTGCGCGAGCGAATGGACTGCGTCGAAGACGTCCACTCGATACCGCCATTTCTCTCAGAACAGTCCGGGCGCACGCTGCAGCTCGCTCATCAGCACACGCGCCCCGCTCCAGGCGATCTGGATCCCGATGCAGATGCGGATGAATGCAGCCAGGCGCATCAGGACGTTGACTCCGGACGGCCCCAGATGCCGGACCATCGGCGCGGCGAGGCGATACAAGCAATAGATCGCGAGCGCGACCGCGAGCAGGCCCACTAGCGCCGAGCCGGCAAGCAGCATCGCATTCGCGGTGAACTCGTGAGGTCGATGGCTGCCCATGGTCAGCGCGACCGAGATCGACCCGGGTCCAACGGTCAGCGGCAGTGTCAACGGGTAGAAACCGTCGCGAATGGTTTTGACGTCGCCAGCCTCAGTGACCCCGCCGTGCTTCGAACCGCTGTCGTCGTTAAGCAGCTGCCATCCCATCGCGGCGACGAGTAGCCCGCCGGCTATGCGAACCACGGGCGCCGTGATGCCAAAGAACTCCAGGATGAAAGAACCGAAGGCAACGCAGAATGCCAGCCGGCCGCGCTCTCGCTCTGTGCAGCCCGCGGTTAAACGCAGGAACAGCGGTGCGGCCCCGATCGGATTGACCACGGGAAACAGGCCCGCAAAGACCAGGAGGAAGGCATTCGCAAGGTCGTTCACGGACCCACCCTCGGCCATCGTTACCGGAAATGCTCGGGGTGCAGGTGGGTATTGCCGGAAGCCCGGAATTCTGCCTGGCACGCCGGATGCAGCTGGCTCCGGTTATGGATCAGGCAGGCTTCGATCCTGGCAACGTTCGGAATATCCGAGCTGCAGAACCTGAAAGCATCCCCCATGCAGGCGGATCGCTGCTGCGGTGTGCCCTGCGCCAGCGCCGGGCCGGCGATCGAGAGCGCCATCGCCAGCGTCAAGACGCTACCGACAATGGCCGTGGCGGATGGTCTGGATACTTTCATCTTGCCCTCCTTGGCTGAGTTATCCGCTCGTGGCGGTGTGACGCGCAGAAACCTCATCCGCGCTTCGACGGCAAATACCGTGTCGCTATGCACCTATCGCAACAGCCTATGGCTACAGGGGTTCGGAAGCGGCAGTGAAGCTGCAGTAGCGATTCTATGAATGCCTTCGGCAAGCTGCTGACTCACGGAAATTCGGCGGTCATATCGGTTGCCGATACCAGCATAGCGAACTCGTATTTGTTCTGTGTCTCCGCGAGATGCATACCGCGAGCCGTCGGATCGGCTTTCTGCCGGTCCAAATGACACCGCGTCATGCAACGATCGAAGCCGATCAGGATGTCATGGCGATACGTCAGAAGAGAGATCGAAGAGGAGATCGCAATGCTGAGGTCACATATCACGCTCGGCGCGCTTGCTGTGCTGGCGCTGGGTTCATCGCTACTGGTTACGCAGCCTGCCGAAGCAGCGGGCGGATGCGGCCCCGGGGCATGGCGCGGGCCCTGGGGCCACTGCCGCGACACTCCCTATTATGGCCGACTGCCTGACGGCGAATGGAAGTTTCGTCAAGCCAATAATGGCTGCCCTCCCGGATACTGGCGCGGGCCGTGGGGTCATTGTCGCAACACGCCGTATCACGGTCGACTGCCAAACGGCTCCTGGAAATAAATCGAGACATCTTCGCAGGATCGCTCATGGCCGGCGATTGATCGAGCCACGGCCACGCGCAATTCGACAGGTGCCGTTTTGCGCGGAATACGATCCATCAGGGGCAGAGACCTATGTCGAACTGTGCCGCGCCCCAAGGCAGCTCGTGCCGCCTTACCACGGATTCACAAGGAATACGAAAATGACAGACAGCGTTCTCGTCGTCGGCGCAGGCCCGGTGGGCCAGACGATGGCTCTCGAGCTTGCGCGATATGGTGTATCGGTCCGTATCATCGACAAGATGCCCGTGCGCAGCGACAAATCCCGGGCGGTCGCACTCTGGAGTCGCACTCTGGAGCTTCTGGACCGTACAGGTACCACCGACGATTTGCTGGCAATCGGCAACAAGGTATCGGCTGCAACCATATTGGCCGGCGGTCGGCTGATCGGGCGCGTCGATTTCGGGGACGTTCAGTCGCCTTATCCCTTCGCACTGATGGTTCCGCAGTGCGATACGGAAGCTGTCTTCGAGCGCCACCTCGAACGATTCGGCGTAAAGTCGGAGCTCGGTGTCGAACTGATCGACTTTTCCCAGGATGGCGATGGAGTCTCTGCGACGATCCGCTCGGCCGATGGACGAGAGCAGACCGAGCGTTTCGATTGGCTCATAGGCTGTGACGGCGCTCATAGCCCGATCAGACATCGGCTCGGCTTCGAGTTCGGCGGCGACACCATGGGCAATGACTGGACGCTCGGCGATTTCCACATGTCCGGATGGCCGTTCGCGCTGTCGGAGCTCGTCACTTACTGGCATGAAGATGGCGTCCTCGTATTCTTCCCGATGGGGCCCGGCCGCTATCGGCTCATCGCCAGTCTCGGACCTTCGACCGGCGAAACGCCTGCCGCACCGACGCTCCAACAGTTCCAGGCGCTGGTCGATCGGCGGGGGCCCGGCGGACTTGTACTGAAAGATTCACTTTGGACGACCGCTTTCCGCATTAATGAAAGGCAGGTTGCGAACTACCGTTCGGGCAGGATTTTCCTGGCGGGAGATTCCGCGCATGTCCACAGTCCTGCCGGCGGTCAGGGCATGAACACCGGGATGCAGGATGCTTTCAACCTCGCCTGGAAGCTGGCGCTGGTTTGTCATGGTATCTCGACGGCCCCTGCACTGCTCGACAGCTACAACGTCGAGCGCAAGGCGGTAGGCGCCGCTGTAATCCACTCGACGGGCCGGCTTACGAAGACGGCCACGCTGCACAACCACGCTGCCCGGCATCTTCGCAACTTCGTCGCCCATGTCGTCATGGGCATTGGACCGGTGCGCCAGGCGATGGCGGAGTCCATGACTGAAGTCTCGGTCGGTTATCCGCAGAGCCCGCTCAACGGACCAAGCTCAAACAACGGCCTCGCAGCCGGCGTCCGGGTGCCACCAGTCGATGGCGAGGCGCCCTACGGCTCAGGCAATTCGCCGCGCTTCAGCCTGCTGGCGGCGCCCGGTGAGGCGCAGGAGGCGGAGGAGATCGTCTCGCGCCACCCGCAACTGGTTGAGCCAATGATCCGGCCGATCACGCCGGGGGCCGGCATCCGGCTCGTGCGTCCGGACGGCTACCTCGCCGCTTCAGCCTCCCGCGAGAACTGGAGAGAAATCGCAGCGTACCTCGAACGGCTCAAGGAAGAATGCACCGGTACACACCGAACCGTATCGCCGGGACTCCTCGCACGGCCATCGCTCGCAAGGATGAAAACGGACTCGCTATAATAATGCAGTCCGGAGCGGCGTTGGAGTGCGTTGCTGCATAAAGTAGCGGACCGCCTCCCATCGAGTGACTGAGAAGACACCGCTTCTCAGCCGTAGAAAAGACTTTCATAAACGTAGCAAGCGCGGCGGCACCATCGGCGTTCAGATGTCCTATAGTCCCAGGTGCACTGCTTCTGCCGTGCCCGGAGTAATCGAATATAATGGACGAGATGCATCTGTCGTAAAGATATCGCTGGACACGGATCCAGTCGGCTATCGTTTCGCCCCGACCGTGAAAGATAAGCAAGGCCGCTGTAGGCCGACAGGAATCCTTAGCCCGAACGAGAAAACTGTCCAACTGTCGATTACCGCTGGGTATCGAGAGCCGCTCGTACGTTAGCCCGACGTCGGCCGGAGTGGCTTCCGAGCGCTTTCCGGGGTTCAGTGTATCTTTTTCGAATGCATCCCACGGGCTAGCCTGGGCGGTAGAGGCTGTGATCGCAAACACGACCACTGACAGGAAACATATGCTCGCAAACAATGCGCTGCTCAGGCCCCCTCGCCTTCTGGTACTACATTTCCCTTGAATGGCCATTGCGACACTCTCAGTTCAGCTTGAACGTGGTCGCCAGCAACGTCTTAATGGCTTCCTCCGTTGCTTGCGTGGAGGAGGATGAATAAGCAACGTGGGGACTGCGTTGTACGCAATCATCGGTACTTTTGAACGGCTGCTGCGTGTTTACATTCACAATAGTTCCGATTGGCACCTCCTTCAAAACGCAATGCGTTGCCTGCGCGTTTTTAACGACGACTGGAACGCGCGGGAGATTGGGAAAGTCAAATGCGTGCCAAGTATCCGTAAACTCGGTGATTTTGATATCCTTTCCCTGCAGCTGCGTTCGTGCAACATACGAGCGACAAGGACCACTCTCAACGTAGTCGTCGGAAGTGCCGTGAAAGATACGGATCGGATGATCACTTACGTCGCTGTCCGAAACGTAATTGATGAAGCACGACGGATAGAGTGCAATGTAAGCTGCAGGCTCAATACCCCCAACATTCCACATCCTTTGAAATCGTTTCATACTCGCATATAGTGCGACGTGCCCGCCGCGCGAAAACCCCATAACTGCGATGCGGCTTGGATCTACTCTGGGATGCGCCGCGAGCACACTCAGGCTGCGATATAAATCAAGGATCCCGTTGAGCCGGCCAAAAAGCGATTGATCATAAACCGTACTTACGATTCCGCGCGCCGCGAACGAATCCATGATGAAAGTAGAGATACCCATTCTCTCGAACGCCCTGCCCCAAACATCGGTGTTGGGTGCAAAGCCGCCGGAGCCTGCCACGAATACTACGAGCGGAAGGCGACCTTCGCCTTGAGCCACCCTGAGCGTGCCCGCAATCGTTACCGGCTCGCCAGCAGGTACTCCTTTTAGAAATTGTTCGTCCGACAAAGTCAAAGTCTGAATGGGAATCGCCTCTATGCGTGAGGCAACGTCTTTAGACAAGGATTGCGCATCGGCCGACGAAGTTAATGCCAACACGATCATAACGACAAAGCTGCCAAGTAAACGCGTCATCCCAATTGCTTCTTTCGTAGCATTACACTGCGTCGGGTTGCATTCGCTGCAACGCGCCACCGCCACAGGAAATTCCTACTCGTTTGGTAATCAATCGAACTTATCGACACCGATGGAGTGTAGATACCTAACCAGCTACCCTACGGCTCCAATGCACCTTAGCACTTCTGGCCGAAATCGTGATTTCCTATTCTGTACATCGCGAACGTCAGAATTGAACAACGACTCGGACACGCGACCATCTCGAAACATATAGCTTGAGCAGTGCATTCGTTCGATCGCCGAAGCAGATCAATTAAAGGCTGAGCGGATGGATATGGCGAAATGCTGTTGGCGCGCTTGTGATGACTATCTGGAAAGACGGATGAGTTGCTTGCCAAGATTTTCGCCACGATAGAGCTTGGCGATCGCGTCAGGGCAGCACTCAATGCCAACGTCGATGTCCTCGCGATATAGGATGCGGCCTTCTCTCACCCAGGCCGCGATCCTATCAATTGCCTCTTCATAGCGATGCTTGTAGTCAAACACGAGGAAGCCTGACATGCGTGCCCGCTTCACCAGAAGATGGCGCTCGACGCGAGGGCCAATTGGCACGGGATCCCAGCTCGCAACCGATGCGGTGCCGCAAATCACGATTCGAGCGCCCACATTCATCATTGGCAGCACGGCATCACTTATCTTACCGGCCGTGTTATCAAAGTAGACGTCGCCTCCCTGGGGGCAAGAGGCCATGAGAGCTTCAGATACTTCATCAGACTTATAATCTATGATCGCGTCGTAGCCGAACTCCTCCAAACACAATCGACTTTTCGCAGGCCCCCCAGTTATTCCAACAGTTCTACACCCCATGAGCTTGGCAATCTGGCCCACCGCCGAACCGACTGCCCCTGCGGCGGTCGACACTATTACCGTGTCTCCTGGGCGCGGCTGACCAATATCCAACAAGCCGAAATACGCCGTGACCCCGTTGATACCTAGAAGACCTAGGGCGAGAGATAAGGGCAGATCAGTCTCTTTGACTTTTCGGGAGGCAAAGACGCCGACGAAGAGCGTCTTTTTGACCAGGCGCGCGATGATGTCCTCGTCCGGTCCCCAACTCCAGAACAAGGCAGCGAGCGTGATATCGATCGCCGCAAGGGTCGCCGCGAGATATCCGACGTCGCTACCCAGCAGCCCGAAGCCGTTGTCGATATAACGTGTGAACGTTTCCAGGAACTGGTCAATGATCCCGGTACCCGTCATGGCTTGCTCGCCTCAGGTGCCACGAGGTTCGAATATCCCTGCGGGATCCGGCTTTGATCCTTCGGGGCAGCTATCGAGCTGGCTGAGTCATTGTGGCCAGGAGCTGCGGCGCCATCTTTCTTGCCAAGGAAGCGACGCCGGTTTTCGGACCAAATCTGCTGGCAATGACGATAGCCTGCCGCGTCCTCCGGATTAACGGCGCGGCAGTGTGCGAGGTCGGAGCTGGCTGCATCGGTCCTCTGCTCCGCCTTCGGTGCCGGCGGAGACTCGTCTCCGCCACGCAGCTGAATCGTGCAGGCAGCGACGGCCACCAGGCCGATTGTCGCAAGCAGCGACAGTGCCTTGAATGCCTTTACGTCGGTCATCAGTGGAACATCTGCACATTGGAGGATTGATAGCCCGGTCCTGGCGTCAGGAATCGCCTGAGCTGCTCTCGCCCCTGATCCTGGGCCGCGGCGCGCTGCGCCGCTTCGAGGCTTTGCATCCTTCCCTGCGCCGTCACAACAGCGGTGAGGTCGGCGAGTTGCTGCGCGTTCAGCGCGAGAATCTGATTTCCTGCTTGTGTTGCCTGCAGGGCGCCGCTTGCGCCTTGGCTAGACGTTACGAGCGCAGACGTCTGAGTGCGATTGGTATCGAGGTTGCTTACGATGCCCGCCTGGACGCGAAGCGCGTCTTGCGTCGCGGCATAGGAATTCTGCCAACGCGATTGAGCGTTGGAGATCAGTAACTGGTTCGACTGGCTGTTCGTAGCCGGCGCGTAGCTGGTCGAAAACGCGCGATCGATCTGCTGCACATCGTAGGCGATGCGTTGGGCCTGGGCCAGCAATTGCTGGGTGCGCTGGATCGACGATTGCAGTTGCTGCAGCGAGGAATACGGCAGGTTCGCCAGATTCTTCGCCTGATTGACCAGCATCTGCGCCTCGTTCTGCAACGAGGTAATCTGATTGTTGATTTGCTGCAGCTCCCGCGCAGCAGTCAGAACGTTCTGAGCGTAATTGTTGGGATCGAAGACGATCCACTGCGCCCGCGCTGACACCGTAACGCCAAGTACGAGCGCGACGGTGCCGGCGGCCGCCAATAGGGCAAGACGCCTCATAGCGATTGCTCCAGATTGCCGAGGTTGGGGATCAGGTCTGTGGCCCAGGCGACACCGCGGCGTTGGAGCCAGGCCGGCACGAAGCCGTCAGGCCCGTGCTCGGCGAGGAGCTGCGTGATGGCTGCCTGGTCTGTCTTGGAAGAAGCTGCGGTGAATGCGAGCGCAACTTCACCTAGGCCAAGTTCGAACATCCGATTGCCGCGACGGGACTGGCAGTAGTAGTCGCGCTTTGGCGTTGCCCGGCTCAAAAGCTCGATTTGGCGGTCGTTGAGGCCGAAACGGCGGTAGATGGCGGTGATTTGCGGTTCAATCGCCCGTTCGTTCGGCAGCAACAAGCGTGTTGGACAGCTTTCGATGATCGCCGGCGCGATCGCAGACCCATCGATGTCCGAAAGCGACTGGGTGGCGAAGATGACGGACGCGTTCTTCTTCCGAAGTGTTTTCAACCATTCGCGGAGCTGGCCGGCGAAATCCTCATCGTCGAGGGCAAGCCAACCTTCATCGACGATAAGGAGTGTAGGTCGGCCGTCGAGACGGTCTCCGATACGATGGAACAGGTACGCCAGCACAGCTGGGGCAGCGCTCGTTCCGATCAAACCCTCCGTCTCGAACGCCTGGACCGAGGCCTCGCCAAGGCGCTCGAATTCAGCATCAAGCAAGCGTCCAGAGGGACCGCCCAGGCAATAGGGTTGCAGGGCACGTTTCAGAGAGTTCGATTGGAGCAGGACTGATAGGCCCGTGAGGGTACGCTCCTGCATCGGCGCCGAAGCGAGAGACGTCAGCGCGGACCACAGATGATCCTTGACCTCCGGAGTGATCTCGACCTTTTCCCGCGCCAGGACCCCGCCGATCCATTCGGTCGCCCACCCTCGCTCGGAAGGATCATCGATCCATGCGAGCGGTTGCAGGGCGACGGGGTTTTCGTCCCCGTCAGACAACGCACCGCCGAGATCATGCCAGTCGCCACCCATGGCGAGCGCGGCCGCACGAATTGAACCACCAAAATCGAACGCAAAGACCTGAGAGTTTGGATAGCGGCGGAACTGCAACGCCATCAGAGCAAGCAACACGGATTTGCCGGCGCCAGTCGGGCCCACCACAAGAGTATGGCCGACGTCACCGACGTGGAGCGAGAATCGGAACGGCGTTGATCCCTCGGTCTTGCCGAACAACAGAGGCGGGCCTTTGAAGTGGAGGTCCCTCGCCTCGCCCGCCCACACGGCCGACATCGGAATCATATGGGCGAGGTTGAGGGTCGACACCGGCGGCTGCCGCACATTCGCATAGACATGCCCCGGGAGGCTGCCGAGCCAAGCTTCGACGGCGTTCACCGTCTCGATCATGCAGGTGAAATCGCGCCCCTGAATAACCTTCTCGACGAGACGGAGCTTTTCATCGGCGGCGTTAGGATCGCGGTCCCAGACAGTTATGGTCGCCGTGACAAAGGCTTGTCCGATTTGATCCGACCCCAGTTCCTGCAGTGCCGCGTCGGCATCAAGCGCCTTGTTGTGGGCGTCGGTATCGAGCAGCGTCGATGCCTCGTTGGTCATGACCTCCTTGAGGATGGCACCGATGGATTTTCGCTTGGCAAACCACTGCCGGCGGATCTTCGTCAGCAGCTTCGTGGCGTCGGTCTTGTCGAGCATGATTGCTCGGGTCGACCAGCGATACGAGAACGCCAGGCGATTGAGGTCATCAAGAACTCCTGGCGTCGTCGCGCCCGGAAAGCCGACAATCGTCAAAACCCGGAGGTTGGCTGAGCCCAACATCGGCTCGAGGCCGCCGGTCAGCGGCTGGTCGGCCAACAGCGCATCGACATACATCGGAATTTCTGGCACCCGAACGCGGTGACGCTTGGTCGAGATCGTCGAGTGCAGGTAGGTCAGCGTGTCCTGATCATCGAGCCAGATGCATTCCGGCATGAACCCTTCGACGAGTTGAAGCACGCGGTTTGTTTGGTCGATGAACCCGCGGAGAATCTCGCGCGCGTCGGCTCCAACGGTACGGTCGCGCCCCTCGTAAAGCAGTTGCTCTGCCCTGGCGGCCCCCTCCTCCGGTGGCAGATAGAGGAAGGTCAGGAAGTAGCTGGACTCATAATGGGCACCTGCCTCCTCGAACTGAGCTCTGCGCTCGGCGTCGACCAGCGCAGACGCGACATCCGGAAAGGTGTTCGGCGGATAAGTGCCGGCAAAATGACGCTGCGCCTCGACGAATATGGCCCAGCCTGATCCCAGCCGACGCAAGGCGTTATTCAAGCGACCCGCGACGGCGACGAGTTCAGCCGGTACTGCGCTATCGAGATCGGGTCCTCGGAACTTTGCTGTCCGTTGGAACGAGCCGTCCTTGTTCAGGATGATTCCCTCGTCGACGAGGGCTGCCCAAGGCAGGAAGTCGGCAAGACGCGCGTTGGAATGGCGGTATTCGGCAAGGTTCATCATGATAGAGAGCTCAGGTGTTGAGATGGCTGGGAATGCGCAGATGTCGGCGCACCACATCGACGAAGGCGGGATCGCGCTTGGCCGCCCAGACGGCGGCCATGTGGCCGATGAACCAGAGGACAAGACCCGCGATCCAGAGCCGCATTCCGAGTCCAAGGGCTGCCGCAAGCGTGCCGTTGACGATCGCAACCGACCGCGGCGCGCCGCCCATCAGGATCGGTTCGGTGAGCGCGCGGTGAACGGGCACGACAAAGCTTGTGACCTGATCATCCATCAGATCACCACGCCGCCACCGAAGGAGAAGAACGACAGGAAAAAGCTCGAGGCGGCAAACGCGATCGACAGACCGAACACAATCTGGATCAGTCTGCGGAAACCGCCCGACGAGTCCCCGAACGCGAGCGTGAGCCCGGTCACCACGATGATGATGACGGCAATGATCTTGGCGACTGGCCCTTCAACCGATTGCAAGATTTGATTGAGTGGCTGCTCCCACGGCATGTTCGATCCAGCCGCCCATGCTGACGGGGCTGCCACAAGCACCGCGCCGAAGGCGGCCAACGATGCACCTCGAAGAAAGCGAAATTGTCGACGCATGTCAGTCTCCTGCTGATGAAAGGGTGTAGTCGCCGGCGGCGCCAAGGCCGGTGACGAGGGCGAGCTCAGCGAGGCGACGGTCAGCGCCGCGTCCTGCAAGCACAGCGACGAGGTTGATGGTCTCGGCGATTAGAGCGCGCGGCACCGTGATCACGGCTTCCTGGATGAGCTGCTCAAGCCGCCGCAGCGCACCGAGCGCGGTGCCCGCGTGAATAGTGCCGATGCCGCCGGGATGGCCCGTAGCCCAGGCCTTGACCAGATCGAGCGCCTCGGCACCGCGAACTTCACCAATCGGAATGCGATCAGGTCGTAGGCGCAGCGAGGACCGAACAAGATCCGATAGCGTGGCCACGCCGTCTTTGGTCCGGAGCGCTACCAGATTGGGCGCTTTGCACTGAAGTTCACGCGTATCTTCGATCAGCACGACCCGATCAGCAGTCTTCGCCACCTCGGCCAGGAGCGCATTCGTCAATGTTGTCTTGCCGGTCGACGTCCCGCCGGCGACGAGGATGTTCTTCCGTGCAGCAACAGCGCTCTTCAGGACCTTGGCCTGCTCCGAGGTCATGATCTCTTTGGCGACGTAGTCGTCGAGCGTAAACACCGCGACTGCAGGCTTGCGGATAGCAAAGACTGGGGCGGCAACGACTGGGGGCAACAGACCTTCGAAGCGCTCGCCGGTCCCGGGCAGCTCTGCCGAAACCCGTGGCGCGCCGGCATGCACCTCGGCGCCTACGTGATGCGCAACCAGGCGAACGATGCGCTCGCCATCCGCAGCCGACAGAGTTTCCCCTGTGTCGATCAGACCATTCGACAACCGGTCGATCCACAGCCGCCCATCTGGGTTGAGCATCACCTCGATGATCGCTTCGTCTTCGAGGTAGCCGGCAATCGCAGAACCAAGCGCGCTGCGCAGCATTCGCGCACCGCGCGAACTCGCTTCCGATTGAATGGAATGGATTGCCACCGTTCGCCCCCACCGGATGAGGACGCCCAAAGAGCGCCTCAGATGGGGATGATTAGAAAAGGCACCGATGGACTTGGCGCAACAAGCGGCTTCAGTGATCGTAGGCTGGCGTAGAAAAAGAAAGAGTGAGAACTGATGTTTTAGGGCTACTCAGTAGTATCGTACTCGGCGAGCTACCGCTCACCACTCCGCATCGTCATCCGCGGACACGAGTATGACCGAATCCTCATACACCCCGACCGACTCGACAGCGTAGGAAGCATCAGCCGGCTTGAAGAAGAGGATGGAACTCATCCATGAGGAGAAGGATCGGCGCGAAGGCAGCACGAACCAGACCAGCGCCGCGATCTGCAGTGCTACGCTGAGGCCGAACGCGACTTGATAGGCCTGGACGGGCCTACGGCCATCATTCGCAGGCCATTGCTCCAGGATGAGGCCTGTCGCTGATTGTACCAGAAATGCCCAACCAAAGTGCAGGACGTTGAGGGCACCATTGGCACGACCGGCAAGTTCCGGAGGAAAGTAATCCGAAATCACCGCGAAGCTGACTACGGTTGCCGCTCCGACAATTGCGACAACGGACCAGGGCAAGATGGACAGTGGAGGTCCTCGCAGGATCAAGGCTAATTCGGCTGCGATAAACAGCACTGCAACCAAGGCTAATATCGTCTCTGCCCCGATTCCCCTTGATGTGATGGACCGTCATACCAAACAACCAGGCACCGGCGCTGAGCACAATCGACATCATGAAAAGCTGTCTAACGAGACTCGAGCGATCAAGCCCCTCCACGTCGGTCAGCCACGGTGATGCCCACAGTCCCTGCAGAGACCAGGCTGATCCCAACGCAAGTCGCCGACAACGGGGCCATTCGCCAAAAGCGTCGATCTCTAAAAAAAGAGCTTAGGGTCGCGGGAGTTGACGCGATCAATGGGACAATGCCTCGTTCGGGCACCACGACATAGATCAAAATGGCCGTGCCACCGGTCGCGGCCGCCAGGATCTCAAAGAGCTGACGCCAGCTCATCCAAGTGAGCAGATGTTCGAGGGGATCCGTAGCGGTTACGGCTCCCAGCGATCCCAGCATAATCATGTAGCCGTTCAGCAATGCAACTCGCTCCCTGGGGAACCAAAGGATAATGGCCTTCAGTCCTGCCGTGAGCGCCGCCGCCACACCAAGCCCGATCATTGCACGCGCGATCAAAAGTGACAGGAAGCTGGTCGATACCGCGAACAGCCCGGCGCCCGCTGCTGCGAGCAATAGCAGCACACTTTGGACGCGACGCGGACCAAATCGGTCCAACAATATGCCGACGGGAATCTGAGCCGCCGCGAAAACAAGGAAATAGACTGACGTAAGCAACCCGAGGTCGGCAGTCCCAAGGCCGGCATCCGAGCTGAGATGACTGGCGATCAAAGCGTTGATCGTTCGAAACAGATACGAAAGATAGTATCCGGCAGCAAACGGGAGAAATACGCGCGCTGTGAGAATCCATTTCCCAGAAATTTGCATGCGGACCCTCTTGCTGTCAGCTCGTGCGAGCCGATAGCGCGACCAGCCTTTTGTGCGCTTGGCTAAATTGTTGCCATGGTAGGCTGGCGTAGAAAAAGGAAGACCGATGTGATTTTTGCTCAAGCGCGAATCGATAAATTCATCAGCTCCGCTCTACCCGCACAAGGTGATAATCAACTGGACACTGATGCATGCGGGCTCGGGGGCACAAGCCGACTCGCCTTCGCTCCTATCAGGATTTCGATGATGGCTACCGCGTTGCCGTTGCTGGTGCTGCGCCAGTAAAGATCCATGACCCGCATCGCCCATCCGGTAAAAACGGGGCGCCGCACTCGACTAGATAGAGGCCGCTCAAAGTTGCAGCTCGCGCTGGCGGACCTCGTGCGGCGTCCTGAGCACCCATGTTCAAAGTGGGTATTGATGATGACTGAACTCACCGCCGTATGGCGGCAATCAGCAATGAGCGTTCTGGCGTCGTCGACGCAATCAATGAGGACGGAACGCCAAGCCTTTCGACGAACGCGTCGCTAAATTGATATGCTGCGTCGGCGATTCACGTTCGAGGTCTTATGTCTCAAGTCGATTGGTTAAGTCATCTCCTGCAAATCATCACCGTGACCGGCCAACTCGAGGTCCGCTGCGCCTACGGCGCACCATGGCGTCTTATCTGGCCGCAGGCCGCGGCCAACGAGATCCCCTACCATGTCATCGTCAAGGGCCGGGCCATTTTCGAGGACCCTGATTCTAGAACGATGCAGGAGCTTGGAAGCGGGGATGTCGTGCTGCTCCCGCACGGTTCGGCGCATGTGCTGCACGACGGCAGCGGCCAAACGCCAATCAGCACGCACCAAAGCAAGGGCTCCGCAGGATGGATGTTGAGCGAGAATGATGGATGGGGGGAGCAACTCGATCTGCTGTGCGGACGTTTTTTCGTCGCGCCACCTCACGATCGACTGGTCCGCAACTACCTGCCGGCAAATCTGGTGGTGCGGGCCATGGAAAGCCATGGAGAAGAGGACATCCCGTCGGCATCGAGTCAACTTTCCGGACTGGTCAGGCTGATGCGAATGGAGTCCGCAAGTGACAGAGCGGGAGGACGCGCCATTCTCAACGCGCTTTCTTCGGTCTTGTTCACTCTGGTTCTACGCGCCGCGAGCGAAGCCGGCAAATCCACTGAAGGCTTGTTGGCCCTTGCCGGCAATCCGAGATTGGCAGCGGCCATTGCGGCGATGTTCGCGGATCCGGCGCGACCTTGGAAACTTCCCGATCTGGCCGATCTATGCGGCATGTCACGCGCGACATTCATGCGCCACTTTCAGGACAAGTTGGGCCGCTCCGCCCTCGACCTGTTGACCGATCTTCGCATGAGCATGGCCGCCAACGAGCTCAAGAACCCAAGGATCAGTACGGAAGCTGTGGCTGAGACGGTCGGGTATCAATCCGTTTCGGCATTCCGGCGAGTGTTTGCGGAGAGGATGGGGATGACGCCGGGGGAATGGCGCCGACTGGCGCACAACGGCGATGAGTCTCGGTCGCCGTCAGAATGATCCTTTTGAGCACCAAATTGAGCCAATAGAGGCTCGAAACGATCATTCCCAGCAGTAAATTGGGCTCCGTCATCACTTGATAACGGAGCAACCCAATGAACCAGACCGCTACAACCGCTGCCGCTGCCGATCCGGAAACCTCCCGTTCACTTGGGCGGCCGCTGCCGACAAACGCCGTGATCGAAACCATTCTGAGCCGCAGTGCTGCGAAGTACTACGACCCGACGGCCGTCCTCAGCGACGATCAGATCCGCGACCTCGTGCGGATCGGCACATCAGCGCCGACATCCTTCCATCTGCAGAACTGGCGCTTCATCGCCGTGCGCTCACCCGAAGCAAAGGCACGGCTGCGGCCGATCGCCTGGAATCAGCCCGCAATCACCGAAGCAGCCGTTACCTTCGTCATCATCGGCCAATTGGCTGATGCCAGCACCGTCCCTGGCCGCCTGGCGCCCGTCGTGGAAGCCGGAATCATGCCGGCACATGTGGTGCCGGAATGGGAGGGGCCTGCGCACGGCCTGTACGACGATCATCCGCAGCGCCAGCGCGACGAAGCCGTACGCTCCGCGACCTTCGGCGCCGCAGCTATTATCTATGCGGCTCGCTCGCTAGGCCTGGGGTCGACACCGATGATCGGTTTCGATGCAGAGGCCGTGCACAGAGAGTTCGGCCTGACGGAAGACGAAATCCCGGTGATGCTGCTGACCGTCGGGCCGGAGCGGCCCGGCAACTGGCCGCAGAAGCCGCGCCTGCCCGTGGCCAACGTGCTGCACTTCGCCTAACCACCCCTGAACTCAATCATTCAAGGAGAAATACCATGGCCAGAGCTGCCGCTCTGAAGCCGGAACACGTGCCGGCTGCTTCGAAACCGACCCTCGATATGTTCACCAAGAGCATCGGGTTCACTCCAAACATGATGGCGACCTTCGCGCAAAGCCCGATCGCGTTCAACGCATGGGCCGCTCTGCTCGGCTCGTTGAGGAAGGCGCTCGACGTCAAGACGCGCGACAGCATCGGCCTTGCGGTCTCGGAGGTGAACGGTTGCAACTACTGCCTGACGGTGCACAGCTTCACCGCGGAGCACATGGCCAAGCTGCCGGCCGAGGACATCATTCTCGCCCGAAAGGGTCACGCCAGCGACCCGAAGCGGGATGCCGCCGTCCAGTTTGCACGCAAGATCATCGAGAACCGAGGCCATGTCACAGACGCCGATCTGCAAGCCGTCCGCGATGCGGGCTACGCGGATGCAAGCATCATGGAGATCGTCGCGCTCGTGGCCATGTACTCGCTGACGAACTTCTTCAACAACGTGTTCAACCCCGACAAGGACTTCCCCGCGGTGGCACCGGCCGGCTCGATCTGAGCACGGTCCTCCCAGCTCGCAGATCGGGAAGCTCGGAATCTGAAAAACACCACACACAAAAACACCACACACAAGGAGTCGAAGATGAAAGCGATTATTGCGACGGACCAGGCTGCAGGATTTGGCGGGATGAAGCTGGTGGAACGGCCCGACCCTCAACCAGCGATCAACGACGTCATCGTAGAGGTTCACGCATCGGGATTCGTTCCGACGGAATTGGAATGGCCTTCGACGTGGACCGATCGTCGCGAACGGGACAGAACTCCGTCGATCCCTGGGCATGAATTTTCCGGCATAGTCACCGCTCTTGGCTACGGCACGACGGGACTGTCGGCGGGGCAGCGCGTATTCGGCCTTGCCGACTGGTATCGCGATGGCACGCTCGCTGAATATATTGCCATCGAGGCGCGCAATCTGGCGCCATTGCCGGGTGATGTCGATTTCAAGGTGGGCGCAAGCCTGCCGATCTCTGGCCTAACCGCGTGGCAGGGACTTTTCCAGCACGGCCGTCTTCGCCCAGGCCAGAGCGTACTTGCGCATGGTGCGGCCGGCGCGGTCGGTTCTATGGTCGTTCAACTCGCACGAGAAGCTGGCGCCTATGTCATCGGAACAGGACGTGCAGCCGACCGGCAGAAAGCGCTCGATTTCGGCGCAAATGAATTCGTCGACCTGGAGAACGACGCCCTCAAAGATATCGGCGGCGTCGATCTTGCATTCGACGTCATCGGCGGCGACGTCCAGAAGCAGTCTGCAGCCCTTGTCAGAGCCGGAGGGACGCTGGTGAGTGTCGTCGGCCCGGTGCAGGCTCGGCCGCTAGACGGTTTGGCCATCGACTTCGTTGTGGAGGCCGATCGTGGTCAATTGAGTGAGATCGTCCAGAGGGTGCGGGACGGAAGACTGCGGACAAACATCGGAAAGGTCTCCTCTCTCGACGATGCTGTCGCCAACTTCAACTCGGCCCAGCGACGCCAAGGCAAGACGATTATTCACGTCCGCTCGTAAGAGCTTGGGCAGGACGAGGGGCTCAGCTCTCACAAGGTTCTCCGATCTGAGCCTCTCCGCTGTCTTGATTTAGAATCATGGAGCTCGCGCCAAGTGCAGCGCGGCTTCAATGCCTCCATCCAAAGTTTGCTGCGCTTTGGCAGCGTCGGGGATAGCCCGCGCAAACTGTAGAGTGCCCACCATGAGAGCGAAGATGGCCCTCGCCCGACGGTGGTTCGCGGCAGAATCTGCGCCGGGTAGCAGCGCCGCTAAAGTCCCAACGTAGCTTTCCAGCGCTTTCTCGTAATCTTCCCTGGTGTTCTGAGGCTGATGCGCGATTTCCGGAAGCAACGCTGCGGAGGGACACCCGTCCCCAGGGTCTTCAAGGTGAGCGTAGTTTAAGTATCTCCGGATTGAGCCTTCGAGATCGAGGCCTTTGAGCTGATCTTCCTCAAGCCGATACTGCTGGTCAGCCAGCGCTCTCGCCAGCGCCTCGCGAACAAGGATGTCCTTGGAGTCGAAGTGCGGAGAAAAGGCTCCTTTGGTTAGACCGGCCTCGCCCATAATCCCGGCAATCCCGGTGGCGGAGATGCCGTCCCGGCGCATACACTTCGATGCCACATCGATTATGTGCCGACGTGTCGCCGACTTGTGGCCTTTCTCGAAACGCATCTTCTCTCAACTCCAGAGATTTTCCGCACCCGGTCGCGTCAGATCGCAGTTGACTTGTCGCCCAGGACGCCTTCGATCTTGCGGGCAAGGACGAAAAGCGTCCCGTCGCTTCCTAAGGGGGCGTCAAGCTCGAGGCCAATCGGCAGTCCAGTGCTAGACCAGCCAACGGGAAGACTGATTCCCGGCATCCCCACGCTGCTCGCCGAGACAGTGTGGTTTGCCAAAGCGAGATAACTGACATCCTGTCCCGCGATATGCACTGTCGCCTGCTCCTCGATCAAAGGTGCCGTGCAAGGAGTGGTAGGCTGCAGAATGGCCTGCGCGCCTTGGGTGACGAACGCCTTATCGAGACGGCGCTGGATTTCCGGCCGGCTCACGTTGAGCGCCGTCCGATAGGCATCCGCTGAGATTGCCCCTGCACCGTCCGGCAGTACGATGTGAGCCCACGCCTGCCGAAGTTGGGGCTTAAGCCCTTCGTAAATGGCATCGAATGTGGTTGGAACATCGTGGCGGCGAAAGAAGTCCGAGATCGCGCCCATGGTTTCATGGGCGAAGATGCCCCACGTCGCAGTTTGGACGACGGCGTTGAAATCGGCGCCAAAGTCCACCTCGACGATTTCGGCGCCGGCGTCCCGCAGCCGCCGAACCACCTCACGGAAGCGCGCCTCGACTTCCGAGTCCACCAGATCCAGGAACTGCCGCGGCGCGAAGGCCAGTCGGACTCCTTTCAGGTCATGGCCATCTGAAATTTCGGCAGTGCGCTCGCCAGTCACGACCTGATCCAGCAGGACGCAATCCTCGACGCTTCGAGCAAATGCACCGGTCGTGTCGAGTGTGTGGGAGATTGGAGCAACGCCCTTGCGCGGCCATCGTCCGGTGGTTGGCTTGAATCCCACCACGCCACAGAACGATGCCGGGACTCGGATCGACCCAACGGTATCACCGCCCAACGACGCGGGAACGAGGCCAGCGGCCACAGATGCGGCGGAACCGCTCGAGGAGCCACCCGACACGCGGTCTCGTGCATGCGGATTCTTCACTTGGCCATAACTTGCGTTATGGCCAGTCAAGCCGTAGGACATCTCAACGAGATTGTTCTTCCCGAAGACGAAGGCCCCCGCACGCTTTATGGCATCGACAGCGTCCGCATCTTCGCGTGGCACGAAGTGAGCGAGGCTGTCGAGGCCGAGGCTCGTCGGCAACCCTTTCGTCAGATAACTGTCTTTTACTCCGAGTGGCACGCCCAGTAGCGGAGCCGCCGATCCGGCGGCACGTGCTTTATCCGCTTCCCGCGCAGCCTCCAACACGGCCGTCTCGTTCAGGGTGATGAAGGCATTAAGCCCGGCAAGCGTTCGGGCACGCCACAGAAGCGTAGCAGTGTATGCTTCCGAACTGATTTCGCCACGCCGAATAGCTGCTGCAGCGGCCGCGAGCCCCAGCGAGGAGCGATCCATGAGTTCTTCCTGAGCCATGGGGCGCGTAATGGCGGTGATGTCGTTCATAAAGACCTCGCAAGAGCGGTTTGCGGCAATCGGCTGCCGCGATATCAGCCGATACCATGACGGTCATAATATTAAATTACGATCGTACTTCAATAGAAAGGAACAGCTCCTCGGTACACATGAGCGTGAGGTCCGACGGCGCTGGACTGAATCGGCGAGCTTTGGACGCCGCTTGGGCTCACGAGCGCCGATCTCGGTCGCGATGATCGATTTCCCTTTGGACGTCGGAAACGCGACGAAAGTCTAGACTCCGCTAGATTTTTCATCCTCCGGTTCCTGCCGGCGAATATCTTCTGGAATTTCGCGCAGAAAGCTTTGCCCCTTTTGCAGACGGCGCCCAAGCGCCTCGACAAATCCTTCAAAGCGTTCCCTGCCCTTTGCCTGCCCGGCCGCCTGCGCATCGTTGGGCAACGGCGGCGTAATCGTCAGCCAGAACCGAATGAAAAGCGCCAAGGTCTCAGCCGTCAGACCAATGTCGCGCTCCAGCCTCTGCATCTGACGCGACAGCCGATCCAGGCGACGGGCGAACGCTGCCTCCCGCCTGTCCGCGCCGTCCGGTGACAGAAACGAAGCAACTGCCGCCTCCACGATCGCAGACCGGGAAAGCTTCTTGCGATCTGCGAGCTCCGAAATCTGTTTCAGAAGCTCTGGCGGGAAATACACGTTCATCCGGTCGCGCATATTGCCTCACAGCTCCATGCCGTCATTCGGGTCCATGGCGACTTGACGCGCGACACCGCGCATCTGTTGGCGTATGAGCCGGGACTGACGGACCGCATCCTCATCATCGTCAAGAACGGCCGCAAATTCTTCTGCCGGTGTCGGTTCGGTCGTCTCCTTGGCGATCGCGACGTGATCGGGGAGTTCGGGCTCACGACGGAGTCCGCTGTTCGCCGTGTCCTCCTCGGCCTCCGCAGCTTTGTCAGTTGGACCTGCCGTCGGCTTCGGTGGTCCGAGCGCTGACCATCCGTCCGTTCGCAATGATCGGCCGGCGCTCGCAGGATCAGGCGGCGGCAGAACCCGCTCGATGAACCGCCGATCCTCGTAATAGCGAACCTTCTTCGCCCGGATCGGCGCCGTCCCTGCCACCATGACGATCTCGTCTATCGGCGGAAGCTGCATGACCTCGCCCGGGGTCAAGAGCGGCCTTGCCGTCTCCTGGCGCGAGACCATCAGGTGTCCAAGCCATGGGTTCAACCTGTGCCCGGCATAGTTCTTCATCGCGCGCATCTCGGTCGCCGTTCCCAGCGCGTCGGATACCCGCTTCGCGGTCCGCTCGTCATTGGTCGCAAAGCTGACCCGGACGTGACAATTGTCGAGAATGGCGTTGTTAGGCCCATAGGCCTTCTCGATTTGGTTGAGCGATTGCGCGATGAGGAAACTCTTGATGCCGTACCCCGCCATGAAGGCGAGCGCGGACTCGAAGAAATCCAACCGACCCAGCGCCGGAAACTCGTCGAGCATCATCAGAACGCGATGCCGGCGGTGGCGGGTATGCAGATCTTCGGTCAGGCGACGACCAATCTGGTTCAGCACCAGACGGATCAACGGCTTGGTCCGAGAAATATCCGACGGTGGCACCACGAGATAAAGCGTCGTCGGGCGGCTATCTGCGATCAGATCGGCAATCCACCAGTCGCAGCGGCGGGTCACCTGGGCCACCACGGGATCGCGGTAGAGTCCGAGGAACGACATCGCAGTGGACAGGACGCCAGAACGTTCATTCTCGGATTTGTTAAGGAGTTCGCGCGCGGTCGAGGCGACCACCGGATGGGCACCCTGCTCGCCGAGGTGCGCGGTGGTCATCATCGCCTTCAGCGTCGCCTCGATCGGCCGCTTCGGGTCGGACAGGAAGGCGGCGACACCGGCCAGGGTCTTGTCCGCCTCGGCATAGAGGACGTGGAGAATGGCGCCGACGAGGAGCGAATGACTGGTCTTCTCCCAATGGTTGCGCTTGTCGAGCGAGCCTTCGGGATCGACCAGGACGTCGGCGACGTTCTGGACGTCGCGAACCTCCCATTCTCCGCGCCGGACTTCGAGCAGCGGATTGTAGGCTGAGGACTTTGGGTTGGTGGGATCGAACAACAGGACGCGGCCATGGCGCGAACGGAAGCCCGCGGTCAGTTGCCAGTTCTCGCCCTTGATGTCGTGGACGATGGCCGAGCCGGGCCAAGCCAGCAGGGACGGGACGACAAGACCGACACCCTTGCCGGAACGGGTGGGTGCAAAACACAACACGTGCTCCGGCCCGTCATGGCGGAGGTAGTCGCGGTCGAGTTTGCCGAGCACCACACCATCCGGACCGAGAAGTCCGGCTGCTCGAACCTCCCCCGCATCGGCCCAGCGCGCCGAACCATAGGTCTCGACATTCTTGGCTTCACGCGCCCGCCACACCGACATGCCGATCGCCGCCGCGATCGAAACGAAGGTTCCCGACGCCGCGATGAACGCCCCCTCAACGAAGACCTGAGGCGCATAGGCGTCGTAGACGAACCACCACCAGAAGAAGACCGGCGGGTAATAGATCTTGAAGCCCAACAGCTCGAACCAGGGCCGCCCAAGCTCCGGTTGCCAGGCGAGCCGCCAAGCGGTCCACTCGGTTGCCCCCCAGATGGCGAGCAGAACGATCAGGCCGACAACGATTATCTGTCCCCACAGGATTTTGGTTCCGGACATCCCGAACGCCCTTCCGCAACTGGTTTGTAAGATTGCTAGAGACCGAGGCCGCGCTTCCGACCAAAGCCCCATTCGATGCCACCGCCGTCCTTCACGACGCCGGCGACGTGTTGG
This sequence comes from Bradyrhizobium sp. ISRA442, assembly GCF_038085055.1. Taxonomy (NCBI): domain Bacteria; kingdom Pseudomonadati; phylum Pseudomonadota; class Alphaproteobacteria; order Hyphomicrobiales; family Nitrobacteraceae; genus Bradyrhizobium; species Bradyrhizobium sp. ISRA442. Next base: position 80,164 of record NZ_JALGCN010000032.1, read on the forward strand.
CCGAGCCTCTTTTCGAGGTCGCGCGACCAGGGCACGAGCTGGAAGCCAAGACCGTTCTCGATCATTGCAAAACGCCCGGAGGTGAGCGTGAGCCGCTGGCGATACGTGCCCGCCACATGCTCCCCAGAGGCGGCGTTCACATGAGGCAGGCGGGTGTCGGCCGCAACCTTTGCGGCCACCTCGTCCAGTTCACGTCGGCGCAACGTGTTCAGGAGGTCGCGCTGCAAGATGATGCGTTGGCCCTGCCGCCGCGCCAGGCCCTCCCGGATCAGATGCTCGGCACGGGCTTCCATGGCATCGCGGGTCTCGCGGGCGAATCCGCCCATCGCGAGCGGCATAGGATCGCGTTCGACCAGCCTGTGGTCGAGCCAGGTGGCCCCTCTTGCAGTGACCTGCCCACCGAGATCGAGATCGGAACGGGTCGTAATCACCAGTGTCGGGCGCGGATCGTCGGTTTGACCAAAGCGTCGAACTTCGACGATCCCACCGATCGGCGGCGCGTGGTCGAAAGCCTCAAGCCCTCGGAAGCGTACATGATGGGCGCGCCCGTCTGTTCCGTCGATCAGGGCGTAGGCCTCGCCGGTCAGTTCGTCATGCAATCCACGGTCGATCATTCGCCCGATAATCTGGGACGTCGGCTGTCCACCTTCGATGACGAAGTCGGCAACGCCGCGCGCTTCCCCACGCTCGGCAAAGGCGCGGTGCATGGTCTTGATGATATCGCCACGCATACCGAGGTCGCGCAAGCTGCGCTCGGCCTCGAGCCCTACCATCCATTCCCCTGGTGCGGCGGATGCGGCAAGGCCCATCTTCTCCAGGTGTTGAAGGCGACCGACCATCAGGCGCCGGATCTCGGGATCGGACTGGCCGGGACTCTCCGGGCGAAGATCGATAGCGCCGGTCTCATCGGCTGCCAGCCGGATCTCCCGATCGAGCCGCGTCCATCGTTCCGCGGTGACTTCCTTCTCCAGCGAATTGCGGATCGCGTGCTCCGGCTTAGGACCCAGTTCGATGGCGACCAGTTCCTCGGCGCGGGAGCGAAGGCCTTGGCTGATGTAGTCGCGGGAGATCACGAGATCCGCCCCCTCCTCATCTACTCCCCGAACGAGGAGATGGACGTGTGGGTTGTCTGTATTCCAATGATCGACAGCCACCCAATCGAGCCGCGTGCCGAGATCAGTCTCCACCTGCCTGGCGAGATCGCGGGTGAAGGCCTTCAGGTCTGTCATGTCGCCGGCATCCTCGGGCGAGACGATGAACCTGAAATGATGCCGATCGTCCTTGCACCGCTTTGCAAAAGCCGCGCCATCGGCGCGGTCGTCGCCGGCATCGAACATCTCGGCGCGCTCGCCGCTCCGGGTCACGCCGTCGCGCTTCAGATATGAGAGGTGGGCGGTCAGCGGCGCGGAACGAAAGGCTCGCCCTTTGTGACGAACCACGCGCGCCTTCACCACAACGCGCCGCGTCGGGCTGAACAACCTGGCGCGGCTAAAGGCGAGCCGGCCGCGGCCAAACGTCGAACGTCCATAGGCCGCAGAACGCCTGACTGCTGCGGTCTGACCCGAGGTGTGTCCTGCCTTCTTCGCCGCCCGCAGCACCTGGTTGATGAAGCTCTTTTGCTTCGGCGCGCGGGTGCTGCGAATGCGCCCAGGCCGAATACGCAGGTCGCTGTCGCCCACGCTCACGGCAGCGCCTCCCAACGATCAAAAGCACGCACGGTGCCGAAAACGCCTTTGATTGCATTCGTAAGAATGCAAGGCGCGGCACGCGCCCCGACCGACCGGCACGGCAGAACCCAAGCCATGCT